>NZ_CAAKON010000016.1 GCF_901212655.1 Olsenella uli | reverse complement strand
CGGCGAGGCGGCCCGGCAGATGGGCGTGAGCAGGCAGACCGCCAGCAAGTGGGTCGCGCGGGCGAGGCGGGGCGAGCCGCTGTCGGACCGTCCCAGCAGGCCGGCGCGGCTCGGCCGGCTCACCGCCCCGGAGGACGAGGCCCGGGTCGTGGAGGCGCGCACGTCGCTGCTGCTCGCGCCGCACGCCCTCTCGGCGGTCACGGGCGTGCCGGCCCGAACCTGCGCCCGGATCGTCGCGAGGGCGGGCCTGCCGAGGCTCGCCGACGTGGACCGCGTGACCGGCGAGCCCCGGAGGCGCGGCCCCGTGACCCGCGTGCGCTACGAGCGGGAGAGGCCCGGCGAGCTGCTGCACGTCGACGTGAAGAAGGTCGCGCGGATACCGGACGGAGGGGGCTGGAGGGCCCGCGGCGCCTCCGAGCTCGACCACGGGCACACCTCGGCGGGCACGGCCTGCCTGCACGTGGCCGTCGACGACCGGAGCCGCGCCGCCTACGCCGAGCTGCTCCCGGACGAGAGGAAGGAGACCTGCGTGGCGTTCATGGGCCGGTGCCTCGGCTTCTTCGAGGGGATGGGCGTCGCGGTCGAGCGCGTCATGACCGACAACGGCCCCGCGTACCACAGCCGCCTCTTCAACGAGTTCCTCAGCTCCGGGGGCGTCAGGCACAAGTACACGAGGCCGTACAGCCCCTGGCAGAACGGCAAGGTCGAGCGCATGAACCAGACGCTGGCCCGTGAGTGGCAGTACGTGCGGGCCTGGGAGAGCGAGGCCTCCAGGGCGGACGCCCTGGAGGCCTTCATCGACCACTACAATTGGGAGAGACCGCACAGCGCCTGCGGGGGCCTGCCGCCCATGTCGCGCATCGCCGGCGTAAACAACGTCATGGCACGCAACA
>NZ_CAAKON010000015.1 GCF_901212655.1 Olsenella uli | reverse complement strand
CGGGACGCACACATCTTGCGCCGGGGGCCCCGGGGGGGCCGCGAGGGGAACGTGCGATGCACGTCCACCACAAAGGAAGGAGCGGACGCCGCGCACCCGGCGTCCGCCCCAGACCCGACGCGGCATCGCGCGCCGGATTCCCCGTTGCCGCCAATCGCCGCTCTTCCGCCAGCCGCGCCCTCGGCCAAGCCGCCCTACCCCAGCGGCGAGCATGCGAGCTCGGAGCCCGCCGCCAGCAAGGCGTCCCGGTCCGCGGGGCTTGGCGCCTCCGCGTACACGCGAGCCACGGAAAACGAGCGCGAGGGCCTCACCATCAGCCAAGAACCGTTTTCGAACCTCAGCATCACGCCGCCCGGATGGCTTACCTCCCGCGGTCGCATGCCTGCGACCTCCGGCGGATTGACCCCCGGGAGCGCGTTCCTCAGAACCTGCACGGCCCCGGAGCCCAGGCGTACGTCACGTCTTCCATACTCCATATGGCCAAGCTCAGCGTCCAGCTCGCTCACCAGTTGAGAGAGCGGCTTGTTGGCCCTTGCCACTATCTCGCATAGCAGCGCGGCGACGGCAATGGCGTCGCGCTCAAGGTCAATCGCCGGGATGCAGATACCACCGAGCGCGTCGCCGGCACAGGCAACGTCACCGGCAGCCATCTCCTCCCTTAGCCAAAGATAGCCGGCAGAGGTTACCGTAAGGGGCATGCCAAGGCGCTCCGCCTGCCTGCGCACAACCGTTGACACGAAGATGGGCGCCACCATGCGCCCTCTAATGCCTCGAACACGAACCAGATGTTCCATGATGAGGGCGAGCATGAGGTGTGGCGTCACTGGCCTCCCCCGCTCGTCGATGAGGGCAATCCTGTCGGCAGCCCCGTCGATGGAGATGCCGAAGCTCGCGCCATGCTCAGGAACGGCCTGCTCGCATTCGTCAATCCATGGCTCCGCGGCCTCAGGATGAATGCCACCGAAGTCGGGGTCTCCCTCACCGCGCACTTCAACGACCTGCACGCCGACCTTCGCGAGAACATCGGCGGCATGCCCGCGGCCGGCGCCATACATGGCGTCGCACACAACGGTCGGGGAGGCAGAGCGTATCGCCTCCACATCTATAAACGAAGCGATCGCAGCCTTGAAAGGGCCCACGATATCCGCAAGCTCAAATGTTCCCCGCTCGACAGGCGTCTCAGCCGGGATGTTCGCCTCCAACTCGTCTGCATCAGCAGAGGACGCGGGAGAACCGTCGGCCATGCGAATACGAGCGCCCACATAGTCGGCCGAGCGACTGTCTGCGGTGAGCATGAGGGCCGCCAAGCCATCGGGGTCATTTCGAACGGCCCCGCATACCGCCGCCGTTGGACAGTAGGTTTCCGAAAGTCGAGCGTGCACGCCTTGTCCGGCGATCACGCCCGCCACCTCCTGCGCCAGCTCGCACGACAGCCCACGCGTGTCATAGCCCACGTAGATCGCGCCCCCGGCCCCGGCATCGCGACCCCTTGCCGTCCGAGCAAGCCCGGCAGCAATTCTGAGGATGTTGTCACGTGGATTGCCCTCGTCGACGCGGCTTACCCAGGCGTCCCCTGCGAAGTTGATGACGCTCATCGCGCTCATTCCTCTCAAAACAAAGGCGGCACCGTGGACTTCGCAGTCCCACGGTGCCGCCTGTCAACGTTCAGTAGTGGGCCCCGCCCATTACCTCATACCCTATTGGCGAATCTCATCCAGCACAGACCCGAGAGACTCAAGAAACGCTTCACGCGTCGTCGGGTCCTCAAGCGCGGCCCGGGCATTGACGCCGGCCCAGGCTGCGGGCGTACCCGTGTCACGTCCCTCGTCGGCATCAACGACGAGCGCATACATCTCCTCATCGGCAAGCAGGCGCACGAGGGCGTCGGTCAGCTGAATCTCATTGCCCGCGCCAGGTGCCTGGGTTGCAAGCAGCTCCATTACGCGGGGAGAGAGCAGGTAGCGGCCAACGATGAACAGACGGCTGGGAGCATCCTCGGGAGCCGGCTTCTCAACAAGACCGGAGACGCGCCATACGGCACCCGGCTGCTCCTCATCTTCGCCAGAGACGCACTCGCCCGCGATGATTCCGTAACGAGACACCTGATCCTCAGGCACAGCCGCGACGGCAATGACAGAGGCACCGTTGTGCTCGTCGGACACGGCCTTCATGCGACGGCACATGTCCATGCCCGGCACGTAGTAGTCGCCAAGCAGCACAAGAAAGTGGTCCTGGCCCACAGCCGAGGACGCCTGGAGCACGGCATGACCCAGGCCAAGAGGCTCGTCCTGATACACGAAGGAGACCGGAAGCTCGCTCGTCTCGCGGACGGCAGCAGCCTGACTTTGCTTGCCGCGCTGCTCGAGCTCCTGCTCGAGGGGCAGATCGCGAGAGAAGTGATGCTCGATGCCCGGCTTCTCATGAGAGTTGACGATCACCACGCGGTCGACGGACTCGACGGCAAGGGCCTCTTCAACCACGCGCTGAATGACGGGCTTTCCCAGAACGGGAAGCAGCTCCTTGGGGGTAGCCTTCGTCGCGGGTAGGAAGCGAGTGCCGAGACCAGCGGCGGGAATGACAGCTTTCACGATGCTCCGTTCTATTGGGATACCGGGAACCGGAGTTTCTCAGGTGGCCCCCGCATACTGCTGTGATGCATGGTAGCGCCGTGAGCCCATGGGCCCGCGTCTTACATAGAAAGCCCAGCCGGGCCCCTACTACTCGCTGTCGACCTTAATGCCCTGGCGACCGAGGTAGTCCATGAGACGATTCGTGGTATCGGCAGACAAGGCGTGCTCCATGAGGCAGGCCTCCTCGTTTGCAACGTCGCGCTCCACGCCCAACTCCTGCGTGAGGAAGGCACGAAGCATGCGATGGCGGCGCCAGACCTCGGCAGCATAGACGCGGCCGGTCTCCGTGAGCTCAACGCGCCCATAGCGCGTCTGTTCCACGAAGCCGCCCTCCTTGAGCGCGGTCAGCGCCTTGTTGACGCTCGCCTTGGAAACGCCAAGCTGCTCGGAGACGTCGACGGAGCGCACCGAGTCCTCCCCAGGGTGCTCGCACATGATTCGATAGATGGCCTCGAGGTAATCCTCACCGGCGCTCGTAAGCGCATGGCCCTCGTTCTTCGTCCTCATCGGACCAAACCTCCTCTGCCAAGTTGGCACGGCAGCGATGCCCATGCCCTCATCGGGTTCCTAGTCATCGGCCTCGTCATCGGGAACCGTAACGCGCGAGACGTCTGCGCCGAGGCCGCGGAGCTTCTTGACGAAGCCCTCGTAACCGCGCTCGATATGGAAGATGTTGGAGACCGTGGTCTCGCCCTCTGCCACCAGGCCCGCAAGAACAAGCGATGCGCCGCCACGAAGCTCGGGCGACTTCACCTGCGCGCCAGACAGGGACTCAACGCCCCGCACGATGGCATGATGGCCCTCGATGCGAATGTCGGCGCCCATGCGCGCGATTTCGCCGGCGAACATGAAACGGTTCTCAAAGACGTTCTCAGTCACGATGCACTGGCCCTCGGACAGGGAGAGCAGAGCCATGGCCTGCGCCTGCATGTCCGTGGGGAAGCCCGGATACGGCAGCGTCTGAATGTCGACCGCCTTAGTCCTGGCCTCGCGCCATGCGGTGCAGCCATCCTCCTCGCGACGAATGCCCACGCCCATCTGCTCGAACTTCTTCAGCACGAGCCCGAGGTGATCGGGGTTGAAGCCGCGCACGCGCACGGGACCACCGGCAAGGGCGCCGGCAACGAGGAACGTGCCGGCCTCGATGCGGTCACCAACGACGCGGTGCTCCACCGGATGGAGCTCCCCCACGCCCTCGATCTCGATGAGCGGCGAACCGGCACCGCGAATCTTGGCTCCCATCTCGTTGAGCATGTTGGCGAGGTCCACGATTTCGGGCTCACGGGCCGCATTGTCGATGGTCGTTGTTCCCTTTGCGTGCACGGAGGCCATCATCAGGTTCTCCGTGGCGCCAACGCTCGCAAACTCGAGCGTCACCGAAGTGCCGATAACGCCGTGTGGCGCCGAGGCGTGTATGTTGCCATGCGTGACCTGGAAGTCGACGCCAAGCGCCTCGAGACCCAGGATGTGCAGGTCAATCTTGCGAGCTCCGATGTTGCAGCCGCCCGGCATGGCCACGACGGCCTTGCCAAAGCGGGCGAGCAGCGGGCCGAGCACGGCGGTGGAGGCGCGCATCTTGGCAACGAGCTCGTAGGGGGTCTCCCACTTGTCCACATTGGACGTGTCGATGACGAGCGTGTGCTCGTCAGTGACCTGAATGGTGGCGCCAAGGCGCTTGAGCACCTTACCCATTACGTGCACGTCGGAGATGTTGGGCACGTTGTAGAGCGTCGTTACGCCCGGGGCCATGATCGTGGCGGCCATCAGCTTGAGTGCCGAGTTCTTTGCACCCTCCACCGTAACCTCGCCAGAGATGGGAAGGCCTCCCTCGACCCTAATGACGTCCATGTACTCCTCCAAGCCGGATCCTGTCCAGCGCCAGACGGGCGCCCCGAAGGGCGCCCGTCAACGGTATGCCAATATTTAATTGTAGACGATGGTGCTACCTGGCTCCCGCACCAGCCGCTTCCTTCTCGCTTTCGCGCACGAGAAGGTCGCACCAGGCAATCTTCTCCTCGTAGTACGCACGGCGATGATCGTCTGCGGGAAGCGCGTTGAGCTTGGCTTCCGTAGCCCCCCTCGTCTTGCTCACCACATCAACCTCGATGTCGTCGATGCGGCGCGCATGGGTTGCCAAAACGATGAGGACGTCGTTGGCAACCTCTGCGTAGCCGCCCATGATGACCACGCGAAGCTGCTGCGGGCCGTCCGTACCCTCGGGGCGGTTGATGCGCATCACGCCGTCGCCCAGGGCGCACACCTCGGCCCCGTGCTTGGGGAAAACGCCAAGCTCGCCCGTACGAGCGGCGAGGACCACGCTCGTGGCCTCACCCTCGTACAGGAGCTTGTCGGGGCGGACGATTTGGCAGGTAAGCGTATCCATGCCTACTTCGCCGCCTTGGCCTCGCCGGCAAGCTTGGCAGCCTTCTCGCGCACATCGTCGATGGTGCCGGCGTAGCGGAAGCACTGCTCGGGCAGGTCGTCGCACTCGCCGTCAACGATGGCGGCAAAGGAGCGAACCGTGTCCTCGACCTTGATGTAGACGCCCTTGTTGCCGGTGAAGCGCTCGGCCACGTGGAACGACTGTGACAGGAACTGCTGCAGCTTTCGGGCGCGGGACACCGTGAGGCGCTGCTCCTCGGAAAGCTCGTCGACGCCCAGGATGGCGATGATGTCCTGCAGGTCGGAGTACTCCTGCAGCGTCTCCTGGACCTTCATGGCCACGCGGTAGTGCTCCTCGCCAACGACCGAGGGGTCGAGGGCGTCGGAGGAGGAAGCAAGCGGGTCGATGGCCGGGTACAGGCCAAGGCTCGCGATGCTGCGGGAAAGAACCGTGGTGGCATCGAGGTGCGTGAAGGTGGTCGCAGGCGCCGGGTCCGTAAGGTCGTCCGCGGGCACGTAGACGGCCTGGACCGAGGTAATCGAGCCCTCCTTGGTGGAGGTGATGCGCTCCTGCAGGTCGCCCATCTCGGTTGCCAGCGTGGGCTGGTAGCCAACGGCGGACGGCATGCGACCGAGCAGGGCGGAAACCTCGGAGCCAGCCTGTGAGAAACGGAAGATGTTGTCGATGAACAGCAGCACGTCCTGGCCCTGGTCGCGGAAGTACTCCGCGGTGGTGAGGCCGGCGAGGCCCACGCGCATACGGGCTCCAGGCGGCTCGTTCATCTGACCGTAGACCAGGCAGGTCTTGTCAATGACACCAGACTCGCTCATCTCGAGATACATGTCGGTGCCCTCACGCGTACGTTCGCCAACGCCCGTGAAGACGGAGGTGCCGTTGTGCTCCATGGCGAGGTTGTTGATGAGCTCCTGAATCAGAACGGTCTTACCGACGCCGGCGCCGCCAAACAGGCCCGTCTTGCCGCCGCGGATGTAAGGCTCGAGCAGGTCGATGGCCTTGATGCCCGTCTCGAAGACCTCGGTGGTGGTGGTGAGGTCGGAGAAGGACGGGGCGGGACGGTGAATCGGATAGAGTTCCATGCCATCCGGCATAGGCTTGCCGTCGACGGGCTTGCCCAGCACGTTCCAGACGCGGCCAACGGTCTGGGGACCGACGGGCATCATCATGGGCTCGCCGGTGTCCTGGACCTTGATGCCGCGCTGCAGGCCATCGGTGGAGGCCATGGCAACCGTACGGACAACGCCGCCCGGCAGCTGGCTCTCGACCTCCAGGATGTTCTCTAGGTGGCCGACCGGGGTGTCGGCCTCGACGGTGAGCGCCGTGTAGATTGGCGGCACGGAGCCATCGAAGCGGACGTCAACGACCGGGCCCACGATGCGCACGATGGTGCCGTAGCCGACACTCTCGTGCTTGTAGGGCACCTTGGCGGGAGAGGCCGCCGGGGTCGCCTCAGTCGGCTGCGTGGTGTTCTCAGCCATTAGTTGTCCTCCAATGCGGACGCTCCGCCAATGATCTCATTGAGCTCCGTGGTGATGGAGCCCTGGCGGATGCGGTTGTACGAGCGGTTCAGCGTGGTGATGGCCTCGTTTGCATTGTCCGTTGCCGCCTTCATGGCACGACGGCGAGCGCCATGCTCGGCAGCCGCGGAATCGAGCAGCGCGTGGAAGATGACCGTCTGGATGTAGGCGGGCATCAGGTAGCCAAGCACCTTGGCCGGCGAGGGATCGAAGCGGAACTCCGTATACTCCTTGGCCTCAACGCGCTCGACGCTGGTCTTCGTACGCGGGGCGGCAGGCATGGTCATGTCGATTTGCCTGTCCTCGTCGGCAACCGGCAGGAGCTGCTCGTCAACGACGTCTTGCTGGACACGATTTCGGGCGTGGTTGTAGCAGATCTCCACGCGGTCGAAGGTTCCAGCCGTGTAGCCGTCGATGACGTACGAGGCGACCTGCATTGCCTCGTCATGCGTCGGCTCGGCCGAGATTCCCGTGAAGGAAAGCGCCGGCGCTATCCCACGATAACGGAAGTAGTCCGTCGGCTTGGTGCCGCAGGTAATCACCTCGGCACGCTTGCCCTTGGCGCGAAGCTCCCGCAGACGACGCTCAACGCTGCGCTGCAGCGTGATGTTGAAGCCGCCGGCAAGGCCACGGTCGGAGGCGATGAGGATGAAGAGCACCCCTTCCTCCGTCTTGTGGTTCTGAAGCAGCGGCTGGTCGGCCGCACGAGGGTCCGAGCTGGCAACGGCCGACAGCATACGCTTGATGGCGTCCTTGTACGGGGCGGCATCGCTCGCGCGCTGAAGGGCCTCGCCCACCCGCGCCGTGGAGACCATCTCCATGGTGCGGGTGATCTGCCTCGTGCTCTCGATCGAGTCTATGCGACGGCTGAGCTCCCTGAGATTCGACATCGCTCGCCTACTTCTCGGACTCCGCCGCGGCGGCCTCAGCGGCAGCCACGAAGCGGTCCTTATAGGCGGTGATAGCGGCCTCGAGCTCCTTCGCCATGGCGTCGTTGACCTTGCTCACGCGCATCTTCTCGCGAAGGTCGTGGCAGCTGGTCTGCAGGTACTGCACGAGACCGGCGCGGAACGGAAGAATCTGGTCCACGGCGAGGCTGTCCATGAAGCCATGGCTGCCCGCGTAGATGACGGCGATCTGGTCGGCCACGTCAAGGGCGGCGTAACGGCCCTGCTTGAGGAGCTCGGTCATGCGAGCGCCGCGGGCAAGCTGATGACGCGTAGCGTCGTCCAGGTCGCTACCAAACTGGGCGAAGCTCTGCATCTCGCGGTAGTTAGCGAGGTCCAGGCGCAGGTTGCCGGCAACCTGCTTCATGCCCTTCACCTGCGCGGAGCCACCCACGCGGGACACTGAGATGCCCACGTCAACGGCCGGGCGCTGACCCTGGAAGAACAGGTCTCCCTGGAGATAGATCTGGCCATCGGTGATCGAAATCACGTTGGTGGGAATATAGGCCGACACGTCTCCGTCCTGCGTCTCGATGATCGGCAGGGCCGTGAGGGAGCCGGAGCCCATCTCCTCGTTGAGCTTGCAGGCACGCTCGAGCAGGCGAGAGTGCAGGTAGAAGATATCGCCAGGGTAGGCCTCGCGTCCGGGCGGACGGTGCAGCGTAAGCGACATCTGACGATAGGCCACCGCCTGCTTGGAGAGATCGTCGTACACGCAGAGGACGTGGCCGCCGGGGTTCTCCTTGCTCGCGGGCTTGCCGTCGGCGCCGTTGTACATGAAGAACTCGCCGATGGCGGCACCCGCCATCGGGGCGATGAACTGCATGGGCGCGGACGAGGAGGCCGGAGCCGCGACGATGACCGTGCGGTCCAGGGCACCGTGGACCTCGAGCGTATGCTTGATGGCCGCGATAGTGGACGCCTTCTGGCCAATGGCCACGTAGACGCACACCATGTCGGTGTCCTTCTGGTTGATGATGGCGTCAATCGCGATGGCGGTCTTGCCCGTCTTGCGGTCGCCGATGATGAGCTCGCGTTGGCCGCGACCGATGGGGATCATCGCGTCGATGGCCATGAGGCCCGTGTGTACCGGCTCGTTGACCGGCGAACGGTCGATGATACCAGGGGCCTTGAACTCGATGGGACGACGGGTGGTCGTCTCAATGGGGCCGTTGCCGTCGATGGGCTGGCCCAGCGGGTCAACGACACGCCCGAGCATGCCTCGACCAACCGGGATGTCCATGACGCGGCCCGTAGTGCGGCACTCGTCGCCTTCCTTGATGGCGTCGACGTTGCCGAACAGCACGGCGCCCACCTCGTCGGAGTCGAGATTCTGCGCAAGGCCGTACACGTGCTCTCCCGTGAGGGAGCTCGTGAACTCGAGGAGCTCGCCAGCCATGGCGCTCTTCAGGCCCTGCACGTAGGCGATGCCATCGCCAATCTCGACGACGTTCGAGACCTCGCGCGTGTCAACGGCGGCCGTAAGGTTGCCTAGCCGCTCCTTGAGCACGTCCGCGATCGTGGACGCATCAATCATTCCCGTCATTTACCGTCACCTCCGACGGATGGGTTCGTAAGTGTCTGTCGCATGTTCTCGAGCTGCGTGCGGATGGACGCGTCGCGAAGCTCGTCGCCCATCTCGAGCACCAGACCGCCGATGATGGCGGGGTCCACGTGCTCCATGAGGTAGACCGGCTTGCCCAGCTCCGACGTCATCTTGCGGATGATGCTCGCGCGGAGTTCCTCGTCGAGCGGCATGGCCGTCGTGACCTCAACGGGCACGGTCGCCGCCTTTACGTCGACGACGGACTTGTACTTGGCAAGCACCATGGGCAGAAGCCTTCGGTCGCTGCCGGTACCGATGACGCCAAGCAACTGCATGACCTCGTCGGTCATCGTTGCGGCGAGCTTGTTGAGGTCGTCGCGGACGCGGGCCTCGTGATGCTCGTTACGCTCGGCGGCGTCGAGGGTCTTGGCGACGAGGCCAGCCTCGGTGGCGTCGAACAGACCGCTCTCGATGGAGGCCTCGTAGTCTCGCGCAACCTCCGGAAGAAGATTCCCCTTGCCCAGCTCGGCCAAGACAAGGACCGTCGAACGCACCTCGGAGACGCTCTCAACAAAACGCTCGAGCGCGTCGAGGGCTTGGGCCTCGGTGCCCACCCTGCTCGCAAACTCAAAGAGCGTGGTAGCGTAGATCTCGACCTTGCGACGGACGATTCGACTAGCGGGCATTGAAGCCACCGACCTCGTCGAGATACTTCTCCACGAGCTTGCGCTGCGACTCCGCGTCGAGGTTCTTATCGATGATCTTCTCCGCCGCGTTCACCGAGAGGTCTGCGATGGAGCCGGTGAGGTCCACCATGGCCGCGCGGCGCTCGCTCTCGACGGTCTCACGCCCGCGGGCGATGATGTCGGAAGCCTGCCTCGTGGCGTCATCGACGATGCGGGCTTGGGCCTGCTGGGCGCTGTTGCGCGCCTCCTCGACGATGGCATCCGCGTCGCGCCGGGCGCTGGCGAGCTTGGCCTTGTATTCCTCGAGCTGCGCCGCGGCCTCGGCCCTATCGTGCTCGGCGGCCTGGATGTCGCCGGCAATCTTGGCCTCGCGCTTCTCCATGTTTCCGAGAATCTGCGGCCAGGCAAACTTGGCAAGCACGACCCAGATGACCACGAAGCCGATGAGAGCCGGAATGAACTCGCCCATCTTGGGGATGAGCAGGTCGACGCCGGACACCGTCTCCTCAGCGAGGGCCGCCGTTGGCGAAAGCGCAGAGGCGAGCACTGCGACCGACGCAGCGCCGGTCAGCCGTGTGGCTATGCTCTTGTTCACCTTCATGCGTGCCTCCAGCATGGTTTCGTATTCCCCAGCCAAGTTACTTGACGATCAGGGCGACAACGAAGCCGATCAGGGCCAGGGCCTCGACGAATGCGGAAGCAAGAATGAAGATCGTGAACAGGTTGCCCTTGACCTCGGGCTGACGGGCCATAGCGGTAGCGCAGCCATACGCAGCCATGCCGATTCCCAGAGCAGCCGCGAGAACGCCGATGGCGTAAGCGATGTTTGCCACAATTCCTCCTTTGACGGTGCCCGCCCTTGGTGCGGGCCAGCCCCTTTGCCATGGGCTGTTTCCTCTTATGTACTCGGGGCCGCCTTGCCCCGAAGGTACCTAGACCATGCCCCGGGTGCCGGGGCGACGCGCTACTCCTCTTGCTCGGCGAGTTGGACGTAGACGCTGGAGAGCAGGGCGAAGACGTAGGCCTGAACGACGGCCACGAGCATCTCCACCGCGTAGATGACGATCATGATGAGCTCCCAGGCAACAGACATGCCTGCCTGGGTGAGGGTTGCCGCATTGACGCCGGCGGCGAGCTGCGTGAAGAACAGGGACGCCATGATGGCGAAAGTGCCCATGACCACGTGGCCGGCGAACATGTTGCAGAATAGACGGACGGCGAGGGTGATGAGCCTAAGGATCGTGGAGAAGACCTCGATGACCCACGCGACAAGGTTCACGGGGAAGGGAACGCCCTTGGGAGCAAGGCTCTTGATGTAGCCCCATGCACCGCGGTTCTTGACGCCTACATATATGAAGTAGACGAACGAGCACGTGGCCACTGCCGCGGTGACGGCGATGGAGCCGGTGCCGGGCTTGGCGCCGGGGATGAGGCCCATGATGTCGTTGATGAGCACGAAGAAGAAGACAGTGGCAAGGAAGGGGAAGTGCTGCTTCCACGTCTTGCCAACCGTGTCGCCAAGAACGTTGTCGCGGAAGTACTCGACGACGAACTCGACGCCGTTCACGAAGAAGCCGTGCGGAACGAGGCTCTTGGACTGCGCCTTGACGAAGGCAAAGAGAAGCACGCAGAGGATGGCGATGCAGACGAACATCCAGAACGTGTACTGAGAGATGCCAAAGGTGCTCAGGTCGCCCGCGACGGGATGGGACACGAACTCGCCGATGAGCTCGTTGACCATGCTTGGCAGCTGTGCGACTAGTTGATCCATGTTGCTCCCTTCCAAGCCCTCATGGTACCCAGCCGCTTTCGCTGCATACGCAATTGGCCCCGTGGGAGCTGGAAGTTATGACATCGAGACAAATGTCCGCGTCGACTCCGCACACCACACTATGACCAGCGTTGCGACGAAGGCAATGCCGCAGGCGCAGAATGCGTCGGCGAGCACAAAGAACGCCACGAGGAGCAAAGCCGAGCTCGTGATGAAGGAGACGATGACGCCAATCATGCCTCGCGTGATGGTTGCCCGACCGTCATGCCGGAGACCAAGCTCGAGGAGCCACACGACCGGAATCGACCCAAACAGGGCGATTCCAATGCCCGTGATGACAGCTATCGTGATGCCCACGATGGCTCGGCCCCCTCACCAAAAGCCGGACGTAGTTTACACCTCATTATTGGGCGGTCAACACCACTTTCGGCTCAATTCGCATCGTTTGTAATCTGCTAGATTAAGCTAACTTGTGCCCTAGTTCGCGTAGGTGCAGGGTGAGCGGGTCGCTCTCGTCCGTAGACGGCAACTCAATAATCGTTTTCATACCTAAACTGTATCTTGGATGTATTTCTCAACTCGCAAACGGGCCCCGAGGACTGCGCTCCCCGGGGCCCGCAACACCAAAATAGATGAGGGGCCGGGCAAGCGCCCGGCCCCTCATCGCGCCTGGAATGCTAGCGAGCGTCCTCACGCATGATCTTCTCGACGCGCTGGCAGTGCCTGCCGCCGTCGAAGTCCGTCTCCAGGAAGATGCGAACGAGCTCGCAGTTGTCCATCGGCGCCACGAAGCGGCCAGACAGACCGATGACGTTACCGTCGTTGTGCTGGCGGAACAGCCTCGCAAAGTCCGGACGGTTGATCGGTGCCGCGCGGACGCCCGGCACCTTGTCGGCCGTGAGGGCCATGCCGATGCCCGTGCCACAGATCAGAATGCCGCGGTCTGCCCTGCCCTCGGAGACGGCGTGGGCAACGGGCGAGGCGAAGTCCGGATAGTCGACGCGGCCGGCATCCGCGGGGCCAAAGTCCTCGACCTCATGGCCGAGACCGCGAACGAAGTCGATAATAAGGTCTTTCTGGCAGAAGCCTCCCTGGTCTGAGGCAATGGCGATACGCATGGGCGTCTCCCTCTCTCGAATGCGCGCGGGCGCGCTATCCCCCACTTGTCAGGAGGTAGCGTAACGCACCCGAACACCTTGCCCTCCGCAAGACTTGCGCAACGTTGGGATAAAGCGATTCACTCGCATGACGCCGCAGACCTTTTGCACAACCCCGGCGCGAAGACGAGGAAGGGCGCCGCTAAATGGCGGCGAGCGTCATGATGACATCTGCCGGAATGGCCCCCTCACGAACGATGCGCGGCTCCGCGCCCGTGGCGTCGACGATGGTCGAGGCCGCGCCGTCGGGGGTTGGCCCGGCGGCAAGGGTAAGGTCGGCCGCCTCCGCGATGCGACGCTCGATGTCATCGGACGTGGCAGGCGAAGGCATGCCATGCGTGTTGGCGCTCGTGACCGCAAGGGGGCCCACCTCGCGCGCGAGAGCGCGAACGAGCGTAGAGTCTGGCACGCGCAGGGCCACCGTCCCGTTTGCGCGACGGTAGTCCTCGGGAACCGCATCGCTCGCACGAACCACCAGCGTAAGCGCGCCGGGCCAGAGCCTCTCAGCGAGCGATCGGGCCCAGGCAGGCACGTCCGCGGCAAGGCGGTCGAGCTCGGAGGGATCAGCCACCAGCAGAGGCAGGGTCTGGGCGAGGTCGCGCCGCTTGATGTCGAAGATGCGCGTGTGCCCGGGATTGCCGGGCGTTGCGGCGGCGCCGATTCCATAGACGGAGTCCGTGGGCATCACGACGACGCCACCGGCACGCAGCACGCGCTCGGCATCGGTGAGGACCCCGGGTGTGGGACTCTCCTGCTCACAGGCGACGATGCGACCCTCCGGCTCATGCCTTGGCGCCTTGGTCGGCAACTCCCCCTCGAGGACAGCGACGAGAAAGCGGGGCCTGCGCGTGAGGTCCTGGCGAACCTCGACGCTCTTCCAGCAGCCCTGTGCCCGGGCAAGCGTGGCGGCATCGTCGAGCGCGTCCTCGTGCAGCTCAACCGCCAGCATGCCACCCGGCACGAGCGCCTTGGGCGCAACGTCAAGGAGGCGGCGGAAGAAGTCCAGGCCATCGGCGCCGCCGGCAAGGGCGAGGTGGGGCTCGAAGTTCGCGACCTCGGTTGGCAGGGCACGCATGACGTCATCGGGAATGTACGGAGGGTTTGACACGAGAACTGCAAACGTTCCCATGAGCTCGGTCGATACGCCGGAGACAAGGTCGCACTCGACGATGTCGACCGCATTCGCGAGACCAAGCGCGTCACGGTTCTCCCGCGCAAGCGAGACGGCGTCAGGCGAGATGTCCGTTGCCGTTACCTGCGTATCGGGCCGCTCGCTCGCGATGGCGCAGGCGACGCATCCCGTGCCGCAACCCACCTCCAGTACGCGAGGCGCATCCATGGCGCTGGCGGCGTCGACGCCCTGAAGCGCCGCGTCCACCAACAGCTCCGTCTCCGGCCTCGGAATGAGAACGCCGGGTTTGCAGAGCACGTCGATGAAGCGAAACGCCGTGCGGCCCGTGATGTACTGCAGGGGCTCCCCCGCAGCGCGACGCTCGATGTAGCCGTGCATGCGGTCGAGCTCGGGCTTGGTGAGCTCGTCGCCAAAGGCCATGTAGAGGCCCGTGCGGTCCTTGCCCGTGGCGGCCGTGAGCAGCCACTCGGCAGAAAGGCGCGCGTGCTCGTCGCCCTTACGCTCGAGATAGCCGCGCGTCCAGTCGAGGCAGCGCTTGATAGTCCAAACGTTCTCTTCAGCCATGGGCCCTCCCTGGGGCAAGAAAAAGCCCGCCGGCGCCTGGGCCAGCGGGCTCACGAGTTCACGAGAAGAATCCTAGACTGCCTTCGCAAGCTTCTCGGCGCGGTCGGCCGCGGCAAGGGCGTCGATGACCTGGCCGAGGCCGTCGCCCAGAAGCACGCCGTTGTAGGTGCCGTTGAACCCGATGCGGTGGTCGGTCACGCGGTCCTGCGGCTGGTTGTAGGTGCGAATCTTCTCCGAGCGGTTGCCGTGACCAATCTGGCTCAGGCGCTCGGCACCCTGCTCGGCCTGCTGGCGCTCGAGCTCGGCCTCATACAGGCGGGCGCGCAGCATCTGCATGCAGACCTCGCGGTTCTGAATCTGGCTGCGCTGGTCCTGGGACTGCACCACGGTGTTGGTGGGCAGGTGCGTGATGCGCACGGCGGAGTACGTGGTGTTGACGCACTGGCCGCCGGGGCCGCTCGCGCAGTAGGTGTCGATGCGCAGGTCGGACGGG
Organism: Olsenella uli; assembly: GCF_901212655.1. Lineage (GTDB taxonomy): Bacteria > Actinomycetota > Coriobacteriia > Coriobacteriales > Atopobiaceae > Parolsenella > Parolsenella uli_A. Next base: position 14,388 of record NZ_CAAKON010000015.1, on the reverse strand, counting down.
TCGATCTTGATGTCGATCTCGTCGGCCTCGGGCAGCACCGCCACCGTGGCCGTGGAGGTCTGGATGCGGCCCTGGCTCTCCGTCTTGGGGATGCGCTGCACGCGATGAACGCCACTCTCGTACTTCATGATGGAGTAGACGCGGTCGCCCAGCACCTTGAACTCGATGGTCTTGAAGCCGCCGGCCTCGGAGGGGCTGCTGGAGAGCAGCTCGGTCTTCCAGCCCTTGGACTCGGCGAAGTTCTGGTACATCTTGTAGAGATCGCCCGCGAAGATGGCCGCCTCGTCGCCGCCCACACCGGCACGAATCTCGACGATGGTGTCCTTGTCGTCGTTGGGGTCGCCGGGGATGAGCATGAACTTGATGTCTTCCTCAAGCTTGGGCAGCTTGGACTCGTTCTCCGAGATGTCTGCCTGGAGCATCTCCTTCTCGTCGGCATCCGTCGCCTCGTGCAGCATCTCCTTGGCGGCGCCAATGTCATCGAGTGCCTGGAGGTACTCGCGCGCTGCCGCCACGAGCGCAGCCTGGCTGGAGTGCTCCTTGGCAAGGCGCGTGTATTCCTTCTGGTCCGACATGACCGAAGGGTCGCCGAGCTTCTTCTCGAGCTCCTCGTAGGCAGCGATGAGCTTTTCCAGTTTGTCGCGCATGATGCTCCTTGCGTAGCTGGCGGGCGAGGCACAGACGGTGCGAGGGCCCCGGTGACCACCCAAAGGTATCTGAGCCTACAAATGGTACCACCATGCAGCCAATTCCATACGCCCATCACGGACGGGCGGCCCGTCGGCCCGAACCCGCGGCGGAACTCGCACCAGAGGCGACTTTGCCACCAGATGCAGTACCGGCACCGAGCCCACAGCCAGCCCCGCGCTGGCACAGCCCTCGATGCCCGCGCGAGGCCGCGCAGGCATCGAGGGCGAGGCAACGTCCCAGGCGCTGGGTTGGAAACCGTCCGTGCGGGGAACACCTATAGGAACCGACGGCAGGAGGCGCGATGGCCACCATACTGGATTACCTCGACTGGCGAGGAGACCTGACCCTGGAGCAAGACCCGTTCAACGAGGTTGACGCCCTCGTGCTCTGCCAACTCTCATACCTACACCTCAACGGGGTAGTGCCAGCACCCGGCCAGGGAAGGGCCGTGAACGTGGCCACCGCGGCGCGAAGGTTCGCCGAGCAGCACGCCGGCGATCCGTCGGGCGGCGCACCCGGAGGCGTCGTTTCGCCACTCACGCCCCAGGTGCTCGAGCGCATGGCGGCATCGAGGCGCTTCAAGGACGCCCAGCTGCTTCGCTACGTGGAACATCTGGACGAGGAGGCCGTCGAGCAGTTCTCCGCCCTGTGCATACGCCTGGGAGACGGCAGCGCGTTCGTGGCCTACCGGGGCACGGACGACACGTTCGCCGGGTGGCAAGAGGACTTTGCCATGACCTACTCGGTCATAGCCTCCCAGCGACTCGCTCTGGACTACCTCGAGCAGACACGGCGCCACGTGCGTGGGCCCCTGCGCGTGGGAGGGCACTCCAAGGGCGGCAATCTGGCCGTCTACGCTGCGGCGATGTCGGGCTGGGGCACACGGAGGCGCATTCGGGACGTTTGGTGCATGGATGGGCCCGGCTTCATCGAAGGCGTCGTGGGCGAGGACACGCTCGCGGCAATCGAGGAGCGCACCCATCGCTACGTTCCGGAGTTTTGCGTAGTAGGGCAGCTGATGGAGCTGCCCGGCCCGCGCATAATCGTTGCCTCCGCCACCTCAGCCGTAATGCAGCACAGCGCCATGAACTGGCAGGTGCTGGGCAACCGCTTCGTTCGCAGAAACGCCATCGACGAGCGCGCCAGGAACTTTGGGCAGGTCTTCTCGGCCGTCATCGACGGCAAGGACGCCGAATTTCGGCGCAGGCTCACGGAAGCACTGTTTCATGCGCTCGGCGAGGGAGGTGCCACGATGGGCGAGCTCACCGAGGGCGCGCCCGGCTCATACCTTCGCGTTGCGCGCGCCTACGCCAGCATCGAGCCAGACATCCGCGAGGCCGTCGAGACCATCGTGGGCTCGCTCGTGGGAGAGTCGCTCTCAAAGGGCCTTGCCGACGCCGGGGCAAGCATCAGCGAGGCCCTCAACCAGCTCTTTGGCGTCAAGCCACAGGACGGTCCCGTGGACGAGGAGGAGCGCGCCGAACCCTAGCGTCTACGCAGCGGGCTGCGTGAGGTCGTAGAGCGTCACGCCCCCACGGCGGGGGACTCGAAGTTCTCGGCAACCCAGGTGCAGGAATCCGCACGCAGACGGCCAGCCTATTGGCAGCAGCTCTCCCCCGCGGATATGCCGGCGGCCACCTCGCGGTCGCGAACGCACGTCAGGGCGGCCACCGCGCACTCGAGCATCCCCTCGTCGGGAACGCGCGTGGTAATCAGCTGCATCTTGAGGCCCGGCCACAACACGACGCGCACCAGGGGATTATCCGGATGAGACCCCGCCCACCTCACCGTTACCTCGTACGACACGCCGGCAACGAGCGGCAGCAGCACGAGCCTCGACAAGAGCACGATGCCGGCTCGGGCAATTCCCTCGGCACCCAGAGAATCCGCGAGAGAGGCAACCGGCACCATCGTGTTCACCACGATGGCGACGAGCATCGTCATGATGAGGAAGGCCGTGCCGCAGCGAACGTGGAGTCGCGAGAACTTGGCGGCGTTCTGGGGCGTGAGCGGCAGCCCGTGCTCGAAGCAGTGAATGGTGAGGTGCTCCGCGCCGTGATAGCCAAAGACACGGGCCATCTCGTGCGTCCTGCCCAAGGCCAGCATGTAGACGATGAGGATAGTCACGCGAAGCACAGCCTCCACGAGGTTCCAAAGCACCGAGTTGTCGGTGGTATAGCTGCCCACGATGAGATTGGCCACCGCCACGGGCACCGCGACGAACAAGACAATGCCCAAAAGCGTGCCCACGAGCGCCGAGCCCAACATGTAGAGCGGGGGCATGCCCTCGCCGTCCGAGGACTGAGCCGAGGACATGGCAACCACCTCTTCATCGGGATGCGCCGGCGCGTCAGCCACCGACGCCCCCGTGACCGGTACTGGGGGCACGGCAGGCGCCGCAGAGACGGAAGGGGCGGGTGCCGCCTCCGTCAACGAGATGCCCGAGGCCAGCGCAGCCGCTCGTTCGCCCGGAACGCGCTCGCGCGAGCCCCATGACGCGACGCCCGAGGCCACTCTGCTGTCAAAGGTCTCGCCCTCGTCGTCGTACGCCTTGTCCGCGGCAACGAACATCGCCCGAAACGACAGCACCATGGACTCGACGAAGGCAACGCAGCCGCGTACGATGGGAAGCCGCTTCCACGAGGCCTTGGCGTCGGGGTTGGCAAGCTCGTGCTCCTCGAGATGGATGCTACCGTCTGGCATGCGCACCGCGGTGGCCCAACTCAGCTTGCCCCGCATCATGACGCCCTCAGTAAGTGCGGACCCACCGATATGCGTGCGAAAGAGCTCGCCCTCCTCGGCGATGCCGCCCATCTCGTCTCGCGCCATTAGCCCTCCCACGCTCCCGCCAAGCTCAACACGCACACACCGCCGAATGCCCGGCTTGTCAGCCATCATAGCCATCGTCGAATAATGGGTACCCTACTACGAACGGGGCCCCAAGGCCCGAGATTCACAGGAGGTCCCATGCCCAAAAAGCGCACGCCCGCCTTTCGTGACGGCCGCTACCGATACACGCTCAGCTCCTACGAGCCGCTTGAGGCCACCATCCCACTTGCCTACGTCACCGACGAGGAGGTTGAGATGAACGCCCGCGCGGTGCTTCGCGAGTACACGGGCTACTCGTCCATGAGGCTTCCGAGCGATGCATGGATCCGCGAGAACCTCGAGGGCGAGGAATCGCTCGACGACCTCTTTGCCTCAATTCGCGAGCAGCTCGAGGCCATCAACGAAGAAGACGCCGCTCGCCTGAAGCCGACCATCTGCCTCGAGGCACTTGCCCAGCGTCTCGAGCAGGAAGTTCCCGAGGAGGAAGTGGAGCGCGATCAGGCAGACCTGCGAAGGGAGTTTGAGGAGCACGTAAAGTCCAACGGCTTCGAGCCGGCACAGGCGCTCCTCGACATGGGCCTCAGTGCCGCCACGTCTGATGCCATGTTCGCCGAGCAGGCCCGCAGGGAGGCGGCAAAGGGGGCAGCCCTCGACGCCTACGCCGACCATTTTGGCATCACCGCCGACACAACCGAGCTGCCCGCCATCCTGGAGCTCTCCCCCACAAGCGCCCGCGACCTCATTGCGCAGGCACGCGCAAACGGCGAGACGGTCGACCTGCTCTTTCAGGCACGTCGGCACAAGACGGCCCAGATAGTGCTTTCCACCTGCCGATTCACCTACGATCAGGAAGCTCCCGAGGCGGCGCACAGGCGCATAGCGGAGACATATCGGATCACCATGCGGGAGATTGCCGTCGCAGACCCTGAGTATGGTGGCGGGAGACACCCGCGCGTGGCCGAACCCCCAGCGCAGGCGCCAGACAGCCGCTCGCACCTGCGGCTCGTCTAGCCTCGTTCAAACAGCCGACCGCTGCACGGCGAGCTTTCCCGCGCAGGACGGCCTCGACACAGCCCGCAAACCGTTGGCTGCAGCACGACGCAAGTCGCATGGCGGCTAACGTCATCCAGCAGCGCACGACGCGCCTCGCACGGAAGCCGGCTTCGTTTGGCTTATCCATCGCAGAGCGCGCAACAAAAAGGCCCCGCACTGCAGATGCAATGCGGGGCCTCACAGCCATATGGGGCGAGCGCTACTCGGCAGCAGCCTCGGTCTCGGCGGCCTCGGCGGGAGCCTCGGTGGCCTCAGCGGCGGCCTGCTCGGCAGCCTTGGCGGCCTCGGCAGCGGCCTTCTTCTCGAACTCGGCGGCACGCTTGGCCTTCGCGGCGGCCTTGGCCTCGCGCTCAGCCTTCTTGGCGGCAGCGGCCTCGGCGGCCTTCTTCTCGCGCTCGGCCTTGGCGGCAGCGGCACGCTCGAGCTGGGCCTTGGCAGCACCGCCGAACTTGTTGGCGAAGCGCTGGACGCGTCCGCCGGTGTCAACGAGCTTCTGCTGGCCGGTGTAGAACGGGTGGCACTTGTCGCACAGGTCGATCGTCATGCTGGGGACGGTCGAGCGAGTGACCCAGGTGTTGCCGCAGCTGCAGCGGACGGTGCACTCGACGTAGTCGGGGTGGATACCCTTCTTCATGGCAGGACTCCTCTTTTGTTCGCGCCCCAGCTTACGGGGCTGTGGAACTCCTCGGCATGGCAACCGGGGATGCCCTGGTTTCCGACCAGGGCGAACAAGCTTTTGAATGGTAGCATGGCAATTATCGAGTGTCACGAAAAAGATGGGGTCTTCGGGCGCATGCGTGCCCAACTCCACGATGCCATCACGCAAGCCACTTCTAAGGGGCTCGCGGGCGCATCTCTGTGAACGGAGCAAAAGGGAGTCGTCATGTTCCTCGCAATTGACGTTGGAAACACGCAGACCACGCTCGGTCTCATCTCTGGGGGCAAGGTGGCCCAGCGCTGGCGCCTCAAGACCGACCGCAACGACACCTCGGACGAGCTCCACGCGCGCCTGCGCAACTTCCTCATGCTGAGGGACCTTGATCTGGAGGTCATCGAGGCGGCGGCCATCGCGAGCGTGGTGCCCGTGCTGACCGACATGTGGGAGATTGCCCTTGGGGACGCCCTGGGAACGAGGCCCTTCGTGGTGCGCGGGAGCCGCGACTGCTGCCTGGCTATAGCCATGCCCTACCCCGAGCAGGTGGGCGCGGACCGCATCGCCAATGCCGTGGAGGCGCGCGACGCCTACGGCTCGCCCGCCATCGTGGTGGACTTTGGCACGGCCACGAACATCGACGTGGTGGACGGCATGGGCCAGTACCGGGGCGGCAGCATCGCGCCCGGCCTCATGCTCTCCGCGTCTGCCCTATTTGCCCACGCGGCAAAGCTCGCGAGCACGCCCATCGAGGTGCCGCCGGCTCCCATCGGCGACACCACGGAGCACGCCATCCAGAGTGGCCTCGTACTTGGCGTGGCCGCCCAGGCAGAGGGTCTCGTGGCCCGCATCAAGACGCAGCTTGCCGAGGAGGCCAAGGGCACGGAGGCCAAGGCGCTGGCGCTGGCTGCGCCCGTCATCGCCACGGGCGGGCTCTCACGCATCATCGGCACCGCCACCGACGTCTTCGACGCCGTGGACATGGACCTCACTCTCCGCGGCATCTGGCGCATCTGGCTGTACCACCAGGGATAACGGATCAGCCACGCCATCAGGCAAACAACAGCCGCCCGCTCTCGATGCCCGAGATTGGCCCGAATGAGGAGCGCCGCGTACTGAGGTACGCAGGCGACGAATGAGGGCCAAGATTGGGCATCTAGAGTGGGCGGAGGCTGGCTTGCTCGCTGGAGATGGTGACTTCCTTTCCGTTCCCCATCTTCACCGTAGCGCGGCCCCAGACGTCAACGGCCACGAAGGTACCAAGGCCCATGACGTTGCCGTTGGGGTAGACCACGCGGACGTGCTTGCCCATGAGGGGCAGGGAGTCAAAGTAGTCCGAGAGGATGGGCGCGAGGGGACCAGCCACGGCACGACCGGCGTTGACCTCGGCCGCCCAAGCGTCACAGCGGGCGATAACGTGATTGCGAATGGCGTGCGCCAGCTCGTCAAAGCCAGGCACGGGCAGCGGGTTGCCTTCGTCGTCCGCACCCACGGCATCGGAGAGCTGAGCGGGCTTGAGAGGATTGACGCTCCCGAGGTTGCCCCCGAGCTTGGGCAGCATGAGGTTCACGCCGATGCCCGCCACGGCAAACATGCCACCCTCGCCGGTACCCGCTTCCATGAGCATGCCGCAGAGCTTGCGGGCGGCGCCAGACTCCAGTGGCTCGCCATCCTCGCCCAGCTCGGGCACCACGACGTCATTGGGCCACTTGAGTGCCGCACGCGTGGCTCCTAGGGAGTGCAGGGCGTCGAGCACGCCCAGGCCACACACGGCGGAAAGGCCCATAAAGTGGCTCATCGGTACGTTGGGGCGCATGAGGATGGAGAGGTAGAGGCCCGTGGAGGGAGACCCCCACACGTGGCCGCGCCGACCGCGCCCCTCGGTCTGCTCGTGCGACGCCACGCAGGAGCCATGCGGCGCCCCAGCGCGACCAAGCGCCATGACGTCGTCGTTGGTAGAGCCCGTGCTCGCAACGATACGCAGTTCGGGCAGGCCATTTGAGGCGTTGTTCTCGTCCATACTCTCTACTCCCAGGAAATCTCGCCGAGGTCGGACCGCACGATGCCCACGCGCTGCTCGCGCGGCAGCACGCGAACGCCCCCGTGCGCAAGGAAGCGCACCGGATTGTGCATAAGGTCCTCCATCGGAACGATCACAAAGTCCCGCTCGCCAAGGCGCGGGTGCGGCAGCGCGAGCTTGCGGCCCGCATGCGTCTCGCCCTCCATCCACACGAGGTCGCAGTCGATGGTGCGCGGGCCGTGGCCCTCCTGGCCCTCCGGACGCTCACGGCCAAGCTGCGTCTCCACATTGAGCAGTTCGTCGATGAGGACGAGCGGTGCCAGCTCCGAGCGAATCTCGCAGACCGCGTTGGCAACCGGCTGGGCGATGCCGTAGGCCGGCTCCGTCTCATAGGCATGACTCACGCCGGTGACGCAGGTGAGCGGAATGGCGTTGATGAGCGAGCAGGCTCGCCCGAGGTAGCCGAGACGGTCGCCCACGTTGGACCCAAGCGCCACGTAGGCGCGGCGCGGGTCTGGGTGGGCGATGGACCAGTAGGCGTTGATGGTCTGGGAGACGTTCGCCACGTCATGCACGCGCAGGATGCGCGCGCCATTCTCGATGGCGGCGATGCAGATGCCCGCCGTGGCGGCGTCGCGCTCGGTTGCCGCCTTGACGCCGGAGACCGCCCCCACGAAGCGCTTGCGGGAGACGGCGCACATCACGGGGTATCCCATCGAGGCCATCTTGGCCGTGGCGCGTTGGATCACAACGTCCTCGTCGGCAAGCTTCCCAAAACCGGGGCCTGGGTCGATGCAGATGCGCTCATGGGACACGCCGGCGCGCATGAGCTCACGCGCCTGGTCGCCAAGGAAGCCCATGATGCGGCGCATGATGGGAGCCTCTTCCGGAAGCGTGAAGCGACGGCCGCTGCCCGCGAGGCGAATCGTCGAGTTGGTGACGCCGCGGGCACTCCGACGCATGACCTCGTCGAGGCGGGCGGATGCGGCGGCGTCGGCCTTGGCGGCAGCCGTGGCCGCGGAGCCCTCGGGCGAGCCCGCGCCAGGCAGGCCGCCCGCTGCCGCCGCGCGGGCGGCGGGTGCGGAGTCCAACGTCACGGACTTGTGGGGCGCGCGCTCGGAGACCTCGCCGGCATGCATGACCACGCAGCCGCAGTCGCTCTCGGCGGCAACGCGCTGCATCTCGGGGTTGGTGAACCCCGTGACGTCATTCACGATGGCGGCGCCAAGCTTCACGGCAAGGCGGGCGACCTCCGGGTGGCGCGTGTCGATGGAAACAAACGCTCCCACGTCCACGAGCGCGCGGATGACGGGCACCACGCGCTTGGCCTCGTCATCGGGGGAAACGGGCTTGAAGCCGGGGCGCGTGGACTCGCCGCCCACGTCGATGATGTCGGCACCCTCGTCGAGCAGACGCATGCCCCACGCAATGGCGGCATCGGGGTCATCGTGGGTGCCGCCATCGGAGAATGAGTCCGGGGTGACATTGAGCACACCCATGATGCGCGGCCTCACCAGCGACAGCTCTCGGCCGCCGCAGCGCCAGGTGGCGTAGTTCTCTCGAAGCATCTGGCCGTCCTTTCCACGTGAAACACGGCACACCGGTGGGCATGCCAGTCAATGAGCCCCTGCTACTTGGTGCCGTCAAAGATCAGCGACATGGCCTCTGCACGCGTGGCCGGATTGCGCTTGAACGCGCCGCGCACTGCCGAGGTGGTGGTGCGGCCCCCCGGCTTGCGCACGCCGCGCATCGTCATGCAGAGGTGCTCTGCCTCCATGACCACGAGCACGCCCAGGGGGTCAAGGTTGCGCTCAACCGCGTCTGCCACCTGAGCGCAGAGGCGCTCCTGCAGCTGCGGGCGCTTGGCATAGACGTCCACCACGCGCGCGAGCTTGGAGATGCCGCACACGCGGCCAGACTCGCCCGGAATGTAGGCAACGTGCGCCGTGCCAAAGAAGGGCAGCAGGTGATGCTCGCACATCGAGTAGAAGGGGATGTCGCGCACGATGACGATCTCGTGGCACTCGGCATCGAACGTGACCTTGAAGAGGTCGTCGGCGTCCTGGTAAAGGCCGCCACACATCTCCTCGTACGCACGCGCCACGCGGGCGGGCGTGTCCAGCAGGCCCTCGCGGTTCGGGTCCTCGCCCATCCCCTCAAGGATGAGCCTCACGCCCTGCTCGATCTTGCTGTGATCCATGTGCCACTCGTCAGCCATGTGCGCCTTTCGCCCGCAATTGTTAACTACAAGATTGTAGCGGGCGAGCACGGGCGCCGCGCAACGATCACAGAAGGTTGGGGCGGCGGCGTTGCCGAGGCGCGCCACGGGCAACGCCGCCGCGCGCCTAGAAGTCGAACGCCTTGGTGATGTCGCACTGCAGCACGAGGTCGGCCTTGCTGTCTGCGGGGGTGGCGTCACGATTGACGATGACGAGGTCGTCGCCCTGGAAGTACTGGACGAGGCCGGCCGCCGGATAGACCACGAGGCTCGTGCCTCCGATGATGAGCATGTCCGCGCGCGCAATCTGGTGAAGGGCCTCGCGCATCACGCCGTCATCGAGAGCCTCGCCGTAGAGCACTACGTCAGGCTTGATGCGCCCGCCACACTCGGGACAGGATGGGACGCCCGTCGTGTCCATGACCCACTCGGCCGAGTACACCTTGCCGCACCTCTGGCATACGTTGCGATGCACGGAGCCGTGCAGCTCCAGCACGTTCTTGGAGCCGGCGGCCTGATGCAGCCCGTCGATGTTCTGAGTCACCACGGCAGTCAGCTTTCCCTCCCGCTCCAGCTCGGCAAGCTTCTTGTGCGCCTGGTTGGGCTTGGCGGCGAGGGCAATCATCTTCTGACGGTAGAAGTCGAAGAACTCCTCCGGATGCGTGAGGTAGAAGTCGTGGGAGAGCATCGTCTCGGGCGGATAGGCGAACTTCTGGTGATACAGGCCATCGACACTGCGGAAGTCCGGTATGCCGCTCGCCGTTGAGACGCCGGCCCCTCCAAAGAAGATGACGCGCTTGGCATGGTCGATACGGCGGGAGAGCTCAGCCGCCGCCACCTTGGGATCTGTGACATATGCAGACATGGGGCCTCGATTCCTCGAAAGACGAAGGCCGATGCACGTCGATGACGCGCACCGGCCTCTTGACCAGAGCATACTCGCTATGTGGCTGCGCCGCGAAGTGCGCAGGCGCCCTCGGGCCTAGGCGTCCTCTCGCGTCGGCACGCCCAGAATCCTACGGCCCAGCTCGGTGACCTCGTACTCGTTCTCAAGCTGGCCACCATTGCGCAGGTAGCGCGCGCGAATTTCCAGCAGCCCCTTGTCGCCAAGGGAACGCAGGCTGTTGCGAATGGTGACAACGCTGCGGACGAGCTCCTTGGAGAGCTCGCTCACGCTCAGCACCGCCGGACCATCGGACCGGCTTGCGATGTAGCGCATCAGCGCATATTCCGTCTCGTTGACGCGCACACCCTGAGGGCTGTCAAACCTCACGCGCTTGGTCATTTCCGCCTTCCGTTCCTGCCGCGGGCGCGCATCGTGACGCCGGCGGCAACGAGAGCGGCGACCGCGACACCAAAGCCCGCGATGACGGGCGGCTTGGTGGTGTCGCTGGCCTGGGGGGTCTGCTTCTTGGCCTGCTCCTTGGGGCCCGGCGCGGTGGTGCCGTTATTGCTGGACTCGCCCGGCGTGGTTGGGGTGCCAGGGGTCTCCGGCGTGGAGGCGCAGACCGCAAACGCGGCCGCAAGGCCCACAACCGCGCGTCTCACCCCCTTACCAAAATTCTTAAATCCCATATCCCCCTCCATCCCGTTATCGGCATGCCCGCACGCAACGGAATGTGAGTTCTGTTGCATAACGCATTTCCTTAGATGGGTGCCGCATGCAGCGGAGACGCTTTAAAAAGGGTTCGGGAAAGCCGTACGTTTCTTCAAGGCCATCTTTAGTTTGCGTGTAAGGGAAACCTGTTGGTGAGTGGTATGATAGCTAGAATTATGCCTAGCTGGGAACACATATGTGCAGCCGGCGGAGTTCAATTCGCGCAACAGAACTCACATTCCGTTACACACCGCATGTACCGGTCATTTCTCGACCTTATTTATATTGTCTGTCACTTCTTTTCGCTTGTTGGTTATACCTTTGCCAGTACGACGATTTGCGCCATCTCGTGGCGTAGGGGCGCATTCGGACGCAATCCTAGACGAGCAACCCGAGGCTAGAAATCTGACGCTCACGCTCAAGGCCTGTCGTGGCCACGTAGATGCGCGTCGTCTCGACTCGCGAGTGTCCCAAAATCTCGCTGAGGGCGTCTATGTCGTGGTAGGCCTCGTAATAGGAGAGCGCAAACAGGTGGCGCAGGTTGTGCGGGTACACCTTGCTCTCTCCCACGCCGGCGAGATGAGCGAGGCGCTTCATCGTTCGCCACACGCAGGTGCGGTCAAGCGGCCGGCCGGCCGAGGTCCTCAACACCGGGCCCCTCTGCACGCCGGCGTCGCGAGCGTACGCAAGCAATTGCTCGCAGAGCGAGGGCGGAATCCAGACGCTTCGCACCTTGCCCTTGTTCTCGACCGTCGCCACGTGGCTCTTGGCAGCAGCCACCGTTACAAACCGCAGCTCACTTACGCGGATGCCCGTGGAGCACAGTGTTTGGAGCAGGAGCAGCGCCCGCCTGTCGCGCGCCTGGCGCGCGGCGTGCAGCAGGCGTCGATAGTCACGTCTCGTCAGCTCTTGCTCCGGTCGTCGGAACCGGTCGCTTTGAACGCGGAGCCTTCGCAGGCACAGGCCCTCCATACCAGCATTGGCGAGGTAGCCATTGATGGCGGCAATCGCCACGTTCACCGTCGAGGGTGCAAACGCCCCCACCAGCCACGCCTTATAGGCAACGAGGCTCGCCTTTGACACCGTGCCCCCACTTCGGTCGAGATAGAGAAGCAGCCGCCTCACCTCCCTCACATACTTCTCGACCGTCCTCGGCGAGAGCTCGCGCTCCACGAGGAGCGCGCGAAACCACTCGAGGTCGTCTTGCGGCCCGGCGCCAATGGCGCTCGCTTGGCCGACGGTGCCCTCCCGACTAGCTACCTGCCTTCGCATGGTCCATTCGTCTCCTCTCTACACGAGCTGATCCGGGCCCAACTGCCCGACAGCCCGCCTCCCCGGCAGTCGGGTGCGGCGCGCTATAGTCGTTAGGCACAACTCGAGAGGGGCAAGCACATGCGGCCAAATAACAGTCTTGAGACAAACGTACCTGGCGTTGCCCTGGTACTGGAAGGCGGGGGCATGCGTGCTGCCCATACGGCCGGCATCGTGGCTACCTTCATCGAACATCGTATGTGGTACCCATATGTGTGTGGCGTCTCGGCTGGGTCCTCGAATTCCGTCAATTACCTCTCTCGCGACGCACTGAGGACGCGGCGCTCGTTTGTAGAGATAGCCGACGACGAGCGCTTCGGCGGCATCGGGTCGCTTGCCCGCCGCAACGGGTTCTTCAACGCAGACTTCCTCTACGACGGCGCCATTCAAGACGGAACCCTCCCGTTTGACTGGGAGACGTTCCGCGCCAACCCGGCCCAGCTGCGCATACAGGCCTTCGAGCGTGACACGGGACGCACCGTCACCTGGACCAAGGAGGACATGGCCACACCGCTCGACATGGTGCGCCGCGTGCGCGCGGGCTCAACGATGCCGTTCATCATGAGGCCCATAGAGATCGACGGGCGGGTCATGTTGGACGGAGGTTTGGGCGAGGGGGCAGGCATACCCCTTCACCTCGCCGAGCGCGATGGCTATGAGCGCTTCGTCTTTGTGGCAACGCGACCGGCAGGCTACCGCAAGAAGCCGATGGGACGCGGGCAGCGCGGCCTCATGCAGCGTGTCTGCGCCGGCAGGCCCCATGTGTTTGAGGCGCTGTCCACGCGCGCGGGGCGCTACAACGCTGCCCTCGGCCACGTGGAGGAACTCGAGCGCGAGGGACGGGCGCTCGTGATCCGCCCCGAGGTCATGCCTATCAAGAACACCGAGACGCACGTTGACAGGCTCGCCAAGGTCTACGCCGCAGGTCACGCACTTGCGGAGCGCAATATGGACCGCTGGCGCGAGTGGCTTTTCGGCTAGGGGACAGCACGAGCATGAGAGCTCGGGTAGGCGGGGTGGCCGCAAGGTCTCGGGCGGGCGGCGAGCGCACGACGGGCGCGTGTACAATCGAGCGCGGCAGATTGACACGGGCGTCGGCGATCAAAGCCGGCGCCGTTGCATGAGGAGTACCCATGAGCAACCCCCGCGAGCTGCGGCTCGTTTCCTGGAACGTCAACGGCCTGCGCGCCGTCATGAAGAAGGACCCGAGCTTCACCGAGATTGCCGAGTCCCTCGACGCAGACGTTCTTGCCCTGCAGGAGACCAAGCTACAGGAAGGCCAGCTGGAACTTGAGCTACCCGGCTACCACCAGACCTGGAGCTACGCCGAGCGCAAGGGCTACTCGGGCACGGCAGTGTTCAGTCGCGAGGAGCCGATACAGGTGCTGCACGCAGACGCCCTCCTGCCCGTGGCGCACGAAGTGCTCTCCGCCGAGGACGAGGAGCTCGTGGCCGTTGCCGCCACGGAGGGTCGAGTGTGCGCGCTCGAATTCCCGGCCTACTGGTTCGTGGACGTCTACACCCCCAACGCGCAGGGCGAGCTCGCCCGCCTGGACACGCGCCTTGCCTGGGACACCGCCTATCGCGAGTGGCTAAGCCGGCTTGTCGAGGAGAAGCCCGTGGTGACCTGCGGAGACTTCAACGTGGCGCACGAAGAGATTGACCTCAAGAACCCCAAGAGCAATCGCGGCAACGCAGGCTTCTCCGACGAGGAGCGCGAGAGCTTCACCAAGCTCCTGGACGCCGGCTTCACCGACACGTTCCGTACTCGATTCCCCGAGCTCACCGGTGCCTACAGCTGGTGGAGCTACCGCTTTAACGCCCGCAAGAACAACGCGGGATGGCGCATCGACTACTTCCTGGTCTCGAACGACATCGCAGGCCGCGTGACCGGCGCCTCGATCCTTTCCGAGGTCTTCGGCAGCGATCATTGCCCCGTCGAGCTGAGCATCGAGCTGTAACCGGGCTTTTCGGCCGCGAGGCCGGCTCCCTCGCGCCCTCGCGCCCTCGCGCCCTCG
>NZ_CAAKON010000014.1 GCF_901212655.1 Olsenella uli | reverse complement strand
CCCCCCAGTAGCGGCGAGCGAACGGGGGAGAGGCCAAACCGGCGGGAGCGAGAGCCCCGCCGGGGTCGTGGGGCCAGCCAACACGCTGTGACAAAGGGGCGTGGGAGCGGAACCGGATGGGAAGCCGGGCGGTACAGGGTTAGAGCCCCGTACGCGGACCCGCGCCCCCAGCTGGCTGGTGCCCGAGTACCGCCGGACACGTGAAACCCGGTGGGAAGCAGGGGGGACCACCCTCCAAGCCTAAACACTCTCCAGTGACCGATAGCGCACCAGTACCGTGAGGGAAAGGTGAAAAGCACCCCGGGAGGGGAGTGAAACAGTACCTGAAACCGTGCGCCCACAAGCAGTCGGAGCGCCCCCAGGGGCGTGACGGCGTGCCTTTTGTAGAATGAGCCAGCGAGTTGCGGTGCGTGGCGAGGCTTAGCTAGCAAGCGAGCCGCAGCGACAGCGAGTCTGAACAGGGCGTTCAGTCGCGCGCCGCAGACGCGAAGCCGGGTGAGCTACCCATGGGCAGGCTGAGGCGGGGGTAAGACCCCGTGGAGGGCCGAACCCACTCAGGTTGAAAACTGAGGGGATGACCCGTGGGTAGGGGTGAAAGGCCAATCAAACCCGGAGATATCTCGTTCTCCCCGAAATAGCTTTAGGGCTAGCGTCGCGCGTTATCCGCCGGAGGTAGAGCACCGGACGGGAGCGGGGGCCTCACCGCCTACCAACCCCGACCGAACTCCGAATGCCGGCGGACCGGAGCGCGGCAGTCAGAGCATGTGGGCTAAGCTGTGTGCTCGAGAGGGAAACAGCCCGGACCGCCCGCTAAGGCCCCCAAGTCCATGCTGAGTGGCAAAGGATGTGCGTCTGCCCAGACAACCAGGATGTTGGCTCAGAAGCAGCCACCCATTCAAAGAGTGCGTAACAGCTCACTGGTCGAGTGGACATGCGCCGACAATACACGGGGCTAAGCATGGCGCCGAAGCGGCGGACTAGATTGACGTAGTGGTAGGGGAGCTTCCCGTCCGCGGGGAAGCGAGGGGACGACCCCTCGTGGAGCGGCCGGGAGTGAGAATGCTGGCATGAGTAGCGAGAGGGGCGTGGAAAGCGCCGCCGCCGTAAGCCCAAGGTTTCCAGGGAGACGCTAATCGTCCCTGGGTCAGTCGGGAGCTAAGGCGAGGCCGGGAGGCGTAGCCGATGCACAGCGGGCAGACATTCCCGCACCTCCGCAGCGGAGATCGACCGACGGCGTGACGGAGAAGGGTGGCCGGGCGGGGTTCTGGACGTCCCCGTGATGGCGCGTAGGCCGCAGGGCAGTGAAATGCGCCCCGCGAGTGGCCGAGGCGCCGGACGAAGCACTCTGGCGAAGCCGGTGAGCCCACGCTTCCAAGAAAAGCGCCTAGGGATCCGCGAGGAGCCCGTACCGCAAACCGACACAGGTGGGTGGGTAGAACATACCAAGGCGATCGGGAGAACTATGGCAAAGGAACTCGGCAAAATTGCCCCGTAACTTCGGGAGAAGGGGTGCCGCGGCAGCGTGGAGGGGCTCGCCCCCCGAGCGCGAGGCGGCCACAGCGAAGAGGCCCAAACGACTGTTTACCAAAAACACAGGACTCTGCAAAGCCGTAAGGCGACGCATAGGGTCTGACGCCTGCCCGGTGCCGGAAGGTCACGGGGAGCGGTCATCCCGCGAGGGAGAAGCCGCGAACCCAAGCCCCGGTAAACGGCGGCCGTAACTATAACGGTCCTAAGGTAGCGAAAATCCTTGTCGGGTAAGTTCCGACCTGCACGAAAGGCGCAACGATTTGGGCGCTGTCTCTGCCATAGACCCGGTGAAATTGCACTAGTCGTGAAGATGCGACTTACCCGCGGAAGGACGGAAAGACCCCGTGAACCTTTACTGCAGCTAGGCATTGGCCGCCGGTCCGACGTGTAGAGGATAGGTGGGAGGCCGAGAACCGAGGGCGCCAGCCCCCGGGGAGCCGCCCTTGGAATACCACCCTCGTCGCTCTGGCGTCCTAACCCCTCGCCCTGACCGGGGAGGGGGACCGTGCCTGGTGGGTAGTTTGACTGGGGCGGTCGCCTCCCAAAGAGTAACGGAGGCGCGCGCAAGGTCTGCTCGGGACGGTCGGCAACCGTCCTCATGAGTGCAAGAGCATAAGCAGGCTTGACTGCGAGGCCCACAAGCCGAGCAGGTGGGAAACCAGGCTCTAGTGATCCGGCGGCCCGGCGTGGAACGGCCGTCGCTCAACGGATAAAAGGTACTCCGGGGATAACAGGCTGATCTTCCCCAAGAGTCCACATCGACGGGAAGGTTTGGCACCTCGATGTCGGCTCATCGCATCCTGGGGCTGGAGCAGGTCCCAAGGGTATGGCTGTTCGCCATTCAAAGCGGTACGCGAGCTGGGTTCAGAACGTCGTGAGACAGTTCGGTCCCTATCCTCCGCGGGCGCAGGAAGACTGAGGGAGGCTGCCCCTAGTACGAGAGGACCGGGGTGGACGGACCTCCGGTGCACGGGTCGTCGACCAACGGCGCAGCCCGGTAGCCGCGTCCGGTCTGGATAACCGCTGAAGGCATCTAAGCGGGAAGCCAGTCCCGAGATGAGTCTTCCCTTCGGTAAGGGCCCTCGCAGACCACGAGGTCGATAGGGCGCAGGTGCAAGGCGGGCGACCGCCTCAGCCGAGCGCCACTAATAGCCCGAGCTCTTCCTCTTCCACACCCGGATCGCGCGGTCGAGCGCGGCTTCCCGGGGCGTTGGGCGTCCGAGCGCTGTGCGGCCCTGAGGGCACGGGGGCGCGCCCGTGACAGCAGAATGCCCCTTGTTGGTCAGCGGCCATGGCAGGGGAGGCACACCCGGTCCCGTTCCGAACCCGGAAGTTAAGCCCCCGAGCGCCGATGGTACTGCGGCGGAAGGCCGTGGGAGAGCAGGGCGCCGCTGACCAACAAGGGGCATTTTCGCGCAGAGGGGGGGCCGTCCCGGCATCGGCCGGGGCGGGCCCCCTCTGCTTGCGCG
>NZ_CAAKON010000013.1 GCF_901212655.1 Olsenella uli | reverse complement strand
AGGTGTTCGGATAAAGTTGATAATCAAGGCCTGATTTATTTGGGGAATCGGGTAAAATAATTTCTTGTTTTTTAGAGTGTACTATGATATACTGCTATTAACCTGATTTGAGGAGTCTACCAAATATGCGGCAAGGTATTCTTAAATAAAATTTGATAATGGGCGCAAAAATGATTGCCCCTTGCAGGGGCTTAGTTTTTGTACCCAATTTAAGAATACTTTTGCCTTTTTAGTAAATATCGTGACGGACAGCGGCTCATGTAAGCCGTCATACTTCTGTTTGTCCGAAGTCATGATCCCCAGCGGTAAAAGTATTAGCCGCTGGGGATTTTTGCGCCCATTTGGGCCTTGTATGGAGGATAGACATGAACATTATCAATATCGGGATTCTTGCCCATGTAGACGCTGGAAAGACAACCTTGACGGAGAGCCTGCTATATGCCAGCGGAGCCATTTCAGAACCGGGGAGCGTCGAAAAAGGGACAACGAGGACGGACACCATGCTTTTGGAGCGGCAGCGTGGGATTACCATTCAAGCGGCAGTCACTTCCTTCCAGTGGCACAGATGTAAAGTCAACATTGTGGATACGCCCGGCCACATGGATTTTTTGGCGGAGGTGTACCGCTCTTTGGCTGTTTTAGATGGGGCCATCTTGGTGATCTCCGCTAAAGATGGTGTGCAGGCCCAGACCCGTATTCTGTTCCATGCCCTGCGGAAAATGGACATTCCCACCGTTATCTTTATCAATAAGATCGACCAGGCTGGCGTTGATTTGCAGGGCGTGTATCAGTCTGTTCGGGATAAGCTCTCCGCCGATATTATCATCAAGCAGACGGTGTCGCTGTCCCCGGAAATAGTCCTGGAGGAAAATACCGACATAGAAGCATGGGATGCGGTCATCGAAAATAACGATGAATTATTGGAAAAGTATATCGCAGGAGAACCAATCAGCCGGGAAGAACTTGCGCAGGAGGAACAGCGGCGGGTTCAAGACGCCTCCCTGTTCCCGGTCTATCATGGCAGCGCCAAAAAGGGCCTTGGCATTCAACCGTTGATGGATGCGGTGACAGGGCTGTTCCAACCGATTGGGGAACAGGGGAGCGACGCCCTATGCGGCAGCGTTTTCAAGGTGGAGTATACAGATTGTGGCCAGCGGCTCATCTATTTGCGGCTATACAGCGGAACGCTGCGCCTGCGGGATACGGTGGCTCTGGCCGGGAGAGAAAAGCTGAAAATCACAGAGATGCGTATTCCATCCAAAGGGGAAATTGTTCGGACAGACACCGCTTATCCGGGTGAAATTGTTATCCTTCCCAGCGACAGCGTGAGGTTAAACGATGTATTAGGGGACCCAACCCGGCTCCCTCGTAAAAGGTGGCGTGAGGACCCCCTCCCCATGCTGCGGACGTCGATTGCGCCGAAAACGGCAGCGCAAAGAGAACGGCTGCTGGACGCTCTTACGCAACTTGCGGATACTGACCCGCTTTTGCGCTGCGAGGTGGATTCCATCACCCATGAGATCATTCTTTCTTTTTTGGGCCGGGTGCAGTTGGAGGTTGTTTCCGCTTTGCTGTCGGAAAAATACAAGCTTGAAACAGTGGTAAAGGAACCCACCGTCATTTATATGGAGCGGCCGCTCAAAGCAGCCAGCCACACCATCCATATCGAGGTGCCGCCCAACCCGTTTTGGGCATCCATCGGACTGTCTGTTACACCACTCCCGCTTGGCTCCGGTGTACAATACGAGAGCCGGGTTTCGCTGGGATACTTGAACCAGAGTTTTCAAAACGCTGTCAGGGATGGTATCCGTTACGGGCTGGAGCAGGGCTTGTTCGGCTGGAACGTAACGGACTGTAAGATTTGCTTTGAATACGGGCTTTATTACAGTCCGGTCAGCACGCCGGCGGACTTCCGCTCATTGGCCCCGATTGTATTGGAACAGGCATTGAAGGAATCAGGGACGCAACTGCTGGAACCTTATCTCTCCTTCACCCTCTATGCGCCCCGGGAATATCTTTCCAGGGCTTATCATGATGCACCGAAATACTGTGCCACCATCGAAACGGTCCAGGTAAAAAAGGATGAAGTTGTCTTTACTGGCGAGATTCCCGCCCGCTGTATACAGGCATACCGTACTGATCTGGCCTTTTACACCAACGGGCAGAGCGTATGCCTTACAGAACTGAAAGGGTATCAGGCCGCTGTCGGCAAGCCAGTCATCCAGCCCCGCCGTCCAAACAGCCGCCTGGACAAGGTGCGCCATATGTTCAGTAAGATCACTGGTTGATTTCCGATCCCAACCGAACACA
>NZ_CAAKON010000012.1 GCF_901212655.1 Olsenella uli | reverse complement strand
CCCGGCGGCCCCGGCGCCCGAGCCCGAGCCGCAATCGGCCGCCCAGCCCGCCCCCGAGGCGCAGCCGGCAACTCAGCCCGCGGCCAGCCCTATTCCCGCGGCAGCCTTTGCCCCAGCGCCCCAGCCCGACCCGCGCCCCGCGCGCCGCGAGCACGACGACTTCCCCACCTCGTTTGCGGACGAGGTGTCCATCAAGCCCGCCCTCCTCGGCCTGCTCACGCGCATCCTGCCCTTCGACGCAGACCTCATGAGCGTGCTTGACGAGGACTGGCGCTGCGCCCGCGCCACCGGCGCCACGTCCGGCTCGCGCAGCCGTGTCACGTTTCCCCTGCGCTACCTGCAGGAGGACGGCTCCGCCCCCATCAGCGTCACCATCCGCCGCAACACACGCCCCGGCAACTCCCGCCGTTGGCAGCTCGCCCTCGTCGATGGCGACGACGGCACCGGCTCTGCCCACGAGGCCGCCGGGCTCGAGGGCCTGCCGCAGGAGGCCTCGGGCTATTGGGAGGACCTCTTCCCGCGCCAGGCAGGCGAGGAGCCCAAGGACCCGATGCGCGAGCTCGCCCAGTTCGTGGCCATCGGCTCCTGGGAGACCTTCCTCGGCACGGTGGCCACCGCCGCGGCACCCGAGCGCTGGAACTACCCGGGCGAAGGCGTTGGCAAGGCGAGCCGCTACGGCATCCTGCGCGAGTACCTGGCCGCCACGCTTGCCCGCGTGAGGACAACCGACGCACTCGCCGTCTCTGCCGACGGCTCGCTCGCCGCCTTTGACACCGGGCTGCTCTCCCCCATGTGCGAGCGCCTCTTTGCCGTGCTGGAGCCCACCGGCACAGACATCCCCTGGCGCTTTGCGGGCCTGGCCGAGGGCGGCAGCGGCGAGCTGGGCGCACGCCTTGCCGCCACCCTGCCCGAACTGCCCCAGCAGCCCGCATACCTCGAGGCTCTCGACGACGTGCGTCCCCGCCCGGACGCCCTCGTGATCCCGGACTACCGCGCCCTGCTCGGACGCGCCCTCAAAAACCTGCCGCGTGGCTTCGTGGCCGCCCAGCTCGAGGGCGAGGAGGCCCTGCTCTCCGCGCTCGACGACGCCACCACGCCCGCCGCGCACACGCAGGCCCTCACGGCCCTCTCGCGCACCATCTCCGCCGAGCCCGGCAGGCACCGCCGCGCCTGCCGCGCGCTGGACGACGCCATTGACCTGTCGCTCCGCCGCGCCCGCCAGAGCTACCGCCACGTCGCGCCCGCCTACGACGCCGCGCGCAACCGCATGCTGCTGCTTCTGCCCCTCGCCCTCGTAGACGACGCCCGCACGGACTGCGCCCTCGCCCTCGAGCTCATGCCCAGCGGCGCCTACCAGGCCGCAAGCGCCCTCACCCTGCCACGCGCCTACGCTGCCGCGCGCACGGTGAGCGCCGAGCTCCCCAGCTGGCTGAGCGCGGAGGACGTGTTGGGCTAGCGCAAGCCCCACGAGACCGAGCCAAACGAACAGAGACAGAACCCGAGAGAGACAAAGAGGCCCCGACCGAGGATTAGGATTCGGTCGGAGCCTCTTTCTTGGACTTCGAGAGACCTCACGGCCCACCAGCCGAAACGAAGCTACCCCCGTCTCCCCAGGCGCATCGTGAGCGCCGCCAGGCCGCAGGCCGCCAACGAGAACACGGCGCCTACGTAGCCCGTGGCGCCCATGCCGGGCCCCATGACCACCGCGCCGCCCACGGCCGCGCCAAACGCGATGCCCACGTTGAAGGCCATCGGCTCGAGCGAGCTCGCGAGCGTAAGCGCCTTGGGGTGGCGCACCGCCGCAATCTTCATGAACAGCCCGATGACCGGCACCGACAGCAGGTACATCGAGAGGCCGATGGCCATGACCACCACGAGCGCCGCGGGCATCGCGGAGCCCACGAGCGAGAGCAGCACCAGCAGGGCCGCCTGCACCGGGAACGCCACGAGCAGGGTGCGCATGCCAAAGCGCGCATCCAGCCACCCCGCTGCGAGGTTCGAGACGAGCGTCATGAGGCCATAGACCATGAGTGTGGCGCTGGCGGCCGCCGTGTCCATGCCCAGCACCTGCTCCAGGTACGGCGTGATATAGCCGTAGAACACATAGACAGACCCCACGCCAAACACGAAAATCGCCATGCCACAGAGCACGGCAGGCTCGGTGAGCAGCGCTGCCTGCTCGCGAACGGTCGCCGGCTCGTCCGTGGCGCCCTGGCGTGGCAGCAGGGCCACGAGCAGCGCGCAGGTCACCACCGCCATCGCGAGCGTGGCCGCCATCGCCACGTGCCAGTCGAGCGTGTCGGCGACGATCTTGGCGAGCGAGGTGGAGATGACCATCGCCACCGAGAACGCCGCATACACCACCGAGATGGCGATGGACACCCGCTTTGGGCCCACGAGCTCGGGCAGGTAGGTGACGCCCACGGCCAGCAGCGCGCCGGAGACCCCGCCGATGAGCACGCGCGAGACGAACAGTGCGGAGAAGCCCGTGGCCACCGCCGCCACGAGGTTGCCCAGGCAGAAGAGCACGCTATAGGCCACAAGCAGCTGAAAGCGCCGGAACCGCCCCGTCGAGAGCGCAAGCAGCGGCGTGGCCACCGCATACGTAAGGGCAAAGACGCTGATGAGCTCCCCCACCCGCGCGAGGCTCACGCCAAACGCCGCCGCGAGCTCGGGCTCGATTCCGATGACCACGAACTCCGAGCATCCCAGCGAAAAGCCCAGCAGCACGAGCAGCCCCACGCAGAGGGCCTTGCGCCTAGGACTCATGGGACACCCCGCCCGTGGCGAGAATCTGCTCGAGCGCGTCCTCGTCCAGCACGGGAACGCCCAGGCTCTCGGCCTTGGCGAGCTTGGAGCCGGCGTTGGCACCCGCGATCACGTAGCTCGTCTTCTTCGACACCGAGCCCGAGACCTTTGCGCCAAAGGCCTGAAGCGCCACTTTGGCGTCGTCGCGCTTGTGGCGCTCGAGGGTGCCCGTCAGCACGAAGGTGAGCCCCGCGAGGGACTGCGGCTTGGCGTCGGCCGGCTGCTGCTCCTCCATGCTCACGCGCGCCTCGCGCAGGCGCTCGAGCACGGCGAGGTTCTCGGGCACGGAGAAGAACTCGCGCACGCTGTGGGCGATTTTGGGGCCGATGCCGTCAACCGCGGCGATGCGCTCCTCATCGGCCGCCTGGAGCTTGTCCAGCGAGCCAAACTCGGCGGCAATCTGATGGGCCACCTGCTCGCCCACATGCCGTATGCCCAGGCCGAACAGGACCCGCGCCAGGCCGCGGGCCTTGGACTCCTCGATCTGCGCCATGACCTTGGCGGCGATGGTCTTGCCCACGAGGATGTCGTCGCCCGAGACGCTCACGCGCCCGGTGGGGCACGCCGCGAGCGCGGTCTCGGTGAGGCGGTCGTAGAAGTCCGCGACGTCGCTCACGAGGCCGGCGGCCACGAGCTTGCCGATAAGCTCGTCGCCCAGACCGTCGATGTCCATGGCCTTGCGGCTCACCCAGTGGCAGAGCCGCTCGTGGGCCTGGGCCGGGCAGTCGATAGAGACGCAGCGGAAGGCCACCTCGCCCTCCTCGCGCACCACGGGACTGCCGCAGCTCGGGCACGTTGCCGGCATCTCGAACGGCCCGGCGTCCGCAGGACGCAGCTCCAGCACGGGGCCAACCACCTCGGGAATGACGTCGCCTGCCTTGTGAACGACGATCGTGTCGCCCACGCGGACGTTCTTGCGGCGCACCTCGTCCAGGTTGTGGAGCGTGGCGCGCGCGATGGTGGAGCCGGCAACCACAACCGGGTCAAACTCGGCGACCGGCGTGAGCACGCCCGTGCGCCCCACCTGGATGCGAATCTCGCGAAGCACCGTGCGCTTCTCCTCGGGTGGGAACTTGAACGCGATGGCCCAGCGCGGGGCGCGTGCCGTGAAGCCGAGCGCCTCCTGGCTCGCGAAGCTGTCAGCCTTCACCACAACGCCGTCGATGTCGTAGTCGAGCGAGTCGCGATGCTCGAGCGCGTCAGCGCAGAACTTGTGCACCTCGGCGGCCGTCTCGCAGCGCTTGACGTTGGGGTTCACGTGAAAGCCGCAGTCGCGCAGCCACTCGAGGAAGCCGTGCTGGGTGTTGACGTGCAGTGGGCCCTCGTCGGCAACCGCGTAGATGAACGTCTCGAGGTCGCGCGCCGCCGTGACCTTGGGGTCCTTCTGGCGGAGGCTCCCCGCCGCGGCGTTGCGCGGGTTGGCGAAGGGCTCGCGGCCGTTTGCGTCGGCCTCCTCGTTGAGACGCTCGAAGCTGTGCTTGGGCATGTAGACCTCACCGCGAATCTCGAGCGTCTGGCCAAAGCCGCCGCCGTCCACGCGCTTGAGACCGGCGGGCTTGAGGTGCATGGGAACGTCGCGGATAGTGCGCACGTTGGCGCTCACGTCCTCGCCCGTGGTGCCGTCGCCGCGGGTTGCCGCACGCACGAAGGCGCCGTCGCGGTACGTGAGCGCCACGCCGAGGCCGTCGATCTTGAGTTCGCAGGTATAGGCGACGGGGTTGGCGTCGCTTGCGCCAAGCGCCTCGTCCGTGCGGGCCAGCCACTCGTCGAGCTCGCCGAGGTCCATGGCATCGTCGATGGAGTACATGCGCGCCGCGTGCTTCACCGGCTCGAACTGGCGCGACACGAAGCCGCCCACACGCCGGGTGTAGGAATCGGGCGTCACAAGCTCGGGGTGGAGCTCCTCGATGGCCTGAAGCTCACGAAGCAGGCGGTCGAACTGGGCGTCCGTGATCTCGGGCGCGTCGAGCGCGTAGTAACGGTAGGCGTGGTAGTCCAGCAGATGGCGCAGCTCGGCCGCACGAGTGGCGGGGTCCTTCGCATGCGTGTCTGCCGGGCGAGCCGGGCCCTCACCAGAAGCGTCCTGACCTGTGTCCCCAAACAGTGACATCGTCTCGTCTGCCATGCGCTCTCCCTCACTGCGCCCGCAAGCCATGTGCGAGCCCGGCCCCGGGGGAACCAGCAAAGTTCACCTCGGATACAGGCGCGCTCAAGGCCAGCGCCGCCGTCCGCACCATACAAATTGTCCGCCGGCCATTATCGCACGGCCCAACCCCGCGTTCTCTGCCACCATTTCACCTTCTCGAGCACGCCTCGCCTCGTTCGCCGCGGTGGCAAGGTACAAGAACTCGGGCGGGCCGCAAACCGCCGGGCAACAAAATGGGCCCGTCGCGAGTCGCCGCGACGGGCCCAGGAAGGGGGCATCTGTAGATGTACTTCGCCGGCATCAGCCGAGCCGGGCTGCGCGCTAGCCCTGCATGGAGCCGGAGCCGTCGGTGCCGGCGGAGCCGGAGTCGGTGCCGTAGGAGCCGCCACGACCATAGCCGTTGCCGTAGCCATACGAGTCGCTCCCGTTCGAGCCGCCGTTGGAGCCGTTGCCGTACCCGTACTGGTTCAGGTACTGGTCGAGCAGCGAACCCTGTGACGAGGAGTCGTTCTGCCGCCGAGCCTGCAGCGCCTCGTCTGAGCTGAGCGTCACCTGGACGGTCATCTCCCGCGTGCCACGCATGAGCGTCACGCTCACGGTGTCACCCACGTTGTGCGAGCGTACCGCCAGCACCACGCCGTCGGAGCTGGTGATTTCGTCGCCATCGATGGCCGTGATGATGTCGCCCTGCTGGATGCCGGCCTGCTCGGCGGGGCTGCCACTCGTGACCTCGGCCACGTAGGCGCCCTGGTTCACGGAGAGGTTGTTGCGGCGGGCGTTCTGCGCCGTCACGGTCTGGAAGGAGCCGCCCAGATAGGCGTGCGTCACGGTCTCGCCGTTAATGATCTTCTGTGCAACCTCAACGGCGTAGTTGCCGGGAATGGCGAAGCCCACGCCCGAGCTCGAGCCGCTGGCGCTCTCGATGATCGAGTTGATGCCCACGAGCTTGCCCTCGGAGTCCACGAGCGCACCGCCTGAGTTACCGGGGTTGATGGCCGCGTCGGTCTGGATGAGGTTGGTGTAGATGGTGTTGCCTGTGGTGCCCTGCAGCATCGTGGAGCGATACAGCGAGCTCACGATGCCCGTGGAGACGGACTGCTCGAGGCCAAACGGGCTGCCGATGCTCATTACCCAGTCGCCCACCTCTAGCGCACTGGAATCTCCCACCTCGATTGGCGTGAGAGTGTCCGAACCCGGGTCAATCTTGATGACGGCAAGGTCGCTGGATTCGTCGGAGCCCACCACCGTGGCGTCATAGCTGTTGCCGCCGGCAGACACGGAGATGGACTGCGCGCCATCGACCACGTGGTAGTTGGTGAGGATGTTGCCGCTCGCGTCCAGGATCACGCCCGAGCCCACGCCCGCTCCATCGCTCGTGGTGACGGTAATGGAAACCACGGACGGCAGGGACTTGGCGGCCACGGCGTTGGCGAGCGTGGCGCTCACGTCTGAGGGGTTGATGGTGATGGACTGGCTCGAGCCCTGGGTGGTGACGGTTGTGGGGTGTCCCACGACGCCTGCGGCCACAAGCACGCCGGCAAGGGCGCCAGCGCCAATCACGCCGCCGGCAAGACCCGCCAGAAAAACCTTTGCGCCATGGTGGGTGTGCTTGGGCTTCTGGGGCTTGGGGGCAGGAGCGCCAGGCTGCGCGGGGGCAACATGCGGCGCCGTGGCCGTGGCGTCGGGCGAGGCCTGACCTGCAGAGGTGGAGGCACCCGTACCGGCGGCGGACTGAGCCGCGCCCTGCGCGGCACCCGTGCCCTGCGCAGCGCCCGCACTCGGCATCTGAGCCGTGGGGCTGTAGCCATAGGCGGGGCCGTACGACTGGGCCGCGCCGCCCTGGGTGGCGGCATAGCCCTGCTGCGTGGCGGCGTCCTGAGCAGGGTCATGCACTTGCTGGGTCCCAACCTGCTGGGCACCATACCCCACCTGCCGCCCCGTCGCCTGCTGTGAAAAGCCCTGCTGAGCAGAGTTCGAGGACGCCTGGGCCGCACCCTCAGGCTGCGCGGGCTGAGCCCCCGGGAACGGTGGCCTCTGGTCGTTGTAATCGGTCATGCTCTCTCCTCCGGTCAGGCGCCCCCTCGAGCGCCCACCTTTGCCCCGCGGCCAAGGGCCGCCTCGTTGTCGAGTCTTGTTGTACCCCGCACCGCGACGCCAATCCGCAAGATTGGCGCATGACCACCGGTCAGTGACAACGCTTGCAGGATTCTGAAAATGTACCTGAATTACCCTGAATAGCTCGCTAAATAGACCTGAAAAGGCGGCCTGCCAACCGGCAGACCGCCCACATGACATACGCCGGTCTTGCTTGGGGCTCGCGTAGTCTCCGTCCTGCGGAACCATCCGTCCGCAAAGCCGCTGCCCCGCGGCCCGCAGCTTCCGCGCACCCGCACCCTCCTCAGTGCACGTGCGGCCCCACTTCCATGCGGCCAGGCCCTCGCATGCGCAATCCAAGCCCCGCGCTACAGCTTGAAGAGGTACCCCACACCACGGACGGTGGCGATGTGCGAGGCCACCTGCGGCCCCACCTTGGAACGCACGCGCCTGATGTGCACGTCCACCGTACGCGTGCCGCCGCAGTACTCAAAGCCCCAGACGCGATGGAGCAGCGTCTCGCGAGAGTAGGCGCGCGAGGGGTGCGTGGCCAGGAAGCTCAGCAGCGAGTACTCCATGAGCGTCAGGTCCACGGGCTTGTCGTCAATGTAGACCTGGTACGTGGCGAGGTTAATCGTCATGTTGTCGATGGCAACGATGTCGCTCGGCGCGTTCTCCTCGCCCGGCCAAAGCAGCTGGGTCATGCGGACCTCAAACTCGGCCTGACCGGCGCTGGAGAGGACGAAGTCGTTGTGACCCTGTATGGGCATGTGGAACGCGGAGAGACGTTCCTCGTCCACCACGAGCAACTGAGGAATGCAGCCGTTATCGACCGCATAGGTATCCGCGCGCGAAATCAGGTCCTCCGTGACCCCCGCGAGGTCGAGCGTCACCAAATCGAAGTCATTTCCGCTGGCAATGGCCTGGTCGAAGGTGTCCGGCGTGGCCAGAAGCACGGAAATGTCGAGCGCATGGGACAGGTCGCGCATGCGATCGTGAAGGCGCGTTGTGCGCGATATGAGCAGTACTTTCTTGTGATGCATGCCGCACCCCTGTCCTCAATGGGCCAGCCACGTAACACTGAGACCAGTCATTCAGCTTCGACGCTGAAAAAGCTGTTAAGTGAGAATACCACGAACAGACAACCTCATCTCGGCGAACGGCCATATATCCCTCGGCAAATGGCTGAAGGCGCCTCCTCGAAGGCGCTTCCTCGCGTCCCTACGCATCCTTGATGTTGCCGAGGAACGCCTGGGTGCGCTCGCTCTTGGGGTGGTCGAAGACCTCCTCGGGCGTGCCCTGCTCCACGATGACGCCGCCGTCCATGAAGACCACGCGGTCGGCCACGTCGCGGGCGAAGCCCATCTCGTGGGTAACCACGATCATGGTCATGCCCTCGCGCGCCAGGTCGCGCATAACGCCGAGGACGTCGCGCACGAGCTCGGGGTCGAGGGCGCTCGTAGCCTCGTCAAACAGCATCACGTGCGGGTTCATCGCCAGCGCTCGCGCGATGGCAACGCGCTGCTGCTGGCCGCCGGAGAGCTGGCTGGGCATGTAGTCCACGCGCTCGCTCATGCCCACCTTGTCGAGCTCGGCGAGCGCGATTTTCTCTGCCTCCTCGGCGGAGCGCTTGAGGACCTTCTGTTGGGCGATCATGACGTTCTTCTTCACGCTGAGGTGCGGGAAGAGGTTGAACTGCTGGAACACCATGCCAAGCTTGGTGCGCACGGCGTTGATGTCCACGCCCTTGGCGCAGATGTCGGTGCCCTCGAAGATGATCTGGCCGCTCGTGGGGGTCTCGAGCAGGTTCACGCAGCGCAGCATCGTGGACTTGCCGGAGCCGGAAGGGCCCAGCACCACCACGACCTCGCCCTTGTGAATATCGAGGTCGATGCCGCGCAGCACCACCGTCTCGTCGTCGTAGGTCTTGTGGAGGTCCTTGATCTGAACGACGACCTCGCGGTCGGACTTGGCCGTCACGGGAGCCTCGGCGGCGTCGCGCACGTCCTCGACCTCCTGCGTCTTGTTGGTATCTGCCATCGTTTCCTCCCTAAGCAAGGTGGTCGCCGTCGATGACGGGCATCTCGCCTGCGCTCTTCGCGGGCTTCTTGCGCTTGCGCGAGCCGGCGCCGGTGCCCAGCAGCTTGCCCTCGAGCTTGCTCACGAGGCGCGCGAGCGGCAGCGTCACCACGAGGTAGAACAGGGCTGCCACAATGTAGGGCGTGATGGAGCCCGTGCTGGCCACGATGGTCTTGGAGTACATGACAACCTCCATGACGCCCACGGCGGCCAGAAGCGACGTGTCCTTGTACAGCAGGATGAACTCGCTCGTCATGGTGGGCAAGACGTTCCGGAACGTCTGCGGAATGATGATGTAGAGCATCGTCTGGCCGGCGGTCATGCCCAGCGAGCGGGCAGCCTCGTTCTGGCCCTTGGAGATGGACTGGATGCCGGCACGGAAGATCTCGCACAGGTAGGCGGCGGAGTTCATGGCGAGCACGATGACGCCAAGCGGGTAGCTCGGAATCTGAACGCCCGCGAGCGGCAGGCCAAAGAACGCGATGTAGATCTGCAGGAACGCCGGCGTGCCACGCACGATGTTCACGTAGAAGCCGGAGATGGCGCGCAGCAGGCGGCTCTTTGAGATGCGCATGAGCGCGAGCACGAAGCCAAACGGGATTGCCAGCGGGAACGCCACGAGCACGATGGCGAGCGCCATAAGGAAGCCCTGGAATACGCTCGGCACGCTGGAGACGAGGATGGGCGGGTTGAGGAACAGGCGCAGGAACGTATTGGAGTTCCACTGCTTGACCCAGTCCTGGTTCTCGAGGTAGGTGGCGAGCTGCTCGGTTGGCGTCACGCCCTTCACCGGGACGGTGGGCACGTCGGTGAGCTCGGAGCCGGCGCCGCCCTCGGCGGTGTAGGAGACCTTGACCTGCTCGTCTCCACCGGCAGCCGGGAACTCGACCCCATAGAGCTCAACGCGCACGTAGGCGCCCTGGGCAAGCGGCTGCGCAAAGGAAAATGTCACGGCCTGGCCATCGCTCGACACGTCGAAGTTGGCCTTCTCGCGTGTCATGTGGTCGGCCCCGGAGAGCACGGTCACCTTGGCGTTGTCGGTGGTGTAGCTCGTGCCGTCGGGTAGGGTGAGCGTGAGGGCGCCCAGCCGCTCGGCGTCGTCTGCCTGGCCCTCCCAGGTGATGCGCGTCTCGGTTGCGCCCAGGATGTCGGAGCCAGAGTCGCTGTTGGGACGGGCTGTGAGCTTGGCGGTGGTGAGCGCGAGGGCCGGCTGCGGCGCGGACACAGCAAGCGCGCAGGTGGCCGCGAGCGCCACCACAAGCATGCGCAGGGGCTTGGTGGGATGAAGCTTCATGAAAGGTCCGTTCGACGGGTGCTTGGGCGCGCCTCGGGGCGCGCGGTGTTGCCATGGGCGGGTGTCCTGGGTCTCCGGATGGCCCGCAGGCCGCCGCGGTCTACCTTGGAGTTGCCCCGGGCCACCCACATGAATGTCATGACGATTAAACCCGACCAAAGCGCCGAAAGCGCCCTCATATGCCGGCATTTTAACCGGGCTTAACCGTCGCGACAAATAACGCATACGGCCCCTCTCCCGCTCCCGGGAAAGGGGCCGCAGGCCCAAAGGCTTGCCTTAGCCGAGGTACTTGGCGTAGAGGTTGTCGAGCGTACCGTCGTCCTGGAGCTGCTTGATTGCGTCATTGACGGCGTCGAGCAGAGCGGTGTTGTCCTTGGAGACGGCGGCGGCGTACTCCTCGCCCGTGGCAATCTCCTTGATGACCTGGGCGTCGGTGTAGGCGCTGGCAACCATCTGGTTGCCAACGGCCTTGTTGGTGATGACGGCGTTGGCCTGGCCGGCCTGCATGGCGGCAAAGCAGTCCGTGGCGTTGCCGTAGGGCTGGGTGGTGGCGTTGGGGAAGTTCTCCTGGGCGTAGGTCTCTCCCGTGGTGCCGGACTGGACGGCGATGACGATGCCGGAGGCGTTGAGGGCGCTCTGGTCGTCGGCCGTGACGTCGGCGTTGGACTTCATCGTGACGATGCACTGGTCGTCGACGTAGTAGGTGTCGGAGAAGTCGACCTGCTTCTGACGGTCGGGGTCAACCGTGATGCCGGACATACCGAGGTCAACCTGGCCGCCGGCGGCAACGGCCGGGATGATGGCGTCGAACTGGAGGTTCTTGTACTCAACCTCGAGGCCCAGCTTCTCGGCGATGTCCTTCGCGAGCTCGACGTCGAGGCCCACGTACTCGCCGTTCTCCATGTTCTCGAACGGCGGGAAGTCGGGCGACATGCCGATGGTGAGCTTGCCGTCGGTAACGAGCGTATAGCTGCCGGCGGCCTCGGTGGAGGCGGCGGCGCTGCTGGCGGCCTTGTTGCCACCCTGGCTGCTGCCGCAGCCGGCCAGCGCCAGCATGCCCGCAACCGCACCGAAGGCGCCGACGAACTCGCGGCGGCTCATGGTCTTCTTCATGATGAGACTTCCTTCCCTTTGTGCATCCGCCCTTATCGGATGCTGAATTCCTGCATATTCTATGCCAACTACTCAAAAGTATGAATAGGGCCCGCACGAAGCGGGCCCCTCACCTAAAAACCGCCGTAGTAGTGACGGAGCTCCCAGTCCGTGACCGTCTGGGAGTACCCGGCCCACTCCGCGCGCTTCTCGCGCAGCAGGTACTCGAAGATGTGGTCGCCGAGAACCTCGCGCATGAGTTCACTGCCCTCGAAGGCCTCCACGGCCTGGCCGAGGTCGCGCGGGAGACGGGCCGCGCCCGTCTCGGCAAGGCGCTCCACCGGCAGGCTGGACTCCGCGGGAAGCTCCAGCCCCTCCTGGATGCCACGCATGCCCGCGGCGAGCGTCACGGCCATGGTGAGGTAGGGGTTGCACGTGGGGTCCGGGCTGCGCAGCTCGATGCGACGGCTCAGCTGCTTGCCGGGCTTGTAGGTGGGAACGCGCACGAAGGCCGAGCGGTTCTTGGAGCCCCAGGTGGCAAAGCACGGAACCTCGCCGTTGGGCACGAGGCGCTTGTAGGAGTTCACCGTGGGGTTGGTGACGAGCGTGAACTCGGGGGCGTACTTGAGCAGGCCGGCTATGTAGCGCTGGGCCACCTCGGAGAGGTGGTGCACCGAACCCTCGCCCTGAGCCCAGAACAGGTTGTTGCCGTCGTGGTCGAACAGCGACTGGCAGAGGAAGAGCGCAGACCCAGCCACGCCGGAGAGGGGCTTGGGCATGAACGAGGCGAACATGCCGTGGGCAACCGCCGTCTGCTTGATAACGAGGCGCGAGGTCATGATGTTGTCCGCGCAGGTCACGGCCTCGGCATAACGGAGCGACACGCCGTTTTGGGAGGGTGCCATCGCATGATAGGAGTACTCCACCGGAATGGACATCTGCTCGAGCGCGAGCGTCATGTCGCGACGCAGGTCGCGCGCGGAGTCCTGCGGGGTGAGGTCGAAATAGCCGGCGTTGTCGAGCGGCTCGGGGATGGCGGAGCCGGAGGACACGGTGGTGTCGTCCTTGAAGTAGAAGAACTCCATCTCCGGGCTCACGTTAAGCACGTAGCCAGCCTTGTCGGCCTCGTGGAACACGCGGCGCAGGCAGGCGCGCGGGTCTCCCACGAACGACTCGCGGTACGGCGTCTTGATGTCGCAGAAGATGCGGGCCACGCCGGCCTCGCTCGGACGCCACGGAAGCACCTGGTAGGTGCTTGCGTCCGGGAAGGCGAGCATGTCGGACTCCTCGAGGGTGGCAAAGCCATCGACCGCCGAGCCGTCGAAGCCGATGCCCTCCTCAAAGGCCTCTTCGAGGTCCTCGGGCGAGATGGCGAAGGACTTCAGGTTGCCGAGCACGTCCGTGAACCACAGGCGCACGAAGCGGATGTCGCGCTCCTCGACGGAGCGCAGTACGAAGTCGATGTTCTGCTCGTTGGTCATCGAGCTACCTCGCAGACGGTCGTAAGGTGTTATCTGCCGGCACAATTGGCCTGACTGGATACCCCAGTCTCCCACAAAGTTGTTACGGGGCTGTTTCTACGGCACCGCTTCACCCTTTTGCCGCCTCGCCCGCCGCGGCCGGCGAGGCGGCCCGTCGCGTGAGTCAGCCTGCCGTCTCCTTTGACTCATGAGGCCGTCAATGATCGGCCGCCGACGGCCTGCGCCGTTGCTGGCACAGCGCCACCGGCATCAGGGCCGCGGGCAATAGCGCCGCCAGCACAGAAAACGGGTCGGGACGAAAGGTCCCGACCCGTTGGCTTGGAGTCTCTCACGCATGGGAATCAGCTCGAAGCGCATGGCGGGCGCAACTGGGCATCTTGACGTCCGCGCGCGGGCAGCCGGCAGTGCACCGGGCGCCCTACGCCTTCTTGGCCCTCTCGGCCTCGAACTTGGCAACGGCGGCGTCGGCACGCGCCACCATGGCCTCGGAAATCTCGCAGTGGCCGGTGTCGTGCGCCGAGCAGCCACCCTCGAGGGCGCAGCCGCCGCACTCCCCCGCCTTGTTGGCCCGGATGATGGAGCGGACGCACAGAAGCGCAATCGTGAGGACGACGGCCAAAATCACAATGTCAGAGATGCTCATGGCACGCCTCCTTTCTGCTAGCATTATCGAGGTTACATGGGGTTTCTTACCCCAAGTTGACCAGAGCAAACTATACGTTTCGCGGATGTCGGGCGCAAGGGGCGCCCGCAGGCACACAAGGAGGCCATGCATGAGCGACGATACCATGAAGCTCGTCATTGTTCGCCACGGCGAGAGTGAGTGGAACAAGCTCAACCTGTTCACCGGTTGGACCGACGTGGAGCTCACCGAGACGGGCGAGAACGAGGCCAAGGCCGGCGGCAAGGCTCTGAAGGAGGCCGGCTTCGACTTCGACATCTGCTACACCTCCCAGCTGAAGCGCGCCATCCACACGCTCAACTTCATCCTCCACGAGATGGACCGCGAGTGGCTGCCCGTCGTGAAGTCCTGGAAGCTCAACGAGCGTCACTACGGCGCCCTGCAGGGCCTCAACAAGGCCGACGCCGCCGCCAAGCACGGCGACGAGCAGGTCCTCATCTGGCGTCGCTCCTTCGACGTCCAGCCGCCCGCCCTCGAGCCCGGCGACGAGCGCGACCCGCACGTCCAGGAGATGTACCGCGAGATCCCGGCCGACGAGCTCCCCTACACCGAGTGCCTCAAGGACTGCATCGCCCGCGCCTGGCCGTACTTCGAGGACGTCATCCGTCCGCAGATGCTCGCCGGCAAGCGCGTCCTGATCGCCGCCCATGGCAACTCCCTGCGCTCCCTCGTGATGAAGCTTGAGAAGCTCACCCCCGAGGAGATCCTCAAGGTGAACATCCCCACCGGTGTTCCCTGCGTCTACACGCTCGACCGCGACTTCAACGTGCTCGACAAGCAGTACATCGGTGACCCGGAGACCATCGCCGCCAAGATTGAGGCCGTGGCCAACCAGGGCAAGGCCAAGAAGTAACAGGCGCCCACGCCTCCCCCGCCCGGCGAGAGCCTGCCCGCGAGGGAGCGTCCGCAAGCGCAAATTGCATTGGGGCCCGGCCCGCACCGAGAGGTGCGG
>NZ_CAAKON010000011.1 GCF_901212655.1 Olsenella uli | reverse complement strand
GGGGGGATCTCGGTTGATTTCTCTTCCTCCGGGTACTTAGATGTTTCAGTTCCCCGGGTTGCCTCCCGCCGGGCTATGAGTTCGCCCGGGGGTGGCGCGCCATGTCGCGCGCCGGGTTTCCCCATTCGGAGACCCGCGGGTCGACGGGCGTGTGCCCCTCGCCGCGGATTATCGCAGCTTGCCGCGTCCTTCTTCGGCTTCCAGTGCCAAGGCATCCACCGTGCGCCCTTGACATCTTCTCTTCGCTTCGAATCGTTTAAATGGGTGATCTCGCATCCATCGCGATCTTCTATGCGACTTCTCAAGACATTGAGAAAAATAAGGAATGTTCGATCACGTTATGTGATCGCGTCCTTGCGCTATGCGGCTCTCAGGGTACGGGAGGGCGAGCCCTCGGGACCGGACGCCGCGACCTTGGGGACCGGGAGTGGCAGCGAGGAACGGCGGGCCGCCCCGCAACTGTGGTCTTCTCTAAGAAGTGAGCTCTCCCTAGAAAGGAGGTGATCCAGCCGCACCTTCCGGTACGGCTACCTTGTTACGACTTCACCCCCCTCACCCTCCACACCTTCGGCGCCTCCCCCACGAGGTTGGGCCGGCGACTTCGGGTGCAGACGACTCGGGTGGTGTGACGGGCGGTGTGTACAAGGCCCGGGAACGCATTCACCGCGGCGTGCTGATCCGCGATTACTAGCAACTCCGACTTCGAGGGGGCGGGTTGCAGCCCCCTGTCCGAACTGGGGCCGGCTTTGAGGGATTCGCTTCCTCTCGCGAGGTCGCAGCCCGCTGTGCCGGCCATTGTAGCACGTGTGCGGCCCTGGGCATAAGGGGCATGATGACTTGACGTCGTCCCCACCCTCCTCCGGCTTGACGCCGGCGGTCTCGCGCGGGTGCCCGGCCGAACCGCTGGCAACACGCGACGGGGGTTGCGCTCGTTGCGGGACTTAACCCAACATCTCACGACACGAGCTGACGACAGCCATGCACCACCTGTCACCGCTCCTCTCGGCCACCGGGTCTCCCCGGCTTCACGGTGATGTCAAGCCCAGGTAAGGTTCTTCGCGTTGCTTCGAATTAAGCCACATGCTCCGCTGCTTGTGCGGGCCCCCGTCAATTCCTTTGAGTTTTAGCCTTGCGGCCGTACTCCCCAGGCGGGACGCTTAGTGCGTTGGCTGCGGCACGGGGGGCTCGTCCCCCCACACCTAGCGTCCATCGTTTACGGCTGGGACTACCAGGGTATCTAATCCTGTTCGCTCCCCCAGCTTTCGCGCCTCAGCGTCGGTCGTGGCCCAGAGGGCCGCCTTCGCCACCGGTGTTCTTCCCGATATCTGCGCATTCCACCGCTACACCGGGAATTCCGCCCTCCCCTACCAGACCCAAGCCGCGCGGTTTCGGGAGCGGGCGGGGGTTGAGCCCCCGGATTTGACTCCCGACCTGCGCGGCCGCCTACGCGCGCTTTACGCCCAATGAATCCGGATAACGCTCGCCCCCTACGTATTACCGCGGCTGCTGGCACGTAGTTAGCCGGGGCTTCTTCTGCAGGTACCGTCACCTCTCGGCCTCTTCCCTGCTGAAAGCGGTTTACGACCCTAGGGCCTTCGTCCCGCACGCGGCGTCGCTGCGTCAGGGTTCCCCCCATTGCGCAAGATTCCCCACTGCTGCCTCCCGTAGGAGTCTGGGCCGTGTCTCAGTCCCAATCTGGCCGGTCGGTCTCTCAACCCGGCTACCCATAGTCGCCTTGGTGGGCCGTTGCCCCGCCAACTAGCTAACAGGCCGCGGGCCCATCCCCCTCCGCCTCGGCTTTCCCGCCCGGGACATGCGTCCCTTGCGGAGTACCCGGTATTAATCCCGCTTTCGCGAGGCTGTCCCGGTGAGGGGGGCAGGTTGCCCACGTGTTACTCAGCCGTTCGCCACTCTATGAGCTTCCCGAGGGAAGCTTTAACCGTTCGACTTGCATGTGTTAGGCGCGCCGCCAGCGTTCATCCTGAGCCAGGATCGAACTCTCCGTTCAGGTGCGGGCCGCTCGCGCGGCCCGGCGATTCAAGTGTGCTCGGAGGTCCGGCCCGGCCGGTCTCGCTGCTCTCGTCTCGGATCCACGAATAAGGAACCTCTGGGTTGTGATGCTGGTCACACCTTCGAAGTTTCGTTCGCTTGTCTGTCTCTCGATCTCTTCGATCGCGGTATCCGGTTCTCAGGGTTCGTCCGCGCCACGGCCCGCGGTCCCTCCCGCGGCCGGTGCGGCGCGAGGAGGTAATATACGCCCCCCGCCCCGCCGCGTGAAGGGGGCGGGAGGGTCTCCACGGGACGCACACATCTTGCGCCGGGG
>NZ_CAAKON010000010.1 GCF_901212655.1 Olsenella uli | reverse complement strand
GCGCCCACGTCGCCGCGGACCATGACGGTCACCAGGCCGCTTCCGATCTTCTCGTAGCCGACCAGCGTCACGTTGGCCGACTTGCACATGGAGTCGGCGGCCTCGATGGCACCGACGAGTCCCTTGGTCTCGACCATTCCGAGTGCTTCGCTCTGCATTGTGGTGCTCCCTTCGCTGTGGCAGGATCGCGGGGATGCGAGCCTGCCTTGCTTCCTACTCGTATATCCTATGTCATCCGGGCAAGCCCGGTTGGGTCCTTGTACGTGCCGTGCCGTCGCCCCTGCCGCGCAGTCGCGGCCGAAGCGCTACCAGGCGCGTCTGAGGGCCGAACGAATCCGGCCGGGGTCGCGCTCCTCCCACGCGAAGCCCTCCCCCTCGCGGCCGAAGTGCCCATAGGCCGCCGTCTTGAGGAACTGGGGACGCGTGAGACCAAGCTCCGCGATCATGCCCGAGACCGTGAGCGGGTAGGCCGCGCGGACAGCACGCTCGAGCTCGCAGGCCTCGACGCACCCGGTCCCAAACGTCTCGACGTTGACCATCACCGGCTCGATCTGCCCAATCGCGTAGGCGACGGAGACCTCGCAGCGCGTGGCAAGGTGGGCGGCAACGATATCCTTGGCGACCTTGCGGGCCATATACGCGCCGGTGCGGTCCACCTTCGTGGGATCCTTGCCGGAGAACGCGCCGCCTCCGTGGTGAGCAACCCCGCCATAGGTGTCGACGATGATCTTGCGGCCGGTCAGGCCGGTGTCGCCGGCGGGCCCTCCGAGCACGAAGCGGCCCGTCGGGTTCACGAGCACGCGCGTCTCGGGCGTGAGCAGCCTGCCCACCACCGGCAGAACGACCCGCTCGAGCACGCCCTCGACGACCTCACGCTGCGAGACGTCGTCGTCGTGTTGAGCGGAGACCAGGACGCTCTCGAGCGCCACGGGCCGGCCGTTCTCGTCGAAGCCACATGACACCTGCGTCTTGCCGTCGGGCCGCAGCCACGAGAGCTCATGGCCGTGGCGCGCGTCGGCGAGCCGGCGGGCGAGCGCATGGGCCAGCGCGACGGAGGCCGGCATGAGCGTCGGCGTCTCGTCGCAGGCATAGCCGTACATGATGCCCTGGTCGCCCGCACCGAGTTCGCGTCCGCGCTCGACGCCTTGCGCGATGTCGGGGGACTGCGCGCGGATGAGCTGGCGCACGGAGCAGGTGGCGGAGTCGAAGCCGAGCGCCGGGCACACGTACCCGATGCGGCGCATCACGTCGCGGGCCACACGCTCAACGTCGAGCGCGGCCGTCGTGGTGACCTCCCCGGCGATGGTGAGGCCGTTGCCGCAGGCAAGCGTCTCCACGGCCACGCGGGCGTGGGGGTCATCGGCCAGGCAGGTGTCGAGGATGGCGTCTGACACCTGGTCGCATACCTTGTCGGGATGCCCCTCGGTTACGGACTCCGAGGTCTGGTGACGAACGATCACGTTGCTCCCTCCCCTCTTCCTAGCCGCCGATGACGCAATCGAGCCCATGGGCCCGCACGATCTTCGCGAGCTCCTCGGCCTCCTCGATGGAGAGCGGGGGCGTTTCGCCCATGGGGTAATCCTTGCTGAGCATGTGGTACTTGCCCTCCCCGAGCGTGTGGTACGGGAGGATGTCGATCTCCCTCACGCCGTGCAGGTGCTCGGCGATTCTGCAGGTGTCCTCGACGCTCTGCGGGCTGTTGTTGACGCCGGGGATCGTCGGGATGCGGATAATCGTGTGCGCGAGGTTCGAGATGAGGATCGCGTTGTCGAGAATCCGCTTATTGGGCACGCCCGTCCACTCCTCGTGGACGTCGGAGTAGGGCGACTTGATGTCGAGCAGCACCGTGTCCACCCAGGGAATCACCTTCGCGATGACCTCGCGGTGCACGTAGGCGGCCGTCTCGATCGCCGTCGTCCAGCCGCGCTCCTTGCAGGCCTTGAGCAGCTCGGCCGCAAACACCGGCTGCATGAGCGGCTCACCGCCCGACAGCGTGATGCCGCCGCCCGAGCGCGCGTACTGCTTGGAGTCTTTCTCGAGCTGCTTCATGGTCTCGGAGACCGTGACGCGCTTGCCCTTAAGGATCATGCCGTCGCGCAGCCAGTCGTCCTCGTCCTGGTCGGTGACACCCCCAAGCTCGGCGAGCTTGACGATGTGCAGAGGCGTCTGCTTGGACTCGGCGGCCCGTTCGGCAGCCTTCGGGTCGTCGAACATGAGCTCCGGGTTGGGGTTTTGCGACTCGGGGTTCGCGCACCACTTGCAGCGCATCGGGCACCCTTTGAGGAACACGATCGTGCGGATGCCCGGGCCGTCGTGCACGGAGAAGCGCTGTATGTTGAAGACGATGCCGGTCGCATCGAAGTCGACGCTCGTCTCTGTCGTGGGTTCAGGCTTGGGCATGGGTATGGATTCCTCTCGGGAGGCCCCGCGATCACGCGCCCGCGGGGCCCGAAGCTTGGTTACATGTTCTGCTCGGTACGGCTGATGATGTCGTCCTGGACTTCCTTGGCGAGGGTGACGAACTGCGCGGAGTAACCGGCCACGCGGACGACGAGGTCCCTGTGCTGCTCGGGGTGCTTCTGCGCGTCGATCAGGGTCTCGCGGCTGATGACGTTGAACTGCACGTGCATGCCCTTGTGGTCGAAGTAGCTGCGCACCACGGCGGCGAAGTTCTTGAGGCCCTGGTCACCGGCGACCGCAGGCGGATTGAACTTCATGTTGTAGAGCGTGCCGTTCGAGGCGATGCAGTGGTCGAGCTTGGCGACGGAGTTCGTGGCGGCGGTGGGACCGTTCACGTCCTTGCCCTGGCGCGGCGAGACTCCGTCGGCGAGCGGGGCCTTGGCGAGGCGGCCGTCGGGGAGGGCGTTGACGTCCTTGCCGAACAGCACGTTCGCGGAGACCGGGTAGACGCCGGCCTGGAACTGGCCACCGCGCGGGTTCTTGTACTTCTCGACCTCCTGGCAGTAGATCTGGGCGCACTTGCGGGCCACGAAGTCGACGGCGTCGATGTCGTTGCCGAAGCTGTCCGTGTGGTCAAGGAGGCGGCGGACGGCCTCGTAGTCACCGGAGGGGGCGGCGGTGCTGCCAGAGAGGCTGCTCACGACAGCGCTCTTGATGGAGTCGGTGCTGGCGCCGCTGCCGAGCTGGGCGAGGACCTTCGCCACGGCAGCGGCCACGTCGGCCTCGGTGAGCGAGGAGGTGCTGGCGGCCGTGCTGCCCTGGGCGAGGGCCTCCTCGCGGGCCTTGCCAGAGATCGCAGGCGACAGGCCCTCGTTGATGTCATGGCCGAAGTTGTGGTCGAGCGCGTCCTTGAGCTGCTCCATCGTGATCTTGCCATCCTCGAAGACGTTCTTCTCGATGGCGTAGACGGAGTCGCCCGTGTCGGCCACGCCGAAGGCCTGGGGACCGGTGAAGTTGTAGATGGCGCCGCCCTCCTGGCACGACTTGCCGCGGCCGATGCAGTCGTCCACCATGGCGGACTCGAAGGGCAGCGGGCAGTTGCGCATGTGGGCGTAGTCAACGCAGTTGTCGGCCTCGGCGAGATGGAAGACGAAGTACTTCATCTGCTCGCGGAAGGCGGCATAGAGGTCGTCGAGGTTCTTCCAGGTCGTCATGTCGGGCGTGACGGGGCCGAGCTGCTTGTCGCCGACCTTGCCGCCGTGCAGCGTGATGTCGAGGACCTTGGCCACGTTGAAGAAGGCCGCGTCATGCCAGCCGTCCGTCTTGTGGGGCACCTGGGGCTCCACGCAGCCAATGATGCAGTAGTTGCGCGCGTCGCGCAGGGACACGCCGCGGTTCACGAGGGCCGGGATGATGACCTCGTCGTTGTACATTGCCGGCACGCCCATGCCGAGGCGCGCGAGCTCGCAGGCGCGGTACAGGAACTCGTCGGGCGTGTCCTGCCACACGCGGATGGAGAACGACGGCTGGGGCAGGCGCACGTGCGCGGAGGCCTCCATGGCCATGTAGGACATCTCGTTGGTGGCGTCGAGGCCCTCCTCGTTCTGGCCGCCCACGCCCAGGTTCTGGAAGACGGCGTAGCCGGCGAAGGCCTGCGCGGAGACCTCGTCACGAGTCTTGTTGATGTCGTTGAGCTTCACCCAGATGCAGTCCACGAGCTCCTGGGCGAAGTCCTTGGAGATGGTGTTGTCGGCCTCGTAGTAGGGATACATGTACTGGTCGAAGCGGCCCGGCGAGATGGAGTGGCCGTTGGACTCCATCTGCATCATGAGCTGGATGAACCAGAAGCTCTGGCAGGCCTCCCAGAAGTTCGTCGCGCCGTACTCCGGCACGCGGGTGCAGTTGGAGGCAATGGTGAGCAGCTCCTGCTTGCGCTGCGGGTCGGTGCAGGTGGAGGCGAGCTCGGCGGCCTTGTCGGCGTAGCGGTGCGCGAAGTTGATCGCCGCGTTGTACGTGATGATGACCGCGTTGTAGAACTGCTCCTTCTGGATGTAGGAGGGGTCGGAGGTATCGAGGTTCTGCATCGCGGCGACGGTGTCGGCGAGGATGCCGCGGAAGCCGACCTTCAAGATCTTGCCGTAGTCGACACAGACGTGGCCGATGCCGCCGTAGAAATAGTTGCCCACGGTAAAGACGCCGTTGTTGATGCAGTCGAGGGTCTCGGGCGACATGAGCGACTCGGCGTACTCCGAGTTGGTCTTGCCCTTCCAGTACTTGAAGGCCTCGTGCAGGCGCTCGGCGGTCTCCTTCGGGATCTGGAAGGGGTCGGCCATGCGCGTGCCCATGGTCTCGTACTCCTTCTCGACCCAGTCGTAGGAGAACTCTACGCCGATGTCGGTCGAGCGCGGGTGGATGGTCTTAGAGCCGACCACGAGCTCGTCGTCGCGGATGATGACGGGGAACTCGTTGAAGAGCTTCTCGTTCACCTTGGCGCGACGCAGGATTGACGAGAGGTTCTCGCTCTCCCTGTACGCCTCGGTGACCAGCTCGACGCGCTCGGCCTCAACGTAGGGCGTCGCGTCGAGAATCTGGTTGCGCAAGCGATCAACGCGCGCGGTCGGCTTGCTAAAACCCTTTTCGATCATGTACTCCTCCTTCGTCATGCACTGCGCTTTGACGAGTGCTGCCGTATGACGTGAGACGCGCCGGGGTTGGTGCGTCCTAGGAACCTAGGGTGTGGTGCGGATGGCCAGGGTGCCGACAGGCATGCCTGCCGCTCGAGCCGGGGCCTCGCGGGTGACTCGGACGCCAAGCAAGTTGGCAAATTCCGCCAGGAGCGTCTGGTGGCCGGGCCAGGCCGGCGAGGTGACGAGCATGCCGTCACGCACGGTCTCGGTGGGAGCCACCTTCACGTACGTGCCGCCCGCCGCACGAACCTCCGGAGCGACGGCCGCGTAGCAGGTGAGCTTGCGGCCGCGCACGACGTCGGCCGCCGTGAGCACCTGGATGCCATGGCAGATGGCCGCCACGGGCAGCCCCAGCGCGAACGCGGCGCGCACGAGCGCGAGCACGTCCTTGTTGAGCCGCAGGTACTCGGGAGCGCGCCCACCAGCGAGATAGAGTCCGTCATAGCGAGAGGGCTGCGCGACGGCCTCGGCAAAGCTCGCGGTGAGCGCAAAGCGGTGCCCAGGTGCCTCGGCGTAGGTCTGGTCGCCAAGGAAATCGTGGACCGCGGTCTTGATCGTGTCGCCGCATGCCTTGCACGGGCAGACGACGTCGACGTCCACGCTGAGCATGCCAAGGGCTTGGTAAGGGACCATGACCTCGTAATCCTCCGCGAAGTCGCCCACGAGCATGAGCACGCGCGGTGCGGGCACGAGGGACGCTTCAGGCGTTGGAGACGCGAAGGATGCGGCGTGGGCGCCGGAAGCGAAGGGGTCGTCGCCTGTGGGGGAATGGACCTCGCGCGCGACAGACGGGTCTGCGAGCATCTCGCAGGCGAGCCTCACGATGCGTTGCCGATCAAAACCCATCTCTCATCCCCTCTCGCTCGACCATGCACCGCCGGCACATCTGGTAGCTTCCTGGCTGACGAGGTCATCTTATGAGAGGGGGAAGAACACAATCTTATTGCTCAGACTTAATTTATCGCCCACGGAAGCGCACATGGGTACTTATTTGTTACCAAAGTAAGGTTAGGTGCGCGTGGCGTCCGTATTGTCACCAGAGAGGCTAGGAACGCGTGGCGGCCGTATCTGCGAGGTGCTTGTCGCGAAACTCCGTGGGTGGGAGCCCCACGGCCTTCTTGAACGTCTTACTAAAGTAGCTCGGACGCGAATAGGAAAGCTCGTTGGAGATCTGGACGACGCTGAGGCCGCTCTGCAGGAGCATGCGTCGGGCAAGCGCCATCTTGTGCTCGGTGAGGTAGGTGACGTAGTTCTTACCCACCTCGCGCTTGAAGTACTTGCTGAAGTAGCTCGGCGACATGTTGGCGAACCCGGCCGCGTCAGCAAGGCTGAGGTCGAGGCGCACGTTGCGGTCTATGTAGTTGCGAATGCGCTGCACGTCGCTCACGCCCCGGGCGCGCTCGTCGGCCACACCGTCGAAAATCCTGCCCACGAGCTGCTCGAAGGCGCACGTCACGTCATAAAGGCCGTGCGGCTGGCTCAGCTTGAACCGTAGCGTCGCCTTGAGGCGGTCGCGGTCATCG
This sequence comes from Olsenella uli, assembly GCF_901212655.1. GTDB lineage: Bacteria > Actinomycetota > Coriobacteriia > Coriobacteriales > Atopobiaceae > Parolsenella > Parolsenella uli_A. The sequence continues at coordinate 25,102 of NZ_CAAKON010000010.1, read as the reverse complement.
TGCAGCGACTCGGGCGCGACGTCGTAGACTACGTCCACGAGCCTCAACACATCAGCCTCTATCTGGGCCTGGCTGCGGGCGCACTCCCAGCTGAACTCGAGGTAGCTCCTCAGCACGTCGACGCACTGCGCGTAGCGAAGGGCGTGCAGCTGCTCGCTGAGGTGCTGGCTCACGGCCGCGGCGCGGCACTCGGAGTCATCGGGGGCACATGCGGCGATCGCATCCCGTCCCGCGCTGGGGACGGAGCCAAGCTCGCCCAGCTGCGCGGATATGCAGCGTACGAGGAGCTCGGGGCGCACGGGGCGCACGAAGTACGAGCTCACGCCCAAGAGCGCCACGCTGTTGGCCACCGAGTACAGCGGAACCGAGGAGACGACGACGAACCGCGTGGCCGGCGACACCTCCTTGACCCAGCGCAGGAACCCAAGGGTGCTGTAATCAAACGACGCGAGCAGGGAGACGAGGACCCGCACCCCCTCGAGCGAGACGGCGCGGAGGGTGTCCCTACGACTTGCAGAGACAAAGAGGCAGGCATCGGGCAGCGCCTCGCCCACCCTCTTGGCGACAAGCTCGCGCTCGAGGTTCTCCGGCCCGCAGACCATGACGTCATACATGCCTAGGACACCCCCAGATACGGGAGGCGAAACGAGATGATGGCACCGTTGGGGCCGCTGGGATGGGGGCGCGCCGTAATGCTCGAGGCTCCCCTCGTGAGCCGGGAGAGGTTCCGGTCGGCAAACTCGAGCGAGAAGCGGCCGGCCGGCTCCTCCTCGAAGGCGTCGGAGACGTCGGACACCGAGAGGCCGCGCTCCGCGATCTGCACGACGACCCAGTCGCCGTCCTCCTCGGCCACCAGGTCGATGGAGCAGGCCTCCTCCGGGCTGCCCATCACGGTGCCGATAATGGCCATGACTATGGGGTCGAGCGTCATGAACGGGCACGAGGCCGTGCGATAGCGCTCGGGGACCTTGACGGAGTGCTGAAGCGTGTCGCCACGCCAGGCCTGGTAGACGCGCAGCAGCGCCTCCATGTGGGCGAGCTCGTCGCCCAGCGTCACGATGGGGGTGCTGGTGTCGATCAGGTAGTGGATGATGTCGGCGAAGTCGAGCGTGGCCGCGTCGGTGCGCGCGGCGCCCTCCTTGCAGGCCAAGCAGTGGATGGCATTGAGCGCGTAGTTGGCGTGGCGGCATACCTCGTCGCGCCTCGATGCGTCGTAGTCGCGCTTGCGCAGGGCCACCTCGAGCTCCTCGCGGGCTTCGCGCTCGGCGTTGAGCTGCTCGTTCTTCTCCTGGATGAGCGACGCGTCGCTCTCGGAAGTCGAGAGGTCCGAGCCCACCGCATAGGTCACGAGCGAGCGGAGCGTCTGCACGGTAGCCCAGAGCCGGTCATAGCTCACCGTGACGGTCTTGCCCCAGGCCCGGGCGAGCTGCTCGGCAAGCTGCTGATCGTCGACGAGCGAGTCGCGCGGGGAGATGATGGTCTCAAGGTCTGCGGGCTCGTCGGCAAGCCGCACCTGCCCGCCAAGTACCGCGCCCACGTAGGCGCCCTTCACGATGATGGGCACCGCAAGGTCGACGAGGCCCGCGTGGCACTTGTAGATGCAGGCCTCGCCCATGAGCGTGGAGCGGATGCCGCCCTGTGCGTCGCAGCGCTCGCACAGCAGCTTGAACTTGGGGTTGGAACGGCCGATGAGGCAGTGCTCGGAGAAACCACTGTAGCGCGTGACAGGAACGCCACGGTAGTCGACGGTGACGAGAGCGACGCCTGTGGCCGCCGAGCAGCTGTCTTGGATGCGCTGGAGATGCTCGAGGTCAACAAAGTCTGCGATACTGCTCTGCATCAAGACACTCCCAGCGGGCGAATACGGTTTACCAAATCGTTACAGGAGTATATAAAGTACTTCTCGAACCCAAGGTGCCATTATTTTGCAATTATCGGGCACTATTTTGACCGTCAGTCACAAAAAACGTCGCAAAAAGAAGCCGCGGCCGGCTGCCCCGTCATGTGCGACGTGGCAGCCGGCCGCGGCTGTCTCACAAAGGGCTTGGCGCCCAAGGCTCAGCTCGTGGTGATCTCGGCGGGGAGGCTGATGCCGGAGATGTGGGTGCCCAGCCAGGCGATAGACGACTGCATGGCGCTGCGCACCGCAGAGAACGTGCCCGTGAGCATGATGGTGCCCATGAAGCGGTCGGCGATCTGGATGTCGACGTTGGAGGACTTGGCCATAAGGTCGACGATGACCGGGAGCAGCTCGACCGGCATGCAGTTGACGAGGCCGAGGGCCACCTTCTCGGGATCGGGGAAGGGGCCAAGCTGAAGGTCCTCGAGAATCCAGGGGTTTGGGTGGGCGAGGATGTGCGCAAAGGTCACCTGCAGGCCGGAGACGAACTCCGTGCGGATATGCAGCTTGCCCTCGTAGACGAAGCCGAAGTCATCCATAGAGCCCCGGGAGAGGTCATAGCCCTCGCCCTTTGGGGGAGCCGGGGCGACCTGCGTGTCAGCGGAGTCCCGCGATGGCACGGCCACCGAGCCCTGATCGGCATCGCTGTTCGACATAGACCTCACCCCCACTCCCTACTTTTTCCCATCATACCAAGCGCCTCCACGGGAAACGTCTGTCGCCCGTCACGAAGACAAAAACCAGCCCACCCGGAGCACGAAAGTGCCAACCGGCAAGGGCTAGCCGGCGCCCTCTAGAGCTCGCTCATTTCCCGCAGCATGCCATCAGTCCCAAGCTCGGCAAGGTAGCCGCAACAGCATGCCACGTGCCAGGAGAAGTAGGACCGTGCCGGCCGCGCGAATGCCTCCATCGCCGCCATGACGGTGCCCCCATGCGCAACGACGCAGCACGTCTCGGCACCCAGCTCGGTGGCCTGCGAGAGTGCGCTGCGCACGGCGTCGCACGAGCGTTCGGAAAATGCGGCGCGAGACTCACCCTGCGGGCACGCGCCCTCGCACATCCCCTCGACCCAAGACCGGTAGCGCTCGTCTCCGCTCAGCTCGTCGGCGGTCTTGCCCTCAAACGCCCCGAAGCGCATCTCCCGCAGGCCGTCGAGGCACACCTGCTCGATGCCGGGAAACAGCAGGTCTGCCGTCTGGGAGGCACGCACGAGCGGGCTCACCCAGACGCGAGGCGGCTGCGCGGCGCCCGCGTGCGCAAGCTCACGGGCCAGCTCGGGGGCCTTGGCGCGGGCACAGGCGATGCCTCCGGCACACAGCGGCTCGTCGGTGTCACCGCCAATGTAGCAGCGCCCGAGGTTGCCGGCCGTCTGCGCATGCCGCAGGATGACGAGCCTCACAGCGTCCCCTCCGCACCGGCGGCGCTCCCGCAGCAGGGAGCGACCCCACCGCCCCGAATACCCTCGAGCCGTCCCTTGAGGGGCACCGGGACGCCGCAGACCATGCGGATGACGACACGAGCGCGTGCGGCAAGCTCGATTGCGAGCCTCCCGGCCAGCTCGCGCTCGCGGCGCGCATCCGCGTCGACGGGCACGACGCCCGACCCCACCTCGCATGAGATGACGCAGGACTTGTCCGCGAGCGCGTCCGCGACCGCGCGAACACGCTCGGGCGTCATGTCGCATGAGACAAGGTCCTGCGCGTTGTAGACGACGGGGCGCTCGTCAAGCGCGGCATCGGCCATCTGGGCATCGACAAAGCCGAGCGAGCGGGCAAGCGTCCGCTTGCCCGAGGCGATGCCCCCCACGATCAAGATCATCCGGTCTCCTTCCCGGCTCGCGTCGCAGGTCCTCACAGCGTTGGCGTGCCAGCAGGCTTGGGGGCGTAGGAGGGCTCCAGTGCTCCCAGCGCGCAGAGCCCGGCCTCGCGTCCCGTGAGCACCGCCGTGTGCACCGCCGCCGTGGCACCCGTGAAGAAGGTGATGACCTCGTTGGAATAGCTGATGCCGTGTGCCGGGGAGAGCATCTGCGTGACCTCGATGGCGGCGGCCTTTGCGGCGGCGTCGGCCATGATGATTCCCACGGGCGCGGGCGCCCCCACCATGATCGCAAACGCCTGGCCTCGAGGAGCTCCGAAGGCGCCGGCAAGCACCTCCCCGGCCTGAGCGCTGAACTGACACTCCACATGCCCTGCCGGGTTGGTGAAGACGTTGCCCATCGTGGCGTCCCGCACGCCGGTGAGAGTGAGCTCGCAGGCACGCACGGCGTCTGCGGCCGTCTGGGCACCCAGGAACAAGAGCGTGCCGGGACCCGCGTCGCCCTCGGTGTCACGGGGCATCTCGAGATGGATGAACGACGTATCGGTGGCCTTCACGGCCTCGTCGGCCGCGAAGCACTGGGGCGCCGCGGCCACGCGGGAGCCAATGACGCACAGGCTGTCGAGGTGCGCGTCAACGCCGAGGGGTGCACGCATCGCAGGGTCAAGCGCCGTGAGCGCAAGGGCGATCGTGTGGCCGGGTGCCACGCCAACAAACTCGCGCGGGGTCTGCGCACAGAGCCGAGCCAGCGCACGCTGGGCGGCGACGGGAGAATCGAGCAAGCTCATACGCCCACCCCCATCGCCGAGAGGTGCAGGCCCACCACGAGGCACCACGCCATGACCAGCTCAGCCATCTGGAGGAACCATCCCGCGAGGTCGCCGCTCATGCCCCCAAACTCCCGGCGCGCCAGGCGCCGCACGGCCGCCAGGCACGCGAGGTCGCAGGCGGCCATGGCAGCACCGAGCACGCCCACAAGGCCCACGAGCGCGACCGCGCAACATGCGAACTCGATGCCGAGAACAACGAGCGCGTGGCGCGCGTCGGCGCTCTCGGAGAACATCGCGAGCATGCCGTGCTCGGAGCTCTTGGGAAACGCGAGCGTGGCAACGCCCGAGAGGCAGCGGCTCGCAACAGGCACGAGCGCCAGGGCCCACACTGGGCCCGGCAGGCCGAGGGTTCCAGCATGGGGCACAAGGCCCACGAGCTCGTCGAGCGCGGCGACGTGCGCCAGCAGGTAGGCCATAACCCCCATGACCGCGAAGGCGCCCACCCGGGGGTCCTTGAGGATCTCGCGCTTGCGCGCAGGCTCGGCATGGCTCGAGAGCGCGTCACAGACGTCGCAAAGGCCGTCGAGGTGTATGCCGCCCGTTATGGCTAGGGGCACGAGGACAAGGCCGACGCCCGTGCTCAGCGAGCCAAGCCTCAGCGCGCCCGCGAGCAGCCACCAGCAAACCTGAACGACGCCCACAAGGGCACCCACCACCGGGAAGGCGGCCATCATGTAGCGCATGTTGGCGCCGTCCCAATCAAGCGTGGGCACGGGTACCTTGCTGAACAGGGCAAACGCCATGCCCACAGACCTGAAGGCCAGATGGCAGGCCCCACCTTGCCCTACGCGTCCATCCACTCGGGACTCCCCTCACCCAGCTTGAGCGCCTGCGCACAGCCGGCCGCGACCTCGAACACGGCGTCGAACTCCGCGGCCATCAGGCAGTTCGCACGCCCCAGCGCGCGCTGGTACACCTTGGTCTCGGTGGCGTAGGAGCTGCCGTCGGCCCCCACCTCGTTCGAGACTACCACGAGGTTGGCGCATTGCGAGCCGATCGCCCGCACGCCCTCCAAGACACGCCCCGCAAGCTCGCGGGCGTCGTCGAGCACAACCCAGCCGCCCTGTCCATCCTGGGAGAACTGGAGGTTTGCGCAGACGTTGCCGGCACACTCGAGCAGCACCGTGGAGGCGCCCGCGCCATCGGCAAGCCCGGTCGCGTCGCCGGCGACGCGACGGGCCGCCAGGGACTGCTCCACCGCGGAGGCAAGGTCGAGCGCGCCATAGGCGCCAAAGCGCTCCACCGTCACGAACCCAGCGCCCGCGCGCTGCGCGCGATGCCGCTCGATGCGCGCGGCCGCATCCTGACCAAAGGGCTGCATCGTGGCGATGTAGACAAGAGGCGTGCCAAACCTGTGGCACAGCCCCTCGGCAAAGCGTGACTTGCCCGAGCCAGAACCGCCTGTGACGAGGACCCTCACGAGAGGTCACGCTTATAGGCGTCGATGCCGGTGGTGGCGAAGGTGGTACCGTTGTAGAGCGCAAGCGCCATGTCGAGCATGGGCAGCAGGCACACGGCACCCGTACCCTCGCCGAGGCGCAGACCGCCGCGAATGGGCGGGTCAAGCTCGAGCGCGCTGGCCACGAGCTGGCTCGCAGGCTCGGCGCTCAGGTGCGAGGCGATGAGGTAGGGCCGGCAGGCCGGCGAGATGCGCACGGCGACGAGCGCCGCGACCATGCTCACGAAGCCGTCGAGGACGACGGGGACGCGGTGCGCCGCGGCGCCCAGGCACAGACCCGCAAGCCCCGCGATGTCAAGGCCGCCCACCTTCGCGAGCGCGTCGACGGGGTCGTCCGGATCGGGCGCGGTGAGCTTGAGGGCGCGCTCGATGACCTCAACCTTGCGCGTAAGTCCCGCGTCGGTGAGCCCGGCTCCGCGCCCCGTCACGCGGGCGGGGCTCACGCCCAGCAGCACGGAGGTCAACGCACTCGAGGTCGTGGTGTTGCCGATGCCCATCTCGGCGCACAGCAAGATGTCGTAGCCGTCTGCCGCGAGCGAGCCCGCGAGCTCGGCGCCGACCATCACGGCCCGCTCGGACTGCTCGCGGCTCATGGCCGCCCCACGCACGAGGTCGTGCGTACCGCGCATGACGTTGCGGTCGAGCACGCCCTCGACCGAGGTGGCGATGCCGATGTCGACCGGCACGACGTCGGCTGAGGCGACCTTGGCCATGACGCAGACGCTCGAGCGGCGCAGCGCCATGTTGCGGGCCACCGCCGCCGTGACCTCCTGACCCGACTGCGTGACCCCCTCGGCAACCACGCCGTTGTCGGCGCAAAACGCCACGATGGCCCGCTTGGCGAGCGAGACGCGCGCGCTTCCCGTGATGGCGGCGATCTGCGCGATGTCGTCTTCGAGCACGCCCAGGCTGCCTATGGGCTTGGCGATGGAGTCCCAGTGGTCACGGGCGCGCTTGCGCGCGTCATCGCTGGGCTGGGAAATCTTGGCTGCGAGCTCGTCGAGACCCATGGGTCCTCCTGGGTAGGCACGGAAGAAGGGGCCGCAAGGCCCGCCGTGGCGGGCGCCTGCGACCCCAGGGAACGCATGTGCAAGGGAGGCCGGGTTCGGACCCCGGAGCCCGAACCCGGCCTACCGTGGAGCCTAGGCTAGGCGAGCGACTCACCGTTGGCAAGCGCTACGGTATCGGAGGCGATCATGATCTCCTCGTTCGTGGGGATCACGAGCACCTTGACAGTGGAGTCAGCCGTGGAGATGACCTTCTCCTCGCCATGCACGCCAGCGTTGACAGCCTCGGCGACGTGGGCGCCGAGGAACCCAAGGCGCTTGCAGGCGGCCAGGCGCACGCGCGCGTCGTTCTCGCCGACGCCGGCCGTGAACACGATGCCGTCGATGCCACCCATGGCCGCGGCGTAGGAGCCGATGAGCTTCGAGACGTGGTAGCAGAAGACGTCGAGGGCCTCCTGGGCGCGCTTGTTGCCGCGGTCGGCCTCGGCCTCGACGTCACGGAAGTCGCTCGAGACGCCCGAGATGCCCAGCATGCCCGACTTCTTGTTGAGGACCTCGTCGACCTCGCCATGGTTGAGTCCGAGCTTTTCCTGCAAAAAGCCGAGGATGAACGGGTCGATGTCGCCGCAGCGCGTGCCCATCGGAAGGCCGGCGCCCGGGGTGAAGCCCATCGAAGTGTCGACGGAAACGCCGCCGTCAACGGCGGTGATGGAGGAGCCGTTGCCGAGGTGGCAGGTCACGAGCTTGAGCTCGGAGAGCGGCTTGCCCATGAGCTCGGCGGCACGAGCCGCGACATAGCGGTGCGAGGTGCCGTGGAAGCCGTAGCGGCGCACGGCGTACTTCTCGTAGTACTCGTAGGGAAGCGCGTAGAGGAAGGCCTCGGCGGGCATGGTCTGGTGGAACGACGTGTCAAAGACGGCGACTTGCGGGACGTCGGCGCCCATAAGTTCGATGCAGCTCTTGATGCAGTTGATCTCGGGGCCGTTGTGGAGCGGCGCGAGCTCGATGAGGCTCTCGAGGCGGGCCATCGTCTCGGGCGTCACGAGCACCGAGGTCTTGAAGTCTCCGCCGTGGGCCACGCGGTGACCGGCCGCGTCGACCTCGGAAAGGCTCTTGATGACACCGTGCTCGGAGTCAGTGAGGGCAGCGAAGACGGCCTCCATGGCCTCCTTGTGCGTGGGCATGGCCACGTTCGCGTCGAAGGTAACGTCACCGCGCTTGTGAACGAGGTGTCCGTCGATGCCGATGCGCTCGCAGAGGCCCTTGGCCAGCACCCCCTTCGTGTCGTAGTCAATGAGCTGGTACTTGAGCGACGAGCTGCCTGCGTTAACTGCGAGAACCTTCATGTTGGGGCAAAACCCTTCCTTTGGGCGGCGCCGATTCACAACGCCGCATGGACGAAGAACTTGGGCCGGCTCGCACTCGACGGCCGGTGGGGCCGACCGGGAGGCCGGTCATGGGGGCGCGGGGCGTATGGCCTAAGTGCCCGCAGGGTCGGTTCCTGCTTGGCCGGCATGCTCGCGCTCCCAGCGCTGTTGCGCCTCGCGCTCGGCCGCCTCGCGGCGCTCGTGGTACTCGGCCCAACTCACGCGGCCCGAGGTGCCCAGCATGTTGACCTCGCCGTACTTGTCAGACTCGACGAAGCGCGGCGCCTCGGCCTCCTTGGCGCTCTCCCACGGCAGGGTGTCGCCGGGATCCTTGAGGTAGTCGAGGATCTTCCAGATGCCCTCGCCGGTGTAGGAGCTCACCTCGAAGATGGTCCAGACGCCGGCGACGTGCAGCCACTCGGTCGCGCGGGCGACGTTGGCGTCGGGAGAGTCGATCTTGGTGATGATGCCGATGACGGGACGGTTGCACATCGTGGCGACGCCCGGTCGAAAGCGCGTGAGGGTGTCGGTGGCCGAGAGCACCAGGCCGACCACCTGGGCCTCATAGGTATACAGGCTCATGGCCTTGGAGAGAGCACGCTCGGTCCATTCGCCGGGCGTGTCGATGACAACGTCCTCGTTGTAGGCGTACTGCGTCTTGTGGTAGTGGATGACGCCTCCGCGCAGGGCCTGGATCAGCGTCGTCTTGCCCGACTCGCTGCGCCCCATGAGCGCGATCTTCTTCACGAACGGATCCCTTCGTCATGCACGTGCTCGCCGCCCTCGGGCGCCACGGGGCCCGTGGCCTCGAGGGCGGCGCGTCGGGCGTCCTCCTCGACCCAGCTCATGCGCTGCGCCGAGGCACCCACCTTGTCGATCTCCCCGTACTTGTCAGACATCACGAGCCTCGGCGCGTTGGCCTCGCGCTCGTTGGCAAACGGCAGCTCGTCGCCAGGCTCTGCCAGATAGTTGAGCAGCTGCCATATGCCCTCGCCTGTGTAGGAGCTCACCGGGAAGATCTTCTTGCACCCTGCAAGGCGAAGCCAGTGGCTCGCGCGAGGAACGTCGGCGTCGGGCGAGTCGATCTTGGTGACGATGCCGATGCAGGGCCGGTTGCAGGCGCTCGTGACGCCCGGCGGATAGAGCGAGTAGGGTTCAGCGGCATTGATGAGCAGCCCCACCACGTCGGCCTCGTAGGAGTACAGCGCAAGCGCGCGACCGAGCCTATGCGTCTCAGCGTACTCGCCCGGCGTGTCGATGACGACGCTCTTGTGGCCGATGCACTGGGTCTTGCGGTAGTCCAGCACGCCGCCGTTGAGCGCCTGCGTGAGGGTGGTCTTGCCCGCCTCGCTGCGGCCCACGAACATTATCTTTCTCATGAGCTAGGCGCCCAATCCCAAAGACGCCTAGGTGCGCGTGATCGGGCAGATGGTGAAGCCCAGGTGCGTCTCGAGGTACGTGAGGATGCTCTGGATGGCGCTCTGCACGTTTGAAATGCGGCCGGTGATGATGAGCGTGCCGCTGAAGCGGTCGATGAACCCCATCTCGACCTTCGAGGCCTTCGTCGCGATGTCGGCGGCGATGACGGAGATCTCGGCCGGTGTCATCGAGAGGATGCCGATGGCGGCCTGGTCGTAGTCGACCGTCGGGTCGAGGCCGAGCTTGGTGAAGATGACCTCGTCGGGGCTCGCGATGATGTGCGCAAGCGTGACCTGCTTGCCAGGAACCGTCTCCTGAATGATGCGCATCTTGCCTTCCTGCATCACTCCGAAGTCGTTGAGATTGAGAGCCACGATGGCCCTCCTTTCAATGTCTGGCCCGTTGCCAGCAGCCAATGCCGGCGACGGGCACGCCTAGATGAGACCGTGCGCAACCAAGAGGTCGGCGAGCGCCGAGGTGTCGCCGCCGATATGAACGTCTTCGCCGACGCTCACGACCGGGACGACCCGATAGCCCTGCTCGTCCATGAAGCGCTGGCCCTCCGCATCGCTCGTGAGGTCGTGGTCGGAGAAGGGCACGCCGTGCCGCCCGAGGAACTGCTTGACCTGTTTGCAGTGGTCGCAGCCCGGCATCGAGAAGACACGCACCTCGTCAGTGGCCGCCATGGTTACTTCGACTCGCCAGAAGGCGTGTAGAAGCACTGCGGGCAGTCGGCGGCCTCGGCGCGCTGCGCACGTTCGTCGGCCTTCGTGGCCTCGCTCGTGTAGTAGCACTGGGGGCAGTCCCCGGCCTCGGACGCCTGCTGCTCCTTGTCCTTCTCCAGCGCCTGGGCGGAAGGGGTATAGAAGCACTGGGGGCAGTCCTCAGTGCCTGCGGCGGCAGGACGGGCGTAGAAGCCCCGCTGGGATACCTTCTTCGTTTCGTCGGCCATGGTTGCTCCTTTCGTGGTTTGCGCTAGCACAACAGGTTCGAGACAAGCGCCTCATGGGGTGTGGCGATGGCGCACGAGCTCGTAATGAGGCTTGGGTCTCCGCACCTCGCCTTGCATGTCTCGATCGCGTTGCGCACGGAAGCAATGTCTCCCGTGAAGTTGACATACCCCTTTCCGCCAATCCCCTGGGCCATCCTGATGCAGATGAGCCGAACGCGCGAAGCCTTCACGACGAGGTCGGCGGCGAGGATCGCGGAGAGGGCCGTCCGGGTCTCTATGGAGCCAAACGACTCGAGCTTGTCGGGCCTGGGCCTCGTCTTGAGCGCCTCGGCCACGGCCTCGTCGAGATGATCGATGGCACGGCACACCACCGCCTGCCTACCCGCGGTGCGCTCGGCCGCGGCGCAGGCGCACTCGACGGCGCCGACGCCGCCGGTGACGATGGCCAGGAACTTGCCTGGGCACGACGGCGAGGCACGCACAAGCTCCACGTCGGCGGCCTTGAGCATCGCGTCGACCGTCTCATACCCCAGGGGAATGTGACGAAGCTCTATGAGGCCAACGGAGACGCCCATGACACGTTCCTTTCTAGGCGCTGCGGCCATGGGGAAGAATCCCCATGGCCAGGGTGTGACAGGTGCCGCTTACGGCAGCCCGGAAGGGGCTAGCCGATGATAATCGCGCCGGGGGCGGCGCCGAGGCCCATCGCGACGAGGTGCACGATGCAAGCGAGAATCCAGATCGTCGTGGCGGGCGGGTCGATGTGGGAATCGACGTTCGTGTTGAAAGACTTGCCCACAAAGTCACCGACGAGCGAGGCGATCACGGCGAACAGGGTGCCGAAAAGTACGCCGGCCGTGGGGCCCCACGCAGTGACGCCGACAACAGACGCATAAGCGCCAATCAACGAGATGTGGTGCGTGGCGGGCGTGGCGAAGCCCGTCTGCGTGAAGATCAGGGTCACGGCAGAGAAGCCGAAGCACACGAACGGCCACATGCCCAGTGCCACGTCGTTGCCGGTCGTGAAGAAGTAGGCAGCCATGGTGGAGATGGCAAGGCCGAGGCCAAGGCCAAGCATGACGTTGCAGCCGAAGCCCTTGCCGCCCGAGAACCACTCATGGCCGCCGTTGGGATAGCTGCCGAGCAGCCCCGAGTTGCCAAAGCCGAAGCGGCACACGAGCGCGAGGATGAACACCGTGGTGCCCGGAAGGTCGGTGATGGCACCAAAGACCGGAATCATGGCGAGCAGCGCCTTGATGACGCCACCGGCGAGGCCAAACAGGCCGCCCACGAGCAGCACGTCGGGCGAGCCGAGGCCGTTAAGCGAGCTCAGGATGTCGGCCCCCGAGGCAAGCTCCTTCTTCCTGCCCGCATAGGCGGCCGCAGCGACGCCGCCGGCGAACGCCGTGTGTGGACCGATGAAGGAGTTGAAGGCAACGTCGAGCAGGGCGATGTCACCCGTGACACCAGCAGCCTGGAGCAGGCCGCCGACGAGGGCGAACAGGCCCGTCATGATGAAGGCGGGCAGGGCACCCATATAGGCTCCGATGAGACCACCACCGAAGGCACCGGCAAGTGTGAGGAAGTCCATACGTTCTTCTCCTTTGTAGCGTGTTGATAGGACGCGCCACGCAACCTGCTCGGGTGAAGGGTGGTCCGAGGAGGCCGCGATTGATGCCGTATGCAAAGGAGGCGCCGGCCGGATGGCCGGCGCCTCAAGACGAACGCAAAGGGAAGCTGAGACTAACGGACGTCCATGCCGCCGACGAGGACGCACTTGCGCTTGCGGCAGAAGGTCTTCGCGGAGGTGAGGCCCTCACCGGTGGGGCCGGCGATAGTGAAGGTGGCGTAGCCCATGCCACCATTGCCGAGGCCGGCGAAGGACGGGCCGTTCTTCACGAAAATCGTGGTCTGGATGAGCTTGGCCATCTTGGAGAGCTTGTCGACGTTCTTGGAGTGCATCATGGCCGTGTGGCGGTTGCCGTGCTCGACGCGGACGGCCATGTCAATGGCCTCGTCGACGTTGGCGACGCGGACGACCGGCAGAATCGGCATCATGAGCTCAATCTGGACAAAGGGGTGGTCCTCCTTGGCCTCGATCATGATGGTGCGGACCTCATGGTCGACCTTGATGCCGGCCTTGTCGAGGATGTAGTTGGCAGACTTGCCCACGAAGGCGGTGACGGGCTTAGAGCCCTTGGTCACGAGCTCGACGAGACGCTGAATCGCAGCCTCGTCCTTGAGCAGATAGGCGCCGTTCTTCTGCATGTTGAAGATGAGCAGGTCGGCGATAGAGTCGACGGCGATGACCTCCTTCTCGGCGATGCAGGGGAGGTTGTTGTCGAAGCAGTGGCCGTCGATGATGTCCTTAGCGGCCTTCTCGATGTCGGCGGTCTCGTCGACGACCACGGGCGGGTTGCCCGCGCCGGCGCCGATGGCCTTCTTGCCGCTGGAGAGGACGGCCTTGACGATGCCAGGGCCACCGGTTGCCACAAGCATGCGCACCTTGGGATTGGCCATCATGGAGTTGGTGGCCTCGATGGAGGGCTCGCGCACCATGGTGACAAGGTTCGCAGGGGCGCCGAGGTTCACGAGTGCGCGGTTGATCATCTGGACCATCTCGACGGAGAGCTTCTTTGCGCGCGGGTGCGGCGAGAAGACCACGGCGTCGCCGGCGGCGAGCATACCGATCGAGTTACAGATGATGGTCTCGGAGGGGTTGGTGGTGGGGGTGATGGCGCCAACCACACCAAACGGCGAGTACTCGACGAGCGTCAGGCCGTCATCGCCGGAGAAGGCCTCGGTCGTGAGGTCCTCGATGCCCGGCGACTTGAGGGCGGCGAGGCGGTTCTTCACGATCTTGTCCTCGTACTTGCCCATGCCAGACTCCTCGACCGCCTCCTTCGAGATGTGCTCGAGGGTCTCGGGCTCGGTGAAGATCTCACGGACACAGGTAACGTACTTGTCACGGTCGGCCATGGAGTGGTTGAGGTACTCGTGCCACGCCGCATCGGCGGCGTCGACGGCGGCATCCATGGTGTCAAAGACGCCCCAGTCTCCGCACTCGCCGCCCGTGCACGCGGTCGAGGGGGCGTCGGAGCCACCGGAGACCTGGTCGAGCACCTGGTTCACGATCTGCTCGATCGCCTTGGGATCAATGTTCATGAAACTATCCCTTTCCTTTCGAAAGTTAGAGGGCCATTGCGTAACGTGCGATTTCCATGTCCTGCTCGGGAGTGCCGCCGGAGACGCCGATGCCGCCGACGATCTTGCCGCCCACGACAAAGGGGAACCCGCCACCAAAGAGGACGACCTTCCCGGGCTCAGTGGAGTCTATTGCGTAGAGGGGCTGGCCAGGCTGCGAGAGGCGGCCGAGCTCCTCCGTGGTCATCTTGCAGGAGAGCGCCGAGTAGGCCTTGGCCTGGGCGACCTTGATGCTAATCAGCAGCGAGTCGGGCATGCGCTGGAGCATCACGAGGTTGCCGCCCTCGTCGACGGCGGCGAACACGCACGGGACGCCGATCTTCTCGGCGCGGCTCTGGGCCCTCAGGGCCATGGCCCGCAGCGTGTCAAGCGTGAAAGGGTGCTCGTGCACTCCCCCCTTACCCGCACCGTCGCCGAGCCGCTCCTTGACGGCATCGACGATGCGGTCGCACAGCTCGTCGCGCTGCGCCGCCTCCTCAGAGTAGCGGGCGAGCCCATACACGGCGTCGGAGAGACGGTTGAGGTACTTCTCGACCTGGGGCCTAATCTCGAGCGTCTGGCGCAGCTCGACGACCCTGCGCTCGGCACGGCGGACCACCGTGCGCGCAAACTGCAGCGACGCGGAGGGCCCGTCGACCCCTGGGACCACGAAGGCATGCTGGGGGCCGATTTTGGCAACGCACTCGTCGGTGATCCGCTCGAGGTACTCGACGTCGGCCTCTGTGACCATGGAGAAGTCAATCTCGGAGCCTACGGTGTCCGGGCGCTTGATGCCGACGAGCTTGGCAAGACCACGCTCGTCAGCCGCGAGCTCGGAGCCCACGGAGAACAGGCGGGTCTGGATGTGGTAGAGCACATCGGCAACGAATGAGTCGCGAGCCTGGGCGCGTGCGACGCCCAGGGCCGAGATGGCCTCGTCGACAGTACCGTATGCATCGACGCGCGGGTCGGCCTTGCTTACGCGGGATCCGCCCACGAGGGCCGTGGTGCCCTTGTCACCGGTGCGGGTGTAGATGTTTGGCATGCTAGCCCACCTCCACCGTGTCGACGATGCCAATGATGGCGGCGTCGATGGGGGTACTGTCGGGCTTTTCGTCCTGGAACAGGTGGCGGGCTGCGCTGCCGTCACACGTGATGACGACCTCGCCCTTACCGGCGCCGACGGCATCGACGGCCACCTGCGTCTTGCCACAACGCTGAAGATGCTCGTCGAGTGGCTCAACGATGAGGAGCTTAAAGCCGATAAGCTGGGGGCACTTGCTCGTGGAGACGACGGTGCCAACTACACGACCGAGGTTCATGCCCTCGCCTCTCTTTCGTTCTTGACGATGGTGATGGATCGACGCGCGGCGACGTCTCGGGCCAAGGAGGTCACGAGGGCGTCAGGCGCGACGAGGAACGTCGAGTGCTCGGGCAGGGTCGAGAGCGCCTGGGCGCTCACGACATGGCCGGCAAACTCGGCCTGGTGAGGCGAAGTGGCCACCGCCACACAGGACTGCGCGGCAGGCCCGCAGAGGGCCTCGCCGGCAACGTCCTGACTCAGCAGCGCGGCGAGCCTGCGGGCGCGGACGCGCTCGACCTTGGCCGCGAGGCCCTCAGACGTCGTGAGGTTCACGCCGTACGAGCGCAGGACCTCCATGTTCTCGCGCATGCGCGCCGCCATGGGAGCGGGAAACGAGAATCCGAGCTTGGCGCGATCGACGTTGTCGGGGCAGCACCCGTTGATGCTGGCCACAACGTCGCGTCCAAGACCGATACCCTCGACGATGGCCGCCTGCGCGGCCGAGTCGGTCATGCAGCTGGCAACGTGGGCGCAGGAGTTGGCCGTCAGGGCGGGAACGATGATCAAGCCTGCATCGCGGGCCATAGACTCCGCGCTCTTCGAGCCAGACCGCTCGATGACGAGGTCGGCCGGCTTGAGCGCATCGTCAATGGCGTCGACGTCGAGCACGCGTGCGGCAGGCTCGGACATGAGCACCGTATAGGAGAGACCCAGGCGCTCGCGCAGCTGCGCGAGCTGCTCGGTGGCGGTGGCACATCCGATCTTCGCGCCCGTGTAGACCACGAGCGCTTGATCCTGCTGAGCCTTGATGCTCGCGACCACGCGCGCCGCAACCTCGCGGACGATCTGATCAAGCGTCTCGGCACACATGCTTTGGATATCCATCACGCCTCCTCTCTCGCTTGTCTAGTGAACCAATGATGCGGAAGTGCTTGGGTGCACCCACTAGGCGCCACAGCCGTAGGCAATACCCAGCGGCGTGACGAGCAGAGGCGCATAGGGCTTCACAACGCGCAGCCCCAGGTACTTCTCGAACGTGGCTGCGAACTCGGAGAAGCTGCACGCACCGCCCACGACGTAGACCGTGTCGACGGTCGGGTCGGTGCTGAGGAACTGCTTGACGATCGCGGCCATCTTTTCGACGGTAAAGCGGACGGCGGGGTACACGAGGCGCTCCTGCGCGGGATCACGCTTCATGGCCTCAGCCTCCTCGGTGGAGATGCCCATGGCGCCGGAGAGCACGAGCGTCATGTGCCCACCGCCAGTGGGCTCGTCGGCCGTGAAGGTCACCTTGCCTTCGTGGAGGATGGAGATTCCCGTCGTGCCGCCACCCACGTCAACCACAGCGCCCTCCTTGATTTCGAGCACCAAAGACGCGGCCGTTGGCTCGTCGAGCACGCCGGCAAGACGAAAACCCGCACCCTCCACCACGTTGCCCAGGGCCTTGACGCTGCCCTCGGCGACTCCGGGGGGGATGGCGCACGCACCGGCATCGAGCTCGACGCCAAGCGCCTGCTCAAGCTGGTCCTTGAGGCGCGTGACAACGCGGATGGCGCCTATGTAGTCAACCACCACGCCGTCACGCACCACCTTGGAGGGAAACGAGGCGCCAGCGACGGGCTTGTTGTCTTCATCGACAACAGCAAGCACGATGTTTGCCGTGCCGAGGTCGACACCGCACCTGAGCGGACCCTCGAAGGGATTGGTGGCGCCCGTGTCTACCAGGCGCTCGAACTCCTTCAGTACCGCATTGGCACTCGCAAGCTCATCAGCCAAGCTGCCTCCCTACGCCTTCTCCCCAGACTTCAGAAGCTCGACGAAGTCGCCGGTCTTCAGTCCAAATGCATTGCCCTCGTCCGTGTCGATGTGCATCTCCAGCGTGTACTTGGGGCTGGAGCGCACCACCACGTTGTCCATGATGCCGCCTCGCGGACCAGGGACCTTCACGCGGACGATCTCGCCGTTCGTGACGCCAAAGCGCTTCGCGTCGTCATCGTGCATGTGGATGTGACGCAGTGCGACGATGACGCCGTCCTTGATCTCGATCTCGCCCTTAGGGCCCGAGATCTTGCAGCCCGGGGTTCCCTCGTGGTGACCACTCTCGCGCACAGGCGGGTTGACGCCGATCGTGCGGCCGTCGGTGGCAGAGATCTCGACCTGGGTCTTGGCGCGAAGCGGACCCAGGATGCGCAGGCGCTTGAGAGAGCCGCGCGGGCCCGTCACCGTGACGGTCTCGGCGGAGGCGTACTGGCCCGGCTGGCCGAGCAGCTTCATCGGATGAAGCTCGCTGCCAGCCCCGAACAGCGCATCCATCGTGGGACGGTCAAGGTGAACGTGGTGGTTCGAGACGCCAATCTTGATCTGACGGTCAGGATCGGGCTCAACCTCGCCCCCGAGCTTCTCGACGACGAGCTTCGTGACGACCTTCACGAGCTCGCTCCTGTCAACACCTTGAAGATTCATATGCTGTCTCCCTCAGAACGTTTCCCTAGAGGGTCTTCGGCAGGATCTTCTCGACGTCGGTGTGCGGGCGCGGGATGACGTGCTGAGAAACGACCTCACCAACCTGCTCGGCGGCGGCAGAACCGGCGTCGACGGCGGCCTTGACGGCGCCCACGTCACCACGGACCATGACGGTAACAAGGCCGCTGCCGATCTTCTCGTAGCCAGTCAGAGAGACGTTGGCCGACTTGGTCATGGCATCGGCGGCCTCGATGGCGCCAACGAGACCCTTGGTCTCAATCATGCCGAGAGCTTCGTTCATATCAGTTCCTCCTTGCCGTGTGGGCGAGCATGCGCGCCCACCGTTGGTTACTTATGGTTGGGACCCTTGCCGCGAGAGGGACGAGTCCCTCGCTTGGGGGTGGTTGTGGGCGCAGGCCGGCTCTTGGCGTCGCTACGCTTTGCGGCCTCAGGCTTGGGATCCGCCGGCTTGGCGGGCGCCGCCTTCGCAAAGCTTGTGACATCCGTCGGCTTCGCCGCCGGCGCTGGCCTGGGAGCCGACGCCTTGGCCTCAGGCTTGGCGGCCGGTGCGGAACCAGGCGTCATGGAGACGCTGGGGCTCGGCTTGGCCACAGGCTTGGGCGCCTCAGTTGCCTTGTCCATCACGGAAGCCTCGGGGGCGCCGGGCGCGCTCGGCTTGGCGGGTGCCGCCTTCTTGCGCGCGGCCTTGGGCTTTGCGGGGGCCTTCTTGGCCGAGGCGGGCTTGGGAGCCTCATCGCTCGGGACCTTGGCCTCAGGCTTGGTGTCGGGCTCGACCTTCGCCGGGGCAACGTACGAAGCGCTCAGAGGCGAGTTACCCTTCACGTCGGCACGGGCGCCGGGCATAGAGCCAAGCGTGCGCCTGTTGATGACGAGCGCCTCGAGCGACTCAGATGGGCGGGCAATGACCTGCGTGGAGACGACGCGCCCCAAGCGAGAGGCAGACGCCGCTGCGGCGGAGACGGCAGCCTTCACGGCACCCACGTCACCGAGGATCTTGATCGTGGTCCAGCCGCCGCCCATCGTGAGCTCATAGCCCACGAGCGTGACGTTGGCCGCCTTTACGGCCGTATCGGCGGCCTCAATGCCAGCCGCAAGTCCCTCGGTCTCGATGAGGCCCAGACTCTGCTTCAACATCGCTACACCTCCCTCGAACAACTTGGCGGGACACTACATCTTGAATGGAAGTCGCTTGATCAGCCGCGCGGCATTCGTTCCGATAGTTCGGACCTGATAGGAACCGGGCTGCGCAGGAGCCTGAAACAAGGGAGCATCTGTAGTTAGCTTAGTGAAGCGAAGGGCGACATTTTTGTCGTCCACCCCTACTCCTACCTCCAATCTCGACTCCACTGAGGCGAGACGCGCAAGCTCATTGGCGTCACCCGAGTCATGCATGCTCACGTGCCAGGGAATGCCCTCCTCCTCCATGCCCAGGTAGACCTCCCTGAGCACGTCGGGCGAGGCGCTGGGCGTGTGCATGACGCAGATGTCGGGCCTGGCTGCAACGGCGATGGCCATGTCACACCCCTCCGCCCGCGGTCATGGAAAGCACGAGGCCCGTGGCAACCGCGTTGCAGGGTCCCTCGGTGCCACGGATGTTGCCGCGGCCGGCCACAATCTTGTAGTGCGAGAGCGCGTCGGTGATCATCGTCGGCACCTCGAAGTCAAGCGAGGAGCCACCCACCATGACAACGAAGCCGATGTCGCGCGGGTCTCCGGTGGGGCTCACGCGCCTGAGGGCGCGCAGCGCGTCAGTCACGAAGACCTTGCGCTTGGCCTCGCGGCGGATGGTGCGAATGCGCTCCATGTTGAGATCGGAGTTGATGGCCTGCGGGCCGTCGGGCTTGAGAACGACGACGCGCGCGAAGATAGAGGGGTCGAGCGGGTCGCTGAAGAACTCGACCGTGCCGTTCTCGTGACGGATGTGGAACATGCTCTCGACCTTGGCAAGCGGGTACTTCTTGATCTCCTCGGCCTCCTCGAAACTCTCGAGGCCCATCTCGGACTGAATCAGCATCGTGACCATATTGCCCGCACCCGCGAGGTGGATGAAGTGAATCTTCCCCTCAGCGTTGATGATTGATGCGTCCGTGGAGCCGGCGCCCATATCGAGGATGGCGATGGGTTTCGTGGTACCCGGAGTGGTGAGTGCGCCGCGGATGGCCATGTCGGCCTCGACGCCGCCCACGTGGACGGGAACGCTGACCTGCCTGGCGAAGTCGTCGGCGATCGTCTGCATCGCAAGGCGGTCGGCCTGCACCATAGCGGCCACGCCCACGGCGTTCTCCTGGGAGAACTCGTTGGCAAGGCCGCCCTTGACCTTCTGCGGCGTAAACGTGTCGACCGCGAGCAAGTCTTGGATCTTGATGTCACGCGGGTGCTTCTTGGTGAGATTGCTCATGACGAGGCGCACGTTCTCGAGCATGCCGCCCGCGTTGGTGCCGGCCTCGCCGTGCACGTCGACCACCTCGCCAACGTTGCCCTCGGCGGCCATGATCTTGTTGGCGCCGGCGTCAACGTCAACCTTCTCGACGTGGCCGTTGGCGCCCTCGAACTCAATCTGGCCCGCCGGGATGCGGCGCTCCTTGACGTCGCCGGCGGGTGTCTTGATGACGACGGCCGAGCGGTTGCCGATGAGGGCGCGCGCGATGGGAACCACCTGCTTGACCTCCTCGGAGCCGAGGCCAAACACGGTGGCGATGCCGAAGGGGTTGGACAGCGTCTGCACGACGTCGCCCACGCCCGCCACCTCCACCGCGGCTCGCATGCCCAGGGGCACCTTCTCGATGAGCATGACCTCGTCGACGATGGGAATCTTGTGCTCGAGACGATTGTTGATGAGCACGCCGTCGTCACGCTTGACGATGCCCGCGGTGATCGAGATGCCGTTACGGGCAGCCTCGTTGATGAGGCGCGCAGCCTCCTCGAAGCCCACGGCGGGCGGGACCACGACGATATAGTCCTTCTCGTGCTCCGTATGGCACAGCGCCTGGATGTCGACCGTCTCGCCCACGCCCACGCCCTCGCCGCCAGGCGTCGAGGGGTTGTGGCCAATCATCGTGGACTCGGTGATGATCGTCTCGGTCACGGTCTCCATGGCAACGTCGCCGATGACCGGGGCCGCCTCGTTGAGCAGGATCTCCTCGACATCGGTGACCTCGAGGTTGGCCTGCTTGACGGCCACGGAGAGCGAGTGAAAGATGCCATTGATGTTCTGGAGGGTACCCTTGATGCCCGTGGTGGCAACACGGGCGCTCGACAGGAAAACCACCCCGCCCGCATCATCGATGCGGGCAAGGGCAGTCTCAGTCGTGGCATTACCTATGTCAATACCAGCAACTAGTTTCATCGCGAATCTCCTGGCAACCGCCTAGGCCTTCTTGAGGCGGTCGCGCTTCTCGTAGATGGCGGCGGCATCACGCACGAGCTTGGCGCACACGGGCGCGTTGTACTGCTTCTCGAGCTCGTCGGCCATGTCGAGCAGCTCCTGCTTGGTGGAGCGGTACGGACGCAGCGCGTTGTACATCTCGAGTAGGCGATCGTCGGGGACGGCGATGAGCTCGCCGGCTCGACGCATATTGCCGGCAAAGGCATCGCGACGCACGCTCTCGGCGACCTCGGCCTGCAACTCCAAGGTCTCGGGGGTAATCGCGAGGTCCTTGAAGTTGAGCTTGCCGGAGATGACGTCCTCGTACTTCATGTCGGACAAGCGAACGCCCGTCGGCGACTTGAGCCTGTCGGGGATATGCTCACCGAGCGGGTAGTCGGCCTTGGTGACGCGCTCGGAGGCAGGCACCTCGTGGGCGGTCGCTGCGGACTTGGGGGCAGAGACGCCGTCCTTGCCCATCGCGGCCAGAACCTGCGCCACGACGTCCTTCATCAAAGCTTCCTGATCCATGGTTCCTCCTCCCTAGTCAAACTTGACGTTGATGGCCTGCGGGCCACGGTTGCGGTCGGTGTGCTCGGTCTCCTTGATATGGAGCAGCGCCGAGACGGCCTGGAAGCGCGGGCGCGCCATCTGGTCGTTCTTCATGGGCACCGGCGTGGGCGACTGGCCCTTGGCGTACATGGCCGCGTTCTTGCCGATCTGGCGGTAGGTGTCCAGGTCGATGAGCGGACACTGCGGGAACAGCTCGAGGTTGTTCAGGGGCGGCAGGTCCTTCTGGTGAATGACCGTAGTGCCCTTGGATTGAATGCCGATACCGATGCCGCTGCCGGAGTACTCGGCGGCATCATGCGCGACAAACGAGACGTCGGAGGTGCGGTAGACGCGGATGACACGCCACTTGCAGCCCTCCTCCTCGATGCCGGCGAGAACCTCGCGCAGGATGTCAGTGTGTGGCACGTGCACGATGTTCTCATGCTGGTACTTGCCGAAGGCGGCGGCAAGGCCGACGACGACCTCGCTGGGCTCGGTGCCCTTCTGGGCCTCGCCGACCTCGGTGAGCACCATGCCCTTCTGGCGCCCCTCGGTGGGCGTGGCAGAGCCCTCGACCTGGGCGAAGCCGCCCTTATTGGTCGTGGTGACCTCCTGCGCGTCCCCGGCGGGCGCCGAGGTCGTGCTGGGAGCTGCGGCCGTGGCCGCAGGGGTCGCGTTCAGATTCTTGACGACCTGCTCGACGATGGTGCGAAGCGTAGCCTCATCGATATTCATTGCGCCACCCCTTTCTAAATCGTCTCGGGATCAACGGCCCACGGAAGGTCCTTGATCTCGTTCCAGCGCTCGGCAGACATCTGGTAGCCGGTCTTGGGGCCCTGGTAGGTGTTGGGCATGTTGACGGCCGACTGGACCTCCCAGTCGGAGGTGACGATAGCAGCGGTGTGCAGGTAGTCACCGGAGACACGCTGCTTCATCATGTTGAAGATGGCGTGGGCGACATCCTTGAACCCGGCCTTGTCGAGGGCGCGAATGATGTCAACGCCGTTGGTGCCGCGGTTCATCATGTCCTCGACGGCCTTGAGATCCTCGTTGATGTTGCGCTCGGGCATATCCTTCGAGCCGTCGGCATACGTCGCGGCCTCGACCTCCTCGTCGGTGATCGGCGGCAGGCCGAGCTCGCGGAAGAGGCCCTGGAGGGCACGAGCCGCGTAGTTGCGCGCCTTGACGACCTCCTCCTCCTTGGCCGGACGAAGGCCGGCGTCGACGCGCATGTCGCGCTGGATGACGCACCAGTCGTCGAAGTCGTGGGCGTCCCAGTTGGAGCCTGCGAACATGTTGTCGTAGTTGGGCTCGCCGGCGTAACCCGAGCAGATGTAGTCGGTGCCAGGGAGGAACTGCGGCATGGTACGCACGGAGCGGCGAAGGTCGGAGTGCGTGAACGACTGGTCGTTCGAGGTGGTCGACTCGAGGTCGAGCATCATCGAGAGCAGGTTCTCGGAGGCCACGACGCGCAGGCCGCCGGGGACGGCAGCCGGGACGCCGATGCAGGACACCGAGCCGTTCTGGGTGCCCTGGACGCCAGCGCCCTTGGTGATGGCGAGGCAGCGGGCCTCGAGGTAGAGCATGGACTTGCCCTCGGCGAAGCCCATCTGCACCTCAGAGCCGGTGCCGGAGGTGAAGCGCATCTTCATGCCGCGCGAGGCGTAGCAGCTGGCGAGGAACGCCTTGGAGTACGGCGTGTCGTCGCCGTCCATGAACACGTTCTCGGTGCCATAGACGGAAATCGTCTCGGCGTAGGTAGTGAAACCGCGCATGCCCATCTGGAGCTCGGTGGCCTCCTCGAGCGAGCACTGCGTCAGAGTGCCGGGACGCGCGGCCTGCGTACCGATGAGGATGGCGATGGCGTTGAAGGGCGCGTAACGGGTGACGGCGACCGTCGTCTCCTGCTCGGCGAAGCCACGAACCGCGTTCTCGGCCGCGTCAGCAACGAGCTGCACGGGATTGTCGCGCAGGTTGGTGGTGTGGCACTGGTTGGCCGGGTAGGCACGGGCGCGCATCTTCTGCACGGCCATCATGATCTCGACGATGTTGAGCTGGTTGCAGATCTCGGTCAGCTTGGCCGGGGTGCAGCTCAGCGTGTAGTCGAGGACCTCGTCACGGCTCACGTTGATGTCGACCATCATGCGGGCGATGTCGAGCGACGGCGTGGCCATGGCCTTCTCGGCGTTGTCGAGACGAATGGCGGTGTCGGCGATGAACTGGTCGAGCATGTCGAACTCATCGCGCGTCTTGCCGTCCATCTCGGTGACGACGCCGTTCTCGATCTTGATGCTCGGCGTGGGGTCGTTGGGGCTCTCGGTGGCCACGAAGCCAACCTCGGGCCACTCGGTGACGAAGCCATCCTTGTGGATGGGACGCTCTGCGAGTGCCTCAAAGCGCTTGGACTTAGGCATTGGTCAAGACTCCCTCTCGCCTAGATGATGTACGGAGTCGTGGTGCTCTCGAGCGGCTCGGAGGGCTCCATGGCGCCCAGCACCTGCCTGCCGACCTCGCGGGCGGCGACGATGGCCTGCTTGACGGCGCCCGAGTCGCCGGAGAAGGTCGTGATGACCTCGTTGGAGAAGCTCGTGCCGTGGGCGGGGCTGGAGACCGAGACCACGTCGACCGTGGCCGCCTTGACGGCGGTGTCGCCGAGCAGCACGCCGATGGCCGCCGGGGCGCCCACCGTGATGCCGAAGGCCTTGCCCTCCGGGGCGCCGAAGGCCTTGGCCAGGGCGTGGGAGGCGCGGGCGGTGTACTGGAACTCCAGGTGGCCGGCGGAGTTGCCGTAGACATCGCCCATGGTGCGCTCGACGTCGGCCAGCGTCACCTCGACGGCGCGGCGGGCGTCGGAGACGTCCTCGGCGCCGAAGACGATGAGCGAGCCGTGGCCGGCGCCGCCCTCGGTGTCGCGGGGCAGCTCGATCTTGAGCACCTCGACGTTGGTGGCCTTGACGGCCTCGTCGGCCGCGAAGATCTGCGGGCCGGCGCCGGTGCGGTCGCCGACGATGCCGATGGAGCGGTACTTCGGGTCCAGGCCGAACTTCTCGTGGACCTGGCGGTCGACGTTGGCGATCACGAGGCCGATGGTGTGGCCGATGGCGGTGCCCACGAACTCGGTGAGGTTGCAGGCGCCGGCCGGCTTCGGGGCGCCCTTGGCGACCGTGGAGCTGCTGGCGGTGTTGGGGACGGCGGAGCCGGAGCCCATCTTCTTAAGAATGTCGTCTACGAGCTGGCTGATG
The DNA here is from genome assembly GCF_901212655.1 of Olsenella uli. Lineage (GTDB taxonomy): Bacteria > Actinomycetota > Coriobacteriia > Coriobacteriales > Atopobiaceae > Parolsenella > Parolsenella uli_A. The sequence goes on along the minus strand of NZ_CAAKON010000010.1, from coordinate 225 downwards.
TTGGTGTCGCTCATGGCGACCTCCCTTCGCGTCTAGCGAGCGCATGCGCCCGTGTGCAGTGTAGCCTACGCCTCGGCGGCGGTGTGGGGCAGGATCTTCTCGACGTCGGTGTGCGGGCGCGGGATGACGTGGACGGACACGACGGTGCCCACCTTCTCGGCAGCCGCGGCGCCGGCGTCGACGGAGGCCTTGACGGCGCCCACGTCGCCGCGGACCATGACGGTC
>NZ_CAAKON010000009.1 GCF_901212655.1 Olsenella uli | reverse complement strand
AAAACGGCGCGGCGGCCTTGGGGCCACCGCGCCGATGCGCAAACGTTCATATGAGACGGGGACTACCCCGACGGCATCCGCCACATCGTCGGCCAGGGCGCCGAAGGCAACTCCACCGGCATCCCTGGTGCCCGCGCGAGCGCCCGGTCCTAGCTCTCGCGGTACATGTCGGGCACCTGGTCAATCGTCTGCCACGTGCCGAGCGCCTCGTCCACAGACATGCCCTCGGAGATGGCGTCCTTGCGGCAGGCGTTGACGGCCTGAATCTCCTTCATGCGCTCGCCCGTGAGCGTGTAGCCCTTCATCGCCCAGAGGGTAAGCAGCCAGGCCACGATCGGGATGATGCAGAACAGCGCGATAGTGAGCCAGTTCATGCCATCCATGTAGGGCGTGGTGGTGTCGGGCAGGGTGGCGAGGCCCACGACGGTGATCGCGATGCCCACGACGGTGGTGGACAGCGAGCTCACGAGCTTGTCAACGAAGCTGAACAGCGTGCCGATGACGCCCGGCGCGTAGTTGCCGGAGCGGTACATCTCGTAGTCGGAGCAGTCGGCGATCATGGGGATGGCCATGTCGGCCGTGGAGTAGTACGCACCGTAGCCCAGGCCGTAGAGCACGATGAAGATGATCGTGTAGAGGTTGAGCGTGGTGTGCAGGCCGCCCTCGGTGCTGAAGATGGAGAGCGTGAGGTCCGGATTGCCCGGCTGCCACATGGCGAGCATCGCCGTGACGCCGAGGTACATGATGAGCGCGAGGCTCGTGAAGGAGACGAGGGTCTTCTTCTGACCGTACTTCTGGCTGATGCGCAGGCCGCCGATGAAGAACGGTGCGGAGAAGGCGTAGCCGAGGATGTACATCGGCAGGTAGAGACCGTTGTAGTTGCCCATCATGCAGGAGTAGAGCAGCACGCCCACGGAGGTGTTCGTGGCGATGGCGAAGGCGAACTTGGTGCCGGAGGCCGCCACCATGAGGCGCTGGAGCTCCTTGTTGGCCTTGAAGATCTCGACGTAGTCCTTGACCTTGAGCTGCGGCTTCTCGTCCTCGTTGCCCAGACCCCAGAACTCCTTGCGGTCCTTGCCGGCGATTCCGATGACGGCCAACGCGGTAAGGACGCCGGAGAGGATGATGACCAGCGGGATGAGGAAGTTGAAGAACGCCTCGGTGCCGTAGCCCACGCTGCCGCCCACGATGGAGGCCGTGGCCATGGTGACGCCCATGCCCACGAGCGACGCGATGGTGTTGAACAGCGTGAACGTCGGGCGCTGCTTGGGGTCATTGGTGAGGCAGGTCTGGCCAGAGCGCGTGCACGAGGTCTGGATGGAGTAGCCCACCATGAGGCACATGTAGAAGACGGTGTAGAGCACGTACTTCACGGCCGTGGCGTCCTCGGGGATGAGGCGCGTGCCGTAAAAGACGAGCAGGGCCGAGACGGCCATGACCACGTTGCCCAGAATCATGAACGGGCGGAACTTGCCGATCTTGGTCTCCGTGCGATCGATGAACATGCCCACGAACGGATCGATGACGGCGTCGAGGGCACGCGTCACGGTGACCATCGTGGTGGCAAACGCCACCAGCAGGCCCAGAACGCCGTTGGCGTAGTAGGCGATGTAGTTCATGAGCAGCACGTAGTACACGTTCGTGGCACCGTTGTTGAACGGGAACAGCACGAGTTGGTACATCTTCGCGCGGTTGAGGCCGCTGCCGCCTCCGCTGGACTGCTTGGCTTGGGTCGCGTTCTCTGCCATTCGGCAACACTCCTTCGCGTGAGGGGTTTCGGCCCCGTGGGCAAGCGCCGGAGTGCGGGACGCGACGCGCGGGGCGCGATGCGCGAGCGTTCCGGCACGAGCCTGTGGAACCGTCTTCCTTCCGACCGACGGGACGAGGGCGCACACCCAAGCATTCATCGGCTCAAAGCTAACTGATATAACAGTTTACCGACTTCCTTCAGGAAGCAGGCAGGCATTTCAACCGACCCCGCCAACGGTATGTTTTGAGAGGTAAACGAGTGATATGAGCGCTGCGACCCTTCCGCTGGGGTGGCAGAATGCTCCGCCGGCAACTGAAAGACAGTTTCGCACGTGGCTGATCCTCGTAAATCCGACGCAAAATGCGAGTCCGACGGCGCACTTTGATATATCACATACCCGCCTGCATTCACGTGACGAGCACGGGCTGCCTGTCCCGCGGCACAAAAAACGCCGCCGGCGTATAGGGCCAGCGGCGCTGGGAGGAACGCTATGGGACGTGATTGGCCGGCACGCCAGGTCTCGCGCTAGATCGCGCAGGCGGCGTCGTAGGCGGTGTTCGTGGCATTCTGGATGTCGCTCGCGCGCTCGCCCGCGTCACCCACGCGCGTCACGCTCACGCCGGCGGCCTCGAGCTTGTCGGCCGAGAAGGCCACCGGGCGGGCGCCCACGGCCATCACCACCCAGTCGCAGGAGATGCGCAGGGCCTCGCCGTCGGCACCCTCGCAGTCGATGCCCGTCGCGTCGATGCTCACGAGCTTGGTGCTGGGGTGCTGCTCCACGCCAAGGCGCTCGTAGCTCTCCATGAGGGTGGGCAGCACCGTGGCGCTCTCCCCCGCCGCAATCTTGTCGAGCATCTCCACCACGGAGACCTTGCAGCCGCGCCCGGCCAGGTACTCGGCGCACTCACAGCCCACGAGGCCACCGCCGATGACGGCCACGCGGCCCGCCACCTCGGACTTGCCGGCGAGCACGTCCCACGAGCTCACGACGTTGGCGCCGTCCGCACCGGGCACGGGGATGCTCACGTTGGTGGCGCCCGTGGCCACGATCACGGCCTCAAAGCCCTCGGAGAGCAGGGCCTCCTGGTCTGCGGCCACGCCCAGGCGCAGCTCGGCGCCGGCGGCCTTCGCCGCGCGCTCGGCATCGGCCTCGGCGCGCAGCATCTCCTGCTTGCGCGGCGGCACGGAGGCGATGCCCAGCTGGCCGCCCAGGCGCTCCTCCTTCTCGAAGAGCGTCACAGCATGGCCGCGCTCGGCTGCCACGCGCGCTGCGGTGAGGCCGGCGATGCCGCCGCCCACGACGGCCACACGCTTGGGCTCGGCCGTGCGCTCCACCTTGCGCGTGAGCTCGTAGCCGTTCTCCGGGTTGAGCACGCATGAGACGAACTTGCGGCTCTGGATGGCGTCCGTGCAGCCCTTGTTGCACGAGATGCAGCGGCGAACCGTCTCCGGCTTGCCGGCAGCGAGCTTGACGCCCCAGTCCGGGTCACAGAGCAGCGGACGCGCCACGCCCACGAAGTCGGCCTTGCCAGCCTCCAGGATCTCCTCGGCCATCTCGGGCGAGATGATGCGGCCGGCCGTGCTCACCGGCACGTCCACCACCTCGCGAATCTGCCCGGCGATGTCGGCGAAGAACGCGTAGGGCTGCACGCCCATGGGCGGGATGGTGTCGGCCATGTTGCCGGTGTGGTTTGCCTGGGCCACGTGCAGGGTGTCGACGCCCGCCTCCGCGAGCCACTTGGCAAAGGTGGGCGCGTCGGCGAGGTCCACGCCGCCCTTGCCGCGCTCGGGCGTCACCACGGCAAACTTGTAGTCGATCGCCATGCCCGGCACCGCCTCGCGGAGCGCCTTCACGAGCATGAGGGCGAAGCGCGCGCGGTTCTCGAGCGAGCCGCCAAACTTGTCCGTGCGATGGTTCATGCGCGTGCTCACGAGGCAGCCCACGAGGCGGTCGCCGTGCACCTCGATGGCGTCGAGGCCGGCGGCCTGGCAGCGCTTCGCGCAGGCGACCATCTTGTCGATAATCGAGAGCAGCATCTCCTCGGTCACCTCGTCGGTGAAGTGCAGCATGTCGTGGTGGAGCTTGGGGCGCACCTCGTCCATGCGGCCGGCGCGGGCGAGCGCGTTGATGGCGTCCACGTCGTACTCGGGGTGGAAGATCTGGGCGCCCAGCTTGGCGCCGTGGGCGTGCACGGCGTTCGCCAGGGCCGCGAAGCTCGGAATCTGGGCGTCGGAGAAGAGCTTGGGCGTGGGCGAGAAGCTGGCCACGGGGTTGACGTCGCCCAGGACTATGTAGCCCGCGCCACCCTTGGCGAGACGCTCGTAGAAGGCACGGCTCTGGTCGCCGATGCTGCCGTCGCGCTCCTCGTAGCCCGTGGTGAGGGGCGGAAACATGATGCGGTTCTTGAGGGTCATCGGGCCGATCTGGATGGGCTCGAGCAGTTTCATGGTCATGGGATTCCCTTCCGGCCGCACGCGGCCTTCTCTCCTTGCGCGGCGCAGGCGCCGCCTCATGCTGCGCGCCGCCTCCCCGGGCGGACGCGACCAAACGTCTCGCACGGGTCGGCCCGGCTCCGTACGCCATCGCCGGGCTGACCCGCGGATGGGTCTCTTACAGGCTTGCCTTGATGAAGGCGGCCACCTCGCGCTCCACCATCCTGCGCGAGGGCTGGGAGGCGAAGTTGTGCCCGCCGCCCTCCGTCTCCAGATAGGTTGAGCCGGGATAGAGAGCCTGGTAGCTCTCGCAGTTCTCGGACGACACGAGCTTGTCGTCGTTGGCGCGGATGATCAGCACCGGCCCCTCGTAGCCCCGAGCCTCCTCGAAGGGGTCGGGATGCGACGCCATGTCGTAGTTGAACGCCATGGCATAGGTGAGGCCCTCGAGGTCGACGCTGTCCTTGCCCGCCTTTGTCACCATGTCCGCACGCTCGGCGGCGCCGTACCACATGGCCGCGCCCGGGCACTGCAGCACGAGTGCGGCAGGAGCCACGGCAGGCGCCACGGAGGCGGCCACGTAGCCGCCCATGCTCTGGCCCGAGAGCACGAGGTGGGCGGCGTCGGCGTAGCCCTGCTCAATCGCCCAGGCGCACATGTCCTCGGCGTCGTGATGGAACCCGGTGAGGGTGGTCTCGCCAAACTCGCCGTCGGACTCGCCGCAGCCAAAGAAGTCGAAGCGGGCGCAGCCGATTCCCTCGTGCGCCAGTGCCCTGGCCATGTTGGTGTACATGTACTTGTGGCCCGAGAGCGACCCGCCAAAGCCATGCAGATGCACGACGAAGGGGCGCGGACCCTTCCCCTCCGGCAGGGTCACGATGCCCCTGAGCACGTGACCCGACCGATTGGCAAACGATACCTGCAGAGTCTGCATGAGCTATTCCTCCACATCCTGGACGACGGCCTCGCCCTGGGCGGCGCGCTCGGCGCGACGACGCTTGAGCTCGGCGAGCATCTCCTCGGTCTTGGACTTGGTGAGCGGGTACACGAGCGCCAGCACGATGGCGGCGAGGCCGTAGCCGATGGCATAGGAGCCGGTCCAGGCACTCCAGATGCTGTCGATGACCTGCTGGGTCTGCACGGCGCCGGCGGTGACGTTGTAGCCGATGAAGCCGAGGATGAAGGCGGACAGCGAGCCGGAGGCGGCGTTGGCGAGCTTGCGGAAGAACGAGTACGCGGAGTACATAACGCCCTCGCTGCGCTCGCCGGTCATGTACTCGTGGTAGTCGATGGCGTCGTTAAGCAGCGCCCAGATGAGGACCTGCATGGCGGAGGCGAACAGGTAGCAGCCGCAGTAGATGCCGATGAAGACCATCGGGTCATGCAGCGGGAAGAAGAACAGCACGGCCATGACGGCGGCGGCCACGCCGGCGCCGATGACACACCACTCCTTCTTGCCAAAGTGGTTGGCGAGCGGCTGGATCAGCAAGAACGCGGCCAGCGAGAACAGCGTGGAGATGCCGCCCATGGCAGACTGCAGCTTGACGTTGCCAAAGTAGTCGCGGAACAAGTAGACGTTGAGGCCGTTGACCACCGAGGCGCCTACGATGCCGAGCAGGCTGAAGACGATGACGCCGATGAGCGGGCGGTTGCGGCCGATCTTCTTGATGACCTCGAGCCAGTTGAACTTCTCGTCCTTGGGACGCGGCGGCGCGATGACGCGTTCCTTGCACCACGCGCAGGTGATCTGCAGGAACAGGAAGCCCAGCAGGGCGCAGATGGAGGCGAGCATGAGGAAGCGGCCCGGCACCGGGTTGTTGTCGACGTAGAGGAACAGCGGGCCCACCATGACGAGCACCGTCATGAAGATGGTGCCGCCGAGGCTGCGGTAGCGGGAGAGCGCCGTGCGGTGCTTGGGATCCTCGGTCATGACGGCAGAGAGCGAGCCGAAGGGCACGTTCACGCAGGTGTAGAGGAACTCGTAGAGCACGTAGGTGATGAAGCAGTAGCCAATGCGGATGGCGTAGTCCCAGTCGCTGGCGTTGATGAAGCCCAGCACGCAGAGGACGGCCATCGGGAACGAGAAGAGGCGGATCCAGGGGGTGAACTTGGCCTTGCCCGGCTTGGCGCGGTGCATGTCCACGAGGGCGCCCACCAGCGGGTCGTTGATGGCGTCCCATATCTTGGTGATGAGCAGCAGGATGCCCACGTGCACCGGGTTGATCTGCAGCACCAGGATATAGAAGGTGGAAAGGTACATCGAGCGGAACTGCTCGGTGCAGCAGCAGCCGAGGTCTCCCAGGGTGTAGCCGAGCTTGTCGAGCATCGAGAACGGGCGAACCCTCGCTCCGCCGCCGGACCCCACCGTGGCCTCCGCGCCTGTCTGTTGTGCCATGCTTCTCTCCTTTTCCCCGCGCGAGGCCCCTCGGGGACCCAATGCGCTCTGGCATGCGTCTTGAGACGAACACGCAGCTCGAACACCACGTTTGCCGAGCCTTTGCCCCCCCCGCTCGGCTTCCCCTTCTGGCGTTCTGGTATATCAGTCTCACACAAACTGGTATACCTGTTTGCAAGAGCGCGAACCAACCGGGCCAACGGTAGGTTTTTGGGGCCAGACGTATGCGAGGTGCCCCTGGCGGCAGAATGCGCTATGGCGGCCGGCGTGGCCCGGGGCGTGATTTCAGGCCGTGCTTCGTCCGCGGCATCTTGGAACGGCGCCCCTCGAGGGCCGGGACGTGGCGTATGCTATGTTGCCCGAGCAGGAGCCTCGGCACACTGAACGGGGGCAACCCATGGCAGACGAACTATCAGAGAGCCAGCAGAAACAGGCCTACGAGGCCATTCGCGCCGGCATCATCCACGCGGCCTACCGGCCCGGCGTTCGCCTGCCGATGAAGCGCCTCACCGAGGAGCTCGACCTGGGGCGCACGCCCATCCGCGAGGCCCTCGTGCGCCTTACGCAGGAAGGGCTCGTCTACTCCGTGCCCCACAGCGGCACCTACGTCTCACCCATCGACCTGCATGCGGCGGAAAGCGCCCGCTACGTGCGCAAGAACCTCGAGACGGCCGTGGCCGTGGAGTGCTGCTCCCAGGACGGAGACGAGATTCTCGCGAGCCTTGGCGAGGTGTTGGGAAGGCAGCGCGTCGCCGCCGCCTCACGCGACGCCCAGGCGTTCTACACCTGCGACGGCTGCTTCTACCGCAGGCTCTTCGAGGCCGTGGGCAAGGAGGAGGTCTGGCTGTGGATCGACGGCTTCTCCGTGAGCCTCGACCGCGTACGCTGGCTCTCCATGCTCACGGAGAAGTTCGACTGGGACGCCGTGGTGGCGCAGCACACCGCCGTGCGCGACGCCATCGAGGCCCGCGACGCCAGCGAGGTCTGTAGGCTGGAGACCCAGTACCTGAACGGACTTCTCGCCTACCTGGTCGTCGTGCGCGAGCGTTTCCCGGAGTACTTCGCGGAGTAAGCCCGCAAAGCGAGGCCCCAGCAAGCCGTAAGCAAAGCATGAGTCAAACGGGATGGCAGACCCGGCAATGGCTGACTCATTTGCGAGCGAAGCCAATGGGCCACCAACGCCAGCGATGGCAACGAGCCCGCATGCCGCAGAAAGCAGACAGCAAAGAGGGGGCGCCGCCGGCACGTTGCCGACGGCGCCCCTCTTGTTTGGTCTAAGCGCCTGCCCTCGGGCAGGGCCCGTCGCCCATTGCCGGCGACGGGCCCTGCGTCACGAGACGAGCTTGCTACGCGGTCTTCTTCTTGCCCTCGGGCAGGAAGGCAGCAACCACGATCACCAGAGCGGCCACGAGCAAAAGCGCGGTGGCGGCGATGGTGGTGTTGAACACGCCCCAGCCAACCTGGTTGGCGGAGTTCCACGTGAACAGGCCGGAGGCCAGCAGGATGCGCGAGCCGATGACGCTCACGGCAACGTTCACGAGTAGGAACACGGACACGGCGCTCGCGACGAGCGAGACGATGCCCCTCTCGCTGCCGGCCCAGGCGGCCACGAGCGCGAGAACCGCGGCGGCCACGATCTCGGCAACGTAGAGGCCAAGGGAGCCGAGCGCGTAGTCAGCGCTCATCGTGGAGCACATGACGGTGACCACGAGGCCCACGATGGCGATGATGACGCCGAGGCCGTTCGCGATGAGGGCGGGGCCCTTCTTGATCTGCGCCATGGTTTACGCTTCCTTCTTGTTCTTGGAGCCGGAGCGGACGTACAGCGCGCCGAAGGTGACCATCAGGACCGCGGAGGCGGCGATGAGGGCAACGTAGGCGATGCGCCACCAGGTGGCCTGCTGCTCGATGTGCGCCGTGCTGTTGTAGCGGTTGGCCAGGTTGGAGTTGGCCAGCGCGTAGAGCACGTTGTGCGCGGAATCCTTGACGTGCTCCTGCAGGTTGGCGTCGCCCTTGACGGTCTCGAGGCCGGCGGCGATGCCGTTGTTCTGCTTGGCGAAGATCGAGGTGCCCTCGATGGTGGTGCCGCCACCAAAGCCAGAGATGCCGCGAGTGTCGAAGCAGGTCACGCCAGAGTTGAGGACGGCACCATAGAGGTCGGTGTCGTCGTAGATGTCGGTGACCGCGTAGCCGGCGAAGCCCCACTCCTTCTTGAGGATGTTGGTCATGAGGCCAGTGGAGGAGGTGCACTCCACGGGGCCGATCTTGGAGAAGGAGGTCATGAGGCCCATCATGCCCGCGTCGTGGTCGGCCGTGTCGTACTTGGTGGCCTCGAAGGCGATCTGGTAGGCGCGCAGGTCTCCCTCGCGAGCCTTCTGCTCGGTCATGTAGGGGGCCACGCCGTAGCGGTTGGTCTCCTGGTCGTTGAAGGCGAAGTGCTTCGGGGCGGCAATCAGGCCGTAGTCCTGGGCGCCGATGGCAAACTCCATGGCGGCGACGCCGGAGAGGACGGAGTCCTCGGAGTAGTACTCGCCGTTGCGGCCGTTGTAGGCCTGGCGGTGCGTGTTGAGACCCGGGCCCCAGAGGATGGGGATGCCGGTGAACAGGGACTCGACGCCAACGAACTGGCCGAGCTCGTAGAACAGGTCGGGGTCGAAGGCGGCGGCGGTCAGCGGAGCGCAGCCAAAGACGTCACCGTACCAGGCGGCGTTGGGGTCGCTGTCGGCGATGGCCCACGGGGCGTTCTTGTCCTTGGAGGCGGAGAGCTGGACGAAGATGCCGTTGCCGGCGTTCTCCGTCATGAAGTCCTCATAGGTGCCCAGGGACTCGGCGCCGGGGATGGACGGGCCACCGAAGGTGGCAATGTAGAGCGCCTCCTCGAGGGTGATCTTGTTCATCGCCTCGCCCCACAGCGGGTCGTCGAAGTCCTTGCCCTTGAGGTCCCAGAACATGACGTTGGAGCTCTTGTCACCCCAGCCGATCGAGGAGGTGTCGTCGTCGGTCTTGACCTCGTAGTAGTTGGCGTTGACGTTGTTGATGAGCTCGTCATCGGTGAGGGTCATGCCCTCGTAGGTCTTGGGCCAGGTGCCCGCCCAATCGGCGCGGCTGAGGTAGGTGACCTCGCCGGGCTGGAAGTGGTTCCAGTCGGACGTCTCGAGCTGGTTGGAGACCTTCTGGCCGGTCTTGGAGACGGAGAAGGCCGTCTTGGAGATCTGGTCCTCGGTGATGTCGGTGGTCCAGCACTTGGCGGCGTCGGACTCGCCCACCAGGCCGGTGTGACCCTCGGAGGCCATCATGTTGTTGAGCGCGTCGTGCGCGCCGTTGCCGATGGCGAAGCGGTAGCTGCCCGGGTCGAGGATGTAGGTGCCCGTGGTGCCGTCGCCGTTGTCATAGCTGGAGTTGTAGCTGGCGATGTACTGAAGGTCGCACTCGACCGTCACGGTCTGGCTCTCGCCCGGCTGCAGCAGGTCGCTCTTGCCGAAGTTGAGCAGCTGCACGGCGCTCTTCTCCACGCCGCCGACGGTGTAGGGAGCCTGGCCGTAGACCTGGACGATGGACTTGCCCGGCACGTTGCCCGTGTTGGTGACCTTCACGTTGAAGGTGGCGGTGGCGTCGGTGGCGTCGCCGTCCTTCGTGACGTTGATGGTGGGCTGGCCCTCGAGCTCCTGCGTGAACGTGGTGTAGGAGAGGCCGTAGCCAAAGCCGTAGGTGACCTCGTCGGCGTAGTTCCAGTTGCCGTCGCTGACATAGGCACCGGCGGTGGAGGTGGCGTTGCCCTGGTTCTTCACCGCGTCGTAGTAGCGGGTCTCGTAATACTTGTAGCCGGTGTAGATGCCCTCGGCCTCGATGACGTACTTCGAGGAGGTGTCGCCGAACTGGCCCACGGAGCGGGTGATGACGTCCTTGGCGTTGGCGTAGGAGTAGTCACCCATGTTCTGCATGGCGGGCGAGCTCATGTTGTTGGCGGCGTAGATGTCGGACAGGGCGCCGGAGGGACTCACCTTGCCGGACAGGATGTCGGCGACGCCGAGCGTGCCATAGCAGCCCGGGAAGCCCACCCACAGGATGGAGGAGACGTCCGGATCATCGGCAAGCTCGTCGATCTCCATCGGGGTGGAGGTGTTGAGCAGCACGATTACGTTCTTGGAGGCCTTCTTGGCCATGTCGATGAGCGAGCGCTCGTTGTCCGTGAGCTGCAGCGGCTCGGAGGCGCCGGTGCTGGAGTCGACGGAGCCGGGCAGGTAGTCCTTGGACTCGGAGCTCGGGCGGCCGATGGTCACGATGGCGGCGTCGCCGTACTGGGCGAAGCTGCTTTCGTAGTCGGCGGCCACGCCAGCGATGTCCTCGGGCGAGGGCTCGTTGGGGTTGTAGTTCGGGGAGACGGCGTCGTTCTCGGAGACCGCGAAGGTCTTGGAGAGCTCGGCGTAGGCGCCGGTCATTGTCGGGTTGAGGTTGAAGCCCGCGCCGTCGAAGCCAAACTCGTCGCCAGACCAGCCGGTGATGGTGGCCGTCGGGGTCTCGAAGACGATGTCGCTGGAGCCGTCGTCGCGCTTGACGGTCTTCATGTTGGCCTTGCGGGTGATGTGGTTGGCGAAGTCCGTCTCGTTCTCGGACAGGGCCTCCTCAAGGCTGATGAAGGGTCCGCGGACGGTGGGGCCCATGCCGGCGCCCAGCAGCATCGCGGAGCTGCGGATGCCGAGCAGCGTCACGTTGGACCCGCTCTGCAGGGGCAGTCCCTTGCCGTCGTTGGTGTTGTTCTTGAGCAGGACGGCGCCCTCGGCCTCCTGCTTACGGTTGAGGTCGATGGCCTCCTGGATGAGGGCGTTGGAGTTGCCCGTGCCATCCTCGTTCAGCACGCTCGTGGGCGGCGTGTAGTCCTGGTAGAGCTGCTCGTCGTCCGTGCTCGTGGAGACGAACTTCTCACTCGTGGTGCCCAGGTTGGTGTCAATCGTTGCCCTGTAGCCCTCAAGCAGCGTTCCCGCGCCCATGGACAGAGACAAGGTGAAGGCGAAGCAGCAGGTGAGACCCTTGTAGAGGACCCTCTTACCATTTCCCTTCTGTGGTTTCTTCTCGCTCATGCACTTCCCTCTTTCGGTACGTGTGGGCGGCACGTTGCCCGCGTGGCAACAGCCGCATGCGGGGCCCGTGGCCCCTTCACTCGCTCCCCCTTCCTCCGGCGCCCGCATCCGAGGATTGCGGTGCAGGCGCTTCACCCAGGTTGGTAGCCAGAAGACGCATGTGGCGTCTGTGATGACCCGCAGACTCCGGCTTACCCGCGGGAGCCCTGCTACCCCTGCGCTCATGACTGGTATATCAGTCTCCGTTCGATTTCTTTAAAGGTTGTCATCCGCAAGCTGTAGATAGGCTGAACGGTAGTTACAGATAGGTAAACGGCGAGCTATAACGCCTGAGGGCGGCTTCGGTTACTCGCCGAAGCCGCCCTCTCATTGGGCTGGTGCCTTGTGATATGTCAGTCGCTGATAGCCTTTATCGGCATCTACGAGCGCTTTTCCGCCCTCTTGCCCCCTTACTCCACGAAGCTGGCCTTGCGGGGCTTCGGGTTCGCGCGGCCGTAGGCGATGCGACGCTTGCAGCCCAGAGCGATGAACAGCACCGTGAGCGCGCCCGTGCCGGAGGCCGCAGCCTTGATGGCGGCGAGGTAGCCGGGGTCGTGGGCGTCGACCTCGCTGTTGGCATCCATGCCGTTCACGGCGAGCGAGTTCACGATCGAGTAGATCACGCGGTGGCAGGAGTCGCGCATCGCAGACACCACAACCGGGTCCTTCGCGTGCTTGAGCAGCTGGTCGTACTCGATCTCGGTCATGGAGTCGAACAGGTCGGCGCCGGCGAGCACGCTGTCCGGACCATCCATCCAGTGGTTGTTGAGGGCAGAGTTATCCGTGATGACGGCACCCTTGCAGCCCCACTCGCCGCGAAGCACGCCGCCGATCATGCCGTGGTCGGCACCGTTCCAGTGCGCGCCCACGCGGCTGTACGAGCTCATGACGCCGTTGGCGTCGGCCTCGGTGAAGGCGGCCTCGAAGGCCTTGAGGTAGACCTCGCGGATGGCCTGCTCGTTGGCCCACACGCAGATGCCGGAGCGGTCGAGCTCCTGGTCGTTGAGCGCGAAGTGCTTGATCATCACGTGCGCGCCCTTGGACTCGATGCCCGCGCACTCGGCGGCAAGCAGTTTGCCGGAGAGGAAACCGTCCTCGGAGAAGTACTCGAAGTTGCGGCCGGAGTAGCTCGTGCGGTGGATGTTGGCACCCGGTCCGTAGAGGAACGAGACGCCGGCGGCGATGCAGTCGTTGCCGATGACGCGGCCCACGTCGTTGAGCAGGTTGGTGTTGTAGGTGGCGCCCATGACATCCTCGGAGGGCAGGCCCATCGTCTTGACGTTGGTCTTCTTGCCGCCAAAGAGCGTGGTGGTGAGGCCGGTGGGGCCGTTCTCGTCACGCGTGCCGGTGAGGTCGACGCTCTCGATGGGCTGCGTGTAGTGGAAGGCGCTGCCCAGGAGGTAGGCCATGTCGTCGGCCGTCAGCTGGTCGAGCAGCTCGTCCCACATCGGGTCGTCGAAGTCCTTGCCCTGCAGGTTCACGGCCTTGAGGCCGTTCTTGGCGCCAAGCGTGGGCATGGAGGCGTTCAGATACTCGCCCGTGTAGGAGCCGGTATCGTAGCGGCTGTAGGCGAGCTCCTTCACGAGGGCCTCGGTGGCCGTGAGCTTCACGACCTCGCGCGGGAAGGTGCCGTCCCAGTCCGCGCGGGACAGGTAGGTGACACCATCCTCGGAGGCACCCTCGTAGGCGTTGATGTCGGCGTCGTCGAACTGGTTGGTGATCTGGGCGCCGGTCTTGGCGCTCGTGGCGTACGTGGTGGTGTCGAGCACCGGGTTGTTCCAGGTGTAGACGAGGCTCGCGTCGCCGGTGGCGTCCATGCGGCCGTCGGTCGTGGCGGGCGTGTAGCCCTTGGCGGCCAGGAAGTTGTTGGCGGCGGCGTGCGCGTCGGCGGCAACGGTGAGGCGGTAGTCGCCGGCGTCCAGGATGTAGGTCTTGGCGCCCTTGGCGTCGTAGGAGGCGAGGTCGGCGCCGGAGACGGAGACCACCACGGTCTCGGTCTCGCCGGGCTGCAGCTCGTCGGTCTTGTCAAAGCCCACGAGCTGGACGGAGCTCTTCTCCACGTCGTTGGCGCGGTCGTAGTCCGTGTAGGGGCTCTGGCCAAAGACCTCCACCGTGTGCTTGCCGGCAACGCTGCCGGTGTTGGTAACGTCGAGCTGCACCTTGTAGGTGTCGCTCGCGCTGTCGTAGGTCACCTGCATGTTGCTGTAGCCAAAGGTGGTGTAGGACAGGCCCGAGCCAAACGGGAAGGCCACGTCTGCCGCGTAGTCATAGCCGCCGGCGTTGCCGGTGCCCATGACGTAGTCCTCGTAGCGGGTCTCGTAGTAGCGATAGCCTACGTAGATACCCTCCTGGTAGATGACGTAGTTGCCGTTGTACTTGTCGAGCCCGGCCTCCTCGGCATTGGCATAGTCCCAGGAGCCAAAGTTGGCCATCGCGGGACTCGTGGTGTTGTCGGCCAGGAAGGCGTCCGTGAGACGGCCGGACGGGTTCACGAGGCCGGAGAGGATGTCGGCCACGGCGGAGATGCCCTGGCCGCCCATGCCGCCCACCCACATGACGGCGTCCACGTCATAGGCGGGGTTGGAGAGGAAGTCCAGCTGGATGGAGTTGGAGGAGTTGAGCAGCACGATGATGCGGTTGACCTTGCCGGCCTCCTTGAGCTCCTTGAGCTTCTTGAGCATGTCGCGCTCGTTGTTGTCGAGGCCCAGGTAACCGGCGCTCTCGGCATCGGCGGTGTCGCTCGGCAGGTCAGCACCCTCGCCACCCACGCGCGAGACCACCATGATGGCGGCGTCGCCGTACTCGGCCATGCTGTTCCACTCGGCGTCGCCGTAGGCGGAGAGGGGAACCTCGTTGGCGGAGTAGGTATCCTCGGCGGTGGCGACCATGCCCGAGGGAGCCTTGCGGGAGTACTCGGCGCCCGCGCCCTCGGTGTAGAAGCTCCAGAGGTCGGAGTTGACCTTGAAGCCGTTGTCCTCGAGCGCCTGCCTGAAGGTCTTGACCTCGGAGGTGTCGAGGCCGGCGGAGCCCGTGCCGCCGTAGACCGGGTTGGTGCTGGCGTTACCGATGAGGCTCACCTTGGCACCGGCGGGCAGCGGCAGCGCGTCACCGTCGTTCTTGAGCAGCGTTGCACCCTCGGCCTCGACCGTCTGGGAGAGCTGCTTGCCATACTCCACGCGCTCCTCGTCGGAGGCGAAGTCGCTCTGGAAGTACTGGGCGTTGGGGTTGGGCTTCTTGATGGTGTAGCGTGAGGAGTTCGTGACGAGGTCGAACGACATCGGGAACCACTCGACGATGTACAGCGCCACGCAACAGACGATGAACAGGATCGCCATGAGGAATGAGAGGCCCTTGAACGGCCTCGCCGCACGGCGCCTCCCCTTGTTCCACAGCTTCTTCTGAACCTTATATGAGCTCATAGATTCCTTCCTTCCTAAGAGGAGCTCGCGGCCGCGGTCGGCGGCCGAAGGCCTCGCCGCCGGGAGTCCGGGCCGCACGAGGGGCGAGCGTCAACGGCTCAGCCGAGCGCGCGGCCAGACCCCGGCAGGCGAGGCCGCCGGGCACGCGCATGGGCGCTACGCCTCGTTGTCCGTCCAGTTGTTCTTCTGCTTCTTGCCCTCGTGCAGCTTGTAGGCGGGGTTGGGCTTGTCGACCTTGCGGAGCGTGCAGCCGTCGTTGAGGTCTCCGGAGCGGGCTTCGATCCTGGTCTCTCCCTCCCCCAGCGTCACGTAGAAGGCAAAGGTGTGCTCGCCGCGCTGCGTGCCCACGAGCTGGCCGTTGGCGTAGAGCGACACCTCGGGCTGGTTGGAGTAGACCTTCACGAGCGTCGTCTTCTCGGGACGGTCAACATAGCGGCTGCCGCAGACGTGCACGAACGGCTCGTCGCTCCACCAGGCCTTGTAGGCAAAGAAGGCGTCCTTCTTGGTCTTGCGGTCAAAGGTGACGAGGCCCTTGTGGTTCATGCCGGGCTCGCCACCCTGGTCGCGCGCGTCGGCCGCGAAGTCGAACATGTTCCAGACATGCGTGGCCCAGAAGAAAGGGCGCTTGTCAAAGAACTTGAGCATGTACTCGTGGTAGACGCACTGGTACTCCTCCGTGTGGTCCTCGCGGCGGGGCTTGGAGGAGTGGAGGTTGGGCATGGCCTCGCAGCCATACTCGCTCATGCCGATGGGACGGTTCCTGTGGAGCAGGCGCCAGACGCCAAGCCAGGCCTTGTTGAGCCAGAGGCCGGGCACGTACCAGCCCAGGTAGAGGTTCCAGGCCACGACGTCGGAGACGTGGGCGCTCTTGTTGTTCCAGAGGCACATCGCGTAGCAGGCGAGCGTCGTGGGGCGCGTGGGGTCCATCTCGTGGACGAGGTCGTTGAGCACGCGGTGGTTGTCCAGCATGTCAGCGTTGTCCTTGGTGGAGATGGTGATCTCGTTGGAGAGGCCCCACACGCAGATGCTCGCGTGGTTGTAGTTCTGGATGATGAGTTCCCTCATCTGCGAGATGGTGTTCTCGCGACCGTTCGGCATGTGCTCGGAGATGTAGGGAATCTCGGCCCAGACCACCATGCCGGCCTCGTCACACAGGTCGTAGAAGACCTGGCTGTGCTGGTAGTGCGCGAGGCGGATGGTGTTGGCACCGATCTCCTTGATGAGCTCCATGTCCTCGCGGTGCATCTCGGGCGTGAGGGCGTTGCCGATGCCCTTGCGGTCCTGGTGGCGCGAGACGCCGCGCAGCGGGTAGCTGCGGCCGTTCAGGAAGAAGCCCCTGTCGGCGTCGATGTGGAAGCTGCGAACGCCAAAGCGGCAGCTCACGGCATCCGTGGGCACGCCGGCAACCTCAAGCGTGAGGGACGCGGCGTAGAGGTAGGGATCCTTGACGCCGTCCCAGCGGCGGACGTTCTCGATGGCGAGCGTGGCGTCGGCCACGCCGTCGGACACGGTAGCGCTCGCGGAGGCCACCTCGGCCCCCTCGGCGTCGGTGAGGCTGACGCGCACGACGGCGCCCTCCGCGGTCGGACCCTCGACCCAACCCTGGACGCGAACCTCGGCCGTGGTGGCGGCGTCATCGATCTTGGGCGTCACGGCAAGGCCGGGGCCGCCAAAGTGGTCGAGGGCGAAGTGGGTGCCGCTCGCCACGAGGAGCTTGACGTCGCGGTAGATGCCACCGTAGAAGGTGAAGTCGGCCTTCTGCGGGTAGACGCGGTCGTTCTTGGAGTTGTCCACGCGCACAACGAGCTCGTTGGCCTCGCCCGTGGGCCCGAGCGTGTCGGTGACGTTGACGCGGAAGGTGGAGTAGCCGCCGTCGTGGTGCGCGAGGGCGGCGCCGTTGAGCTCCACGTCTGCCGAGGCGTTGACGCCATCGAACTCAAGGTAGACAACCTGATCTGCCTCGTGCGCAGGCGTGGTGAACGTGCGAGCATAGGTGCAGGCGCCGCGCCAGTAGTCATTGCCGCCGTCCTGGCCGTCGATGGCGTTCCACGTGTGCGGAACGTTGACCTGGGCGGCGGTGCCATCTGGCCCCGTGAAGCTCCAGCCCTCGTTCAGGTTCTCATAGGTGCGCATGGGTATCCCTTCTCACGCCACGCCCGCCGGCGCGCCTCGCGTGCGGTCCGCGTGCCCTACATGCCGACCCTCCGGGTCCTGGGCATGCTAACTGATGTATCAGTTTATGGGGTGTTTTAGGGATTCTTGAGGGCAGGATGCATCCATCCGGCGAACGGTCGGTTTTGGCCCGTGAGGGCACCGGACGGCCACACCTAGCCGGAGAACGGTACTGGGATGCCAGTTTTCGCAGGTAATCAATGAATTAATGCGGCTGCGAGCGGAGGCTTGGACACAGGTTCCCATCGTGCGGCTCACTGGCCGATTGCCCGGTTGCCCACTGAAGCTAGCGGCAAAATTGATGTATTAGCTGAAGTCTAGGGGCGAAAGCGCGGCAACGTGAGCGGGGCGAGCCCGAGCAAGGGCGGGCCCCGGTCATGCGGCCCTCGGCCATAACCTCGACCTCAGGGGACCGCCTGCCCCTTGGGCTCGAGGTTATGACCGCTCGCGGCAGCAGGAGGCTCAGCCGGCGGCGCCGGTCTTGGCATCGAAGACGCAGTGCGTGCCCTCGTGGCGCTGCATGCCGCCAAGGCAGTCCTTGTTGCAGCGCACGCAGCGCCGGACCTCGCCCGCGCGGCCGTCGAGCACCTTGTTGGGCCATTCGGGGTCTGCCAGCAGCTGGCGGCTCATGAGCGCGAAGTCGATGCGCCCGCCCGCGATCTGCTCCTCCACAAACGAGGGCGTACCGAGCGAGCCCACGCCCGAGACTGGCAGCTTCGTGAGCTTGCGAACCTCGTCCGCATAGCGCAGGAAGCAGCCCTCGCTGCCAAAGTAGGGATGCTTGCGGGGAGGGATGGTGTCCTCGAGGCTGCCATGGTTGGCAAGCGCCACCGAGAAGCTGGAGACGCCTGCCTCCTCCAGCAGCGGCACGAAGACCGGCAGCTCCTCAAGCAGCACGCCCGCCTGCCCATAGCGGGGGTCCTCCTGGCGAACGGCGAGCTTGTAGTCGATGGCCATCTCGGGCACCGCCTCGCGCACGGCGCGCACGGCCTCCACGGCAAAGCGGGTGCGGCGCTCTGGGGAGCCGCCGTACTCGTCCTCGCGACTGCTCATGAGGGCGCTGGAGAAGCTGCCCACCATGCGATCACCGTGAATCTGCATGACGTCGAAGCCAAGCTCGCGGGCACGCACCGCCGCCGGGCCAAAGGCCGCCGTGATGGCGCGCACCTTGCGGACGGGCATGTTCGTGACGAGCTCCTTTGCCTTCTCGTTGAGGATGTGACGGAGCTCCATCATCGAAATCTTCTTCATAAGGACGCCCGGCACGTAGGGAATGAGCGCCTTGAAGTCAGAGTCTGACTCGTGGAGCTGGGCGGCGGCGAGGGCGCCTCCGGCATGGATGGCCTCGACGAGGTCGCGGTACTCGGCCGCGCCCTTGCGCGAGAAGAGGCTCGCGCGCTCGTGCCTGCGCACGGGGACGTCGCCGATGACGACCATGGCGCAGCCGCCCCGGGCGATGCCCGCGATGCGCCGCACGTAGGCATCGTGCGGCAGGCCAAAGGTCGTGGGCGAGAACACGATGCGATTCTTGAGCGTGGCGCCCCTGCCCTCGGGCCCCAGGTGCAGCGGAGACGCTATGGCGGGAAACTCCTCGGCCATGTGCCCTCCCCTTCTACGAAACTGCCGCGTCCGACCAACCATGACACGAACGCGGCAGAAAAGCGTGCAGATTACGTAACCCTCGCATCAGCCCGGCGCCAAGAGGGGCGAAGGCCGAGATGGCGCCTTATTCGGCGTCGAAGAAGCCGAAGTAGGTGCGGGCGTTGTTATAACAGACATCCTCCACAATCGCCCCCAGGAACGCATCGTCATCCGGGAGCTTGCCCTCCTCCACCCAACGACCGAGCACGCGGCACAGAACGCGGCGGAAGTACTCGTGGCGCGGGTAGGAGAGGAAGCTGCGGGAGTCAGTGAGCATGCCGGTGAAGTTGCCAAGCAAACCCTGCTCCGCGAACATGGTGATCTGCTTCTCCATGCCGGAGAGGGTGTCGTTGAACCACCAGGCGTTGCCAAACTGCATGCGCATCTTGCAGCCACCCTGGAAGGAGCCACAGAGCGACGCGGCGGCCAGCCAGTCGGTGTCGTTGAGGCTGTAGAGGATGATGCGGGGCAGCGCGCCGTCCTGCTGGGCGGCGTCAAAGAGCCGCTTGAGCTGGAAGACGAAGTCTGGCTGGTCACCCACGGAGTCAAAGCCGCAGTCGGGGCCACACTGCTCGAACCCGAGGGTTGAGTCGTTGCGGAAGCAGTTGCCGTGAATCTGGAGCACCCAGCTGTGGCGCTCGTAGGCCGCCATGAGGGCCAGCGTGAGAGCGGTCTGGTACTGGCCCACCTCCTCGGGCGTCACAGCCTCGCCGGAAAGCGCGCGGCGCACGATGCCGTCCACCACGTCATCAGAGGCAGTTGTGAAGCAGAAGGTATTGGCACCATGGTCCGCAAGGCGGGCGCCCACCTCGTGGAAGTACTCCACGCGAGCCTCGGCCGCCGCCTTGAGGCTCTTCCAGTCACTGACAGCGGCACCCGTGGCCTCGGCGAGCTTGGCGATGTAGGCCGGGAAGCCGGGAGCGTCGATGCCCATGAGGCCGTCCGGGCGGAACGTCGGCAGCACGCGGAAGCCGTTCTGCTCCTCCTCGGCGGCAAGGCGCTTGTGGTAGGCCAGGTCGCTCGCAGGGTCATCCGTGGTGCAGATGCACTTCACGTTGAACTTCTTGATGAGACCCTTGGCGTGGAACTCGGGCGTGGCGAGCAGGGCGTTGGCGCGGTCCCAGATCTCCTGCGCGTTGGCGCGCGTAATCTGCAGGTCGATGCCAAAGACGCGGCGGAGCTCCAGGTGGCTCCACTCGTAGATGGGATTGCCGGGTGCCTTCTGAAGAGCGTCAACAAACGCCAGGTACTTGGCGTAGTCGTCGTCGCCGCGGATGACGGACTCCGGCGTGCCGTTGGCGCGTAGCAGGCGCCACTTGTAGTGGTCGCCAAAGCCGTTGTCGTAGAGCCACACCTGCGCGAGGTTCTCGTAGCCCTTGTCCTCGCAAATCTCGGCCGGCACGAGGTGGCAGTGGTAGTCGATGATGGGCATGTGTTCGGCGTGCTCGTGGAACAACCTCTTTGCCCAATCGGTCGTCAACAGAAAGTCATCATTCAGCAGCACGATACCCGTCCTCTCAAATCAACAAACCCATCTCAGCGAACTCGCAGCTCCTAGGAGAGCTTCTCGAGCGACTCCCACACGCCGTTGATGTAGGCGATGCCCAGCGCGCGGTCGTACAGGCCGTAGCCCGGGCGGCCTGTCTCGCCCCAGATCATGCGGCCGTGGTCCGGACGGATGTAGCCCTCGAAGCCGTTGTCGTGCAGGGCCTTCATCATCTTCACCATGTCGAGCGAGCCACAGGGGCTGGGGTGCGGGGCCTCGTAGAAGTCCTTGTTGCCCGGCTCGTCGGGGTTGATGTACTTGATGTTGCGCATGTGCACGAAGTGGATGCGGCCGCGCTTCGTGAACTCGGCGAGGATGCCGTAGATGTCGTTGCCCGGCTCCTCGGCGATGCTGCCGCAGCAGAGCGTGATGCCGTTGTAGGGCGTGTCCACCGCGGTGCACAGCCAGTCGAGGTCCTCGCGGTTCTTGATAATGCGCGGCAGGCCGAACATGGAGTACGGGGGGTCATCCGGGTGAATGGCCATCTTGACGTCGCACTCCTCGCAGGTGGGCATGATGGCCTCGAGGAAGTAGACGAGGTTCTCGCGGAGCTTGTCCTCGTCGACGCTCTTGTAGTCCTCGAACAGCTGCTTGACCTGGGCGAGACGCTCGGGCTCCCAGCCGGGAAGCGTGAAGTCGCCGGAGCCGTTGGCCACCGTGTCGATGATCTGCTGCGGGTCGTCCGGAATGTTCTTGCGAATGAAGGCCAGCGTGGAGGAGCCGTCGGGCAGCTTGTAGTCCAGGTCGGACTTCACCCAGTCGAAGACCGGCATGAAGTTGTAGCAGATGACCTTGACGCCCTCGGCGGCGAGGTTACGGATGGTCTCCTTGTAGTTCTCGATGTACTTGTCACGCGTGGGCAGGCCGATCTTGATGTCGTCGTGGATGTTGACGGACTCGATGACCTTGAGCGTGAGACCGTTTGCCTCGATCATCTCGCGCAGCTCGTGGATGCGCTCGCGCGGCCAGACCTCACCCGCGGGAATGTCGAACAGCGTGCCAACGATGCCCTTGCAGCCAGGGATCTGGCGAATTTGCTCGAGCGTGATCTTCTCGGACTCGGGACCATACCAGCGGAATGTCAGCTCCATGATGGGGAGTTTCCTTTCTTAGAAGGCTTGTCTCACTTGGGTCCTTCCCAGGCGGCCCGTCTCGTCCCTCATTCGTCGCTCGCGTACCAGGTGCACGCGTCGCTCCTCTTTTGGGCCGACCTGGACCCCCTGGGAGGGCCCGTCCGTCCAGGACGGGCTAGATGTATTTCTCGATGGTGGCGCGGACGGCGCCGGGACCGGCGAGCTGCTCGAGGAGCATGCCCTCGACCTTCTCGCCCAGGCCGAGCTCATAGAGGTCGACCGTGAAGATCTCCTTGTTGGAGAGGATCGGCTGGGCCGCGGCGTGCACAATCTCGGCCGTGGCCTCGCCGAGCCTGAGGCCGGCGACGTGGGCCTGCAGCTGCTCGAGCAGCGGGTCCGGGCTCGGGGTGAAGGCCTCGCCCTTGTCGTCCACGCCGGTGAGGTAGCGAAGCCACCCGGCGATCACGAGCGGGATGTAGGTGAGGCCGGAGACGTCCTTGCCGGCGGCCAGGTAGGCGCCCAGGGTGTGGCCGTAGCGGATGGCGACCTTCTGCGAGGTGTCCGTGGCGATGCGCTGCGGGGCGTCGGGCAGGGCCTTGTTGGGCAGGCGCTTCGCGAGCAGCTCCTCGATGAAGGCCTCCGGGTCGATGACCCTGGGGTCCACGACCACGGGCAGGTCCTCGTCGTAGCCGAGGTGCTTGATGAGGGCCACCAGGTCGGCGTCCTCCATCTCCTGCCAGATGCGGGTGTAGCCGAGCAGGCACCCGTAGACGGCGAGGCAGGTGTGGAGCGGGTTCAGGCAGGCCGTAACCTTCATGGTGTCGGCCTTCTCGGCGGTGTCGCGGTCGCACATGATGACCCCGCCCTCCTCCAGGGCCGGGCGGCCGTTGGGGAAGCTGTCCTCTACGACGAGGTAGTGGGCGGCCTCGGTGTTGGCGAAGCCGGCGAAGTGGGCGCCGCTCGGCGTGGCAATGAGGCCCAGGTCCTCCCAGCCCTGCCGCTTGAGGGCCTCCTCGGTCTCCGGCGAGGGGTTGGGGGTGATGCGGTCGATCATGGACCACGGGAAGCTCACGCGGGCCTCGTCGGACACGTAGTCGACGAACTCCTGCATGACGTGGCCGTGCTCGAGCCAGCCGTTGGCCACCGTAAGGATGGCCTCGCGGAAGCGGGCGCCGTTCTGGGAGAAGTTGTCCGTGGAGACCATGGCCACGGGCGCCGCGCCGGCGTTGAAGCGGGCGAGCAGCAGCGAGGCCACGATGCCCATGGAGCTGGCGGCATGCTCGGGACCATCCTTGAGCTCCTGCTTCACGAAGCCGAAGAGCTCGCCGGAGGCGTCGCGCAGGCCGTAGCCCTTCTCGGTGATGGTGAAGGTGGCCAGCTGGAGCTCGGGGCTCTCGAAGTAGCGCTTGGCGCGCGCGAGGTCCTCGGGACGCTGGGAGTTGGCGAAGACGCCGCCAGCGGTCACCGCGAGGACGCGCTCGGCGAGCGTGCCATCGGCATTCATGACAACCTGCAGGATGTCGTAGTTGTAGGGGCCATAGACCTCGTCGAGCGTGAACGGACGGAAGGTCTCGGCCACCACGACGCCGCGCGTGAGAAGGCCCTTGTCGGCAAGGTCCTGGGCAATCTGGGCGTGGAAGGCGCGGTAGAGGTTGCCGCCGCCGAAGTGGATCCAGACCGGCTGCTCGACGCCGGCCTGCTTCAGGGCCGCGACGTCATAGGTGGGAAGGCGAACGCCGCGCTCCTTGAGCTCGTCTGCGCTTGCCTGCCAGTTCGTGAGAGTTGCCATGGGTCTCCTTCTCGTCGTAGGTACGACACGCTGGCGTCGACCTCGGCTGAACTTTGACTGATATATTAGTCATAGAGCCCAGGGTTCGCATAGCAATCACAAATTCATGACCTCGGATTCCGCGAGCGGTCGCTCCCGGGCCGCGAGCGCTTCCCCAACCATTTTTGCTGGTATTTGGTCATGATTCTGTAAACTGATATATGACTCTGGCCCCCTTCTCGCCGCCCATAAGCCTCACCATGCGCACGGCTGCGAGTAGTATCTGCGGGGCATCTGCCAAACCACATGAGGAACGAGACACCATGGCTCCCACAAGCGACGCCTGCACTCTGCAAGACCAGGCCTACCAGACGCTGCGTCAGGCCATCGTCTATGCGCAGTTCACGCCAGGTCAGCGTCTCGTGCCCAAGGACATCTGCGAGGAGCTGGGGCTTGGCCGCACGCCGGTGCGCGAGTCGCTCGTGCGTCTGCAACAGCAGGGCCTCGTGCGCACGGTGCCCCAGAGCGGCACCTTCGTCTCCAGGATCGATGGCCACGCCGCGGAGAACGCCCGCTTCACGCGTGAGCACCTGGAGAGCCAGGTGGCCATCGAGTGCTGCGCCATGGCAGACGAGCACGACCTCGCACGACTCGACGCCATCATCGCCAAGCAGCAGGAGGCGGTTGCCGCCCGTGACGAGCAGCAGTTCTTCATCACGGACAACCAGATGCACGAGCTCATGTTCGACATCGCCAACCGCCACGAGGTGTGGGAGTGGCTGGCCCTCACGAACACCCACTTCGAGCGCTTCCGCTGGCTCGCCGCCATCACCAAGGGCGTGGGCTGGGACGTTGTGATGGACCAGCACTTCCAGATTCGAGACGCCATCGCCAGGCGCAGCCCGAGCGATGCCTCCTACCTCGTGAGCCTGCACCTGCACAAGGCGCTCGCAGACCACAAGGACGTCGTGGCCGAGCACCCGGAGTACTTCGAGGAGGCCGAGGCGCTGCTCGGCCCCCAGTGGGACCCGCAGGCGCCTGGCGCCATCCGGCGTTAGGCGTCCTTGAGCTCGCAGCCCTTGCCGCGCGCCCTCGCGCACTTCGCCACGGCCCTGTTGAGCGCTATCAGCGCGATGCAGTTGGGGATCACCATCAGCTGGTTGAAGAGGTCCGCAAGCTCCCATACGAGGTCGTTGGAGAGCGTCGACCCCAGGAAGAGGAAGACGAGCGCGATGCAGCTGAACACAGGCACCGCCTTCTTGCCAAAGAGGTAGTCCACGTTGGTCTTGGCGAAGAGGTTCCAGCCAAGAATCGTCGAGAAGGCAAAGAACAGCAGGCAGATGGCCACGAAGATGTTGCCTCCCGCCTCGCCGAAGAGGGTACCGAAGGCAACCTGGGCCATATTGGTCTTGGTGAGGCCGGCCGCCACGCCCGTGGCGTCGACGGTCATCGCGCCCTCGCCCGTATAGAGCGTCACGAGCACCACGAGCGCAGTGCAGGTAACCACCACCATCGTGTCGATGAAGACCGCCGCGATGCCAAGGACGCCCTGGTCGTGCGGGTTCTTGACGTGCGCGAGCGCGTGCGCGTGCGGGGTAGAGCCCATGCCTGCCTCGTTGGAGAAGAGGCCGCGCTTGGCACCCTGGGAGAGCGTGGCAATGAGGCCAAAGGTGACGCCGCCCATCTGGGCCTGCGGGTCAAAGGCGAAGCGCAGGATGAGGCCAAAGGCCTCGGGCACGCGCGGGGCGTTGGCAATGATCACGGCAAGGGACCCCACGATGTAGAGCAGCGCCATACCTGGCACCACCTTCTCCGTGACGGAGGCAAGGCGGTCGACGCCGCCCAGGAAGATGAAGCCCGCCACCAGAACCACCACGATGCCAACCGTCCAGCCGGGCACGCCAAAGGCCGTGCTCATGGTCTCGGCGATGGAGTTTGACTGCACCATGCAGCCCATGAAGCCAAGCGCCAGGATGATGGCAACGGCAAAGAAGCCGGCGAGGAACTTGCCGAACACGCCCTTGAAGGCAGTGGTGATGTAGTAGGCGGGGCCACCGTGGATGGCTCCCTCCGCGTCGCGGACGCGCGTCTCGAGCGCCAGCACAGCCTCGGCGTAGTAGGTAGCCATGCCCAGGAAGGCGATGACCCACATCCAGAAGATGGCACCAGGGCCGCCGATGAGGATGGCGCCACAGGCACCCACGATGTTTCCCGTGCCCACCTGCGCCGCGATAGCGGTGGCCACGGCCTGGAAGGAGCTCATGCCGCCGTTTTTCTGCTTGCCGCCGTTCAGGGAGAAGCCGCCGAACAGCTTGCGGAAGGCCTCGCCAAAGCAGCGCACCTGCACGAAGTTGGTGCGGATGGTGAAGAAGAGCCCCGTGCCAATCAGCAGGAAGATGAGCACGTAGTTCGAGAGGTACGAGTTGATGGTCTGGGTGACGGTGAGAAGTGCTTGCTCCACGGCTGGCCTTTCTTGGTCTGCGAGAAAGCCCGGGAGCGCAACTGAGGAAACGACGGTGGCAGCGGGCGCCGGCCGGCGCCTTTGCGAGCCAAGGTCACGTCTCTGTCCGTTTGCCTGAGAGATTCGACCTGGCTGCGCAGCTCGGGGCATGCGCGGCTAGGTCTTGCACCGTCGGCACTCAGTTAAGAGTTCTCCAGAGATTTCTCCGCGTCCGGTTCCATGGCCTGGTCCCGGACGCTTCATCGAAAGCGACAAGGGCGCAGTATACGCCATCTTTGATGCCGTCGCGCCCACGGCAACCACCCGAGACCATTCGGAAACAGACGCCCCGCAACCCTCCCCAGCGCCGACCGGCTCCAGCACCGGTCAACCCTCCTCCGCACCGACCGACCCCGACGGCGGATAGCTACCCGAGTTCGAAGGCGCCGGCTATCCCAGACAGCTACCCGAGTTCGCGGACGCTGTCCTTGAGGACGAGGCGCGGCGTGAGGAGGCGCTCCTGGGGCCCCTTGCCCTCCTCACCACGCGCATACTCGTCCAGGCGCTGCAAGATGAGCCCGATGGCCGCCTCGGAGAGCTCGCCCACGTTCTGCTCGATGGAGGTGAGCGCCGGCTCGAACAGGGAGTCCGCCGCCGAGTTGTCGTAGCTCACCACGGAGTAGTCGCGTGGCACGCGACGCCCTTCCTCGTAGAGGCGTTTGAGCACGCCAAGCGCGATGTTGTCGCTGGTGGCGAGCACACCCGTGACGTCGAGGCCCGTCAGCTGCCCGGCCGCCTCGTAGGCCGTGGGGATGTAGTAGTCGCTGTGCAGCACGAGCGACTCGTCGAATGGCAGTCCCGCCTCGTCCAGCGCGTGTCGGTAGCCCGCCACGCGCTCGTCACCCGTGTGGGAGCGCGTGTTGGCGATGCACGCGATGCGCCGGTGCCCGCACTCGATGAGGTGGCGACAGGCCAGGTAGCCACCCTCAACGTTGTCGAAGCGCACCTTGTCACAGGCCAGGCCGTCGATGAAGCGGTCCACCATCACGTAGGGCACCGGAAGCTGGAAGAGGTCCTCGAGCAGCTGCGCATCGGTGGTGAACTCGTCGGAGACCACAAGAAACAGGCCGTCGATTCCCCGGTTCACGAGCAGGCGAACGAGCTCGGCGTCGGCCGTGGGGCTCTCGTCTGAGTTGGTGATGAACAGGGCGTATCCGAGCTTTCGGCACCTAAGCTCAAGGTTCTTGGCGAGCGACGAGAAGAAGCGGCTCTCGATGTTGGGCACGATGAGGCCAAGGGTATGCGAGTGCTGAGTGACGAGGCTGCGGGCTATCTGGTTGGGGATGTAGTGCTTCTTGCGCGCGACCTCCTTGATACGCTTACGGTTGGCCTCGGAGATCTTGCATGGTTTGTTGTTGAGCACGAGCGACACCGACGTGGGCGAAAGCCCCACCTCGCGGGCGATTTCCTTAAGCGTCACCTTGGGTGCCATGTGGTTCTCCCCATCGTCTCCGTGCTGTCGACTGCCGCAACCCCTTGACCGCGAGCAGCCCGAGGGCCCTGGCGGCATGCTGCCCCGAGACCCAACCGCGGCCCACGCAAGCGCCCGACGTCGAAGCCGGCCGTTGGCAATGTCGCCTAGCATAGCCCACCATCGTTTTAAACATGTTGGGGAGCCGCGATGAAACCGTTGCAGATTAAACGATTTAGCGCTCGCGGAATAATCGGGCTTGCGGGGCGACACGCGTCGTATGGTATCGGAGACAACCGACACGCCAACGACAGGCGCCCGAGCTAACAGCCGCACGAACAGGAGCAACCGTGCCCACCGCCATCTCCCCCATCCCCTTTGGCGCCATGCCCAACGGCCAGGCCGCGCGCCTGTGGCGCCTCTCCAACGCCCATGGCATGACGGCCGAGGTCACCGACTTGGGGGCTTGCCTCGTCTCGCTCCGCGCGCCAAACGAAGCCGGGAGCTTCACGGACGTCGTGCTGGGCTACGACGGGGCCGCAGGCTATGCCGTCAACGGGCCCAACTTTGGCGCCGTGGTGGGCCGTCACGCCAACCGCATCGACTCCGGGCACTTTGAGCTTGGCGGCGCCACCTATACGCCGCAAAGAAACGACCGCGGCAGCAGTCTGCACAGCGGGCCGGACTATTGGCATCACCGCCTTTGGGAGTTTGTCCGCGCCGAGCGGGGCGAGGACGGTGCCCTCATCGAGCTCCGCCTCCAAAGCCCGGACGGGGACCAGGGCTTCCCCGGCAACCTCGACGTGCGGGTGACCTACGGGCTCACGGCCGCAAACGAGCTCGCCATCACCTACGTGGCACTGCCCGACGCGCCTACGGTGGTGAACCTCACCAACCACAGCTACTTCAACCTGAACGGTCACGCTTCGGGAACGGCGCTCGACCACACGCTTCAGGTGCTTGCCGACGCCTACACCGAGACGCGCGACGACCTCGTGCCCACCGGTCGTCTGCTCCCGGTCGGTGGCACCCCGTTCGACCTGCGCGAGCCTCAGCCGCTGCGCGCAGGCGTCGAGTCTGGCTTTGCTCCCATTGCGAGCGCGGGCGGCTATGACCACAACTACGCTCTGCGCGAGGCGAAGCCAACGGCCGACGACGAGGGCTTCGTGGGTGCACTGCGCCGAGTGGCGACGCTTGCGGGCGACAGGAGCGGCATCGCCATGGACGTGCTCACGGACACGCCAGGCATGCAGGTCTACGCCGGTAACTTCATCGGCGGCGAACGCGGCAAGGGCGGCGTGACCTACGCCGACCACGACGCCGTGTGCCTGGAGACGCAATTCTATCCCGACGCCGTCAACCACCCCACCTTCGCCCAGCCCGTCTTTGGGCCTGATCACCCCTACCGAAGCCGCACCATCTTCGCATTCCGCCGCAGGTAGGGCACCCAAACACAGGCACGAAACGGCACGGAAAAGGGGCCGGACGCATCACGCGAGCGCCCGACCCCGCATTTTTTGACGGGCCCCGGGCCCGCCCATTCCCTCGCATACCCTCGCAAGGGCCTGTCCCCACTAATCAGTGGCGGACGCGACAGGAGTCGCGGTTCATGATCGCGAAGTTGAGGCCGATGAGCACGCCGCCGCCCACGAGGTTGCCCAGGATGGTCACGAGCACGCTCAGGACGGCCGCGCCTGCGTCCACGCCGCCGCGCAGACCCATGATCATGAACAGCGCGGAGTTTGCGATGCTGTGCTCAAAGCCCAGGAAGGCAAAGACGAACACCGCCACGATCATGATCGTGCACTTGGTGAAGTCGTTGTGCAGCTTGCCGTTGTAGACGAGCAGCATCGCGATGTTGATGCAGAAGTTGCAGAACATGGCCCGGATGAACAGGTCCACGGCGCCGGGAAGCGTCGCCACATAGCCGGCCTTTCTCGCCACCGCAGCCGTCATCTGCTCCAGCATGCCCGCATCGAGCACGCTCGAGAAGCGAATCAACACGGCAAAGATCAGCGCCCCGATGAGGTTCCCCACCAGGCAGTACAGCAACAGGCGCACGGCATGGGAGAGCACGATGCGACGGTGGTAGCAGCCGATGGAGATGACCATCATGTTGGCCGTGAGCAGCTCGGAGTTGGTGTAGTAGATGAACACGAGCGCCCAGCCAAACACGAGCGGGGCCAAGATCCTGCCCGCGAGCGCGCCCGTGGCCCCCAGGGCCGCACAGGCCGAGAAGACCGCGAAGTAGGTTGTGAAGAACAGCCCCACAAAGAAGCCCGCCATCGCAGATCGCTGCAGGTAGACGCCCGTCATGGCACTGGACATGGTCTCCTTTGACTCAAGGGCGTCGAGCACCGTGCTGATGAACGCACGACCTGGAAAGAGTGGGTGAATCTTGGGCTCGGTCGATTCGGAATCCGCCATGGGAACCTCCCGGAACAGGACAAGGGACGCGCCTCACACGCCGCCATCGACGCATGCGACGAACGCCCGCCACCAGCATTAGCCTCGGTTGCAAGTATGTCACGCCCAATGGCATTCTCAGCCCATCGCAAGCTCAGTCGCTGCACCTTCCCTGCACACCACCACACCGCCAATGGGTCACCACCCGAATGCCTGACATCCAGTTTGACTCATCCCGGAGATTCAGCCTAGGACTCGAGACGCACGCCACGAATGAGTCAGATTGGATGGCAACCGGGCGGGAGGCTGACTTATCGGCTTCGCACGCGTCATAATAGGAGCATTACCGATTCCTAGCAGAGCGAACACGCTCGGGAGGGACATCCGTGGCTATCACCGCAGAAGAGGTCGTCGAGACCCTCAACATGGTCACCGAACAGCACCTCGACATACGCACCGTCACGATGGGCATCTCGCTCATGGGCTGTGCCGACGAGGACCTGAGCCGCATGTGCGACAAGGTCTACGAGCGCATCACCCGAACGGCCGAGCGCCTCGTGCCCGTGGCCGAGAACCTGGAGCGCGAGTACGGCATCCCCATCGTCAACAAGCGCGTCTCCGTGACGCCCATCGCGCAGATCGCCGCCGCCTGCCCGGACACAGACCTCGTGCCACTCGCCCACGCCCTCGACCGAGCGGCCGCCACGCTTGGCATTGACTACCTTGGCGGCTATTCCGCCCTCGTGCACAAGGGCATCGGCGACGCGGACCGTCGCCTCATCGCCTGCATCCCGGAGGCCCTCGCCACCACGGACCGCGTGTGCTCCAGCGTGAACGTCGCCAGCCTGCGTGCCGGCATCAACATGGACGCCGTGCTCATGGTTGCCCAGACCGTGCTGGACTGCGCCAGGCTCACGGCCGACCACGACTCCATCGGCGCCTCCAAGTTCGTGGTCTTCTCCAACATGGTGGAGGACTCGCCCTTCATGGCGGGCGCCACGCACGGCTCCGGCGAGGCCGATGCCGTCATCAACGTGGGCGTCTCGGGCCCCGGCGTCATGGCCGCGGCCCTGGAGGAGCTGCCCGAGACGGCGTCCATGATGGAGGTGGCCGAGCGCATCAAGCAGACGGCCTTCAAGATCACGCGCGCCGGCGAGCTCATGAGCCGCGAGGCCGCACGACGCCTGGGCGTGGAAAAGGGCATCGTGGACCTGTCGCTGGCCCCCACCCCCGCCATCGGCGACTCCGTGGCACGCATCCTCGAGATCATCGGCGTGGGCCAGTGCGGTGGCCCCGGCACCACCTGCGCGCTGGCCATGCTCAACGACGCCGTCAAGAAGGGCGGCGTCATGGCGAGCTCCAGCGTGGGCGGCCTCTCGGGCGCATTCATCCCCGTCTCCGAGGACGCCGGCATGATCGAGGCGGCCGAGGCGGGCGCTCTCTCGCTCGAGAAGCTCGAGGCCATGACCTGCGTGTGCTCGGTGGGCCTGGACATGATCGCCGTGCCGGGCGACACGCCCGTGGAGGCCATCGCCGGCATCATCGCCGACGAGATGGCCATCGGCGTCATCAACAACAAGACCACCGCGGTGCGCCTCATCCCGGCCATCGGCAAGAGCGAGGGCGAGTCCGTGGAGTTTGGCGGCCTCTTTGGCCGAGCCCCGGTCATGCGCGTGAACCCCAACGCGGGCACCGTGCTCGCCCACCGAGGCGGACGCTTCCCCGCGCCGCTCAACTCGCTCAAGAACTAGCCGAGAGGGACGCAGGCGTACCGGGGCGACCCGCGTGTTCCATGCTTCTCGCGCCTGGGGCGTCCTGCGCATCCCGCGCATCCCGCCCCAGGCGGCAAGACCGGCACGCCAGCGCCTCGGGCATGCCTGCGCCGCTGCCATGCCACCCGCAAGAACGACTCGGGCCCGCCGCGCCACCCAACCCGGCGGGCCCCGCCGCCAGAACGGAACCACCATGTCCGACAGATGCCGCGCGACCTCCAAGCCCCAGCGTCGCATCCCCATCGTGCCCATCGCCGGCGTGGCCGCAGCCGCGGTCCTCGCCCTTGGCATCCATGGGCGCATGACGCCCGCCGCCGGTGCGCACACCACCTATGCGGGCACCGGCGGCATCGAGAACACGGAGCTCTTTGACGCGGCCGCAGAGGCGAGCTTTGCGCCCTCGCTGCTGTTTCCCAGCGAGCTTGTCCCAAGCAACCCAGACTGGCCGCAGGTCAGTGATGCGCAAAAGCCGTCCCGCAGCGTCATGGGCGAGCTCATCGAGGCCACAAGGGCCATCGAGGACGAGGGCTACGAGGTGGGCTATGCCCTGCTCGACCTCGACACGGGCGCCACGGTGACCTACAACGCAGACGCGGCGTTCTACTCCGCGAGCTCCATCAAGGGCCCGTACGTCACGAGCGTGGTTGAGTACGAGCTGGGAGACGCCGTGAAGAGCGATGCCTCGCGCATCTCGGCCATCCTCGAGTACTCGGACAACGCGGCCTACTCCAGCCTCCGCGATGCCTACGGCAACACGCCGTTTGCCAAGCTGGTTGAGGCCACCGGCGCGGCCAGCCTGCCCAGCCACGGCGCCACCGACGCGGTGGACGCCGCCGCCCGGATCCAGAGCGGCGCGAGCATCGCAGACAACAAGTACGAGTTCTTCACGCCCAATCAGATGCTTGCCCTCTGGAAGGGCTGCTACGAGTACCTCTCCGGCGGCAGCGCCGGCGCAGAGTGGCTTGCGAGCGAGTTCGAGAAGCCCGAGACCTCGGCCATTCGCGTCACGGCGGGCTCGCTTGGCACCACGTGGTCCAAAGCCGGCTGGTACCCGGACGAGGAGAGCGGCTACGGCACCACCGTGGACGCCGGTGCCGTGCGCACCGACGACGGCGACTTCCTCATCGTGGTCATGACCACGATGCCCGAGGACTTCACCACGATGGAGACCATCGTGAGTCCCCTCATCACCCTGCGAGCCTCGCTCGTTGCCTAGCCGCCCTAGAACTCCCCCACGAAGCGCACCTCGGGCTCAAGTGCCACGCCAAACTGGCGCTCAACCTCGTCCTGCACGTGGGAGATGACGGCGCGGACGTCTGCCGCGGTGGCGCCGCCCAGGTTCACCACGAATCCGGCGTGCTTGGTGGAGACGGCCGCGCCGCCCACCTGGTAGCCCTTGAGCCCGGCGTCAGTGATGAGCTTGCCGGCAAAGTGGCCCTCGGGCCGCTTGAACGTGGAGCCCGCGCTCGGCAGCTCGAGCGGCTGCTTGGACTCGCGGCGCTCCGTGAGGTCGGCCATCTTGGCGCGAATCTCCGCCTCGTCACCCGCATGCAGCGCAAACGTGGCCGAGAGCACCACGAGGCCCTGCGTGCGCACGCGGCTCGTGCGATATCCCAGCTCCAGGTCGGATACCGGCAGGTCGAAGACATCACCGTCCGGCCCGAGCACCGTTGCGCTGGCGAGGACGTCTGCGATACAGCCGTCGTAGGCGCCGGCGTTCATGAAGACGGCGCCGCCCACGCTGCCCGGGATGCCGCAGGCAAACTCGAGGCCCGTGAGGCCATGGTCTGCCGCCACGCGCGAGACCTCGGCGATGGCCGCACCCGGCTGGCAGGTGATACGGGAACCGGAGACCTCGATGCCGTCGAGGCCGGCGGGACAGGCGACCATGACGCCACGAAAGCCCTTGTCTCCCACGAGCAGGTCTGAGCCCAGACCCAGCAGGAAGTACGGAGTCCCTGCCTCGCGGCAGGCGCGCAGCACGCAGATGAGCTGTGCCGTGGTCTGCGGCTCGACGAAGACGTCCGCGGGGCCGCCGACCTTGAACGTGGTGTGCTCGCCCATCGGCTCGCTCAGGCGCACGTGCTCGGCGCCAACGAGGGCGACGAGGTTGTCGATAAGATTCTTGCAATTGATATCCATATACAATCTCAAATCGCTCATTCTGGACGCACGGCCCTAGATACACGTTAGCTAGCAGGACTAATTAGCATAGTTACAGTTGAGTCACGGTCAAATAGGTCACCAAAAACCTACTCGTTTCAAGACGTTAGCAACATGTAGCCAGAGGCCACACGCTATGCAGTCAACATAAGAAGCCGCTCATGTTCACTTATATACCTTTCAGCATATTACTTATTGGGTCTTATAGTATTTCTTACTACTATACTAATTCAACAATACTTTTATCTGCTGCCTCCCCAATACCTTTGCCCGCCTTTTCCGCGCCCACCCTTGTCACCCACACGATTGTTTAAAACCCGCCGGCAAGCGAAAGGACATCCCAATGACCTTCCGTTCGCAAGCTAGCCTTGAATACACCCTCCGCAGCATAATCCTGTTGGTGCTTTTGGTGGTCTTTGCAGCACTGATGCTCGTACCGGCGGCAGTGCCCCCAAGCGAAGGCGTCGTGGAAGCGGCTTCGTATGCCGACCCCGTCACAGCATTCGAGAGCGGCGAACTGCTGAACGCCAGGCAAGCAGCGGAGAACGTTTCGGGGACGCAGACCGCGGCGGAGACTCGCGCATGGCAGGAGCTTTCTCAGGCTACCGACGGGCTTGGCGCTAGCGAGACCGAATCGGAGCGCTACGAAATCCTCGCCACCTACTACGAGCTGAAAGGGGCGTTTCTCGAAGACGGAACGCTGACCCGAGGTTCCAACGGCCACGACAACGAGTTGGCAGCTCGCTTCTCCGCGCGGCGCTATCGCCGCCTTGCGGAGTTTGGGGCAGCGCGCGACCCCAACGGCAAGCTTTGGTGGGACCTCCCCGGAGAGTGTCCTGCGCTCATCTACCTCGCAGGGGCGATCCCCTTCCAGCCCGCCGGCTACCTATCCGAAGGGTTCTACAACCTGCCGCTCAGCCTCCTCACACCACAGAGCCTGCTCTTCAGCAACGCCTGCCTGCTGTGGTGCGTCCCGGCAACGGTGATAGCTTGGCGCGTCGCTCGGCTTCGCACCAGGCAAAGGCTTTTTGCGCAGGCACCAGGCGGCCCCGCCGTCAAGCTGTTTGCCTCCTCGTCCTCTGTCGTGGTGTCGCTGCTCGGCTTCGTGGCCGTGGCCTGCGCGCCGGCGGCGCTCGTGACGGGCATTCGCAACGGAGCCGGCTCGCTCGCCCATCCAGTCACGCTCATGCGGGACGGGACCATCATCGAGACGTGCGTGGGCTCCGTCATTGCCTCCCAGCTCGCCATACTCGCGCTCATGGCGCTTGTTGTCTCGGCGTTGGTTGAGCTCGTGGCGAAGGCCTCCGGCAGCGCCGCGCTCGGAGCAGTAACAGCAGCGCTGTTCTGCGCGGTCCCCCTCATGCCCATCTACGACCTCTGTGCCCGCTCAGGTAACGCCGCACTCCAATGGCTTCCCCAGACCTATCTCAACCTGCGCCGCGTCGCTGGCACGCCCCTTGAGACGGATGACCTCTCACGGGAGCTCCTCTACATAGATACGAGCTCTGGTGCCGTCGAGACGATCATCCGAGGCGTGGACCTGACGCGGGCGGCGCTCATGCTCGGCGGCACGGCGGCCGCCCTGCTCGCACTCGCCTTGGCCGCACACGCCCTTCGCAGGCCGAGCGTGCATCTCGTTCGAAGCGCGAGGACCGAGAGCCCGCAGCCAGCCACGTTCCGCCGGCCTGCCACACGCGCCGCCACGAGCGCCTCGCAAAGCCATGGCCCTGCCCACGCCCCAGCAACCGGAGGTGGAACCCATGCTCCGCGCAACTGACATCACGGCGCGTCGCGGCGGAAGGGTCCTGCTCAGCGACGCCGAGCTTACTCTCGACGCCGGCCAGGTTAAAGGTCTCGTCGCCCCCAACGGCTGGGGAAAGACGACATTGCTGCGTCTCCTCGCCGGCGCGCATATGCGCGGTTGCTCGGGCAAGCTGCAGGTAGACGGTGTGTCACCCAGGGACGAGCGCGCCTTCCGTCGCGCCGTCTTCTACGCTCCCGGCGAGGGCACTCTGCTCTACCCGGACGCCTCGGCGCGCTTTCACCTGGAGAGCACGAAGCGGCTTTGGGGCTCTCCCTACTCCGTGGACGACGTCGCCCGGCGCTGCGGCATCGACGGCTGGCTGTCACGACCGGTTCGCAAGCTCTCCCAGGGCATGAAGCAGCAGCTCACGCTCGCCATCGCCTACATGGCGCATACGGCCTACCTCCTGCTCGACGAGCCCATGAACGCGCTTGACCCCACCAACGTGCAGCTCAACTCGAGGCTCGTGCGCAAAGTGGCGGCGCACGGCACGGGCATCATCATGAGCTCGCACATTCTCGACAACGTGGACCGCGTCTGCGACAGCGTCCTGTTCGTGCGCGACGGCAGACTCGTGGAGGTGCCGAGCGGAGGGGCGAGCTCGCTCGCGCTCTACAACGAGCTCTACGGCGAGAACGGCTCCCGCGATGGCGCGGGCCACGGCATCCAGGCGCCAACGGACACCCGAAACGGCCTCGCCACGCCGCAACGCGGCAAGCGCTTCAGGAGGCCCTAGCCATGGGCGCCGGCGCCTACCTGAGAACGCGGCTAGGCCTGCTGCTCAGAAGCCGCGTCGTGCTGGGCATGCTCGTACTGGTTGCCGTCATATGCGTGGGCTCGAGCCTCCTGCCAGGCACCACGGGCTTCTGCCCCGAGCTCTACCACCGGCGCCGTGCCCTTTTTGATGACGCGGTTAAGAGCGGCGTGATTAGCCCCCAAACCAGTGAGCAAGCGAATCTGCTGCTTGAGTACGACGTGGCGCTCGTGGCGCTCGAGCAGGTGCGACCGGACCTCACGGGAGACTGGCACTCGTTCACGGCCGATGCCGCGCATGCCGCCGAGGTCGCCATTCGCGTGGGCGAGTCCGGGCTCTGCGCATTCGGCGCGGGCGGCGTAGGGTCCGAGGCGGACGTCCGGGCCGAGCTCGCCCTCACCCGCGCGCTCCATGACGGCGGATGGGACGTCTACGCGAGCACCGCTGAGCAGCCGGCGACGTTCCGCCTCGCCGCAGTGCCGTCTCTCCTACCCGGGGCCCTGTGGACCGTTCCGACGCTCGTCATTGCCTGCGTGCTCGGCTTCGACCGCTCAAGCGGCAGACTGCTCGCACAGGCCCCGATGGAAGCGCGGACGGCACGAGTGATTGATAGCTCGATAGCCTGGGTTGCGGGCATGCTCGTCACCGTGCTGGGCTGGGGCCTCGCCGCGGCCGTCGCCGCACGCAATGGGCTCGGAAGCCTCGACTATCCCGTCGTGATGACCTCCGACGCCGCGCCATGCGTCTCCAACGTCGGCGCCTCGATAGCCTCCAACCTCGCGAGGCTGGCCCTCTCGTCGCTTGTCATGAGCTTGCTCTCCTCCGCCGCCTCCCTGGGCCGCAACCCCTGGGCTCCAACGGCTGCCGTGGGCGGCACGCTCGTCTGCGCATGCTTGGCATCCGGAGCACCCGGTAGCACGGCCTCTGGCGCAATCGGGTTCCTCGGCGTCATGAGCTCAAGCGGCACGGCCGCCTACCCGGGGGATGCAAGCTGGCTCGCAAACGCCCCGACCACGCCGACGGAAGTCATGGGACTGCTTTCGGTGAGCCTCCTGGCATACCTTGCGTCGTTCGTGAGGGCGCGCAGGCATGTCCGCGGCTGCCTCTGAGGAGTAGTCGGCAACCCTTGGTCAAAAGTCAAGAACCCGGCATCCGTTTTTCGCCTCTGCAAGACGGCCGAATGGCCATCGAGGGCGAAACGGACGGCATTCACGCAACGCGGGGCCGCCACGACGGGCCAATGCCCTCTCGCCGGCGTCGTTGGCTCTCACAGAGTCGGCCGGATGCGACGGGCCAATGTAGACACCAGTGAACTGGCAGCAATTCGCCCTTGACGCGACAAAGAGACGCGCCTAGGCTGTGCATCGTCAGTTTCAGGGCGGGGTGAGATTCCCCACTGGCGGTAACGGACGCTGCGGCGCCCGAAGCCCGCGACCCGCGAATACGCGGCTGACCCGGTGCGAATCCGGGGCCAACGGTAATGAGCGCAGACGCGCCTGAGTCCGGATGGAAGAAACGGAGGGCCCATCATGGCCACATCTCCCACTGCACGTCCAGCCTCCCACTCCACCACCGGCACCACCGCCGGCGGCTGGTCCACGAGCCGCATCGCCATCTGCGCTCTGTTCGTGGCGCTCTCCCTCGTGGCGAGCTTCGTGGAGCTGCCGGTGTTCCCGCCGGCCCCCTACCTCAAGTACGATCCGTCCGGCGTGGTCGACCTCGTCGCCGGCCTGGCCTTTGGCCCCGGCACCGGCGCGCTCGTGAGCGTGCTCTCCTGGCTGCCGCACCTCTTCATGAACCCGTTCGGCGGCCTCATGGGCATCCTCTGCGCCCTGGCCCTCACCGTTCCCACCGCGCTCGTCTACGCCAAGGCGCGCACGCGCAAGGGCGCCACGCTGGGCATGCTGCTCGGCGCCGTGGCGACGCTCGTGGTGGCCATCGTGGGCAACATCATCGTGACCCCGCTCTACTCCGGCGTCACCACCGAGCAGGTCATCCAGATGATCGTGCCGATCCTCCTGCCGTTCAACCTGCTCAAGATCGTGCTCAACTGCGTCGTGACGCAGCTGGTGTACAAGCCGGTTTCCAAGCTCGTTGGGGAGTAGCGTGATCCGCAGCATCAACGCGCCGTGCCAGACGGACCCCCTCAAGCCACGCGTTCGGCTTGAGGGGGTCCGTCTCTCGTACAGCGAGGGCGCCACCTGGGCACTGGATGGCATATCGCTCGAGGTCATGGATGGCGAGCGACTCTGCGTGCTGGGTCCCAACGGCTCGGGCAAGTCCACGCTGGCCCAGGTGATTTGCGGCTTGGAGGCTCCGGACGAGGGCACGGTGGAGCTCGCCGGGCGCGTCGCATTTGACGGTACCGCGCCGAATGCCGAGGCCTACCGCCACGCCCGCCACCACACGGGGCTCGTGTTCCAGAACCCCGAGGACCAGATTGTCACGAGCATCGTGGCCGACGACGTGGCCTTTGGCCCAGAGAACCTCGGCGTCCCGCACGCAGAGATCGTCCGCCGGGTAGACGAGGAGCTTGCCCGCGTGGCCATGGGCGCCTACGCGCAGGCAGACCCCCCCCGCCTCTCCGGCGGCCAGCAGCAGCGTGTGGCCATAGCCGGAGCGCTCGCCATGCACCCAGACCTGCTCGTGCTGGACGAGCCCGGTGCCATGCTGGACGTTCGCGGGCGCCGGGGCATCATGCGCGTACTCGACAAGCTGCAGGCTGCCGGCACCACGCTCGTGCACATCACGCACTTCATGGACGAGGCCTTGGCCGCGGACCGCGTGGTGGTCCTCGCCCACGGCCACATCGTGCTTGAGGGCGCGCCCCACGAGGTGTTCGCCCACGCAACCAAGCTCCGCGATCTGGGCCTCGACGTGCCGCTCGCCACGCATGTGGCGCTTGAGTTGGGGCTTTCTCCCCACACGTCCGCAGACGAGCTCGCGCACGAGCTGCTCGAGCACGAGGGCGCGGGCCAGGCGGCCTCATCTCCCGAACTCGCCTCCCAGGAACAGACCCGGCCCGCTGCCGAGACGCACCCCGCCGGCACCTCCGCCCCTGCGGCCGCGCACTCGCAACCCGCGAGCCAGCCCGTCGCACCCGCCCTCCGCGTGAGCGATGTGAGGTTCCGCTACGGCTCTGTCCCCGCGCTCGACGGCGTCTCGCTCGAGGTTGGTCCCGGCGAGCTCGTGGCCCTCACCGGCCAGACGGGCTCCGGCAAGTCCACCCTCGCCCGTCTCGTCTGCGCGCTTGCCACGCCGGACTCGGGTGCCATCGAGGTCTGCGGCATCCGTACCACGGACCGTCGCCGGCGCCGCCAGCTTCGCGGCCTCGTAGGCTACGTCATGCAGCACCCCGAGCGACAGCTCTTTGCCGACACGGTCTTCGAGGACGTCGCGTACGGGCCCCGAAACCTCGGCCTCAAGCCCGCCGAGGTGGAGCGTCGCGTGCGCGAGCAGCTCGCGTTCCTCGGCCTTGCGGGCAAGGTGGACGCCTCGCCCTTCGACCTCTCGGGCGGCCAGCAGCGCCTCGCCGCGCTCGCCGGCGTGCTCGCCATGGAGCCCAAGGTGCTCGTTCTCGACGAGCCCGTGGCGGGCCTGGACCCGCGCGGCGCCGAGCGCCTGCGCAACGTGATACGCGCGCTGCATGCCCGTGGCGTGGCCATCCTCATGGTCTCGCACTCGATGGAGGACGTGGCCACCCTCGCAGACCGCATGCTGGTGCTCGACACCGGGCGCGTGGCGCTGGAGGGCACCCCACGCGAGGTCTTTGCCCAGGAAGGGCGCCTGCGCGAGCTTGGCCTCGGCATCCCGGCGCCGCTCGCGCTCGCCTGCGAGCTCCGCGCGCGCGAGATTGCCGTTGCCGGAAGCCCGCTCACGACACCCGAGCTTGTAGGCGCGCTTCGACGCGCTGTGACCACGAGCCTCGCCGTGGCTCCCAGCGCCGGCACACCCGAAGGCAACCCGGACGTTCGCGAGGAGGTGCCCGCATGCTAGCCTCGCCCATCGGCAGCTACCAGCCCGGAGCCTCCGTGGTCCACAAGCTCGACGCCCGCATCAAGTCCGTGGCGCTCGTGGTGGTCATGGTGGCCTCGTGCACCGTCACCACGCCCACCCAGCTGCTGCTCACCCTCGCAGCGCTCGTGGCTCTTGTGGCCGCCTCGCGCCTCCCAGCGCGCACCGTGGGGCGCTCGATGATGCCCATCGTGCCGTTTGCGCTGGTGGTGGCCCTCTTCAACCTCTTTGCCATGCAGGGAGGGGCTACGCTGGCCGCCCTCGGCCCCCTCGTCGTGACCGAGGTGGGCGCCTGGTCTGCCGCGCTCTACGGCATCCGCCTCGTCATCATGGTGGGCTTTGGCGCGATGCTGCTGCTCACCACCACGCCCACCGCGCTCACGGACGCCTTCGAGTCGCTGCTCTCCCCGCTCGGCCGCCTCGACGTACCCACGCACGAGATTGCGATGGTCATGTCGCTGGCGCTGCGCTTCGTGCCCATCTTGTCCGACGAGGTGCAATCCGTCATGGACGCGCAGGCCGCGCGCGGCGGCAGCTTTGAGGAGGGCGGGGCGCTCTCGCGCCTGCGCGCCCTCGGCGCCGTGCTGGTGCCGGTGTTTGCCGGGGCCATGCGCCACGCGCAGAACCTCTCGCGCGCGCTCGACGCCCGCTGCTACGAGGGCGGCGACGCCCGCACCCGCTACCACGAACAGCACGTGCAGACGTGCGACCTCGCCTTCTGCGCGCTCTGCGCCGCCTGGCTCGCCGGCATCGTGGTACTGCGCGTGTTGTAGGGCATCCTGCGCGAGCGGCCATCGAGGTGCTGCGCGTGTTGCAGGGCATCCTGCGCGAGCGGCCATCGTAGCGCCACGGCCAGCGCGGACGGCCGCGGCAGCCGCGCCCGCGCAAGCCGTCGCCCGCGCACTCGCCACACGGTTCGGCCACGACGCCCTTCGCAATGCCCCGTACCCGCTCTCACGTGCGCCAGCCGCACCCGCCCGTGGATTAATCCTGAGGTCAGGTTTCTTGCGGTATCCTGTCCAAACGCAGAGCCGCCGACAGGCAGACGTACTTTAATTGGAGCCAACATGTCGCGAAGAACTCTCCGTCCCCACGGGGACGATACCGCTCACCATTCCGCGGGCGACTTGCCCGCAGCCCCCTCAGGCGCCTCCCGCATGGGCATCACGGATGCCCTGGGCAGGCGCGATTCCTCACACTGCCCGCTCGTGACGCGCCGCACGGCCCTCAAGGCCATGCTGGGCCTCACCGTTGTGGGCGCCGTCGCACTCGGCAACCCCCTTCGCTCGCTCGCCGAGCCCCAGGCCTCCCAGGAGACGCAGGACGCCCTCGCCGCCGCCCAGCAGCAGTACGAGGACGCCCAGGCAAAGCTCAACGGCATCTCGGACCAGTACGTTGCGCTCAACCAGCAGCTCAACGACACCGTGAGCCAGATTGAGCAGGTCCAGGGCCAGATTGACGACACCCAGTCCAAGATCGACGGCAAGCAGAAGGAGATTGACAGCAAGCAGTCCGAGCTTGACGACAAGCAGAACCAGCTGAGCGGCCGCATCTCCCAGAGCTACAAGACGGGCAACTCAAGTCTGCTGTCCGTGCTGCTGAACTCCTCGAGCTTTGACGAGCTCACGAGCAACCTCACCTACCTCGGCAAGATCAACGCGAGCGACGAACAGCTCATCAATGACGTCAAGGACGCCAAGGCCCAGCTCGAGCAGGCCAAGGTAGACCTCGAGCAGGCAAAGAGCGACCTCGAGGACCAGAAGTCCGAGCTGGAGACCCTCAAGAACGACCAGATGCAGCAGCTCGCGGCCGTCGAGGCCAAGCAGCAGGAGGCGTCCGACCTGGTGGACGGCCTCTCGCAGGACGTGAAGGACCTCATCGCCAAGCGCGACGCCGAGATTCTCGCGGCCGCCGAGGAGGAGAAGCGCCAGAAGGAGGCCGAGGCCGCCGCCCGCGCGGCCGCCGCGGCTCAGGGCAGCTCCGGCAGCTCGGGTGGCGGAGGTGCCGGCGTCACCGGCACGCTCTCCGGCGCCAGCGCGTCCGAGAAGGGCGCCGCCATCGTGTCCGCCTGCAAGCGCGTGGGCTCGCCGGGCGCAGGTCTCTGCGCCATGTGGGTGAGCCGCGTCTACAGCGCGGCCGGCCTGGGATACCCGGGCGGCAATGCCAACAACATGTACTGGAACTTCTGCACGAGCTCCAACAAGGGAGACCTGCAGCCGGGCATGATCATCGCCGTCTCCACCTACGCCGGCGGCTCCAGCGCGGGGCGCACCTACGGGCACGTGGGCATCTACATCGGCAACGGCACGGTGATGGACAACATCGGCTACATCCGCACCATTGGGCTCGACAGCTGGATCAGCTCCTACGGCAACATCGTGACGCCGCGCTGGGGCTGGGCGGCGTAGCGGCTCGCATATGGAGCCGGCATCGCAGCGGCCCGCTTCCCCATACTCGAGCGATATACTTTGATGCAAGCGGGCGGGTCCTCCTCAAGGCGGGCCCGCCCACGCGTGCCATCCAGCCGCCGGCCGGCGGCGCCATGAAAGGAATTGCATGAGCGAAGCGATCACGCCCCAGGACACCTGCGTCCTCGTCACCGGCGGCGCCGGGTTCATCGGCAGCCACACCGTCATCGAGCTGCTCCAGGCCGGCTACGAGGTCGTCGTGGTAGACGACCTTTCCAACTCCAGCGCCGTGTGCCTGGACCGCATCAAGCAGATCGTAGGCGACAAAGCCGCCGAGCGCCTCACCTTCTACGAGGACAACGTGCTCGACCGCGATGCCATGAACCGCATCTTCGACGAGCACCCCGTGGACCGCGTCATCCACTTCGCCGGCTTCAAGGCCGTGGGCGAGTCCGTGCAGAAGCCCATCGAGTACTACCACAACAACCTCGAGAACACGCTGGCGCTCGTTGACGTCATGCGCGCGCACGGCTGCAAGTCCATCATCTTCTCCAGCTCCGCCACCGTCTACGGCGACCCGGACGCCGTGCCCGTGACCGAGGAGAGCCCCAAGAAGGCCTGCACCAACCCCTACGGCTGGACCAAGTGGATGATCGAGCAGATCCTCACGGACCTCCACACGTCCGACCCGGATTGGAACGTCGTGCTGCTTCGCTACTTCAACCCCATCGGCGCGCACGAGAGCGGCCTCATCGGCGAGGACCCCAAGGGCATCCCCAACAACCTCGTGCCCTACGTGGCACAGGTTGCCGTGGGCAAGCGCGAGGCCGTGCAGGTCTTTGGCGACGACTACCCCACCCCGGACGGCACCGGCGTGCGCGACTACATCCACGTCGTTGACCTCGCCCGTGGCCACGTGAGCGCGCTTGCCTGGATGAACGGCAAGACGGGCGTGGAGGTCTTCAACCTGGGCACCGGCAAGGGCACGAGCGTGCTCGAGGTCGTCGCCGCCTTCTCCAAGGCCTGCGGCCACGAGCTGCCGTACAAGATCTGCCCGCGCCGCGCCGGCGACGTGGCCACCGTCTACGGCGACGCCACCAAGGCCGAGCGCATGATGGGCTGGAAGGCGCAGTTTGACATCGCCGACATGTGCCGCGACTCCTGGAGATGGCAGAGCCACAACCCCAACGGGTTCGAGGGGTAAATCGAGATCCCTGGCGCCCCCGCACCGGCAACGGTGAGGGGGCGTCCCATGTGCGACGAACCACGTGCGTCGAAAGGTCTTTCATGTCGTTCACAGCCTACCTGCGCGAGAAGCTCCCCCTGGTAGACGCCGCGCTCGCCCGCGCGGCCGCCTCCCCGCTCACGGACGGCACCCCGGGCGCCGACCTCGATCGCTACCTCTACGCCCCACTCGCCCGCTTCACCGAGGGCGGCGGCAAGCGCGTGCGCCCCGTGCTGGCGCTGCTGGGCGCCGAGGCCGTGGGCGGCACCGCCGAGGACGCGCTCTCGGCCGGCGTGGCCATCGAGCTCTTCCAGAGCGCCGCGCTCATCCACGACGACATCGCCGACGAGAGCGAGCTGCGCCGCGGAGAGCCCTGCCTCTACCTCAAGGAGGGCGTGGGCGTGGCCACCAACATGGGAGACCTGGCGCTCACGCAGGTCTTCGAGGTGGTGCTCGCAGACGAGCGGCTGAGCGAGAGCCAGCGCCTGGCCGTGCTCTCCGAGCTCGTGCGCATGGAGCGCCACACCCTCGAGGGCCAGGCGTTGGACCTGGGCTGGGCGCGCGACGGCCGCTGGGACGTCACGGCTGCCGACTACCTCTACATGGTCACGAGCAAGACGGCCTGGTACACGGTGGCCTCGCCGCTCTACATCGGCGCGCTCGCAGGCGGCGCCGGACCAGACGCGGCGCGCGGGCTCATCGAGCTGGGGCGTCATGCCGGCA
Source organism: Olsenella uli (assembly GCF_901212655.1). Classification (GTDB taxonomy): domain Bacteria; phylum Actinomycetota; class Coriobacteriia; order Coriobacteriales; family Atopobiaceae; genus Parolsenella; species Parolsenella uli_A. Next base: position 44,260 of record NZ_CAAKON010000009.1, on the reverse strand, counting down.
TCGCCTTCCAGATTCAGGACGACCTGCTGAACCTCGTGGGCAACGCCGCTGCACAGGGCAAGGACTTCAGAAGCGACATCACCGAGGGCAAGCGCACGCTGGCCGTGGTATGGGCCCTCGCAAACCTGGGCGAGGAGGGGCGCTCCGAGCTCGTGCGCCTGCTCGAGAGCGGCACCACGAGCGAGACCGAGCTCGCGCGTGCCGTGGGACTGCTCGAGGACGGCGGCGGCATCGCGCATTGCCAAAAGCTCGCGCACGCCGAGGCCGACGCGGCCAAGGAGCAGGCTGCCGCCCTCTGCACATGCGGCCTCATCACGCCCGAGGCGCGCGACCTCCTGCTCTCGATGGCGGACTTCTTCGTGCAGAGGGACCACTAAGGACGCGCCGCCGTCCTTTCGGCGCACGTAGCAGATAGCACGGGGTCTATCTCACCGGTCGCGAAAAGGGCCCGCCCCCAGACACGGGAAGAGGTCCAGGGCCGGCTCGGAGTCCGCCAAGCCTGTGGCTCCCGTCCTTTCGGCGCACGCAGCGCGCGAGGTAGGGCATACTACTACGGTGTTCAGCAACTAACGAGATTGGTGCTACCAATGGATTCGATTCGCGAGGGCATGACGGGAGCGGTCGTCGAGGACGTTCAGGAGCGTCTGGCGTCGCTCGGCTACGAGATTGACGAGGCAGAGCGCACGAGCAGCAGCTTTGGCTCCTCGACCTCCAACGCCGTCGCCCGCTTCCGCGTGGAGCACGGCCTGCCCGTCTCCACCGAGGTGGACACCGCATGCTGGTCCGTGCTGGTGGACGAGTGCTACCAAATGGGAGACCGAACGCTCTACCTGCGCCTCCCCAACTTCCACGGCAACGACGTGCGCTGTCTGCAGAAGGCCCTCAACGTGCTGGGCTTCTCCTGCGGCGAGGAGGACGGATACTACGGCGTGCACACCGAGGCCGCGGTGAAGCTGTTCCAGGAGAACGTGGGCATGCTGGCCGACGGCATCGCGTTCTCCGACACCTTCGATGCCCTCGAGCGCCTGCGCCACGTCTGGGCCGGCAAGCCCGCTGCCGGCCCGCACCCGCAGGGCCCCATGGGCTTTGCCCGAGCCGCGCTCGTGCTGGAGGAGGCCCAGCTCGCCATCACCGCAGAGGACCCCATCTCCCGCAACGTGGCCGGTCGCCTTTGGAACATCGCCACGGCCACCTCGGAGAAGACGGGCCTGCGCCTCGTGGACTCCGTCGACGGCGCCGAGGACGGCGACCTCGCGGTCTTCGTGCTGGCCACCACGCCGCGACCGGCGGTCTCCAACGTCGTCAACGTTTCCATGGGTGAGGGTGACGATCTCGCGCTTCGCCTGCGCACGGCCATCGAGAGCTCGCGCAGGAAGCCGCCCGTGGTGCGCGTCGAGCTGCCGAACGACCCCACCTACGACGGTACGTTCACCACGAACGACGCGCAGATGCTGGCCGTGGCCCTGCTCGACGCCCTCTGCGCCGCACTGGAGGAGTAGAGGCGCTCCACACAGCGAGCGTCCGCATGATTACGAACGGACCTGCATTCATGCGCATTCTATTGGTAGAGGACGACCCCATCATCACGTCCACGCTCTCGGAGCTACTCGAGGGCGAGGGCTTCGAGGTGGATTCCTGCGCCACGCAGGACGAGGCCATCGCCAGGACATGCGGCAACACGCCTTCCCGCGGCCCAAGCACGCGTGACAATACGGCCTCCCCCACATCGAGCGCCCATGGCAGCAACCCTAGGCCCGCCGCAGCGAATCCGGCAGCCTCCGTCAGTTGCCCGCAGGTCCACGCTCGCCGCTCTGGCGGCAACCTCTGTCCCTACGACCTCGTGCTGCTCGACGTCACCCTTGCCCAGGGCAACGGGTTTGCCGTCTGCAACGCCATAAAGCAGGCAAGCCCCAAGACGCCCGTCATCTTCCTCACCGCCTCGGGTGACGAGTTCAACACGGTCACCGGCCTCACCATGGGCGCGGACGACTACGTGGCCAAGCCCTTTCGCCCGCGCGAGCTCCTGGCACGCATCGCGGTGGTCCTGCGCCGTTCCCAACCCGAGCGGCGCTCCATCAGGCTTGGGCCGCTCGAAATCGACCCCGCCCGCGCCCGTGTCACGCGAAACGGCCGGGAGCTCGCGCTCTCCGCGCTCGAGTACAAGCTGCTCCTGCTACTTGTCGGCAACCACGGCAAGCTCGTGACGCGCGACATGGTGCGCGATGCCCTCTGGGAGGATGCCGGCGCTTACATCGAGGAGAACACGCTCTCGGTCTACATCAAGCGGCTGCGTGACAAGATCGAGGACGACCCGGCACACCCCAAACTCATCACCACCGTACGCGGCCTGGGCTACAAGGTCTGCGACTGAACGCCGGAGAGGATAGGCAAAATGCAAGCCGTGGCCGGGCGGCGCAAAGATAGGAAAGCGTGGGCCGGAACCAGGAGATGGAGCCTCGTCCAAAACCAGCACTCGATGAGTCAAAGTAGACGGCAGACTGACTCATGAGAGGGGGGGAGCGCCGTGCTGATGAGGGACCGAGAGCTCAGGTGGACGGTCGCCGTCTCCGCGGCTGTCGTGCTTGCGGGCAGCTGCGTCTTCCTCGCACTGGGCGACGCATGGGGAGCCGTGGCGATCCTGCTCTGCGGCGGCATCGTCATGGGTGCCTTCCTCGCGCTCACGCTCAGGCGCCAGCGCGCGCTCGCCCGCATGGCGGAGCGGGTGGACGAGGCCCTGCATGCAGGCCGCACCGTCAGCCTTGCAGACATGAACGAGGGCGAGCTGGCCATCCTTGCAAGCGAGGTGGACAAGGCCCTGACCCGCCTCACGCTCACCGCCGAGGAGCTTGCGCGCGAGAAGGCATCCCTCGCAGACTCGCTCGCAGACATATCGCACCAGCTCAGGACCCCGCTCACCTCGCTTGGGCTCACACTGGCGCTCGCTCGCAAGGAGTTGGTGGCCAAGCAGGCGGCCTCATTCGAGGCGGCCTGCTGCGAAGGCTCCCCCGCTCTTGCCGAGGCGCTCGAGCACCTACGCACGAGCGAGCGTCTGCTCACGCAGGTCCAGTGGCTCGTGGAGGCCCTGCTCAAGCTCGCTCGCATCGACGCGGGCGCCGTGCACCTGCAGAGCGCGCCGGTCGACGTCGTCGCCCTGGTGGACGAGGCAGCGGAGCCCCTGGCCATCCACCTCGAGCTGGCGGGTGTGCGCCTCGAGAAGGCATCGCAGTCCGGGACAAGCTTCACGGGTGACGCGGCCTGGATGCGCGAGGCGCTCGAGAACGTACTCAAGAACTGCCTGGAACACACGCCCGAGGGCGGCGTCGTGCGCGTCGAGACCAGCGAGGACGCCCTGGCCTGCCGCATCACCGTCACCGACACGGGTCCCGGCATCGCCGAGGCAGACCTCCCCCACGTGTTCGAGCGCTTCTACCGCGGCGGCGCCTCGGACCCGTCGGACGTGAGCCCCGGCGGCGTGGGCATCGGCCTCTCGCTGGCACAGAGCCTCATCACGGCTCAGGATGGTCGCATCACCGCAGGTAACGTCATCGACGCGAACGGCAACATCACCGGCGCGCGCTTCGACATCACCTTCTTCAAGGCCGTGGTGTAGGAGGCAAGGGAGCGAGGATCTCGGCCAACCCATGCCCGCATCTGGGGCCCCTGATGCCAGGGGCCGAGGGGGCGAGGCCTCGACAGGCGGCGCACGGGGCAACGGTACCAGGGGCGCCGGGGCACACCGCCGAAGACAAGCACAGGGCGCAAACCTGCGCCAAGGTGCGCACCGACGCCGCCCGTCAAAGCAGCCACGCGCGAGGGCGCACTCGCCCGCGTGACAGAACCGTCACGAAGCGGTCAGGCTGGAGCAAGGCCGAGGCGTCACCATGGATGTCGGCACAAGGGACCAATCCCCCGCCCCGCCGCGGCGGCGGGGCGCAACCAAAAGGAGCCCCATGAGCATCCTCACCGCAGAGCACCTCACCAAGGTCTACGGCACGGGCGAGCAGGCCGTGCGCGCGCTCGACGACGTCTCGCTCTCGCTCGATACCGGCGAGTTCGTGGCCATCATCGGGTCCTCGGGCTCGGGCAAGTCCACGCTCATGCACCTACTCGGCGGCGTTGACCGCCCCACCGAGGGCACCGTGCGCCTGGGCGGCGAGGACATCTACGCCCGGGGCAACGAGCAGCTCGCGGTCTTCCGACGTCGCGAGGTGGGCCTCGTCTACCAGTTCTTCAACCTCATCCCCGTGCTGGACGTGGTGGAGAACATGACGCTGCCGGTGCTGCTCGACGGCCGCAGGGTCAACCAGAAGCGCCTCGACATGCTCGTGGGGTCCCTGGGCCTGAGCGGGCGCGAGCATCACCTCCCCAACCAGCTCTCCGGCGGCCAGCAGCAGCGCGTGGCCATCGGCCGCGCCCTCATGAACGCGCCGGCCATCGTGCTGGCAGACGAGCCCACCGGCAACCTCGACTCCAAGAACTCCGCCGAGATCATGGGCCTCTTGCGCGCCAGCAACCGGCAGCTGGGGCAGACGCTCGTGGTCATCACGCACGACGAGGACGTCGCCCTCATGGCAGACCGCGTCATCGCCATCGAGGACGGCCGCATCCAGAGCGACGAGCGCCGCGGCGGCACGCGCTTCGCCACCGTGGCGGCATCGGCGCCCGTCGGGCACGAGCGCACGCCAGACGGCCCGCGCGCAGGTACCGAGCTTGGGGCGCAGCTCAGGGCCCGTGGGATCGAGGTCTAGCCATGGGCATCCTCACCCGCTTCACGCTGCGCTCGCTTGCCCGCAACCGGGCGCGCACCATCGCCACCGTCATCGGCATCGCGCTCTCGTGCGCGCTCATCACGGCCATCTTCACGAGCGTCACCTCCATCGGCGGAGGGCTCCTGCAGCGCGAAGTGCAGTACGACGGCACCTGGCAGGTCGCAAGCCCTCGCGTGAGTGACCACAAGCTCTCCGAGCTCCGCGCGAACAGCCACGTCACAGAGCTTGCGGCAGCGCGGGAGCTCGGCAGCGCAAAGCCCTCGGACCAGGTTGCGACCAAGACCGGCGCGCTTATCACGGTGAAGTCGCTCCCGTCCATGCTGAAGGGCACCGGCAGCGCCTGGGGCACGGAGGCCACCGAGGACGTGGGGCTCGCGCAGGTCTCCGCGGTCACAAGCGGACGCATGCCGCAAAACCCGAGCGAGATCGTGTTGCCGCGCGTCCTCGAGGGCGTCACGCCCGACGGCGCGGGCATATCGGGCACGGGGCCGCTCGCCATTGGCTCGAGCGTGACCCTCGAGCTGGGCGACCGCGTCCACACGGCTGGCGACGGCACCCGCACGAGGCTCTCGGCCATCGACGCCTACGCAAGCGAGGAGAACGGCTACGAGGACGGCAGCGAGAAGCTCGAGAACATGCGCAGCCGCACCTTTACCGTTGTGGGCTTCATCGGCTTCATCATGAACCACTGGGCCTATTCGGGCGCGCTCGACAGCTCGGCAGCCGGGCCTGTGGCGCTTGTCGGCCCAATGAGCGAGGATACCGCGAACGGCGATGCCGCCGGCAATGACCTTGCAAACGACGGCTTTGCCGCCCCCTACCTCGCCACGGACTTCAAGAGCTACCGTGAGCTGGACGAGTGGTCGGCCCTGCTCTTCTCCACGGGCGTGGACTATGCCAAGTCTGGCCTTGGGGGCAACACCCTCGCCGCCAGCGGCGTGGAGACCGGCGGCTACGTGCTCCACAACGGCCTTCTGCGCTACCAGGGCCTCACCGACGAGCGCGCCATCTGGAACACCCTCTGGCAGCTCGCGACCATCCTCACCGTCGTGGTGATGGTGGCCTCCGTCTCGCTCATCTACACGAGCTTCGCCATCTCGGTAACCGAGCGCATGCGCCAGTTTGGCCTGCTCTCCGGCGTCGGCGCGAGCAAGCGGCAGCTCAGGCACACCGTTGTTGCCGAGGCTCTCGCGCTGGGTGTCGTGGGCATCCCGATGGGCGTGTTCGCCGGCATCGCGGGCACGGCCGCCACGCTCCGGGTGACGCAGCGGGGCTTTGCGGCCCTGCTCGGCACCGAGGGCACCCTGGACCTTTTGGTGGACCCGCGCGCCGTGGCCCTTGCCTGCGCCCTCTCGCTCGTGACGCTGCTCGTATCCGCCTGGATCCCCGCCGCACGCGCCGGACGCGTGAGCGCCGTCGACGCCATCCGCCAGACGAGCTCCGTGCGCGAGGGTAGGCTCGCACGCCTGTGCAGGCGCCGCGGCGCGGGCCTCGGCAGCCACCTTGCCCAGCTCGCCTTTGGCGTCCCCGGCCTCGTGGCGCACCGCAACCTCACGCGCTCGAGCTCGCGCGGCCGCATCGTGGTGGCGTCGCTTGCCGTGTCGGTGGCCCTCGTGGTGACCTGTGGCGTGCTCGACACGTACATGCGGCCCGTGGCAGGGCTCAGCGGCTCCACGACAGAGCGTGCCCTCGAGGCGGACGTCTCGCTCAGCGCGTCCGTCGACGACTCGGCGGCACGCGGTGGGCGGGGCGCAGAGGCAGCAGGTGGCGAGGCGACGGGGGCGAACGGCTCCAGCGACAGCGAGGCCTTAAGCTCGTCCCCCACGTTCGCCGATCGCTTCCAGAGGCTCGTGGCCGACGCCTCCGCACCCAATGGCACCTCAAGCAGGGGCTCGTACCTCTCCGGCTCCGCCCGGGCAATCGTGCCTGCGTCCATGCTTGACGCGAATGCCATCGCAACCATGAAGGAGGTCGCCGGATTCGACCTCGAATGGACGACCGAGGCCGGCAGCTCGCGCTACGGCGCGAGTGGCCCGGGAGCTGCCGACAACGTGCTCTCCCCCTACGCCGCGAACGGCGACTACACGGGGATGGTCAACGTCTACTACCTCGACGATGCCTCGTGGGCTGCCTATGTGGCCGAGCTTGGGCTCGATGCAAGCCAGTTCACGGACCCCGCCCATCCTCGCGCCATCGGCCTCAACCTGTACAAGAGCGACAACGGCCAGCGCTACCTCGACCTCGTGCCCTACACGCAGGCCGGCACGCTCAAGGCCTACGCCCCATACGCCCCAACCGGCACGGGCGACCTCACCGGCTACAGCTACCTAGGCATCTACGAGGATGCGGACGGCAAGCCCGTGGCGCGCTGGGGCAGAATCGCCGAGGACGGCTACGACCTTGCCCGGGACGAGGGCGGCGCCTATGACCTGCGCGACGTTCCGGCCGAGCAGGCCTGCGCAGCCAGCCAGGACATCGAGGTTTCCGCACTCGCCGACCACGCCCCGAACGTGCTGCTCTCGAGCGGTGCCGTGGGCTCCTTCCCCGCCGTGGTCATGCCCATGAGCGCCCTCGCCGACACTGAGGCGGGAACGGGCGGCACCGTGAGCGTGGCCCATGGCCAGGCGTTCCTCGCGTCCGATGACCCCGACGCTACCGAGAAGCGCACGGATGCGCTCCTCAAAGCGGAGAGCGCGGGAGACGCGGGCGCCATCAGCGGCACCGTCTACAACATCGCCGCAGACCGCCAGGCAAACATCGACACCACGCAGCTCGTCCAACTCTTCGTGGCCCTGTTCAGCGTCATCACGATGCTCATCGCGCTGGCCAACGTCTTCAACACGCTCACGAACTCGATCATCCTGCGCACGCGCGAGTTTGCGGTGCTCAGGAGCGTGGGCATGGGCGAGCGAGCCTTTGGCCGCATGATCGCCTACGAGTGCGCGAGCTATGCCTGGCGCGGCCTCGCCATAGGCCTTGCGCTCGCGATGCTCGTTTCCTGGGCAATGTGGCGGGCCATGCAGGACTCGTTCATCGACCTCGGCTTTGCGGTGCCGTGGGGCTACATCGGCATCGCCGCGGCGGGCACGCTCGTGGTGCTAGCGCTCTCCGTGGCCTACGCCCTGCGCCGCACCCGCGCCCAGAACCTCGTGGAGACCCTCCGCCAGGACGCCCTGTAGGGGAGTGCCTCGCAGGCCGCGCTTTCGATGAGTCACGTTGCCCTCCTATTTGACTCATCTCGCGACCGGGGCTGGCCACCCTCCGCCCCAGCCGGCCCGTCGGCCACGCGCGAGCCACGCCGGCAGCGAATTTGGCTCGCGGCGAGCGGGGACACGCCACCCTCGGCCCCGTCTTGCCCAACCCCCTCTCCCAAGCTCGTCCGCCGGTCGCGCGCAAGACGGCGCGCGCGGACTCGCTGGCGGAGTGGGAGGGGCCTTCGGCGGAACAGCGCCCAGGCCAGGGGTCCTTCAAGCCTCCATTCGGGTAGCTTGGTGCCTACGGGCACCGCCGACCAGGGCAATTGCACCACCGACGAACGTCATCTGACACGCACATTGGCCGCGCGCCGGAACCCCGGGGCGCCAGGTGAGGGGGACGCCATGCGATTCCGGAAGAACAGACACGGCAGCAAACACGCTTCGACAGACGAGCCCAGGGGCGTCGAGACCCTCGACCTCTCGGCCGAGAAGGGCCCGGGCAGCCCGCCTGGGACGGGCCCTGGCTCGAAGGGCCAGGCCAGCGCCCCAGGCGGGCCGACGGACGAGGACGCGCAGACCAAGCGCCTCCCCACCAGCATGCCCAACCTCGAGGTGCTCAGGGCAGACCAGACCCGTCCCGGCGCCGACTCAGCCGACATCCCCGCCGGCGCGAACGTCCACGGCACGCTCGACCCCGCCGAGCAGGAGGCCTACGCCCAGCTCAAGCGCCTGCGCGCCGAGCGCCGCAGGAAGAAGCTCATCCGCCGCGGCATCGCGGCGGGCGTGGTCGTGGCGCTGGTGGCCGCCGTCGCCATCTGGCGCCACGCCTCCACCTCCGCACCTGCCGGCAGCGAGACTCAGGTCATCACCCAGCCGGTCTACCGCGGCCCCTTCACCAACGAGATTACGGGGTCGGGCCCCATCAAGCCAGCCTCGTCCACCCTCGTGACTCCCCAGATAGACGGCACCATCGAGAGCGTCAACGTGGTGCTTGGCCAGCAGGTGGCCGAGGGCGATGTGCTCTTCACCATCAAGAATGACGAGCTCGACCGCGCCGTGGCCGAGGCCGAGCGCGGCATCCGCACGGCCGAATCCGGCGTGACGCAGGCCAAGCAGGCGCTCGCCGATTCCCACGAGTCGCTCTCGGACGCCAAGGACGCCCTCAAGAAGGCCAAGGCCGCGCCCGTAACGCAGCTCACCGACGAGACCGGCGCCGTGGTTGGCGACAACTCCAGCGAGGTTGACGCAGGCATCTCCTCGGCCAAGGAGGGCGTGCGCTCCGCCGAGCAGGCCGTCACGTCCGCCGAGGGACAGGTGCAGAGCGCGAACATCGCCCTCGAGCAGGCAAACGACGCCTACGACAAGGCCGTGGAGCAGGCCGAGCAGCGCACCGTGCGCGCGCCTGCAGCCGGCAGCATCATCCAGTTGAGCGCCCAGACGGGGGCTTCGGTTGGCCAGGCCGCGATGGGCGACGGGTCGAGCGGCCCCACGGGCTCGCTCTGCCAGATCGCCGACCTCTCCCAGATGACCGTCACCATGCAGGTAAGCGAGGTAGACGTCAACAAGGTGCAGGTGGGACAGGCCGCTACCGCAACCTTCTCCGCCGCCCCGGACGCGATGCTCAACGCCACCGTGCGCTCGATTGCCACCACGAGCTCGAGCGACTCGTCGGGCATGTACGGCGGCTACGGGGGCGGCGGGGTCACCTATGCCGTCGACCTCGTGATTCCCGCCCCAGACGCGCGACTGAAGCCCGGCATGACGGCCAACGTGAGCGTGGTGACCGAGACCATCGACACCGCCCTCATCGTGCCCGCCGCCGCGCTCACGGACCTGGGCGACGGCACCGGCATCGTCTACGTGGAGGACGACGCCGAGCTCCACGCCGGGCGCATGGCCACGGTGACGGTGCTCGCGAACAACGGCTCCGAGGCGGCCGTGGAGAGTACGGACGGAAGCCTCGCCGAGGGCGACGCCGTGGTCATCTCCGGCATGGAGGCGCTCACGTTCCCCGAAGGCGCGCAGACGGGCGGTACCGTGCTCGACGGCACGGCGGCAGACTCGATGATGGTCAACCCCGTAGGCGGCGCCACGGACGCGGCCGGTGACGCGGCAAGCGACACCGCAGCCGAGGCCGGCGCCAACGCGGCAGGCGCCCCAGACGAGCCCGCAGAATCGCCAACCCCCGAGCCGGGAGACTCGGGCAGCTCCGGCGCGGTGCAGGTGAGCTAGCCATGCCCGTCATCGACATCCGCGGCGTCCACCGCATCTTCGAGACGGGCGCGGGTTTCAACCACGTGCTGCGCGGGGTGTCCCTCAGCGTGGAGGCAGGCGAGTTCCTTGCCATCATGGGCCCCTCGGGCTCGGGAAAGTCCACGCTCATGAACATCCTGGGCCTGCTGGACACGCCCACCACCGGCACCTACCGCCTCGAGGGGCTCGACGTCTCCGAGCTCTCCGACGACGACCTCTCCTTCGTGCGCGGCAGGCGCATCGGCTTCGTGTTCCAGAGCTTCAACCTGTTGCCCCGCGCCACCGTGCTGCGCAACGTGATGCTGCCGCTCGCCTACGCCGACGTGCCGCGCCGAGAGCGCGAGCCGCGCGCCGTGGCGGCGCTCTCGGCCGTGAACCTGCCGGTGGACCACTGGGATCACAAGACCAACGAACTCTCCGGAGGCCAGATGCAGCGCGTGGCCATCGCGCGCGCCCTCGTGTGCGACCCGGCCATCATCCTGGCCGACGAGCCCACGGGAAACCTCGACTCCGCCACCGGCGAGATGGTCATGCAGACCTTCGAGCGACTGCGCGACCGCGGCAAGACCATCGTGCTCATCACGCACGATCCAGACGTGGCCGCTCGCGCGGACCGCACGGTCCACATCCTGGACGGCAAGATTCAGGCGGGCGCCTACGAGACGGCAGGCCGGGTGGGCGGCACGCTCGGACGAACGAGGGCAGACGTCGCGGACGCCGGAGCGAGCCCGCCGGCCTCCACACCCGCCCCATCAGGCGCCGCCACATCCACCCGCACGCCACGAATCCCGGAGGTGTAGCCATGACCCCACGCGACCTCGCCGCGGAGACCGTGAGCGCCCTCGACGCCAACCGAGGGCGCTCGCTGCTCACCGTGCTCGGCATCGTCATCGGCATCGCCGCCGTCATCGCCATGACCTCGCTCATCGGCGGCATCCGCAACTCGCTCGTAGGCGAGCTGGGGCTCGACGCCGCCCGGCGCGTCTCGATGTACGCGCCCCACGGCCTCACGGAGGACGACCTGGAGACCCTCGAGCAGGCGCTGCCCAAGTACGAGTTCATCACCGGCGCATACGTCACCGGCGGCGAGATGACCTCCGACAACGGTCAGCTCAGCGCCACCTTCTACGGTGGGGACGAGCGCTACCTACGCGCAAGCGGTCTCTCCGTCTCCACGGGACGCCTCTGGACGGCCGAGGAGGCCGCGGGTGGCGCCCAGGTGTGTCTGCTCACCACGGACGGCATGCGGCAGCTCTTTGGCGATCCCAACGCCGACCCCACGGGCAAGACCGTGCGGATCAACGGCTCACCCTACCAGGTGGTGGGCGTGCTCCCCTCAAGCTCGATGATGGGCGGTGGCGACGGCTACGGCAACGCATGGCTGCCGCCCAACACCGTGAGGGACCGCCTGGGCGCGGGCGGCCGGGGCCTCAACGACGTGGTGGGCTTTGCCCGCGAGGGTGTGGACATCTCCTCGCTCGTAGAGAAGACCAAGCAGCAGCTGGCCAAGATGCAGAACGTTCCCGACGACGAGATCGAGAGCTCCATCTACGTACAGTCCATGAAGGAGGCCATCGACTCGCTGAACGAGTACATGAACTCCTTCTCGCTCATGATGGGTGCCGTCGCCGGCATATCGCTGCTGGTGGGAGGCATCGGCATCATGAACATGATGCTCACCAGCGTCACGGAGCGCATCCGTGAGATCGGCCTCAGGCGCGCGCTGGGCGCCACGCGCGGCGACATCACCACGCAGTTTCTGTGGGAGTCCATCGCCATCAGCGTGGCCGGTGGCGTCATCGGCGTGGCGGTTGGCTACGGCGGGAGCTGGGCGCTTGCGTACGTGGCGAGCACGAGCGGGCTCGCCTCGAGCATGGGTGCCAGCGGCAGCGTGGCCCCGGCCATCTCGGCGGGCGCGGTGGGTGTCGCCTGCGGCATCTGCGTGCTCATCGGCCTCGTGTTTGGCTACTACCCCGCCCGCCGCGCCGCCAAGCTCGACCCGGTCGAGGCGCTCCGGTATCAGTAGGCGGCAATCAATACGAGTTCGCTCTCGCGCCCGCCGCGAGCTGTTACACTATCAACGCCAGCGCGAGGCTGGGGCATCGTCCAGTGGTCAGGACCCGGGATTTTGATTCCCGTTACCTAGGTTCGAATCCTAGTGCCCCAGCCACGCGCTGGTTTTTGTTTACGCTGAGGAACGCCTCCGCGATTCGCCCGGCGCCCGCCTTTGGCAGCCGTTCGCGGACGGGCACACTTGCATACGTGATGAGGTCGCGTTTCGATCAGGACGGCACGGCCAGCAAAGAGCCGCGAGCAAGTCCCCCGAGACGCACGGCCAACGGCCACGGCCCCTTCGCACGCGTGCGGTATCATGGCGCCAACTGTGACGGGCGCCCCGCGCCCCGCATACGACAGGAGACATCCCATGGCCAACGCCACCGCAATCATCCTCGCCGCGGGCGAGGGAACCCGCATGAAGTCCAACCACGCAAAGGTTGCGCACGAGATCCTCGGCAAGCCGATGGTGTGCTGGGTGGCAGACGCCGCCATCGCCGGCGGCTGCACGCGCATCGTGCTGGTGGTGGGCAGCCACGCCGACGAGGTCCGCGCCATCGTGGGCGCCGCCTACGGCGAGCGCGCAGACGTCAGCGTCGAGTGCGTCGAGCAGACCGAGCGCCTCGGCACCGGCCACGCCGTGCGCTGCGCCCTCGAGGCCACCGGCGTCGATGCCGGCCCCGTCGTCGTCCTGAACGGCGACCTGCCGCTCGCCCGCCCCGAGACGATCCGGCGCTTCGTGGAGTCCGTGGCAGACGGCGTCACGGCGGCCTCCATCCTCACCATCACCGCCCCCGACCCCACCGGCTACGGCCGCATCGAGCTCGACGCCGGAGGCAACGTCATCCGCAACATCGAGCAGAAGGACTGCACGCCCGAGCAGCTCGAGACGCTCCACGAGCTCAACGCCGGCTGCTATGCCTTCGACGGCGCCAAGCTCGCCGCCCACATCGGCGAGATCGGGCACGACAACGCCCAGGGCGAGTACTACCTCCCGGACATGATCGAGATTCTCCGCTCCCACGGTGACCGCGTGGCCGTGGTGCACGTGAACGACTACACCGAGGGCCTGGGCGTGAACAGCCGCTCCGAGCTCGCCCGCGCCACGCGCATCGCCCGCGACCGCATCAACGACCGCCTCATGGCCGAGGGCGTCACCTTCATCGACCCCATGCAGGCCTGGATCGGCCCAGACTGCACCATCGGCCGCGACACGGTGGTGTGGCCGCAGACCTTCCTGATCGGCGACACCCACGTGGGCGAGGACTGCCAGCTGGGCCCCCAGACGCGCCTTACGAACGTGCGAGCCGGCGACGGCTGCGTCATCGACGAGACGGTGGCCATCGACGCCGTGCTCGAGAACGCCGTGGACTGCGGCCCGCGCGCCTACCTGCGCCCCGGCACCCACATGCTCGACGGCTCCAAGGCAGGCACGCACGTGGAGATCAAGAAGTCCACGATCGGCGAGGGGTCCAAGGTGCCGCACCTCTCCTACATCGGCGACACCACCATGGGCAGCGGCGTGAACATCGGCGCCGGTTCCATCACCTGTAACTACGACGGCGTCCACAAGCACAAGACCGTCATCGGCGACGGCGTCTTCGTGGGCTCTGACACGATGATGGTGGCGCCCGCCGAGATTGGCGACGGCGCGCTCGTGGCCGCCGGCTCCGTCATCACGAAGCCCGTGCCGGCCGACGCCCTGGGCGTGGGGCGCGCGCGCCAGACCAACATCGAGGGCTGGGCGCACAAGCATCGCGAGGCGCTGAAGGCCCAGAAGTAGGGCACGGCGACAAGGTATGAGGATGGCCCCGGTGACGCAACGGCGTTGCCGGGGTCACGCGCAAACTGCCACAAAACGTAGACAGACGGTGTGCGGGCCAGGCGGGCAAAACGCTTGACCCGCATTTTTATGGGAGCAAACACCGGCTGAGCTCCATCACAAAGCAAGAAATAGTAAGCTAGACAATCGGCAAGAAACGACTCCGGACCTCACACGGGAAGGCGGACTCATGTACGAAGACCTCGACCAGCTCGTCCCCATCAGAAAGCGACTCCGCATCTATACGGGCACGAGCAACCCTGACCTCGCGGCGTCCATCGCCAAGACCCTGGGCATCGAGGTGGAGGGCCTCACGCTCGAGCACTTCGCCAACGGCGAGATCTACGCCCGCTTCGACGAGTCCGTCCGCGGCTGCGACGTCTTCTTCATCCAGTCCATCGTTGGCGCCAACGTCAACGACCTGCTGATGGAGACCCTCATCATGGCCGACGCCGCCACCCGTGCCTCGGCTCGCTCCATCACCGCCGTCATTCCCCACTACGCCTACGCCCGCCAGGACCGCAAGGCCTCCCCGCGCGAGCCGATCACGGCGCGTCTCGTGGCCAACCTGCTCGAGACCGCCGGCGTGGACCGCGTCATCACGCTCGACCTGCACCAGGGCCAGATCGAGGGCTTCTTCGACGTGCCCGTGAACCACCTCACGGCACTCCCCCTCTTTGGCGAGTACTTCAAGAACAAGAACTTCGACTGGGACAACACCGTCGTCGTCTCCCCGGACGTGGGACGCGCCAAGGCCTGCAAGAAGCTCTCCGATGACCTGGGCTGCAGCCTCGCCATCGCCCACAAGGGCCGTCCGCGCCACAACATGGCCGAGGTCATGGGCATCATCGGTGACATCGAGGGCAAGACCTGCATCATCAACGACGACATGATCGACACCGCAGGCACGCTCTGCGGCGCCATCAAGGAGCTCAAGAACATGGGTGCCGGCGACATCTACGTGTGCGCCACCCACGGCATCTTCTCCGGCCCCGCCATCGAGCGCCTGGAGGACGCGCCCATCGTGGAGTGCGTCGTCACGGACTCCGTGCCGCACGCGGCCGAGGAGCTTGGCACGAAGGTGAAGACCATCTCCGTTGCCAACGAGATCTCTGAGTGCATCTACCACGTCTTCACCAACACCTCGGTGTCTGGCATGGTGGGCGGCCGCTTCAACCTGTAAGCGGCCAGGTCCGCGCCGGGCCGCCCCATCCCATGGCCTCGCTCGCCATGGACGCCCAAGGGTGCAGTCTGCCGGACAGCATCCGATACCCGAGACTTTGGGGCCGCACGCCGCGAGGCGCGCGGCCCCTCGCATGAGGAGGCATCATGGCTGCAGCACAGCCAAAGACGATTCGCCTTGTGGCAGGCCTGGGCAACCCTGGCGAGGAGTATGCGGCCACGAGACACAACGCCGGCTTTAGGAGCATCGACGAGCTGGGCCGCAGGCTGGGTGCCGGCTACTGGAAGAGCCAGTGCGGCGCCGAGGTTGCCGTGGTGCGTGTGCGCTGCGTGGACGAGGACGGCAGGCCCGGCGTGCGCGAGGTGGTGCTCGCCAAGCCGCAGAGCTACATGAACACGAGCGGAGGCCCCATCTCCAAGTTGTGCGCCGAGTACGGCGTGGCGCCCGAGGAGCTGCTGGTCATCCACGACGAGCTCGACCTTGACCCCGGTGACGTGCGCGTGAAGGTGGGCGGCGGCCACGCCGGGCACAACGGCCTCAAGTCCATCATCAACAAGCTGGGCAGCCGTGACTTCAGCCGCATCCGGGTGGGCATCGGCATGCCACCGGGACGCATGCCCGTGGCGGACTGGGTGCTCAAGGAGTACCGCAAGGCCGAGCTGGAGGAGTTCGACGTGACCTGCGCCGACGCCGCCAGTGCCGCCGGGCTCTGCCTCGCGCAGGGCGTCATCTACGCACGCGATCACGTGAACGGCGCCGGCAAGCCGGGGGCCCGGTAAGGCCCGGTGCCGAGCGCTTGCTGGACCCTGGCTGTCCGTAGGCGCCTAGCTTGTTTTTTGGTCCGGAATCCGATTGGGTTCCGGACCATTGTTTTACCGTTCGGCGGATTCTTGATGACCATGCAGATTTGTTTCTGATGCGTTGCGTTGCGCGTCGACTAGCACGACAAATGGACGTCTTGCTCTCAAAATCACAGCAGGTAGCGGCTTCTCTCTCACCAGAATCCCGGTCCAGGCATAGCCCTTACCGGATAAGATTGTTCCGCGTGTGTATTTGCTCGCCCGCGGCCATGAACGGGACGGGGTTTGCCCGCGTGTCGTCATCAGCGAGCTTAAAGAGAAGCAGGAGAGGAGATCTGCATGTACAAGATCCTCAAAAAGACGCAGTTCTCGGAGAAGGTGTTCGAGTTTCGCGTGGAGGCGCCGCAGATGGCCAAGAAGGCCCATGCCGGCCAGTTCCTCATGGTCCGCGCGAACGAGGAGGGCGAGCGCGTTCCGTTCACCCTCGCCGGCTGGAACCCCGAGGAGGGTTGGGTCGAGTTCATCTTCATGGTGATTGGCAAGACCACCGAGATGCTATCTAAGTTCGAGGAGGGTGACTCGATCCTCGACGTCACCGGCCCGCTGGGCAACCCCACCGAGCTTGAGGGCGACCGCGTGGCCGTCATCGGCGGCGGCGTGGGCCTCGCCATCGCCTACCCCGTGGCGCGCACCTTCGTCGAGCAGGGCAAGAAGGTCTCCGTCATCATGGGCGCCCGCACCAAGGACCTCCTCATCCTCACCGATCAGTTCAAGGCCCTGTCGCTCGAGCACCTCTTCATCACCACCGATGATGGCTCCGAGGGCGAGAGGGGCGTCGTGACCCTGCCGCTCAAGCGCCTCTGCGAGTCCGGCGAGATCGACGCCGCCTTCTGCGTGGGCCCGGTGCCGATGATGAAGTTCTCTGCCATCACCTGCGAGGAAGAGAACATCCCCATCGTCGCCTCCCTGAACCCGATCATGGTCGACGGTACCGGCATGTGCGGCTGCTGCCGCGTCGAGGTGGGCGGCAAGACCAAGTTTGCCTGCGTCGACGGCCCCGACTTTGACGCCACGCTCGTCGACTGGAACGACCTGCGCGCCCGTCAGGCGTCGTACCGCACGGAAGAGGGCATCGCCCTCAAGGCCTATGAGGAGGAGACCTGCGCATGCCACAGGTAAACGGTAAGTATAAGCCCAACATGAAGGCCCCGCGCACGCCCGACAACGAGGAAGTTGCCTCCGAACGCGCGAAGGACTTCCGTCCGGTCGACCGCGGCTACACCATGGCCGACACCATCGCCGAGGCCAACCGCTGCCTCGACTGCAAGAAGCCGCACTGCGTCGAGGGCTGCCCGGTCAACATCAACATCCCGCGCTTCATCGAGAAGATTCGCCAGGGCGACTTTGGCGGGGGCCTCGACGTCATCCACGAGGAGAGCATGCTGCCCTCCGTCTGCGGCCGCGTCTGCCCGCAGGAGAACCAGTGCGAGGGCAACTGCGTCCTCAACAAGAAGGGCAACCCCATCGCCATCGGCCAGCTGGAGCGCTTCCTGGGCGACAACGCCGGCGAGCTCGCGCACGAGCCCGAGGTCAAGCCGTCCAATGGCATCAAGGTGGCCGTGGTGGGCTCCGGCCCGTCCGGCATTGCCTGCGCCGGCGAGCTGGCCAAGAACGGCTATGACGTCACCGTCTTCGAGGCGTTCTTCACCGGCGGCGGCGTGCTCACCTACGGCATCCCCGAGTTCCGTCTGCCCAAGACCATCGTCAAGCGCGAGATTGACGGCCTGCAGAAGCTGGGCGTCAAGTTCGAGTACAACAGCGTCGTGGGCCGCATCACGGACGCCAAGGAGCTCTTCGAGGAGCAGGGCTTCGACGCCATGTACCTCGCCGTGGGCGCCGGCCTCCCCCGCTTCCTGAACGTCCCGGGCGAGAACCTCCCCGGCGTCTTCTGCGCCAACGAGTACCTCACCCGCGTGAACCTCATGAAGGCGGAGAACTTCCCCAAGTACGACACGCCCACCAAGCACGGCAAGAACGTCGTGGTGTTCGGTGGCGGTAACGTGGCCATGGATGCCGCCCGCACCGCGCTTCGCCTGGGCGCCGGCAAGGTCACCCTGGCCTATCGTCGCACCGAGGCCGAGATGCCGGCCCGTCGCGCCGAGCTGCACCACGCCAAGCAGGAGGGCGTGGAGGTCCTGCCGCTGGTGTCGCCGGTGGAGTTCATCGCCGACGAGAACGGCTTCGTGAGCAAGGTGCGCCTGCAGCGCATGGAGCTCGGCGAGCCCGATGCGAGCGGTCGTCGCCGCCCACAGGCCGTGGCGAACTCCGAGTTCGACATCCCGTGCGACGTGGCCGTCACCGCCATCGGCACCTTCGCCAACCCGTTCCCGAAGCTCGCGGCCGACGTTGAGCTCAACAAGTGGGGCTACATCGTTGCCGACGAGGACGGAAAGACGTCCAACCCGAAGGTCTGGGCCGGCGGCGACATCGTCACCGGTGCCGCGACCGTCATTCTGGCCATGGGCGCCGGCAAGAAGGCCGCGCACTCCATGATGGAGGCCCTCGGCGGCGGCACGCCTGCCGAGGAGGCCGCGCCCGCAGAGGCCTAAGTCTCGCCTGTCATAGCCAGCAAAAGGCCCCGGGCCGCAACGATGCAGCCCGGGGCTTTTTTCGCATGCCAGCCGCGTCACAAACTCAAGCGCCCGGAAATAACCGGGGGCGTCACGCGCCCAAGCGCAACGGCATATGAGAGCACATCCCTCTGAACACCCGAAAGTGCAACGGGCTCGAAGCCACAAGCGCGGCTCCAAGCCCGTTAGCCATCCCATGGGTACCGCAACGCTAGGCGAGCTCTTCCTCCAGCCTGGCAATGAGCGCGGGAAGCACCTCGAGGCAGTCGCCCACCACCTTGTACTGGGCGAGGCCAAAGATGGGCGCCTCGGCATCCTCGTTGATGGCCACGATGGTCTGGCTCCCGCCAATGCCCGAGGTGTGCTGGATGGCGCCGGAGACGCCCACGCTCACCATGAGCTTGGGCGCAACGGAGACGCCCGTCTGGCCCACCTGGTGCGAGTAGTCAAGCCAACCGCTCTCCACGAGCGGGCGCGTGCAGCCCACGCCGCTCGTGCAGTCATACTTCTTGCCAAGGAGCTCTGCCAGGCGCCTCACCAGCGGAAGCGCCTTCTTGCTACCGATGCCGCGACCGGCCACCACAAGCACGTCTGCCTCCGTGATTGACCCCTCCGCGTTCTTGGGCTCAACCCCCGTCACGCGTACCATGGGCGTCACGTCGTCGCCAAGCGCAACGTCCGCCACGCGGCCAGCCGCCACGGCGGCATCTACGGCGATGCCCTCGGCAACGGCCTCCGGCACGGCAAAGATGCCCGGTCGCACAGTGGCCATCTGCGGGCGGTGGCCCGGGCATACGATGGCGGCCATCAGGTTGCCGCCAAAGGCCGGGCGCGTCTGCTGGAGCAGGCCCTTCTCGAGGTCCATCTCCAGAATCGTGCAGTCGGCAGTAAGACCGGTCTGGAGCAGCACCGCCACACGGGGCGCCAGCTCGCGGCCAAAGTCGGTGGCACCGTAGAGGATGACCTCGGGCTTGCGCTCCTGGGCGAGCGCCACGAGCCACTCGGCAAAGACCTCGGAGTCCGGCAGGGCCAGGCGGTCATCGCGGCAGCGAATCACCTCGTCGGCACCAGCGGCCACGAGCTTGGCCGCGTTCTGCTCGCCCGCGTCTGCCGGCTCCCCCACCACGGCCACGAGCTTGCAGCCGCGCTGGTCTGCCAGCTCGCGGCCCTTGCCCACGAGCTCGAGCGCCACGGGCAGCATCTCGCCCCGGGCACTCACCTGGCTGAACACCCAGATGTCGTGGTAGGCGGCAAGGTCAACGCCGCCAACCTCGTCCTTCTCGATCTTGAGCGCACCCACGGGGCACGCGTCCACGCACATGCCGCAGGAGATGCAGCCATCAAGCACGTGCGCCTTTCGGTCCGTGACCTCGATGCCGTCATTTCCACACACGCGGACGCAGCGGCGACAGCCCACGCACTTGTTCGTGTCGACTACCAACCCGCTCATCGCACGGCCTCCTCAAAGATTGCCATCAGGGCGTCCGCCTGCTCGTCAGACGAGCCCGCCACCTCAACCGCGCCGGAGCCATGCTCGGGCACAAACGAGCGCACCACCTGCGTCGGCGAGCCGTTGAGGCCGCAGCGCGTCAGGTCGGCGCCGGCCTGCTCGGCGTTCAGCACGCACACCTCGGCAGCCTCGCCCGCGCGAACGCCCGAGATGGACGGCATGCGCAGGGTCGCGATGTCCTTGGAGACCGTGAGCACCGCGGGCAGCGGCACGTCCACGGTGGCCGTGCCCTCGTCTGTCTCGTGGCGCACCACCACGTGCGCCTCGTCGGCCTCCATGAGCTCGGTCACCGCCGTGACGCAGGGCATGCCAAAGATGCCTGCGAGCTCGGAGCCAATCTGCGCCGTGTCTCCGTCAACCGCCATGCGCCCGCAGAGCACCAGGTCGATGTCCCCGGCAGGGCGCTCGCTGGCGGCCGCGTCGCCCGCGAGCCGCTCGATGCCCAGCGAGAGTGCGTAGGAGGTTGCCAGGGTGTCCGCGCCGGCGAAGGCGCGGTCGGAGAGGAGCAGGGCGTCATCGGCCCCGCGCGAGACCGCGTCGCGCAGCAGGCGCACGGTGTCGGGAATGCCCATCGAGATGGCGCAGAGCGTGCCGCCCAGGCGCTCCTTGAGCTGAATGCCCAGCTCAAGCGCCGCAGTGTCGAACGGGTTGATGACGGACTGCTTGCCATCGCGGACGATGGTGTTGGTCTTGGGGTCCATCTTCACCTCGGTGGTGGACGGAACCGCCTTCACGCAGGCGACGATCTTCATCGGCGCTCACCCCCTTCCGCGGAGGCGGCGGGCGTGGCCGCGCCCTCCGCTTCGCCGCTCAGCAGCGACTCGTCGAACAGGTTGCCCCGCCCGAGCTGACCCGCCGGGTCGAGCTCGCGCTTGAGCCGTGCCATCTCGACGATGTGCTCGGGCCCGTACATGGTGAGCAGGAAGTCTCGCTTGATCTTGCCCACGCCGTGCTCGGCAGAGACCGCGCCGCCCATGCGTGTGATCTCGCCCGCCCATTCGCGAAAGAGCTGCTTGCCGCGCTTGAAGTCCTCGGCGTTGCGCGGCAGCACGTTGACGTGGAGGTGGTTGGCGCCGATGTGCCCCCAGGCAGCGCTCTCGAGGCCAGCCTCGGCGAGCGTCTTTCTGTAGTAGGCCACAACGTCGTGCAGGCGGTCGTCGGGCACGGACATGTCGCTGCCCAGCTTGGTGATCACCGGGTCCGTGCGACGGCGCTCGTCGATGAGCATGTTGACGCTCTCGGGCACCGCGTGGCGGAAGAAGAGCTGGCGCTCGCGGTCGACCTCGGTGCGTGCCACCCAGGTGTCGTCCTCGCTCACGCCCACCTCGCGCAGGGCGTCGCCAACCTGGTAGAGCTCGCTCAGGGCCTCGTCCGCGTCCGCGCAGTCGAGCTCCACGTAGACGCAGCACTTATAGCGCTCGGGCACATCGGGCAGGGCCGCGAAGGCAACGTTGTGCTCGCGCTGGGAGCGCAGGATGTCGAGCGCACCTTGGTCGAAAAACTCGATGGCGGCGGCATGGCGCAGGCGCGGGCGCACCGCCACCGTGAAGTCCAGCGAGGCGGCCTCGCTGGGGAAGAAGCAGTTGACGCCCCACACCACCGGCGGGGTGGGCATGAGCGCCACCTCGATCTCGGTCACGACGCCGAGCGTGCCGTCGGAACCCACAAACAGGTCCACGGCATCCATGTTGTCCTCCACGTAGTAGCCGGAGGCGTTCTTGGTCTTGGGCATCACATAGGTGGGCAGGTCGAGCGTGAGCTCACGGCCACCCTCGGTAACGAGGTGGAGCGTGCGGCCGTTGGCATGCACCTCGCCCCGGCGCAGGCTCACCATGTCACCATCCGCGAGTGCCACGCGCAGGCCGCTCACGTGCGGGCGGGCCGGGCCGTAGTGGTAGCTGCGCGCACCCGAGGCGTTGCACGCCACGATACCGCCCAGGCACGCGGAGGCCTCGGTGGGGTCCGTGGGGAAGAACTGCTCGGGGCCCGCATAGAGCTCGTCGAGGGCCTTCAGGCTCTCCTCGTCCCAGCCATCGGTGGGAATGGCCTTGTCTGCCAGGGCCTTTCGCAGGGCGGAGAGCACCACGCCCGGTTGGAGCCGCAGGTAGTAGGTGCCGTCCTCGCCCCTGCACAGACCGAGGAACCCGGTCATGCGCGAGAGGTTCATGACATGTCCGCCATAGGGCACGGCGCCCGCCGCGAGACCTGTGCGGGCACCCTGTACCGTGATGGGAACGGCGCCGCCCGGCGTGCCGTCCGCATGCACCGTTCCGTCACCATGGAGCTCGCGCAGCAGGTCACGGACGTCTTGCTCGGTTGTTGGGAAGGAAATGGTATCCGCCTCGCCCACGGTACGTGACTCGTCACGCACGTACTCGTTGAAGTCTTCGGTCAGCGGCCTGATTAGCGCCATGGCACACACCTCTCGGATGCCGGGGCCCCTTGGCGCCGGCCTCTTGGCCCAGGCGGCATGCGCCAGGCCTTGTCTGCGGGCGAGTGCGGGGAGCGTCCCGGGCGCTTCGCACCGGGCACACTCCCCGCTTTCGTCTCATCAGCGTATCTGTTGAACGTTGCCGTTACGTTTCAGGCGCGTATTGGCGTGTAAAGAAGTAATTGCGCGGGGACAGACGGCCTCGAACGCTGCATAATGTTTCGAATACACGCGCCCGTCGGCTTGGGCGCACCATTCGCCGGAGACCCGCATCGAAGCCATGGCGCGGGCCGGCGGATTGGCCAACACGCAATCGAGCGGCACGCCCACACGCGCGACGTGCCCGCACACCACGAGCAGGGAGGACCCATCGCATGAAGGAGCTTGAGGAGCGCATCCAGAGGGACGGCATCGTTCGCGAAGGCAACGTCCTGAAGGTGGACAACTTCCTCAACCACCAGTGCGACGTCGAGCTCTACGACCACATGGGCGCCGAGTGGGCCCGCCTGTTCGCCGGCAAGCACATCGACAAGATCCTGACCATCGAGGCCTCGGGCATCGGCATCGCGGTTGCCGCCTCGCGTCACTTTGGCAACGTGCCGGTGGTGTTTGCCCGCAAGACCGAGTCCATCAACCTCGACGGCGACCAGTACCGCACCAAGATTCGCAGCTACACCAAGAAGCGCGAGTACAACGTCATCGTGGCCAAGCGTTTCCTCTCCGCCGGCGAGCACGTGCTCGTCATCGACGACTTCCTCGCCATGGGCTGCGCGCTGAACGGCCTGCTCGAGATTTGCGACGAGGCGGGCTGCGTGGTCGAGGGCATTGGCATCGCCATCGAGAAGGGCTTTCAGCCGGGCGGCAAGAGCCTGCGCGAGCGCGGCTACCAGCTCGAGAGCCTTGCCATCGTGCAGTCGATGGATGCCGAGGCCGGCAAGATCGAGTTCGCCTAGGCCGGCGGCGCCACGTTGGCAACCAGCTTCACGGCATACGTAACGAACGGGGATGGGTCCGAGCGGCCCATCCCCGTTTTGGTGACGCGCAAGCGCGTGCGCAACCTCAACCTGCGCGTGCGGCGCGACGGCAGCGTGACATTGAGCATCCCATGGCACACGAGCCGCGAGCGGGCGGAGGCGTTTCTGGCCGAGCGGGCGGCATGGGTGCGGGCGGCGCTCGAGCGGCAGGCGCGGCGCACCGAGGCAGCAAATCGCGATCATGACGCCGAATCGGACACGTACCCGCTTTGGGGCGTCACCCAGATGGCCGGCGCGCCCCTGCCGCCCGAGGAGGTGGCGGGCATCTACCGCTCGGAGGTTGCAAGGACGCTGCCCGAGGCAGTTGGTCGCATGGAGGCACTCATAGGCGCCCAAGCCTCCGACTGGCAGCTGCGTGACATGCGCACGCGCTGGGGGTCGTGCACGCCGCGAACCGGTCGCATCCGCATCAACATCCGGCTCGCGGCGTATCCGCCCGAGTGCCTCGACTACGTCGTGGCGCACGAGCTGGCACACCTGCTCGAGCCCAGCCACAACGCGCGCTTCCACGCCATCGTGGCGAGGGCCGTCCCCAACGAGTGGGAGATCCGCGCACGCCTGAGGCAACCGCCCGTCTGGCCCGTATGCGCTCCTTTGTAGCCGGGCTAACCCAAGGCTTACTTAGCCGTGACCTCCAGCGTGCCGAACGGGCCGGAGAACTCGACGCGCCACTCGCCGGCCGTGAACGCAGGCGGCACGAACACGGTGCCCACGGAGACATGCATGCCCTTGGTGAACTTCTTGCCCTGGCTCTCGAGCTTGCCCACGAGCCACTTGAGGGAGTTCACCGGGTTGCCGAGCACCTCGGAGGAGTCGCCCTCCTTGACGAACTCACCGTTGTGGTAGGCCTTGGCATGCACCTGGGCCATGCCCTCGACCGTGAGCTCGGCGCCATCGACCGGCGTGCCATAGAGCACGTAGCCGCCCACCGCGCAGTCGCTCATCACGAGGTACTTGGAAAGCGTGGGGAACCATGCGGCAAAGCGAGCGTCGGGCACCTCCATGTCGCCGGCGACGGTGCAGTTGTGCAGCAGCTCGTCGAGCGACATGTCGGCCGAAAGGTCCTTCTTGGCCGTGAAGCAGAACTCCACCTCCACGAGCGGCTCGTTGAGGTGACGTAGGTCGAGCGTGCAGGGCGTGGGCACAAAGCGCTCGGCCACCTGCGCGCCATAGAGCGGCGAGCCGGAGTCGAACATCCTCTGGGTCTCCTCGCTCGTGAGCGAGACCTTGTAGCCGGCGACGGGGCCCATCTTCTTGGCCATCACCGCATCCTGCACGGCATAGGCGGTGTCGTCATCGGTGACGACGCCCTCCCAGTCGGCCATGTTGAGCGGATTGTTCTCTTGGCCGTAGAAGTTGCGGCGATAGGCCTGGTAGAGGGCCTCGGCAAGGGCCTCCTGCTTGACATTGAGGGTGACGGCGGGCTTGGTGGCAGAGCAGCTGCAGCAGCAGGAATCGTTCTCGGACATGATGGGTTCTCCTTCGTGGCCCCGCGGGGCCGGATGTGGGTTGTCGCGACGCCTCCGCCTCAAGGGGTCTGGCGGTCGGGCGATTGGGGTGTTCCAACGTGCGCCGAAGTGTTTGCATGGCGTCGTTCTCGTACGTGACGGTCTTGCCGGCAGCGGACCTGTTTGGGCTCGCGGCTGCCGACGCATGGGCTCTGCCCAGCGGATTGACGCAAAAGGAAACGGGGCCGAAGGAATCGCTTCCGACGGCCCCGTTCGATAGCCGCCCGCGAATCACGGGCTGGCTCGTTTGCACCAACCCGCTAGCTAATAATCGCGGCAATAATCTCGATGGCGTTGTTGATGCGGCTCATTGCATAGTCCCTTCGACGACATCCACCCTTGTGGATGCCTGCGTTGTGCCCATCATGATGGACCTCAAACGAGCCGTGTCAAGGTAGAATCTCAAATAGTTTGAGAGGCTCTCGGGCGGGCGCGGCCCGAGACGGGACAGACCGAGGGCCTCGAAGCGGGCGCGGCAAAGGAGCAGACATGCCGGGAAAGCGTACGGACGTCATCAGCTGGGACGAGTTCTTCATGCGCGTCGCCATCGCGGCAAGCCTCCGCAGCAAGGACCCCAACACGCAGGTGGGCGCCTGCATCGCGGACACCAACCACCGCATTCTCTCCGTGGGATACAACGGCACGCCCACCGGGCTCAACGATGACGAGTTTCCCTGGGAAACCACCACTGACCCGCTGCTAGATAAGCACAACTACGTGATTCACGCGGAGGCAAACGCCATTCTCAACTACCGCGGCTCGCTCAAGGACTTAGACCATGCCACCGTCTACGTGACGCTCTTCCCCTGCCACGAGTGCGCGAAGACCCTCGTGCAGGCGGGCATTGGCGAGGTGGTCTACCTCAGCGACAAGTACGAGGGCACGGTCGACAACCTTGTGTCCAAGAACGTCCTCGACCGCTGCGGCATCGCGTACCGTCAGGTGCATGTGGAGGCGTAGCGTCAGAAACGCCAAGGGCCTCGAAGCCCGCCTTTCGATTCCGCACGCCGTCCAAATGCCGTCAAATGGCTAACGTACCTTGACGTATGAGCGTCCATTCATATAATCGAAAACGAAACGTATGAATGATTGTTCAGATGTACGGATAAACAAGGAGGCGCCATGGCCGACAGGGAAACCACCACGCACGCAGACGAAGCCGTACAGGCAGACTCCCAGCACTGCCCCATCCCGGTGGGCGAGGCCCCGGAGTGCATGCCCGAGGAGGAGCTGCTCTATGACCTCGCAGACCTCTTCAAGGTCTTCTCGGACACCACGCGCATCAAGATCCTCTTCACCCTCATGGGCCGCGACCTCTGCGTGGCCGACATCGCCGAGCAGACCGGAACCACCCAAAGCGCCGTCTCGCACCAGCTGCGCACGCTCAAGCAGGCGCATCTCGTGAAGTTCGAGCGCGACGGGCGCAACATCGTCTACTCCCTCGCGGATGACCACGTCTACACCATGCTCAATCAGGGCCTCAACCACATCTGCGAGTAGGGGCAAGCGGGTTGGGACGCAGCGCAACGTCCCGAACGAACGTCAACAAGCGAGGCAGACCCGCGGGCGCGCCTCCGAGAGAAAGGCACCACCATGAAGAAGTCCTTCAAGCTCGACGAGATCGACTGCGCCAACTGCGCTCGCGAGCTGCAGGAGAAGCTGGCCAAGCTCGACGGCGTGCAGAAGGTGTCCGTGAACTTCATGACGCAGAAGCTCACGCTCGAGGCCGCCGACGACGAGTTCGACGAGGTGCTCGGCCGCGTCGTCGACTTCACGGCCGACGAGGAGCCGGACTGCGAGATCATTCGCTAGAGAGCCGGGGCCCTCTGGAGTCGCTCGGGGGCCCGGGTTCGCGCACGTCCTCGCCCGCACGGGCAGCTCGCCACAAACACATCGCGGCTGCGCAATGTGCGTGAGCTCAAGCCCTCGAGCGACCGGAAATCCAGTTTTGACTAGCTAGCCCCCGTGGCTACCTGGGTGGATATCCCCTACTGGAACCATCACGGTGGCGCGAGGGCTTCGATAGTCGGATTATATGAGCGAATGCTCATGTGTTCAGAGTTTGGCGACGAAAACCCCGTTGCCTGCATGTTCTAAGGAGTTGCCATGGCAGAGGCTAAGGCCAAGCCGAAGAAGAGGC
Organism: Olsenella uli; assembly: GCF_901212655.1. Classification (GTDB taxonomy): domain Bacteria; phylum Actinomycetota; class Coriobacteriia; order Coriobacteriales; family Atopobiaceae; genus Parolsenella; species Parolsenella uli_A. The sequence continues at coordinate 16,928 of NZ_CAAKON010000009.1, read as the reverse complement.
GTCGTCATAAGAAGGAGTCGCAGCAGCACAAGCTGCACCGTATCATCCTCGCGCTCGTCATCTTCTTCGTGGTGGCAGCGCTCGACGAGTTCGGGGCGCTCAAGGCGGCCTTCGGCGAGCCCGGCGACGTGTACGCGAGCTTCGTGCTCTTCCTCGTGCCGTTCGTCATTGCCGGACACGACGTGCTCGCAAAGGCGTTTCACAACATCGGCCGCGGTGAGGTCTTCGACGAGAACTTCCTCATGGCCGTCGCCACGCTCGGCGCGTTTGCCATGGTCTTCTTCCCCGACACGGACCCGCACATGGCCGAGGGTGCGGCCGTCATGCTGTTCTACCAGGTGGGCGAGCTGTTCCAGGCCTACGCGGTGGGCAAGAGCCGCAAGTCCATCGCCGCCATGATGGACATCGCGCCGGACTACGCCAACATCGAAGGCAAGGACGGCAAGCTCGAGCAGGTCGACCCGGACGAGGTTGCCGTGGGCAGCATCATCGTGGTGAAGCCCGGCGAGCGCGTGCCCATCGACGGCGTCATCACCGAGGGCTCCACGCAGCTCGACACCGCGGCCCTTACCGGCGAGTCCGTGCCGCGCCACGTGGAGGCGGGTGCCGACGTCATCTCCGGCTGCATCAACATGACCGGCCTCATCAAGGTCAAGACCACCAAGCCCTTCGGCGAGTCCACGGTGAGCCGCATCCTCGAGCTCGTGGAGAACGCGAGCGAGAAGAAGGCCCGCACCGAGAACTTCATCACCCGCTTCGCCAAGGTCTACACGCCGGCCGTCACCGGCGCGGCGGTGCTGCTCGCCATCATCCCGCCGCTCGCGGGCATGGGCGCCTGGAGCGACTGGATTCTTCGCGGCCTCACGTTCCTCGTCGTGAGCTGCCCGTGCGCCCTCGTGATCAGCGTGCCGCTCTCCTTCTTTGGCGGCATCGGTGGCGCCAGCCGACTCGGCGTGCTCGTGAAGGGCTCCAACTACCTCGAGACCCTCGCCGAGGTTGACACCGTCGTGTTTGACAAGACCGGCACGCTCACCAACGGCACGTTCAACGTGGTGGCAGTTCACCCCGAGGAGGGCATCGAGCCGGACTACGTGCTCTCCAGCGCCGCCTACGCCGAGGCCTTCAGCGACCATCCCATCGCGCTGTCCGTGAAGGCCGCCTACTCGGGCGAGATCGACCGCCAGCGCATCGCCGACGTGCAGGAGGAGAGCGGCCACGGCGTGGTGGCCCGCATCGACGAGCATGTGGTGCTCGTGGGCAACGACAAGCTCATGGAGGGCCATCACGAGCACTGGCACGACTGCGAGCTCACCGGCACCATCCTGCACGTAAGCGTCGACGACCGCTACGTGGGCCACATCGTGATTGCCGACGTGGTGAAGGATGACGCCGAACAGACCATTCGCGACCTGCACGCCTGCGGCGTCAAGAAGACCGTCATGCTCACCGGCGACCGCGAGGAGGTTGCCGCGGCCGTGGCACAGAAGCTCGGCATTGACGAGTATCACGCCCAGCTGCTGCCAGCCGACAAGGTTGAGCGCGTGGAGCAGCTGCTCGCGGCGGAGGGCCCGCGCGAGAAGCTTGCGTTTGTGGGAGACGGCATCAACGACGCACCGGTGCTGACGCGCACCGACGTGGGCATCGCGATGGGTGCCATGGGCTCGGACGCCGCGATCGAGGCGGCCGACGTGGTACTCATGGACGACAAGCCCTCGAACATCTCGAAGGCTATCCACCTGGCGCGCAAGACCATGCGCATCGTGTGGCAGAACATCATCTTCGCGCTCGGTGTGAAGCTGCTCATCCTCGTGCTGGCGGCGCTCGGCATCGCCAGCATGTGGCTCGCGGTCTTTGGTGACGTGGGCGTGGCAATCATCGCAATCCTGAACGCAATGCGCGCAATGAGGGTCAAGTAACCTTCGCCGGATACCTGGACGACGCTCCCCTCCCGCCTTCCCTCACTCACGTCCTCGCACGCTTTGCGCGCTGCGGATTGTTCGCTCGGGAAGGTGGGAGGGAGCTGTTGTTATCGGGCTCGTTACGGGTCGGCTGGCTTGGAACTACTTGGGGGCGGCTCGACGCAGAGAGGCGCCCAGATGGGAGAGCTCCTTCGCGTAAAGTGGCGTGCGACATTGTGGCACCTCATACAAACGGATAGGGCCCCGTGCCGCGAAGGTGGCACGGGGCCCTGGTTGGTAAAAGGGTGCCCCCGTCGCGTGGGGGCGCGGCGGGGGCGAAAGGAAGGAAGGTACTTACGGTTTACCCCCGCGGGGGTTCCTTACACGCGAAAAAGGCGGCTTCACCGGCCCTTCATTGCTCCTGCATGCCGCCTTCACGGCGCCCACACGCAGCCACCACATAACCGCATCCCGTGGGGCTTCGATGGATGGAGAGGAGTGGCGCATACACTGGTTGAGACGTTCTGGCCACGGGCCCCTGCCCACCGCACGCCGGCGCGGCGCCGGCATCACGACAGGAGACACATGGAAGGCGCCTTCCTCGACTTCATCAACCAGTTTGGCTATCTGGCCGTCTCGGCCCTCATCCTCTTCGAAAACGTGTTTCCGCCCATCCCAAGCGAGCTCATCCTGCCCATGGGTGGGTTCCTCGTGCACGAGACCGCCATGGAGCTTCCGGGCGTCATCGTTGCGGCCACGGTGGGCTCCGTGGCGGGCGCGTTCATCCTCTACGGCGTGGGCAGGCTGCTCTCACGCGAGCGCCTCACGGCGTTCTTCGAGACGAAGCCGATGCGCTTGCTCGGCTTCAAGGGCACCGACGTCTCCAGCGCCATCACCTGGTTCGACCAGAAGGGTCAGGTCACCGTCCTCATCTGCCGTTGCGTGCCCGTAGTGCGCAGCCTCATCTCCATCCCCGCCGGCACCGCCAAGATGAGCCCGGCCAAGTTTGCCCTCTACACGCTCGTGGGCTCCGCCGTGTGGAACAGCGTGCTCTGCGCGCTGGGCTATGGCGCCGGCTCTGCCTGGAAGACCATCGCCGCCGAGGCAGAGTGGGTCAGTGACGTCGTGAAGTACGTCATCCTCGCCGTCGTCGTGGTTGCGGCTGTGCTCTGGGTAGTGAAACGCGTCATCCCCAACCTGCGCGGGCGCGAGGAGTAGCGCGACGCCTCCGAGAAGTAGCGCGACGCCCGGCCGGCCCCACCCCAATTAGACGGGTAATCAACATCACCCCCACAGCTTGGGAGCCTCGTCCCCGTTTTGGACGGCGAGGCTCCCACTTTGTTGCAGGGAGGCAGGCCTCTTCCCCGCTAGTCCTCGACGCTCACGAGCTCGATCTCGAAGTTGAGCGCCTTGCCGGCCATCTCGTGGTTGGCGTCCACGACGACCTTCTCCGGCGTGATCTGGGCCACGGTGACGGGCACGGGCTGGCCCATGGGACCACGCAGGGCCACCTTGTCGCCCACCTTGAGGCCCTTCGGCGCGTGGTCGGCCGGAATCTCGATCATGAGGTCGTCACGGCGCTCGCCATAGGCCTCGGACGGCTCCAGGTGCACGGTCTTCTTCTCGCCCGGCTGCATATCCTTCACCGCAGCGTCGAAGCCGGCAATCATCTGGCCGGCGCCGCAGGTGAACTCCAGTGGCTCGCCGCGGTCGTAGCTGCTGTCGAACTGCGTTCCGTCGTCGAGCGTGCCGCGGTAGTGGGCACGGACCTTCTTGCCTTCGTTGGACATGGGTGCTCCTTGTTGGTTGTCGATGAATCGCTAGGACATGGTAGCAGGGTCAGCGTTGTCAGCCGCAGCATCCGAAGCCGCGACACCAGAAACCGCGCCGCGCTCGTCCGCGCTCGCGCCGTCGGTCGGGCCACCATCCCCTGCCACGGCATCCTGGGCCGAACCGCCGTCTTCGGCAGAGCCGCCGGCCTGCGCTCCATCGCCAGCCACGACAGCCTCCGCCTCGCTCTCGGCCGCATCTGCCTCCGCGAGCTCCGCCTCGCGCGCGTCGGCCCACTCGCCCAGCAGGCACTGGCACGTGGCAACCACCGGCACCGAGAGCAGCACGCCGGTGAGGCCAAACAGGCTGCCGCCCGCGAACACCGCCACCAGCACCCAGATGCTGGACACGCCGGTGGCCACGCCCACGACGTTGGGGTACACGAAGTGGCCATCCACCTCCTGCAGTGCCACGAGGAACACGAGGAACCACACCGCCTGCATCGGCTCCACGGAAAAGACGATAAGCGCGCCGATGGCGCCCGCCATCCAGGCGCCCACGTACGGGATGAGCGCGCCCACGCCCACCACGAGGCCAACCGTAGCGGCATAGGGCATGCCGAGGATTGCCATGCCGATGGCGCACAGGCTGCCCAGCACGCAGGCCTCGGCGCACTGGCCAAAGATGAAGCGCGAGAAGCACTCGTTGGCAACGGACGCCACGTGCGACACGATCTGGCACAGGTGGCTTGGCAGCACAAGGCGCGCCGCGCGGTCGAAGCCCGCCTGCGCGGCCTCCTTGCCCGCAAGCAGGTACAGGCCAAAGACCACGGAGATCAGGAAGCTCACCAGGCCGCCCACGAGCTTGCCGCCCCAGCCAAAGAGCGAGGTGGCAAGCGCCCCCACACCGCCGGACTCCTCGATGTAGCTCTCCAGCGCGCGCTGCCAGCTGCTCGAGGAGCGAGCGAGCTCCCTCAGTGAGCCGAGCAGGGTGGAGTCCGCCGGCGCGCCGGATGCCTGTACCGTCTCGCTCGCCACCTCGCTCGCGGAGAGGATGCCGCGCCACAGGGCGGCGATGGCGTCGACCAGCTCCTCGCGCACGAGCATGACCACCACAGCGATCACTGCCGCGACGCTCGCCACGGACAGCATGAGGCACACCGGCCTGCGCAACGCCGCGAGCGGGCCGCGCCTCACGTTGGGGAACCAGATGGACTCCCAGCGCTCCATCACGAGGTTGAGCACGTAGGCAAAGGCCGCGCCCGCGAGCAGCGGAGCGAGAATCTCCGCGATGACGCCCAGCGCGTCGAGCACGGAGTCGAAGCGAATCACCACCAGAAGCGCGATGGCCGCCACGACGCACCACCGGGCGACGAGGCCCGTCGTTGGGTAGTGGCTCGTGCGCTCGGGCCGGCACCTGGCCACAAAGGGGTTGTCGCCATGCGCGCGCTCCGCCGGCTCCTTGCGCTTGAGTCGGACGCCCTGGACCTTCTTGGCAGAGCGAAGGACCTTATCCTTCATGCTCGCCTGGAGCGAGCTTGCCTGCGATGGCTTCTTCTCTGGTGCCATGGGCCGCCTTACCGCCCCGAGGGGCATAGCCGGAAACGTCAACTCCCCCACTGTACCCAAGCTGGACCGTTCGGCCCCTGCCACCATGCGAAGTCCCGTCATTGGGCATAATCGGGTGGTCCCCAAATGTTAGGTACCTCACATGTACAACATCCTGTTGCTTGCCGGCCTCGTCATCGCGGTCTGCGTCCTGTCCAACCGCATCGCGTCCAAGCTCCCGGTGCCGTCTCTGCTCGTGTTCATCGGCCTCGGCCTGCTCTGCGGCGTGGACGGCCCCATCCACATCCACTTCAACGACTACGCCCTCACCGAGTTTGCCTGCTGCACGGGCTTGCTGTTCATCATGTTCTATGGCGGCTTCAACGCCAACGTGCGCGAGGCAAAGCCGGTGGCGCCACAGGCCGTGCTGCTCTCAACCGCGGGCGTGGGCATCACCGCGGGGCTCGTGGGCGCGTTCTGCCACTACGTGCTGGGGCTCGAGTGGCTTGTGGGCCTGCTCGTGGGTTCGGTCATCGCCTCCACGGACGCTGCGAGCGTCTTCAACGTGCTGCGCTCGGCCAAGCTCTCGCTGCGCGACGGCACTGACTCCCTGCTCGAGATCGAGAGCGGCTCCAACGACCCCATGAGCTACATGCTCACGGTGATCCTCACCACCATCCTCGTGGGGTCAGACATCAACGTGCCGCTCATGGTGGCCGAGGAGATCATCATCGGCCTCGCGTTTGGCATCGGCATCGGCAAGCTGGCAGAGCTCGCCCTCGACCGGCTCGACTTCTCGATGGAGCAGGGCGAGACGATCTTCCTCATCGCCGCGGCAATCATCTCCTATGCCCTGCCCGGCGTGCTGCACGGCAACGGGTTTCTCTCCGTCTACCTCTGCGGCATGTGGCTCGGCAACGCCGACATCCCCCAGAAGCGCGACATGGCCCGCACCTTCGACGTCATCACCGAGGTCTGCCAAATGGCGATCTTCTTCCTGCTGGGCCTGCTCGTGACGCCGAGCCGCCTGACAGACGTGCTGCCGCTGGCGCTTGCCGTGTTTGCATTCATCACCTTCGTGGGACGGCCGATCTCCGCGCTCGTGGTGCTCAAGCCCTTTGGCGCGAGCCTCTCCAAGGTGGCCCTCGCATCGTGGGCGGGCCTGCGCGGCGCCGCCTCCGTCGTGTTTGCGCTCTACGTGGTGACCGCCGGAGTGGCCATGCCAGGCACGCTTGCGACGGACACCTGGACGGTTGCGGTCGAGCTACCGTTCAACATCTTCGACCTCGTGTTCGTGGTGGTCATCCTGTCGCTCGTGATTCAGGGCTCGGCGCTGCCTGCTCTGGCGAAGCGCCTGAACATGATCGACCCGGTCGCCAACGTCATGCGTACCTTCAACGACTTCCAGGAGGAGAGCGACCTTTCGCTCATCAAGATCAAGGTTGACCCCTCCCACCCCTGGATCGGCCGGGCCCTGCGCGACGTTCCCACCCCGCGCGACCTCATCGTGGTGCTCATCCTGCGCCGCGGCAACGAGCGCGTGGTGCCGGGTGGCGGCACCGTGATCGAGCCCGGCGACCTGCTCGTCTACGCCGCGCCCACCTTCGAGGCGCGCGACGACTTCAAGCTGCGCGAGATTCACGTGGGCGAACGCCACCGCTGGGCGGGCAAGCTTCTGCGCGAGCTGCCCGACACGAGCCGCATGGTCATCGTGATGCTCAAGCGCGGCGACGAGTCCATCATCCCCAACGGCAACACGCGCATCGAGCCGGGCGACCTCGCCTTCGTGGCGGGAACGCCGGCCATCGCCGCGCACTGACGAGTCCCGGGGCCGCCGGGGCGGGGCGCGGGCTTGCTCGACCATGGTGGAGTGTGGCCAGGGCGGCGGCGGGATGATTGGCTCCGCCTGCGTGCAGGTGGCATTCAACGGCGGCAACGCCATCGGCGCCATGGTGGGCCAGCACGTGCTCGACGCCGGCATGGCCTACAACTGGCCTTCGCTCGCGGGTGTGCCCTTTGCGGCGCTCTCGGTGGCGCTGCCCGTGGGGGTTTGCGCTGCGATACGAGCGGCAGTATCACGAGGCTGCGACGAGGGCGAAGGCGTCCGAGTAGCGAGGTCTGCGTCTTTGGGCCTGCGCCGTCGGCGCTTGCCGCCTCCAGCTCCCTCGGATTCCGGTCTCTACGTCCTCCGCGGCTCCGTCAGCCCATGGTCCCCGCGAACCCGACCCCCCCTCGCCTTCCCCGCGGCCCCGGCCTCCTCAGCCGCCGGCACGGGTATACCCTATAGGCATCGAACGATTCGGCGCGCACGCGCTCTGGCAAGGGAGGACGCATGTCACAAGCACGCAAGCAACTCAAAATCATCAGCTTTATCCAGGCCATCCTTATGGTGGCCGCCCTCATCGTGGGAATTGCCGGCATCGTCTCTTCTGGCGACGCCCAGGCGGAAGCCTTTGGCATGGACGCCGCCACGCTTGCCATGCTTGCGAACATTCTGCTCATCGCGGCAGGCATCGCGGCCCTCCTGGCTGCGGCGCAGGGCATCAAGGGCGCCAACGTTCCGAGCAGGCTCGGGCCCCACACGCAGATCAACGTCGTGAGCATCCTGTTCTCGATTGCGGGGGCAATTCTGGGGCCTGCGGTCTCCGCCGCCATCCCGGCTATTGCCTGCTTGATAGTGGTGGCCTGCATCGCTTCGATTACGCGCGGGGTCACAGTGCGCAAGGAGCTCGACCGCTAAGGCGCAAACCACCGCGGAGGAAAGGTGCGCCGTTGCGTCGACAAGGTCCACTTCGGTCGACGCCGCATATGCCGAGCCGGCAAAGGGAATCTGAGGCCGGGGGCTGTAGTCGAGGTAGCCACCGCTTGCCACGGCCAGGCGGATTGTGCGGCGGGCCGACCCCACGCCCTCCATGCGATGCACTTTCTCGAACGCCTGCGTGGTGACCTGCAAGGTAGCGCCCCCGCCCACGGAAATGCCCACGCGCTGGTCATCGCCAGCCATGATGCCCGCTGAGGTGGACATCACCATCACCTGGATGGGATCCGCGCCCTCGCCCGCGTGCGTAAGGGCGCCCTTGCGCACGGGGAACGGACGCATCACCTTGAACGGCATGGTGTATGAGGAACTCGGCGTCTTCCTTGGTATAGATGTCATTCGTAACGACGCCGATGGAATAGTCGACTGCCATCTTGCGTGTGAGCGCCTCGATGAGCGCCGTCTTTCCCGAGCCCACGGGCCCCGCAACCCCGATGCGAACGTATGCCACGGCCAGTCCCTCCACGTACGGCCGGACACCGCAATCGCCGCCGCAATCCTAGGCGTATCATTGCGGGCACGCACCAAGCCGCTACAGGGAGGCCGCATGGATTACTCGATGAGCGGCAACATGAACACCATCTACGTCGACCTCAACACGAGTTCCACGAGCTTCGCGATCGTGACCGTCGCGTGCATCTTCCTGTTCCTCGCCGTCTGGAACGGGCTCAAGTTCAAGGACCGCTGGTTCGCCCTTCGCCATGACTACCCCGGGTTCGCCATGGACGCAAAGACCAAGCGCGCTGGGATTCTCGCAATCGTGGGCCTCGTTGGCGCGCTGCTCGGCGTGGCCGTCTACGCCGTGAACCCAAACTACGAGGCCGAGCAGGCACAGCAGGGCGCCGCGGCCGTCGAGGCAGTGAACGAGAGGTTCGGCCTCGACGCCCGCTGGGAGTTTTCGCCCTACACACCCTTCGACGGGCAGACCGACCTCATAGGCAAGCTCTACATCGTGGCCGACGGGGGCGAATACCCCACGCGCATTACGCAGGCAACCTACGAGGGCGCACACGGGAAGTCGCGCACGAGCGACGAGACCTTCGTCATAGAGGTGCTCACCGACCGCGGATACATTCCCATCAGCGAGTTTGCCGATGAACACGGCGGGAACCAGCGCTACTAGCCGACCAGGGTACGCAGGGAGCGGGCGTAGCCACAGGCCGCGCGGGAGCGGGCGTCGCAGGGAGCGCGGGGAGCGGACGTCGCAGGGAGCGCGGGGAGTGGACGTCGCAGGGAGCGCGGATTCGCCGAGAGTAGTCATTACGCACATTTGGAACCGTTTCAAGCCGTGAAAACGTGCGTAATGACTACTCTCGGCGAGAGGGGATGCGGAACGGGAGGCCGCGAACGGGACGACGGGAGAAAGCCGAACTCGTCAGCTCATGTACAGCCGCGAGTAGAGGGTCTCGTGCTCGATGCAGCGGACGTCGAAGCCGGGCATGGAAAGGCCGAGGAGGTCCTTGCTGGCATGGAGGGCGGTCTCGACGACCTCGACTTGCAGTGCGGCCGAGCGGAACAAGAGCCGCTGGCCGGCCGTCTGCGAGAGCGGCACGGTCTTGACGCAGTTGGTCACCATCGCGGAGACCTGGCTGTAGAGGTAGCGGCGCAGGAGCTCAACCTCGTCGACGCCCGCAAGCGCGGCAAAGACGCCGTAAGCGGCGTTGACCATGTGGACGGGGCGTCTAACGGGCCGAGCACAAGGGGCACCGGCCGCACCACCCTCAAAAAAAGCAAGGCCTTTACGCTCGGGCACAGCAACGCCAATCGCGCCACCCGAAGGAGAGACGATGCCTCCACGCATAGACGAAGCAACCGCATCGGCATAATCGTCCGACGCGACCTCCTTCCCCGCCACATAAGCAGAGAAGCGCTTGGCGGCCTCGCCCTCGAGGAAGCCGGCGGCCGTCTTGCAGAAGCGCGCGGCCATCTTCTGCGAGGCCGTGCGGGTCTCATCCGGCACCTTGGAGGCCGCCATGCAGGCCTCCTCGAGGGCAATGCGCCCGAGGTCACCGGCTTGCGCAGCATCGAAGGCAAGGCGCATGCCCAAAAGCTCCGTGTAGGTGAGCGGGAAGCGAATCTGGCGCTCCACAAACTGCCAGGCCGTGGCCTCGTCGTGGACGAGGCCCAGCTGGATGTAGGTCTCCAGGCCATAGGAGTGCGAATAGGCCCCTATGGGAAAGACGGAGTCGCAGATTTGAAGAAGGAGCACCTCGGCAGCGCGCGCCTCGGTGCCCGCGCCCACGGTCATGCCTGGGGCCACGCCGTTCATGGTGTCGGGGTTGCCGGCGTGGCCGATGCCACGATGTAGCCACCGCGGATGCCGATGTCAGCCTTGTAGATGCCGGTGTAGTCGAGGATGAGCGCGTTGGCGATCACGAGGTCCAGCACGCCGTTGGTGCTGGTGCCCTTGACGTTCTGGCCCATGCCGTCGCTCAGGGTCTTGCCGCCGCCGAACTTGGCCTCGTAGCCATAGCAGGTGAGGTCGCGCTCGACCTCGATCACGAGGTCGGTGTCGGCCAAGCGTATCTTGTCGCCCGTGGTGGGGCCATACATCGCGGCATACTTGTCGCGAGAGATCTCGAAGGACATGGCCTTACGCCTCCTTGGTCGCGTCGCAGGGGCAGACCGTAGCGGAATTCGAGGCGTCCACGGAGCTCGCGCAGGAGCAAGCCGTGGCGGGCTGCGAGGCGTCCGCGGCGCCAGTCTCCTCGTCGGCCTCGCCGCCCGCGGCGCCCTCGTCCCAGCCGGGGGCAAAGCCGGTCGCCGGGCCCTCGACGTACTCGAGGAAACCGCGGCGGCGCGCCTTCTCCAGGCTCGCGCCCCCGTTGCGAGCCACGGTGCGGCCGCGTGTGAGGTCGTTAAGACCGAAGACGGTGCGCGTGCCGGCAGCATCGGGCACCCGTGCGCCACGGGAGACGCGGGCGCCAGCACCCGGCAGGCGGCACGGACGCCAGAGCCCGACAGGCAACATGGGCACCAGTGCCCAGCCTGCACCCACCGACATCAGGGAACGCATGGAAGACGCCTTCTTCAGCTTCATCGACCAGTTTGGCTACTTCGCCGTGTCGGCGCTGATTCTCCTCGAGAACGTGTTTCCGCCCATCCCCAGCGAGCTCATCCTGCCCATGGGCGGCTTCTTCGTGCACTAAAGCGACATGCAGCCGCCCGGCGTCATCATCGCCGCCACCATAGGGTCGGTTGCGGGCGCGTTCATCCTCTACGGCGTGGGTCGGTTGCCCTCCCGCGAGCGCCTCATGGCCTTTTTCGACACTAAACCCATGCGCCTTCTGGGCTTCAAGGGTGACGACATCTCGAGCGCCATCGTTTGGTTCGGTCGCACGGGCCAGGTCACGGTACTCATATGCCGCTGTATCCCGGTGGTACGCAGCCTCATCTCAATACCGGCCGGCACGACCAAGATGAACGTGGCCACGTTCGCGCTCTACACCTTCGCGGGATCGACCGTGTGGAACAGCGTGCTGTGCACCCTAGGCTACGGCGCCGGCTCGGCCTGGCAGAGTGTCACCGCAGACGCCGAGTGGATCTCGAACATCATGAAGTGCGTGATCATCGCGACCGTGCTGGTAGCCGCCGTGCTCTGGATCGTCAAGCGCATCGTCCCCAAACTCCGCGAGCGTAAGAGCCAAGCGTAGGCAAAAGCCAGGCACGAGAATCAGGCACTGGCAAAGCAAGACGCCCCCTCCCATAAAGCTCACGGAGTGAGGCGTCTTGCTTGAAGCGCGCCTCCCAAAGATGTGCGAGGTTGCTGGAGCTATAGCACCTCGGGACTAACGTACAGAGCCAGGACGGTAGAGCACGTGGCGCACGCCGTCGTCATCGACGAACACCGTTGCCTCCACGTCGTAGAGCTTGCGAATGAGCGCCGGCGTGATGACTTCCTCGGGCGTGCCGCTCGTCACCACCTCACCGTCCTTGATGGCGAACAGCTCGTCGCAGTACATGGCACCGATGTTGAGGTCGTGCACCGCACAGATCACCGTGCGGTCGAGCGCCCTCACGATATCCATGAGCTCGAGCTGGTACTTGATGTCGAGGTGGTTGGTGGGCTCGTCGAGGATGAGGCAGGGCGTCTGCTGTGCGAGGGCGCGAGCCAGGATCACACGCTGCTGCTCGCCGCCCGAAAGCGTCGAGAAGCCGCGCGTGGCGAAGTCCTGCATCCCCACCATGCGCAGAGCGTCTGCCACGACCTCGTAGTCGTGCGCATTGTCGCGCTCCATGCTGCGCTTGTGCGGCGAGCGACCCATGAGCACCACGTCGCGCACGGAGAACTCGAAGTTGTAGTAGTTGTGCTGCGCGAGCACCGCCACGCGCTGGGCGCTCTCCCGCACCGAATAGTCAGAAAGCCGCTGGTCGCCGAGGTACACGGCACCACCCGTCGGAGCCAGCACGCGATAGATGCACTTGAGCAGCGTCGACTTGCCGCTACCGTTGGGACCGATGAGACCCACAACCTTATGCGCACCCGCGTCGAGATTGATCCCCTTGAGGATCTGCGTGCCACCGAGCTCGGCCTTCACGTCTTCGGCGCGAATCTCCATAGGCTCCATCGGGCACGCAAGGGCCGCGGGCACGCTAGCTCCCGCGGGACGGGCGTCACGTCGCGCGGTCACAGCGGCGACATCGCGGGGATCGTCCGATGCGGGCGTTCCAGCCATTGCGGTGCTGGATTCGTCCACCGCGGACACCTGCGTCTTTTCCTCCGCCATCACTCGCCACCCCCAAAGCCATACGTGCGCCTCAGCATCAGGTACACGAACGCCGGCGCACCCACGAAGGCCGTGAGGATACCGATGGGAATCTCGTGCTGGGGAATGACCACGCGGCACAGCACGTCTGCCCACAGCAGGAAGATGGCTCCCACGAGGGCAGCGAGGGGAATGAGCTTCTTGTGGTCGGTGCCAAACAGGATGCGCACGATGTGCGGCACCACGAGACCCACGAAGCCAATGATGCCGGCGGCATACACGGCGAAGCCCACGAGCAGCGAGGCCACCGCAAGGTAGACGATGCGCCGACGCGAAAGGTCGGTACCCAGCGTCACGGCCGTCTCGTCTCCGAGTAGCATCATGTTGAGCGCGCGGTACTGCGACCAGAAGAACACGGCGCCCACGAGGGCGATGGCGAGGACGAGCTGGTTGGTGCCCCACTCGGCACCCGCGAGGCTGCCCATCGTCCAACGCACCACGGCGGCCACGGCGTCACTGTTCTTGTTGACCACGAACAGTAGGAAGTTCGACACGGCGCCGCAGATGGCTGAGAGGGCCGTGCCAGCGAGTACGAGCTTGATGCTGCTCGAGCGTCCGCCCACGTTGGCCATGCCCACCACGGCCATCGACGCGAGGAATGCGCCGAGGAACGCCATGATCCCCTCGTAGCCATCACCGAACGCGGCGCCCACACCCAGAAGGATCGCGAGCGTGGCACCAAGCTCGGCGCCAGAGGAGACGCCAAGGATGTAGGGGTCGGCAAGCGGGTTCTTCACCACGGCCTGCATGACACAGCCCACCACGGCAAGCGCTATGCCAATGGCGATCGCCAGGACAAGGCGCGGGAGGCGAACCTGCCACACGATGTCGCCCATGGTGGTTCCATCGCCGTACAGGCTCGAATCACCAATGCCAAACAGGTGGTAGGCGATCACACGGTAGACGTCGCCCACCGACAGGCCAACCGAACCGATGGTCACGGCCCACAGCAGCGACAGGATGAGCAATGCGAGGAGCACCACGGCAGCCACCCACCACACCTGCTTACCGCGAACCACTCCGTTCTTCAAGTCCATGGTCGTATCCAAACCGAAGGCACGCAAAGCGAGCGTGGGCATCCCTTGGGGCGCCCACGCTCGCCGGCGTGCAGATGGTGATAATCCTTACTTCATATCAGGGTAGAGCGCTTGGTAGAAGTCGCGCAGGCCGTCGATGGTGTGCAGGCCGCTGCAGTAGATGCCCGTGAGCGCCACGGGGAACACCTTATTGTTCTTCACGGCGTCAAGGCTCTTGAACTTGTCGTTCTCCGTAATGTCGGTCACACAGTTGGTGGCGTCGCGGAAGCCGTCATACCACACCATGAACACGGCGTCGGGGTTGGCAGCGAGCAGGTCCTCGGCGCTGATGTTCGCGGTGCTCGCGCCCTTGCCCACAGCCAGGGTGGCGCCAGCCTCCTCGGCCACGTTGCCGCCAAGCGTCAGCTCACTGTAGACGCGGTAGCTGTCGTCCTCGTTCTCGAGCACGGCCACCGTGGGGTGGTTGTTCTGCGCCTTAGCGTAGTCCTGGACCTTCTTGACCTCGTCGAGCATCTTGTCGACGAGCGCCTGTGCCTCGTCCTGCTTGTCAAAGACCTGACCGAGCAGCAGGATGTCCTGGAACTCATCGTAGATGGTCTGGTGGTAGGTGCCCGTCTTGCCGCGGCAGGCGCTGTTGCGCGACATGTAGGTACCGCAGCTGCGGTTGTGCCAGAAGTCGACATCGCCCAGGAAGTCATCGGCAAAGGTGCTGTACCACGCCGTGATGAAGTCGGGGTTGACGCCGATGACGTCCTCCTTGCTAGGCTGACCGTCCTGGAACGGGATCTGGTCGAAGTCGGCCTTGAGATCTCCCAGGGCAGAGGGGTCGTCCAGGCCGTAGGCCATGACGATCTTGTCCTTGAGGCCGAGGGCCAGCATCGTCTCGATGTTGTTCTGCTGCACGGCCATCACGCGCTCGGGGGCCTTGTCGATGGTGACCTCGACCGGCTCACGGTTGTAGTTGTACGTGGTGTAGGTGAACGGGTAGGTGGTCTTGCCGCCGATGCGCTTGAGCGACGCCGCGTCGAGGACCTCATCAACACCCGAGGTGCTCGCGGTCGTGGCAGCCGCCTCGGTGGTCGCAGCCGCGGGAGCCTGCTGGCCACCGCAGCCGGCAAGGCCGCCGATGCCAAACATGCCCACGAGGGCTGCCGCGCCGCCAATAAAGCTGCGGCGGCTAATGGAGTTCGATGCGTTGGAACGAGCGTGCTGGTTCATGGTCACTCCTGATGCAAAAAGATGGCCTGCGCATATCGGCAGCATGTTGGTCTACCGATAGCTTTGTACAGCAGGCATCATGCCACCAAGGAGCTTCCGTGTTCTTTATGGCAGTCTTTTTGTTCTATTTTTTACCCCTAGAGAGCCATATTCGACTAAAAACTATCTGAAACGCGAATTAATGCCCATGGGGGTATATACATATGCTTCACGCCGGCTATGGTAGCCATCACAACGTTTACGCCGTGACGGGGACTATAGTCTGCTTTGGAGCAACGCGACGCGAGCATCGCTGGATGGCAGCCGGGCGGGCGCCATGGCTCGCCTGGGCTGACAAGGCGCTTGGGCCGATTGCCCGCCCGGGCGAGCAGGCTCAGACGGGTACTACGTCAGGACTAGCCTTCGACCTCGACGAGCTCGGTCTCGAAGTTGAGCGCCTTACCGGCGAGCTCGTGGTCAGCGTCGGCCACGATCTTGGACGGCGCCACGGGCACAACGGTGGCCGGGGTGGGCTGGCCGGCAGGCCCGCGCAGGGCCACC
Organism: Olsenella uli; assembly: GCF_901212655.1. Taxonomy (GTDB): domain Bacteria; phylum Actinomycetota; class Coriobacteriia; order Coriobacteriales; family Atopobiaceae; genus Parolsenella; species Parolsenella uli_A. The sequence goes on along the minus strand of NZ_CAAKON010000009.1, from coordinate 1,334 downwards.
TTGTCACCGGCAGCGAGGCTCTCCATGCCAAAGCGCGAGGCGATAACGCCGCTCGAGAGGTTGGAGATGATCGTGGCCACGCCCACAGCGGTGAGAAACGCGCTCGCCGCCACGCCAGCCAGAAGGTTGCCCAGGTTGAACACCATGAGATAGGCGATGAGCAGCGAGAAGCGACGGAAGTGGCCCGTGGTGAGCCCAAGTACCGGCGTGCAGATGGCATAGACGAACGCAAAGCGGCCCACGAGGTCGTCCACGGCAGAGAGCGGCGCGCCAAGGACGTTGGCCATGTCGGGCTCCACGCCCAGCATGATGAACTCCGAGCACCCAAGCGCAAAGCCCAACGTCACGAGGTCACGTTTAATTTCTTTCGCAAATTGACAGCTGAGTACATCCAGGAAAGCAAAAGACATGGTCACCAGCCATCGGCATGATTCTTTGCGACCAAACAGAAGAAGACCGAGAAAGGCTGGAGCCATGTCCGAACCAATCGGATCAATTAACGAGGAGTCGCTGCGCCTCGACATCGAGGAGCCCGCCAAAAACACCGTGCGCGACGTCATCGGCCAGCTCCTCGGGGAGGAGGCCGACGAATCGGTGAACGCCGGGCGCTGCGAGCGCGCGGCAGGGCGCGAGGCGTACCGGTCGGGCCACCACAAGCGAAGGCCCGTCACGTCGGCGGGCGAGGCGGAGCCTGACGTGCCGAGGCTGCGCGGCGCCACGTTCCAGACCGCGGTGACCGAGCGATGCCGCAGGCGCGAGGCCGGCGTCGAGGGGGCCGTCGTCGGGACGTGCCTCGCCGGCGCGTCCACCCGGCGCATCGAGGGCGTAAGCCAGATGCCGTGGGGCGCGGGCGTGTCGGCCGGCACCGTCTCCAACCCCGACGACAAGGCGTTCGCCTCGGTCGAGGAATGGGGGAACCGGCCGCCCGGGGGCGAGTGCCCCCACGTGTCCGCCGGCGGCGCGCACCTCAAGCGCGGCCGGGGCGGCGCCTGCGAGAACGCGTCGGTCATGGTCGCCACCGGCGTGAGCGGCGAGGGCGTCCGCGAGGCCATCGGCCGCTCCGGGGGCCTCGCCGAGTCCAAGGACTCGTGGAGGGAGTTCCCGCCGCGGCTGCGCGGGCGTGGCCCATCGGGCGTCCGCATGGCGACCGGCGACAAGTCCCCAGGCATGCCCGGCGCGCTCGGGGAGGCGTTCCCGCAGGCCAGGCACCAGCGCCGCACCGTCCGCCTCCACCGCAACGCGTTCGGCAAGGTCCCCAGGCAGAAGCGCGAGAGGGTGGCCAAGATGCTCAAGGCCACACACGCGCAGGAGTCCCTCGGGGCCTCCATGGCCAA
>NZ_CAAKON010000008.1 GCF_901212655.1 Olsenella uli | reverse complement strand
CGAGGCCAGGTACAAGGCCCAGGGGCAGTAGGCAATCGCGAGCATCGATTACTAACGAGACGAGGGAGTTTATGCGGATTCTCATTACTGGTTGCAATGGCCAGCTCGGCAACGAGCTGAAGCGTCTTATCGAATCCGGTAAGGCCGAGATTGGTCCCATCCCCGCCGAGTACAAGGGCGCCGAGGTCATCTATGCCGATGTCGACCAGCTCGACATCACCGATGCCGATGCGGTCAACGTGTTCTTTGCCAATCATAAGTTTGACCTCGTCATCAACGGTGCCGCCATGACCAACGTCGATGGCTGCGAGAAGATTGAGGACGTTGCCTACAAGGTGAACGCCTTGGGTCCCCAGAACCTCGCTCGTGCCTGTGCCGAGCACGACGCCAAGCTCGTTCACGTCTCTACTGATTATGTCTTCCCCGGCAATGAGCCCGGCGAGCGCGTCGAGACCGACCCGACGGGCCCCATCAGTGCCTATGGCCGCACCAAGCTTGCCGGCGAGCAGCTCGCGCTCGAGGCTAACCCCAAGACCTTCGTTGTGCGCACTGCGTGGCTCTATGGCTATGTGGGCAAGAACTTCGTCAAGACCATGCTTCGCCTCGCCAAGGAGCTTGGTGGCATGACGGTTGTTGACGACCAACTTGGCAACCCCACGTCTGCCAACGACCTTGCCTACGAGATTCTCAAGATCGCCCTTACCGAGAACTACGGTACGTATCACTGCACGAACGAGGGCACGACCTCCTGGGCACAGTTCACCAAGGCCATCGTCGAGGGCGCCGGCTATGACCCGGCCATCGTGACTCCCTGCACGTCTGACGAGTACGCCGCGGCCCATCCGGACGCCGCTCGTCGCCCCCTGTTCTCGAGCCTTCGCAACAAGCACCTCGAGGACACCATCGGCAACGAGATGCGTCCTTGGCGGGATGCCCTTGCAACCTATCTCAAGAACCTTCCGGATCTCGAGGGCTAGAAAGCCGACCAGCCCCAATAATCGCTTGACCAGCTCGTGGGGAGCCAGTGGCTTCCCAAGGAGGAGACCACGTGCAACGCTTCAAGCTCGCCAACATCCTGCTCGATGACATCCCGCAGTTCCTCGAGGCCCCCACGCTGCTGTGCCGCTCCACGACGCCGTTCCGCAGGGCCAAGCGGGGTGGCAGCGCCTGGGTCTTCGAGGGCCCCGGCGAGCATGACTTCACCACGTTCTTCAATGCGCTCTCGGTAGAGAAATGGCGCAGCTTCACGGTGGCGCGCGAATTCCACCTGCACCTCGAGGTGAGGGGTTCGGCATTTACGCTGCACCAGACGCGTGCGGACCTCTACAGCTGGGATGCCGCGGACATCGAGGGCACGGAGCTCGAGGTTCCCGCTTCAGATGACTGGCACGAGCTGGACGTCACCATGGCCGCCGCCGAGGGTGACGTCATCGAGGCCTTCCGCATCTCCATCGCCGAGGCGGGCGAGGTGCGGCTGCGCAACGCCTACTACTACGCCCTCGTGAACGAGCGAGACATCCGCCCTGTCGAGCTTGCGCTCTGCACTACCACCTTCAAGAAGGAGAGCTACATTAAGCGCAACATCGGCCTTGTGAAGGACGGCATCCTTGCCTCCAACGAGCCGGTGGCTGCGCACTTTACGCAGCACGTGGTGGACAATGGCCGCACGCTGGACGTGGCGGCCCTCGAGGCCCCACGTGTGCACATCCACCCCAACGTTAACGTGGGCGGCTCCGGCGGCTACGCCTACGGCATGATCTGCGCCATGGAGCAGGAGCCCAAGGCTACACACGTGCTGCTCATGGACGATGACGTGGTCATCAACCCCGAGAGCATCATCCGCACGTACAACCTGCTCGCCATCGTCAACGACGCCCACAAGGACGACTTCGTGGAGGGCGCCATGATGGACCTCTTTCAGCCCGACGTGCGCTGGGAGGACACGGGCTACGTCACCTATAACGGAGACTGCACACCCATCAAGATGCCGGCGCACATCGGCCAGCTCCACGAGGTGGTGGCCAACGAGCTGGATGCCACGCTCATGCAGTACGAGGGCTACCAGGACCGCGCGCAGCAGTACGGCGGCTGGTGGTACTGCGTCATCCCGATGAAGGCCATCGAGGAGAACGGCCTGCCGCTGCCTGTCTTCGTGCGCTACGACGACATCGAGTACGCCCTGCGCTGCCACGCCAAGTTCATGACCATGAACGGCATCTGCCTCTGGCATCCGTCGTTCGTGCGCCGCTACAGCGCCGCAGTGGAGCGCTACCAGGTGACCCGCAACGCCCTGGTGGCCCAGTTCACCACCGGCGTGGCGCCCGAGGGAGACTTCCTCAAGAAGCTCTACCACACGGTGCAGCTTGAGCTCAAGAAGTTCAACTACACCAACGCCGAGCTTGCGCTCGAGGGCTTCGAGGACTTTCTCAAGGGCCCTGGCTTCATCGAGGAGCCCGGCAAGACCGAGGAGCGTTTCATGTGGGCCAACCGCAACGCGGAGAAGCTCATACCGTTCGCGGAGCTGCGCGAGCAGGCCAAGCGCGAGGGCATTGACCTGAGCAACATCCAGGAGGCGGACTCCCAGAAGGCCACGAACCTGGGTGAGAACCGCAGCCTACCCCAGCGCCTGTGGGACTTTGCCACCTTCAATGGCCAGCGCTTCGCCGCGGGCTACATCAAGCCGGGTGCGGCGGCCATCATCGACGTGGCCGGCTGGCTCTATCCGGGCAACCGCATCCGTCGGCGCGACACCATCGTGGCCGTTGACCTGGAGAACCAGAAGGGCGTCATTCGTCACCTGGACAAGAAGCGCTTCGATGAAGTCTGGGGCCGCTACAAGAAGGACATGAAGTACTTCAAGGAGCACGAGAAGGAACTCCGCGAGGCCTACGCCGCCAAGCGCGAGGAGTTCACCTCCGTGGCGTTCTGGAAGCAGTACCTCGCAGCGTGTGGCGGGGATAGGGGCTAGCAGGCCACACCCTCGCATCGTGTGGTGTAGATAGACGCTAACGGGTCACTCCCTCGCAGCTCATCAATTGCAAAAAGGTGACGGGCCCGGTTCGGTGGAACCGGGCCCGTCACCTTTTGAATGCTTCGGGTAAATTCGCAGCGCGGCCCAGATGGGCAAATCCTAATCGTCTATGTGATACAGGCACATGGTCCCAGACCTAAAGACGCAGGTGAAGCCCTTCGTGTCCAGAGTGATACAGTCAACGCCCGCAAACACCGAATCGTTGTAGTCGCCGCGGATGTTGAGCATTGAGAAGTCCGACCCCTTCTTGTTGAGTACCATCACGTACTTGGCGCCGGTCCTCTTCACGGCGTCCCTCACGGCATCGTCGTTGGCGATATCCGAGAGGCCTTTTCGAATGAGAAGGCTCTCCGTGGTCTCGTTCTCGTTGCCGTATCCCACGAAGTCACGGTAATAGACGCGCAGATCCGCATAGCCGTAGGCGAGGAAGCTGCCGTCCATGGGGTCATTGAGGACGAGGTCGTCACCAGCGATCTCCTTCACGTTGGTGACGAAGCGCTTCTCCTGAAGATCCAGCGGATAGTCGAAGCCGTAGGTGCTCTTGAAGTTGCTGCGATAGTCGCCAAAGGTCGTGTGGAAGTTCTTGGCGTAGTCCCTCGGCTCGATGTTCGAGAGGCTTTCGGTCATGCCGGGGGTCATTGTCTCGTTGCGATGCATGCCGGGGAGGTTGAACTCGGGCATGAAGTTGATCGCAAGAAACACCGCAGCGACTGCGCCGACAACAACGGGCACGTGAGTGGGCCTCCTGCGCTTCACGTTGTAGGACGTGACGAGGTCGAGCGTCACGCCGTACAGCCAATTGATGCCAAGCGCCGCGAGTGGAACGGCGGCAATGCAACACATGCTGGCGAGACGCATAGGGTCTGTGTACCAGAAGCCCGCGAGTAGCTGCTTAAGTGAGTTGGCCTGCGTGGTGCTGTAGAGGCAAATGAAGGCGGCGATTCCGTAGGAGAAGCTCATCCACCTGTTGCTGTGCGAGTAGAGCGAGGTCACGATACCTGCGATGACCAGGGGTGCCAGTGCGTACTGCACCGCCACCTCGCCCCAGAAGCCCAGAGCGTACGTCTGCGTGAATATGTTGACCAGCTGCTGAAGCGGCCTGGCATAGGGCTTCCAGACGTGGGAGACCGTGCCCTGGAACATGGGGAGCTTGTAGCAGACGTACCAGAAGGCGGCACAGACAAGCAAGAAGCCGGCACAGGCTGCCGCGGTCCTTGCTGCTCCCGCTCCGCGACCCTTGAGCTCCTCCGCGATTCTGTGGACGCAATAGGGAACGAGGATAACCGCGCACGTGAACAGCGTGTTTGGGTGGAGCAGGGCGAGCGCCGCAAAGGAGACGAGCAAAGCGAGCCCGAAGACCGCTCGGTCGCGATAGTCCGCGTCATGGGAACTCAGCAGCACAAAGAGCGCCATGGAGGCCGGCATGGCACAGAAGCCGGCGACGTTTGGGTACACGGGGCCAAAGATAACCAGGCCCCAGGGAAAGATGACAAAGGCGAGTGTAACCACCGCGCCAAAGCCCAGGAGCCGGGGCTGGCCGGGAAAGATGGCGCACAGGAAGGCACACATGGCCAGCGGATACACGATGGCTGGGAAGAGGAACATCGACGCGTTGATGGCGATGGGCGCGCTAAAGCCGGTTGCCTGCACCACGAGCGCACACAGGGCGTGCCATGCGGCCGGGTAGAACATACCCGTGGGGGCGGGGCTTATGGCGGCATCGGCGGGGGAGAGGTAGTAGTTCGTCCCAAGCGACGACAGATGGCCGGAGTCGGCCATGGCGCGAATGAGGTTGAGGTGCTGGGTGAGGTCGTAAGACTGGTAGATGATGTCTGTCGACGTGAGCCTGCTCAGGTAGAGGCTGTGGCCAAGGAAAAGCCCCATAAGCAAGAACAACGCGGGCGCCCAGCCCGGCATCTTGGTGACGCGGAGGGGCTCAAAGCGCAGGGCCCTCAAGACAACGAGGCATACCACCGGTAGCACTACGGCCGGAACAAGAGCCAGGACCGGCGTGACGGAAACGCCTGCGAGCGACAGCAGCTGGCACCAGACGGTTATGAGCGAGACGCTTATAACCGGGGCGACGCACACGGACCAGGCGCGGGGAAGCGAGAATGCCCTCAGCAGCAGATAGCCCGGGGCGAACAGCATGGCAGCGAGTGCGACTATCGCCAGATAAAGCTCAGACCACATAGTTGACACCATTCTGTAGGAAACCAAACAGCAAAAATCATAGCGCCCAGCCTGCGCGGTCCTTGCCGTTAATGGGGCTACGGCTCAGAATTAGCCTGTTGACGAACGAATCCCAGATCCACCAAGACCCATTCAGGCCCCAAGACCCAAGGAGCGCCCTCGGTGTTCGATCCCCTTCGCTTTCCGAGTCCCATCCAGCCGCTCGACCTCAAGGAGGCGAGGAGTCTCGGAATTCGCCTCTATGCAAAGCGCGACGACCTCATCCCCTATGCGTTTGGCGGCAATAAGGTCAGGATTGCGGCGGAGTTTGTCGCCGACCTGCGTACCAAGGGCTGCGACGCCCTCATCATGTACGGAGACCTGTGCTCCAACCTCTGCCGCGTGCTTGCGATGATGTGCCACGAGGAGGGAATTCCTTGCCTCATGGTTGCCACCTCCGCCGAGGGGGAGCCGTCGCGACCCTCCTTCAACGAGGAGATCGTCCGGGGCTTTGGCATTGAGGTCATCGAGTGCGATAAGGGAGCGATTGCCCAGGCCGTGGACAAGGCCTTCGAGCTCCTGAGGAGCAGGGGGCACAAGCCCTACTACATCTATGGCGACCGCACGGGTAGGGGCAACGAGGGTGTGCCAGCGCGCGCCTACGCCAAGGCCTATCGCGAGATCCTCGACTGGGAAGCCGCCCAGGGAACTCACTTCAACCTACTCGTGACGCCCTACGGAACGGGCTGCACGCAGTCGGGCCTTATATGTGGCAGCATGGCCGCTGGAGACCAGAGAGACATCGTTGGCATCTCCATCTCCTCCCGCCCGCGCGAGAGGGCGCTCTCGATTCTCGACGACGCGGTGCGCGAGTGGTTTGCCCTGGAGGACAGGGAGCTGCCCCAGGACTACGCAAGCCACATCACACTCGACACGAGCCACACGTGCGGCGGGTATGGCGTCAGAGACCCGAGGGTGGACGAGCTCATAGCGTCTTCCCTTGAGCAGACGTCCCTCCCCCTCGACCCCACGTACACGGGCAAGGCGCTGAGGGGGGCTTTCGACTATCTTGCCGAGCACGAGATTCATGACAAGGACGTGCTCTTCCTCCATACTGGGGGGCTGCCCCTCTTCTTTGATTACCTCAGAGAGGCACAAGAGGGTCGCTAGCTTTTCTAACAGCGTCCGGCCGCACGGGCGGATTTGGGAACAGGAGTCTTCATGGACGAAGTCAACAACACCGAGGCAACCGATGTCTCCATGGCAATCAGGGTCGATGACCTCAGACTTCTGGAGTGCGTGTTTCACGCGGAGGCGCCCATTGCGGACAGGGTCCCAGAGACGCGTCTGCTCATCACCAACCCCGACGTCAACTTCACGTTTGACGTGAAGACCCGCCGCACGGTGTGCCGCTCGATGGTCTGCGTCCAGTTTGGCTTGTTTGCGCCCGACGAGGAGAACGGCAGCGCGGAGGACGGCAAGCTTGAGCTCGTTCACTACGGCATCACGTGCGGCATGGTGGCCACGGTGCCCGTGCTGGGGGCCGCTGCCCCCGGTGCCCGTCACATGGCTGGTGCCGCGCAGGACAGCACGGCGCGCCGCGACAAGAAGATGGAGCACAGCCTGAGGCTCGAGTCCATCAAGGCCGCCTACGCCTACGCGTCCTCCAAGCTGCTCGAGATGACCTCGATGTCTCCGCTTGGCCCTATCAACCTCCCGCTCATCGACGCAGACGAGCTGCTGCTCGACATCGAGAAGCGCGAGGCGGTCAAGGTCCCCGAGGTCTAGTCGCCCGTTACTGGCAGCAACAGCCCTCCGCAGATTCCAGGAGCAGATTTCCCAATGAGCAAGCTCGTCTCCATCGTCATACCCTGCTATAACTCGGAGCACACGCTTCGCGAGGTCGTCGAACTAACCATGGCGGAGTTCAAGAACCTGCCGCAGTACGAGTGTGAGTTCGTGCTGGTGAACGACAACTCATCGGACGGCACCTTTGGCGTCATCCGAGACCTTGGCGGGGATTACTCCAACGTCCACGGCCTGAGCCTCATGCGCAACTTTGGCCAGCACAATGCCCTCATGTGCGGCATGAACTACGCCAAGGGCGACTACGTCATGGGCATGGATGACGACATGCAGACGCACCCGAGCCAGCTTCCCATCATCCTGGCCAAGATGGAGGAGGGCTACGACCTGGTCTACGGCGTCTACGAGAAGAGCACCAACGGCTCCATCAAGAACTTCACGAGCTGGCTCAACCGCAAGACGAGCCGCGTGCTGCTTGGCAGGCCCAAGGACATCCAGTCTTCCAACTACTGGTGCATCACGGGCCAGGTCAAGGGCGAGGTAATCAAATATCGCAACTACAGCCCGTATGTCGACGGCATCTTCTACCGCGTGACGCACAACATCGGCAACGTTCAGATTCAGCATCACAAGCGCGAGTACGGCGAGAGCGGCTACACCTTCCGCAAGCTCGTGAAACAGTGGATGGCCTATTTCAACTACTCGGTCATCCCCCTGCGCTTTGCCTCGGTGATTGGCGTCATTGCCGCGCTGGTTGGCTTTGTCGAAGGCATCGTCACCATTATTCGCAAGATCCTGCACCCAGACATGCTCATGGGATGGTCCTCCACCGTGTGCATCATGGTGTTCTTCTTTGGTCTCATCCTCATGGTGCTGGGCATCATTGGCGAGTATGTGGGCGACATCGTGCTTGCGATCAACGGAACGCCTCAATACATCGTGCGAGACAAGGTCAATCTCTAGCCGGAGGGCGAGGCGTCACGTGCCGCCTTGCCCTTGCGCACAAGCGCCGTGGTGAACGGTCCCGCCGCGTTGTCTGACCCTTGGATAGGAAGTTGGTGTGATATGAAGAGGCTCCTGATTCTTGGAGCCGGCATCTATCAGGTGCCCCTCATTCAAAAGGCCCGCGAGATGGGCCTTGAGGCCCTGGTGGCAAGCTATGCGGGCAATTATCCGGGCTTTGCCGAGGCGGACCGCTCCTTCTCTGTGGACACCACCGACGCCGAGGGCATCCTCGCCATCGCGCGGAGCGAGCATGTCAACGGCATCATGACCACGGGCACGGATGTTGCCGTAAAGAGCATCGGCCGCGTCTGCGACGCGATGGGGCTGCCGGGCATCTCGGAGGGCGCAGCTCTGCTTCTCACGGACAAGGCTCGCATGAAGCAGGCGTTTGCCAAGGGTGGGGTCAACACCTCTCCATTCCGCGTTGTCCAGAGCGAGGGGGAGGCGTTAGAGGCTGCCGCCGCAATCGGCTATCCCGTCATGGTCAAGGCCTGCGACGTCTCTGGCAGCAGGGGTGTCACGAAGGTTGACGAGCCCGATGCCCTGCCGGCTGCCTATGCCAGCTCCATGGCGGCAACGCACGCGGACCATGTGGTGGTTGAGGGATTCGTTCCGGGCATGGAGATTGGCGTGGACGGGTTTGTGAGCGGTGGCGAGCTCGTTCTCTTCGCGCCGCACCACAAGTTTGTGCGCCGCACCGGCGCTGTGACCATCCCGGAGGGCCATGCCTTCCCCATCGACGCGGACGAGGCGCTGCTCGGGCGCATTCGCACCCAGCTCGAGCGCGTGGTTGTCGCAACGGGCATGGACAGCTGCGCCGTGAATGGCGACTTCATGGTTGCGCCGGATGGCGAGGTGTACGTGCTCGAGGCCGGCGGTCGCTGTGGCGCAACCTGCATACCCGAGCTTATCTCGACGTACCTTGGCATTGATTACTATGAGCAGATGATTCGCGCGGCCTTGGGCGAGACGGCGGACTTTGTCCCGAGGGCAGAGAGGCCCTGCATGGCCAAGCTGCTCTTTAGCGATGTGTCCGGAACCGTGCGCGCCATTGACGGGGCGGGCCTCGCCGAGGTCGAGAGGCGCTTTGACGCCTCGGTGGGCCTTGACGTGGCCGTTGGCGACAAGATACATGCCGTGCACGACGGCACGGACCGCTTTGGCCAGGTCATCATGGCCACGGATGACGAGGCGAGTCTCAACGAGGCCCTCAAGTCCGTCTCGAGCTGTATCGAGGTGGCATAGGTGAAGACACTTCTGGGGCTCCACGCACTGCTTGCCCTGTACTCGCTCTGCAGCATCTGCGGCAAGCTGGCAGCGGGCTTTCCGTTCATGAGCATCGGCTTCATCCTGAGCTACGGCGGCATGATTGCCGTGCTGGGAATCTATGCGATTGGCTGGCAGCAGGTTATCAAGCGCATGCCGCTCACGGCGGCGTATGCCAACAAGGCCGTGACCATCGTGTGGGGCCTCGTGTGGGGTTTCTTGCTCTTCCATGAGACGGTGTCGCTTGGCAAGGTCATCGGCGCCGCGATCGTGCTTGTGGGCGTGGTGCTCTTCTCGCTGGCGGATGACAAGGCCGAGTCCGGGGAAGGGGAGCGCTGATGGACCTCTCCGTTATCGCATATGCGCTCGTCAACCTGCTCGGCGTCTTCATCAGTGCCGTCTCCCAGGTACTCCTGAAGAAGTCTGCCCTGCGGAAGCACGGGAGCGTGGCGGGGGAGTACCTGAATCCCTTGGTGATCTTTGCCTACGTGATGTTCGTGGGCTCAACACTCCTCTCCGTTGTCTCGTACAGGGGAATTCCCCTGTCCATGGGCCCTATCCTTGATGCCACGGGCTATCTCTGGGTCACGTTCTTTGGTGTAACCATCTTCAAGGAGAGGCTCGGCCGCAAGAAGCTTGCGGCGCTCGCGCTCATTCTCGTTGGCATTGGTGTCTATTCCATGAGCGTTTAGGGCTGTGCCGATGCCGCCCGCGGTGAGGAAGGCATTGCGGCCTATCCCATGAACCTCTTGGGTCGCAGGCTCGTGCCTTCTCTTGACCTGTTGGCCCCGCCTTTCGCCGGCACGCGCATCTTGGGGTGGGCGCCTGGTTGCCTGGCCTTGTGGCCCTTATTTGCGCAAAGGTGGTTGGTGATACACTAACCGGGCATTTGGACCCGTATGAGAGGTATCCATGGTCTCGAGTAAGCCTCGCGTCCTCATCATCATCCCGGCCTACAACGAGGCCGAGAATATCGTCGACACTGTTCAAGGTGTTGTCGACGCCGGCTATGACTATGTGGTCGTCAACGACGGGTCCAAGGACAACACCCTTTCGGTCTGTAGGGCAAATGACATCAACGTCATCGACCTTCCGCAGAACCTTGGCATTGGCGGTGCCGTTCAGACGGGCCACTTGTATGCGCGCGACATGGACTACGACGTCGACATCCAGCTGGACGGCGACGGGCAGCACGACCCTGCGTATCTTGGAAAGCTCGTTGCAGAGATTCAAAACGGCGCAGACCTCGTTATTGGCTCACGCTTCCTTGAGCAGACCGAGGGATTCCAATCTACTTTCATGAGGCGTGTGGGCATTACCTGGCTCTCGTTCTGGATCAAGCTGCTCACGGGTAAGCGCATTACTGATCCTACGTCGGGCTTTAGGGCCTGTGGTAGGCGTGCCACCAACCTCTTTGCCCAGAGCTATCCCATCGACTATCCGGAGCCTGATTCGATTGCGCATGCTCTGAGGCTTGGCATGGACGTGCGTGAGGTGTCCGTCGAGATGCGCGAGCGTCAAGGTGGCGTCTCTTCCATTGGTGGCTTCAAGAGCGTCTACTACATGATTAAGGTCACGCTGGCTATTTCCGTGGCATGCATGACCCGTCATACGCGTTAGGAGACTCCGGTGACTCTCGTTCTTCGAATCGTGGTAATAGCCGCGTGCGTGCTGCTCCTTGCCTATGTGTTCCATCTCGTGAAGCACGATAGGTTGTTGCTGAACTACTCGCTCATGTGGCTGGCTCTGGCGGCGGTAATTCTGCTCTGTGCCGTGTTCCCCTGGCCTCTGTTTGGCGTTGCGGCGGCGTTTGGGTTTGCCACGGCATCAAACTTCATCTTCTTTGTAGGGTTCCTCTTCTTGCTGGTGATTTGCCTCGTCCTCACGAGCATCGTGAGCAAGCAGGCACTCTCCATTAAGAACCTGACGCAGAAGATTGCTTTGATGGAGAAAGAGAATGAGAAGGGCGCCGAGAACCAAGCTCGGCGCCCCCTGTGAATTATTTTGAAGCTCCAAGTGCCCTGTAGCTCTTGAGGCAAGCCCTGAAGAGCGTGGGGTGTTTGGCGAAGAGCCAAACCGCTATGCGGTTAAACGGTGTCTCTCCGGTTGGACGGGAAGGCGCTGAGAGCTCGTTCTTGCGCCAGCCCCGGAAGTGCCCGTCGAGCCATTTTGTGTATCGGCGGTAGTTTCGACACATTCTTTGACGTTGTCTCCCCTGCAGGTGAAGAGGAGGAACCAGGCGACATATCTGACGAAATAAAACTCAAGGATAGCAGTGGGCTCCTTTTCAAGTTCTCTAATTCGCCCAAAGAGACCGTCGAGAACTTGACCAAATTCGAGTCCCCTTGACGACCTCTGTGATGTATTGGAAACGCTCTCATCGTTCATGAACCAGTTGTAACCACAGTAGGGAAGAACGACAACCCTGTCTGTGGAAACAACTGCGGGCAGCGTGAAATAGAGGTCCTCACCGATATTAACTGGCAAGAATGATAGATGGGCCTTTCTTACGTATTCGGTTCGGTATAGCTTCGCCCATGCCGCTTCTACAACGTAGGGACCCCATGTAGTGTCGGGTGTTGGCATTGCCGAGGAAACGATTCTACCTTCTGAATCGGGGCGCTTGAAGCCTCCGCAAACAACATCCGCTTTGTTTTCGAGGGCGATGTTTAGGAGGCTGCTTATATAGTCTTGGTCAAAGTAGTCATCGTTATCGATAAACGTTAGATACTCACCACGAGCGAGCTCTATGGCTCGATTACGCGCCGATGCAACGCCGCCATTCTCGCGGTGCTCAACGATGAAGGTCCCCGGATTACTGTTTGAGTATGCGTCGAGAATAGCCCCCGATTCGTCTTTTGAGCCATCGTCAATGGCGACTATTTCAATCGCCTTATGAGTTTGGGTAAGGATGCTATCAAGACAACGCGGCAAATACCTCTCAGCGTTGTAGACAGGTAGCAGGACTGATACGAGCGTTTCATTCTTTTGCATGAGATGGTCTTCCCCAAACTCCGGCACTCTAGTGACTCCTAGTCTCTCGGATTATGCCAATGAGGGCAACGAGGAGGCCGGCAGAATAGGAGGCTATGAGGACGTAGTTGATGCCGTCCATTCCGTAGCGAGGTATGACTACTTGCATGGCCGCGAGTGTGACAAGGAAGCTTGAGAGATTGGCGACAAGTACTGTTTTAAACGAACGCAAGATGATGAGAACGTCGCTAAGGAACATCATGAATGCCGCCTGCATGGTTATTACTAGAACCAGGGTAAGCAGGTATGTAAAGGGGGCGATGGAGGGACCATAGATAAGCGTCAGGAACCAATTGCCGAATGCCCCGAGGATCAGCATGAGAATGCCGAGAAAAGCGAACAATCCGAGAGACACTTTAACGAGGTGTTTGGCAAACGCGCCTTTGCCCTCTACGGAAAGTGTTCGCGAGAGCGGCTCAATAAGAGGACTGTAGAGGAAGCTGGCCATTGCCTGGATGATGACCGCCGGGGTTGCAACCGAGGCGTACTTACCAAGATCCTCCGTTCCGTAAAGGGTCCCGAAATACTGTCTCGTTATCGACACCACAGACGTAAGCAACAGGGTTGCGAGAACGGCGGGGAAGCACTGCCTGAGCAGGCTGACCGTGATGCTCTTATTGATCGCGGGCTTTATTGAGCCGAAAGCAGACATATGCGGAATGTCATAGAGAAGTGTCACCGCGAGACAGGACATGAACATGCCAAGAATGGCGAGGGATAGTGAGGCCGTGGCTCGGAGAATGAGGCCAAAGAAAAGCAGGGCGGCAATACCCCTCAAGAACTGCGAGATGCCGGCGTAATCCATCCGATTGAAGCGCTGCTCTGATCCGTAGCAAACCGCGGCAAGTTCCTCGTCTGCCTTGAAGAGGAGAAACAGGAGCGTGGGAACAATGACGTCTTTGGGAATGCCTGTGGCCAAGGCATAGATGGAGCACAGGACAAGCGCGAGGAGAATCGTGATGATTCTAAAGGCAAGATAGTTGCTCTGGGAGTATCTTCCCTCTACGTCGGATACCTGGTAGGTGCGCATGGCATAGATGGCTATGGTGAAGAAGATATTGCCGAGAGCCATCGCATAGGCGAGTGTTCCCGCATTGGAGTAGTTTCCGGAAAGGGCAACAACCAATACTGTCATGAGCCATAGGCAGCCTTGGTAGGTGAGGCTTCCGATAGTGTTGAACAAAATGTTCGTCTTAACGGGTAGTTCTTCGGTCTTAATCGTTCGGCCGAGATAGGTGTCCGTTCGCAAGGGGTTTTGCATGCAATGACCATCCCCGGGTTGTTATAAAGGTAACTTCCTAAATCAACTATGCCGCAAACGCTCATTTTGAGGTTGGCAATAACCAGAAGCTACAATGAAGAAATAGACAAAGTAGGATGACAAAACTATTGGAGCTAGTTTGTTCACACCAGCAGACCACACCTTTGTCCTGTGCGGCTACAAGGAGAGCCCCTTCATTGAGGAGGCCCTAAAGTCGCTTGAGAGGCAGACAGTAAGAACGAATATCCTGGTCTCCACCTCAACACCAAATGATTATCTGCGTGATATTTGCGCTCGCCATGGCGTGTGGATGGTAGTGAATACGGGAAAGACGGGCCTGGGGGAGGACTGGAACTTTGGTTACAACCAGGCTAACACCAAGCTTGTGACAATTGCGCACCAGGACGATATCTATGAGCCCGAGTTTGCCGAAAAGGTGCTAAAGGCCGCGAATGGTTGCAGAAAAAAAGAGCTCCAGATTGTGTATACGGGGTACTACGAGTTAAGAAATGGCAAGCGCGTTGAGAACAACAGGCTTCTCAAGATAAAGAGAGCCATGAATGCGCCGATGAAGATGGGGGCATTTGCAGGTTCCAAGCTCGGCAAGCGCCTGCTTCTGTCCTTCGGTGATCCTATTTGTTGCCCGTCGGTTACCTTTAACAAGGGCGTTGTGGGCCCATCCGTCTTTGATACGGGCTATAAGAACAGCTCGGACTACAGTACTTGGGTCAGGCTCGCATTGGTGCCGGGAAGGTTTGCTTATGTCCCCGAGGCTCTTATGGGTCATCGGATTTATGCCGGGTCGACCACAACCAAGAATCTTGCTGAGAGTATTCGGAAGAAAGAAGACCTTGAAGTGCTGTCGAGTCTGTGGCCCATGCCGATTGCGGGATTAATAAACAAGATTTATTCGAAAAGTGAGAAGAGCAATAAGACCAAATAGACATTCAATAGAGTCATTTCGATGAAATAGGGGATTAAATGAGAGAAGGAAAAGTAGAAATTGAGGGCATAGGCAGTACCTCAAGCAATAATCAAAAAATAATAAGAATTCTCGTGGTATTGAATGTCATCACAGTTGTGATTGGCATCTTTCTTTTTGGAGAAACAGGCACAAAGTACGCGCTGCTTGCCACTGCCATCGTGATTATCGCCACTACTATCGTAACTTCCATACATATTATATACGATAAAAATAATGAAAAGATTAATATAATATACTTATGTATATTGATCTTTTTAGGATTGATTTTTTGTTTCACATTTACTCCAAATACAGTTCCTGACGAGCACTATCACTATATGTCTGCATATAAGTATTCAGACTTTCTCCTTGGCGAAGAAGCGACGGATTCAGAAATCGTAATGAGGAATTCTGATTACGAGTATTATCAAGCAATGATGCCCTCTCATGGGGTTAATAGAGGACAATATGGGTATCTGATAGCCACTTTTTCCTTTTTTAATAATGAAGATGGGCAAAGTGTTATTCCGGTTTCGGATACATACAGCATTGCTACAAATGTCCCCCAAATGAGGCTGCCTGCTGCGCTCGCAATAACGGTGGCAAGATTGCTCAACCTTGGTCCTTCGGTATTGTTTTACCTTGGACGACTGGCAAATTACTCCCTTTTTGTTGTTCTTGCTTTTCTATCGGTGAGAATAACACCAATAGGAAAAAATGCATTTCGTATCATCTCGTTGCTTCCGATGACCTTGCATGTTGTAAGCTCATATTCGTATGACTCAGCAGTAATCGGCTTTAGCATGGTCTTTTCGGCCGTTTTACTTCGGGCTCTATTAACAGTTGGGCCTATTAGTAGGCGAGAAGTGATTGATTTGGCAATCACTGCCGTTTTGCTCGCTCCTTGTAAGGCTATATATTCTATTCTTCTGCTCGGAGTGTTGCTGATTCCGTCTTCTAGATTTTCCAATAAGGCTTCTTCAATAAAGATAAAGCTCATCATATTGACTTTATCGCTATGCGGCACATTCCTGTTAAGGGTTCCTTCTTTGCTTGCAATGTCAGGAATGGCCCAGGCGGCGTCCTCGGTAAAAAAGGACGGTGTGATTGATGCTCATTATTACTCTCTAGGAGATCTACTCTCTGCCCCTATTTCGACGTTGGGCCTCCTGGTTCGGACATTTAGAGTGCAAGGCGACTTCTATCTAAATACCCTTGTCGGTGGGTCTCTTGGCAACTTTCAGGCAAATATAGCTTCTCCTGGTTTTTTTGTTTCATTGCTGTATCTCGTATTGGGCAGCACTTCTGTATGCGATTCTGGTGATTCTATAGTATTGTCAAAATCACAGCGTGCTTTCTTGTTGACGATTAGTGCGTTGACGGTGGTGGCTATTGTTTTCACATTTGCTATGGCCTGGACGTTTACGTATGAAACCGTAATTCAGGGTGTTCAGGGTAGATATTTTGTGCCACTTCTGCCGCTTTTGCTCGTCTCTATCAAGGGCAAGCTTGTTCAGATAAATGGAAATACAGGTTTTTGGAGCTTGCTGGCCATCGTTTACCTCGATCTATTGTGCCTGCTCGGCATTATTTCAATAGTGGCCTCCTCTTAACCTCTTCAATCATTGTTATTTGTCGATTTATTTATATAGAAGCTGAGCACCTCAAATGCCCGACTTTCTATATAGAATGGTGCAGGATAACATCGTCCGTTTTGTAAAACTCGCGGAGGTCTGAAATGAATGAAGTAAGGTCTGGTAACTTTACATTTATTAATACTTCTATTGATGGAGTTAAAGTTATCGAAACGAAGTGTTTTGGTGATTCTCGCGGCTATTTCATGGAGACTTACAAGCGCCCCGACTTTGTCGCAGGAGGCATTGATGCGGACTTTGTCCAGGACAATCAGTCCTCCTCGTCTCGTGGAGTTCTTCGTGGCCTCCATTTTCAGATTGAACATCCGCAGTCGAAGCTTGTCCGCGTTGTCGAGGGCGAGGTGTTCGATGTGTGCGTTGACCTTCGACCGGGCAGCGATACCTTTGGCAAGTGGGAGGGTGTAATTCTCTCCGCAGAGAATCATCGACAGTTCTTTATCCCCCGTGGCTTTGCTCATGGCTTCCTCTGCTTGAGCGAGACGGCAGTATTTGCATATAAGTGCGACGACGTTTACCACCCGAATGACGAGGGCGGGCTTATGTGGAATGACCAAACTATCGGTATTGAGTGGCCTGCGCTTTCTGGCGATGAGGCGCTTGACCCGTCCAAGCTTATTCTTTCTGATAAAGATCAGGTGCACCCTACGTTTATCGAGTGGCGAGCTGAGCGGGGGTTGTAAGTGGGGGTTGCCGCCGTTAATTCGTCAAACAATATGATGGATCGAAATAGTCTTTCGGCTATTCCTAGCATTTCGGAGTACTTTTATGAGCACCCTCTGTCTGAAGGGGAGGTCGCTCGTGGCAAAGCTCTTAGGGTGGTGGGCTGCCTTCGAAGCGCAGAGGGGGTATTCGGCGACGGCTTCTCCTCGTTTCTTTGGATTGTGCTTTCGTGCTCTTGCAAGGGGGTGTCGGCACGTCCTAACATGCTTGGCTTTTCGGGGGGCGGCAGAATTCCGCGCAAGTTAAAAGGTTGCGCGGGAGAGCCTCTTGCCTTGCATTCTTACGAACTCGGAGGACGTAGCTGGACTGTCTCTGAGTTCGAATTTGTGATACCGGCCTTTGTTGATCGATTTGTTGTACACGCTGGGATGTTGGTCCGTATCGTAGACAGGGCCGGCATGTCGGGTTATTTGAGTGCGTATGGTGCCCGAATTGCAAATGCTAGTGTGGACAGGCGGTATGCAGAATGGCTTGACGCTCGTGCTCGTTCTCGTCGGGCCCTTCATGAGGTTCCCGTGAGTGGGCCTCTCATGAGTATTGTGACGCCGGCATATAAGACGCCGGCAGTATTGCTTCAGAAGATGCTCGAGAGCGTGTTGGCACAGACGTATACCAACTGGGAGCTCATCGTCGTTAATGCGAGCCCCGAGGACACTGAAATGCGTAGTGTGTTTGCGTCTTTCGATGACGCTCGTATTCGTATAATTGACCAGGAGAAGAATCTTGGGATATCAGGTAATACAAATATTGGTATTGCCGCCTGCACGGGTGAGTTTGTGAGCTTCTTCGACCACGATGATACGGTGGAGCCAGATGCCCTTGCGGAGCTTGTCCGGGCCATCAATGGGTGTGAGGTTGCCCCCGACCTTTTGTATTGCGATGAAGACAACATCGATGAGGACGACAATCCGTTCCTGCCGCTGTTCAAACCGGCTTTCAATATAGATTTGCTCCTCTCGAATAACTACGTTATTCACTGGCTAACTGTGCGTCATGCTCTTTTGCGACGCGTGGAGCTTTCCGACAATGCTGTAAATGGGGCACAAGACTACGATCTCACTTTCAAGATTGCGGAGCTTGGCGGAGCTGTAGTTCGCGTTCCGGAGGTTCTTTATCACTGGCGCATCCACTCCGGGTCGACGGCGGGCGATCCTGGCTCAAAGAGCTATGCGCAGGACGCGGGTGCTCGCGCTATTGAGGGGCATTTGCGCCGTGTGGGCTCGGAGGCAACGGTAGAGCGAGGTGCGGCATACTTTACTTATAAGGCTGAGTTCTCAACTCCAGTTCCGGCACCGAGCATATTGGTGGCGTGTGCGGGAGGTTGTTCGCCCAAGACCAGAGACGCTGTCCGTGCCTATGGGGTTCGTCATTCTGTTGAAGCTGGCTTCACAGCTGAGCCTTCCTTTGCGGAGGGATGTCAAAGCGGGGCTTCACTCTTACTTGTGACAACGGCTGAGCACGATCTTGACCTCGCAAATCTGGAAGTACTTGTTGCCAATGCATGCCGCCAAGAGGTGTTTGCGGTGTCACCGCGCGTTGTACGGGAAGATGGGCTTTTGGACTATGCGGGCATGATTGTGCTCCCGAACGGCGCTCTGGGCAGGCTTCTACACTTGCTTCCCGAACAAGATGGCGGCTATGTGGGCAGGGCACAGCGGCCGTATGATTCCTCTGTACTTAACGTGGGGTGCTGCCTCGTTGACTTGGCAAAGCTAAGGGAGCTTGGGGCGGGATCGGAATTTGAGACGCTGGAGTATCAGCTTGCTGATTTCTGCGTGATGGCACGGGAGAGGGGCTGGAGCAACGTTTTCATGCCCTACGCCACGGCACGGTATAACGTGCCGGTATCTGCCATTGGGGATGAGGTGGGAGAGGGCGTAGCTCGAGATGTAGGGCGCTTCTTGAGCATGCATCCCGAGTTTGTCTACGGCGACCCCTCTCATAATCCCAACTTCGACCCGTGGAGCTTGTATTACGGACTCGCTTGGGGTGAGAAGAGCGCATAGTCGAACGGCTTAGGCGATTTGTTAGACTTTTCCCAGCGTGAATTGAGGGACGGGAGCTCTATGGGCCGCTTTGATGAATTGAAAGAGAATTTTCGGTACGTATTGCACGAAGAGGGTGCCGGCGCTGCCGCCAGGCGACTCGGGCACCATGCTGGTGAGCTTGCCGGAAGGCTTATGCATAGGGGACAGCCTCGAGACGCCATGAGCGATAACGCTGATGTGCTTTTTATCAATGGCTGCGATTACTGTGTTCCTCATCCTATCCGGTATCGCGTGAATCATCAGGCTGAGCAGCTTGAGGCGGTAGGTATTACAACGCTTATTGTGAACGCCTGGGAGCTTACGGAGGACCACGTGCGTCTTGCGCGCGCCTTCGTTATCTTTCGCTGTCCATATGCTGACCACATTGGGGCGTTCATTGAGCTAGCGCACTCCCTCAACAAGGTTGTTCTTTATGATATCGATGACCTTGTGATTGACACTGCCTATACGGATCTGATTCCGTATCTTGCAACGATGTCTGAGGCTGAACGAGAGCAGTATGACGACGGTGTGCGCCGAATGGGCAAAACCCTCTCGCTTTGCGATGGTGCGATTACCACAACCGAGCAGCTTTCACTGGAGCTTCGTAAGTATGTGAACCCGGTCTTTGTCAATCGTAACGTGGCCTCTGAGGAGATGCTTCATCTTTCGGAGCGGGCCGTGTTCGAGCGCGATGTTCTGCCGAGCCTTGAGCGGGAACAGGTCAAGGCCGAGGATACTCATCGCTGGAAACTCGCTTGCGAGCGGCGAGATAATCGCAAGGGCTTCTCCATCGGGTACTTCAGTGGCAGTATTACGCATAACGATGATTTCGAGTTTATTCTTCCTGTCATAGCGCGGTTTATGGCCGAATACCCGGATGTGAGCTTGCATGTGGTGGGTGAGCTCAACTTGCCTAATGAGCTCAAGCCTTACTCTGATCGCGTTGTGCGTCTGCCGTTTTCTCCGTGGCGCCGGCTGCCGCAGATGCTTTCTCTTATGGATGTAAACCTGGCCCCTCTTGTTGACACGCTTTTCAACCGGGCGAAGTCCGAAAACAAATGGGTTGAGGCTGCGCTGGTCAAGGTACCCACGGTGGCAAGTTCTGTGGGCGCTCTGAGGGACAGCATTGAGGATGGAGTCACCGGCATTCTCTGCAGTTCTGTCGACGAGTGGTACGAAGCGCTTGTGAAGCTTAGGAGCGATTCTGATCTGCGCAGGCGTATTGGGGCACAGGCATATGAGGAGTGCCGCGCTCATCACGTGACCGTTGGCACCGGCATGCCGCTTGCTCAGTTTATACGCAGTCAACTGAATGAGAATATCGGCATCGTTTTGCCTGGACTTGATGTAAGCGGAGGAGTACTTGTAGCGTTCAAGCATGCGAAGATGCTCCATGACGCAGGGCTCGACGTCACTCTCATTGGAGATAAAATTAAGGTTGACGGGCGCTGGGCGGATGTCGACGGCATGAGGATACCGGTGGTCTCGCGGGATAAGGGGGTCATTCGAAGCTCGTATGACAAGCTTATTGCCACCATGTGGACTACTGTGCCGTTTTGCAAATTCTATTTCAATGTGAAGCAGGTTTATTACTTGGTGCAGAATCTTGAAACCGGCTTTTATGAAGCGGGCAAGTTCGAGCGCCATGAGGCTAGCAAGACTTATGGCTATAATCCCGAATTCACGTATTGCACCATCTCGCCCTGGTGCGCTCAGTGGCTTCATGATGACTTTTGCAAGGATGAGGTTCGTCTGGCGCCCAATGGCATTGATTTGAACCTCTTTAAGCCCGTTGACCGCGACTGGTCGGGCAAGATTCGAATCCTTGTGGAGGGGGACTCCTCGAGCGAATACAAGAATGTCGACGAGAGCTTTTCGATTATCAATAGGCTTGATCCCGAGAGGTATGAGGTTTGGTATCTCTCATATCGCGGTGAGCCGAAGAGCTGGTATCGCGTCGACAAATTCTTGAAAAGCGTGCCGCATGATGAGGTTGGAGCTATTTACCAGCAGTGTCATGTGCTGTTAAAAACAAGTGTGCTGGAAAGCTTTTCCTATCCGCCCCTTGAGATGATAGCCACGGGCGGCGCTGCCGTTGTTCTTGCCAATGAGGGCAACGCTGCCTATCTCAAGGATGGGGAAAACTGCCTGCTGTTTAATCGCGATGAGGACGATAAGGCAGCGGAGCTTATCGAGTGCGTTGTCGCAGATGGGGGATTGCGCGAACACTTGCGTGATGGAGGACTTGCAACGGCGCAATGTCTTAGCTGGGATACTATTCGCGATGATGTGCTGGCGCTGTATGCCTAGTGGCGTCAGCCCCACAGCGTAGCGCGGCGATATTCCATGCTTCATAGGCCATAGATACATGCATGTGAGGCTCTGGATGGTATTGTCCAGAGCCCCATTTTGTGTCCAATAATCGCGTAATTGCAAATCTCGTTATATAAGCATGCTGCGGTTAGATGGACTTGTTACCCGCGAAAGCGGGGCTTGCCTCAAAAGGATTGTCCCAATCGAGGTCATGATTGTCGGTAACGGCCAGCTCGACTTCTAACGGAATTGGCCTTCGAGGTGATTGCATGAGCTTGTTGAGCGCATGTTCGAGCTCGGCGGTTATGACAGAGCCGGAAAAGTGCTCGAGTGCGTAAGCACGAGCTGCGGAGCCCATGGCGTGGAGCTGCTGGGGATTTGCCATGAGAGTTTCGAGTGCAGAGATCCAGTCCTCCTCTGAGGAACAAAGGAAGCCGGTGCGCTTGTCTTCGATGGCTTCACGGTAGCTCTCGGTTGCGGAGGCACAAGCGGGTGTGCAAACTACTCCCGCCTCATATACCTTCAGCGCGCTCTTGCAGTTCGAGAAATCGTTTTCTACGAGGGGGGCGAGTACCACATCTACCGATGCTTGGAGATACTGAAGGGTGGCGTAGTCAACCTTAGGTACAAGCTTTAGTTTTCCGGTCTCTAAGAGGCCGTAGAGCTCATCGTCGAGCTTGAATTCTCCGCCGATAAGCAGCCGAGTTTCTCTATGGTTCTTGAGGAACTTCAGGAGCGCAGGCCGAACGAGCGCGAAGTCTTCTTGATGGCTCGAAGTGCCGCTGAAATAGCCAATAGTGAACGGGCGTGCGCTCGCTGTTGCTATTTGGATGGATGCGATCTCGTCAGAGAGCCTGAGTTGCTCCTCGTTTAGGAAAGAATGAGTTACGAAGCATGGCATGCCCGAGCGCCCCTCGAGTAATTCCGCGAAGAAGCGATTGGGTACGAAGACGCAGTCGGCAAGTCGCGAAGCGAGCTCAAAGCGTATCGCAGTGCCCGTCCAGAAGTCGCGTTCGAACTGGCTCGTGGGGTCATTGGCCATGAGATTGATTACATGGGGTGCGCAGGACGCACCAAGGACGTTGTCGTCTATGACGTAGGCAAGGGGCTTATCAGCCTGCTTGGCATGTCGGGCGAGTGTGACAAGCTCTGGACGGATGCGACAGCGCACGAGCGTGATGGCGTTGGCATGGTTCAAGATGTTGCGACATTGTGGCTGGGATAGTTCGTCCACAAAAATGTAAACACCGCCCCAGACTTGGGAGTATCCGAGCTGTTGGGAGACGTTGTAGCCGAAATAGCGGAATGTTGGAGCGTCGCCACAGTTGCGCTCATACACAGAAACGAGCAACCGCTTGCCATCGCTGACAATGCGTTTTGCGCTGGAAAGGCGTTGCTCTAGCGTAACCTTAGCCCAGGGCTCAAGGTCGAGTGTGCTGGTGGGTGCGGGCAGGTCGCGCGAGGCTAGAAAGGCGTTTACGAGTACGACCTGATCCTTCGGTGCGCGTGGAGTAAGGCGCTCAATGCTGCGAGGGTGGTTGCCGGATTCTGAGAGTATGGAGACGAGTCGCCAGCCGCAGCCTATCGTTGTGCGATTAAGCAGACAGTCATTGTGGGCCTGTGAGCCGATGCGTCTCCGAAGTTCCGGGTCAACCACCAGAGAGGAAACGGCGCGGAACCATTCGTCGGTGGTTTTGCAGAGAAAGCCCGTTTCACCATCTCTAACGGAGTGGTTAAAAGCACCGAGTTTGCTGGCTACAGTAGGCACGTTTACAAGCGCTGCCTCGGTCCATTTGTTTTCCGACTTTGCCTCGTTAAACAGGGTGCCCTCGAGTGGCGCAATATTGATATCTACGGACCGAATCAGTTTTGGGAGCTCCTGCCATGCGACGTAGGGAGAGCTTTCAATGCGTCCAGCGAAGGGCCGCAGCTCCTCAGGAAGGCGCAGCTCACCTACGGTCTTGAGGCGCACGTTTGGGTGAGTCTCGAATACGCGCACGAGAGCCGGTAGCACTTCGAGAAAATCGGCGTTGTGGGTCATGCTTCCGCTGAAGTAACCAATGGTGACGGTGTCGTCGTTGGTTGGCTCGTAAGAGGAAAGTGCGGCTTCGGAGAGGGCGACCATCTCTTTTGAGGCGACGTTGCGGTTTACAAATACTTTGGGAATGACATGCCGCAACTCTTCGGCAAGGCATTCGGTAGTGGTTATAGCGGCGTCACAAAGCGTGAGGGTGGCTCCCGCGCGCATTACCCCATCATCGAAGACGGCCTTCTCATCTTCACTCATGGCCTTCACCACGGATAGCTCATTTGTGTACGACGTGTCGATGACGAGGTCATCAACGTCGAAGAACACGCGCTTGCCCTGGCCGTGAGCGGAGTCTATGAAATCTCGGACGCCATCGGTGATGGGGCAGCGGTAGATAATGAAGGTGCGAGCGCGTTTGGCGTCGGTAGCTGTAACGGCGGTGTAGTGCACTTCATCGGTGGTTACGCCGTAGGTCTCAAGCTCCTCTCGTTGATGCAACACTCGGTAGCGTCGCAGCGTTTCGAGGTCGCATCCGTTGATGAAGAGTACATCGACATGCTGTGATGGTTCCTCGCGCGTGTCGATTATGCTTGATTCCGGTCTAAAAAAAAGACGCCTAATTGCATGGCGCGCCTGTCGCGAGAGGTTCTTGAGCGTGTTCTGGCGGGGCATGGGCCTGTCCTTCCGCTGAGTTACGATAATCGAACGGCCATCGTTTGTAACCATTGTTTGCCAATGTATATGAAAACGGGACCATAGACGAAGAAGGGTGCTTAAGAAATGAGCGGACAAAGCGCGGCCTGGTGTGTTCCCTTTCCCTCAAAGGGATCGGGGGGATTTAGGTCCATTATTCAAAATGCTCAGGCGCTCCGTAAAGCGGGGTTTTCTTGCGACCTATATGTTGCGCCATCACCGGACATTGTTTTCGACCCGGTGTCCATGCGCGAGAATCTCATGGAGTGGTATGGCTTCAAGGCTGAGGGTCTGTTTTTTGCCGACAACCTAACAAAGCCGTATGACGTGGTAATAGCCACTTCCTGGGATACCGTTTCTTTTGTCAGCGATGTGGAGTGTGATTGCAAGCTTTACTATGTTCAGGACTTTGAGCCGTGGTTCATGCCGATGGGCGATCTGCGAATTGCTGCAGAGCAGACGTACCGGCGGGGAATACCCGAAGTAACAATTGGCCGTTGGCTTTCGGCGCGCCTCTCTGCGCTCGGGAGCAAACCTATCGCCTACTGTGATTTTGGCGCCAATGGCGATGTATATCATCCCATTGAGGGCGCTGTTAGAGAGCATGCTATTTGCGCTCTCTGCCAGCCTGAGAAGCCTCGCCGCATGACCAACCTGCTCCTGAACTCAATTCGTGTGCTCGTTCAGTCTGATCCGTCTTTGAAGGTTTATCTGTACGGCTCTGATCAACTTGAGCTCCCCCTGTACCCCCAGGTCAACAATCTTGGGGTTCTGTCGATTGAGGAATGCAACGAGCTTTATAACAAGTGTGCCTGCGGCATTGTTCTCAGCGCCTCAAACCCTTCAAGGATTCCCTTCGAAATGATGGCGGCCGGGCTTCCGGTTGTAGACCTTTTTAGGGAGAACAACCTCTACGACTATGCCGAGGGGGATATCCTGCTTGCAGAGCAGACCCCAGAAGGTATTTCAAGCGCCGTGCTACAGCTGCTGAATAATCGAGCGCTTGCGGAATCTCTTAGCAGACGGGGGATTGCCCTAATGAGCGGCCGTAGCATTGATGCTGAATCTAGCGCGTTTGTACGGGCGGTAAAAAGCCTGCTCGTATCCGGAGACAAAGAGGCCGAAGCTAAGGTGCCGATGCGTACGTATGCCGGACAGGCTTTTACCGTTGACGCCGCGTGCCGGTCTCTTGCTTGTGAGCAGGAGCGCCTAGTGCGCCATCAGTCGTTTGTGCAGCAGAATCCCGTAAGCGCATCATCTTTTTCCGTTGAGGTAACTATCGAAAACGAAGGCTCTGCCGAGGCAAGCTATAAGCTGGCCATTTGGTCTGGCTACCATCAGGAAGACCTGATTTGGGTACCTCTGGCAAAGAAGTCTGTGGGAGTCTTGCGGTCAAAACGGATAGAGTTTAAGCGGGCGGTGGATGACCATCCGGTTAGGTATTGCATGCACCTCTATAAGGACGAGCCGGGAAATGAGAGCCAGTTTCAGGCCGGCTTTACGTTTCGAGTAAAGCACGGGAAAGACAGCGTCTTTCACTTGAAGCGACAGCACATTGTTTTGCGCGAGGCGACCGTGCAATTTGATGTGACGCTCATCCAGTGACGAGAGGGCAATGTAATTCGTATAGGAGGGTTTCGTGGAAAAGACGCCACGTGTAAGTGTCGTTATTCCTGCTTTTAATGCAGGGAAAACTCTGGGTCGCGCTCTGGATAGTTGTTTAGGACAAACGCTATCTCAGCTCGAGATTATTGTTGTGGATGATTGTAGTGACGACAATACGTCTTTGGTTGCACGACAAGTTGCGAATGCCCACCCGGACAGAGTCAGGGTTTTCCGCAATGAGAGAAATCTCCAATGCCTGGAGTCCCGTCGCGTTGGATGCCGGAAGGCCCGCGGTAGCTCTATTGCGTTTCTGGACGCGGACGATGAGCTCCCGGCTACGTATTGCGAGGATTTGTCGAGGCTTGCTGCGGATTCTGATGCGGATATTGTGACTACTTCAATCTTGCCATGCCGTGATGCAGATGGACCTACGGGGACGAATGACCAGGCGATTATCGCGGCATTTTCCGTTCCAGATGTCGTGCTTAGAGATGAAGAGGTGGTCCATGCTACCTATCGCCCTGGTTCCGCCGAGGACTCTATCCCCTGGAATCTATGTGGCAAGTTCTTTCGTAAGACCTTGGTAGATAAGGCGGAGTCGTCTCTGCCCCATACAAGCGTTTTCCACGGAGAAGACGCTCTTTTCTATTTCGTATTATCGGCGCATGCCGGCAAGCTAATTAGTTCTACTAATCTGCCGGCATATCGCTACTACATTGATAGCGGGTGTACGCATTCGACTGCGCTGGTGGGTTGTGACCGCTACTCTCTTGTCTGTCAGGGGTCTATTGCTGCCGAGGGAGTTTTTGCTTTTCTAACAGCAAGCGACATGTATGAAAAGTATCGTTTGGACTACGAGTCTATGCGTCGAAGACTCCTCCTTGACCCTGCCAATCGTTTTCCCGATACGGTCAAGCCTAAGGAAAGGCCTGCCGCGTTTGATGCCTTTCTTGGAAGCTGGCCTGCGGCGGAGGCAATAGGAGGCCTTGCGGAGCTCCACTGGCAGGACGCGTCTCTCGTTGTTCACGCTTCCCTTGGTTCGCGTTCCCTTCAATCCCGCCGTGGAGCGACACGGACCGTTGCAATATGCTGCCAAGCTCTCGACGATGGTGATGCCGGTCTCGCCATGCGAGGACTTGCGGACACGTTAAGGTCTGGAGGTTATAACGTCGTTCTTGTCCTTGATGAGGGGACTGGCGCGCCAGAGCTACCCGGCAACATTAGGATAGAGCGGATTCCTGGTTATTCTGGGTCTATCGGCAGTAGGTATGGCTCTCGGGCTGAAAGGCTATACGAGGCGCTTAGCCGGCACATGGTTGATACGCTTATTCACTGCCAATGGATTGCCGAGGCTCTGCCATGGGATCTCATGGTGGCGAAAAGTCTCGGCATACGCTGCATTGTCCATACGAGTGGGGCGTTCTATACCCCATACACGCGGAAATTGCCGAGTCTGCTTTCCAATGCACAAGGATGTGGGCTTGCGGATTCCGTGGTGTGTTTGAGCGGCGTGGACGCTGCGTGGTGGCGAAGATTCGTTCCGCGCGTTCACGTGGATGAAAAGCCATTTGAGCTGGCTTGCCTCGCAGATGGCCCCCACGCAAGCGCGGGAAAGACGGTGGCTTGGTGTGGGCGCGTGGAGAATGAGGAAGGGCCTCTTGACGCCATTTATGCCCTGCGAGAGCTCCTAAAATATGAGCCGGAGGCTCATCTGATGATGTATGGGCCTTGCACGAATCAGATGCGAGAAGCGCTGATGAATGAGGCGCGGAGCGCTGGCGTTGAGTCAAGTTTAAAGATATGCGGCCCAAGAACTGAGGGCGATCTTATAGGGGAGTATCGGCGGGCTGACGCATTTCTGCTCTCCTCGCATTTGGAAGGCTGGCCATTAGCCCTTGCGAAGGCTAAGGCAGCTGGGCTTCCGTGTGTCATGTATGACAAACCGTGTCTTGCTCTATGTCGGCCAGGTACTGGCGTGCTTACCGCGTGTGCGGGGAATGCTGATGGTCTAGGACGGCAGCTTGCTCATGTGCTTGGGGATAAGAGCGCGCGCCTACGGCTTGCAAATGAAGCTCTTGCGCAAGCGCGAGAGATTGCCGCGTTTGACCGGGAGTCATTCTGGGATAGCGTTATTGCCGAGCTTGATTATTTGCCTGAGGTGCAACCTCAGCCAGAAGATCTGGACGAAGAACGTATGTGGCGCTGTCTCTTCACCGAGATGCAGCGTCAAACTAATTCAGCGAATGATGAGTGTGAACGCGGGAAAGCCGCTTTGATTGCAAAAGACGCCGAGATTGAGGCAATTCATGCTGAGTTAGAAGCGGCTCGTACTCCTAGGACGCGTCGCCGGCGGGCTTACGCCCAGGCATGTGTTTGACGCACTACTAAGAAGGGGCGGGGGCCGCGGCGCCAGAGAATGATGGGGTGCGGATAGGTCTCGCGAAAGAGCGGCGATGATTATTACGCCGGACAAATACCGTCTGAAATGTGAGGCTCACATTGAGAGCGCGACCTTACTATTAACCATCATTTAGTTAATTAGCCTCTGTCTGAAAGGTTGTGAAGATGACCAAAGTGATGCGAGACTGCTCCGCATGGATTCCCAGTGCGCCTTCAAGGGTGGTGATTGCCGCGGGACTAGGTCTTGCTCTTGCGGCGTCGCCTACTATCGTTTGGGCCAATGAGGGGATAGCTGTTGACAGTCAGGTGGAATCAGACTCGCGACAAGCAGCAGACAACGAATTAGTTTCCACCGCCGAAGACGTTTCTACGACGGTAAATGACGAGGCCTCCTCGGCGGATCAATCCTCCAATTCCGGTTCTGATTACGAGGCGGAGGAAGGGGTTGAACCCGGCGGAAATGCCACCGATTCCTCGGATGAGGAGGAAACGGCTTCGGGGGCCGGCGGGCTCGAGGCTGCAGACGCGCTCGCGCCAGAGATATCTCCAGAGACGAACGACTCGACTTCGGCGAATCAAACAGACGGAGAGGGGTGGGGAGCCGGCACGCCTGTAGCGGCTACCCCGGCGCCCACCGATGTCGCCAAGGACACCTCTTCTGATGCGCCGAGCGCCGAGGGCTGGAATAGCACTAAAGACAAATATGCTGACAAGGTTGAAAAAGACGGATCAGTCTCTTACGTGTGGCGGACTGGATGGCTGGTTGACGCGAGCAGGGACCAGGGTCTCCAGCGGTATTGGTTCGATTCGAATGGCAACCTTGTCATTGGGTCCCTCATTGACACCCTTGACGGTAACTGGGTGTATGCCAGAAGCGAGGGATATGTTGTCCGCGGCCTGTATAAGGCCGAAGATGGGATGGTATATTACGCCGATAATGACGGCCGGCTTTGGAATCCCGGGTGGCATGTTGCCAATGTTGGACAAGGCCTTCAGCGCTATTACGTGGACTCCGACTCGCACGGCATGAAGGCTGGCTATTCTGATGCTGGTTATGCCCATTTCACGACTTCCGACGGCTATGTTGTGCGAGGCAAGTACGATAACGGCGCAGGACGAGTGTACCTTGCCGATAACGATGGCAAGCTTGAAGCCAAAAGCGGATGGGTTGTAACCGGAAAGTATGACAGCGGTGCTCTTCAGAGGTATTACGTGGAGCAGGGCGCGGCAAAAAGCAGCTACTTCACCCAGGACGGAAGCAATTATTACGGAATCGGCGGCGAAGGCTATGTGCTTCGCGGCTATGGGCTTGGTGTCGGGAATCAGTGGCTAGCTGCTGACAATGATGGCAAGCTTGCAAAGGCTACATGGGTTGTGACCGACGCATTTGGCAATGGACTGCAGCGTTATTGGTTCGCCGATGACAGCCTTATGGCCAAGAACCGTCTTGTTGCCAAGGCCGAAGGCGCCGGCTGGTGGGCGTGGGCCCGGGCCGATGGCACCATTCTCCGCGCTGTTTGGGACAACGGCAAGGGCCGCGTTTTTCTTGCCGACAACGATGGCAGGCTTGCCGAGGGCCGGGATGCAGACGGCTCAGGATGGCTTGTGACCGGTAGGTATACCGGCGGAACGCTTCAGCGCTATTTTATCGACGGCGAGACGCATGCTGCTAGGAGCAGTTTCTTTGAGGTGGACGGAACTCAATACTATGGGTTGGGAGGCGTCGGCTATGTGATGAGAAATGGCGTCGATTCGACTGGAAAGTCACTTTCCAACAACGAGGGCGCCATTTCGGGTTCGGGCTGGATCGTTACCTCGTCCTTTGGATTTGGGCTGCAGCGTTATTGGCTTTCTTCGGATAAGGTCGTTACATCCCAGCTGATAGACGCAGCCGCTGCTGGCTATGATGCGTATGCGCGTCCGGAGGGCTTTGTCGTTCGCGGCAAGTACACCGCAGCTGACGGGCTGGTGTATGTCGCCGACAACGACGGCAAGCTTCCCAATGCCGGCTGGTGCGTTACCGGCATGTATGACGGCGGGCTTCTCCAGCGTTATTACATTGACGAGAAGACGCATGCCTGCAAGAGCGGTGTCTTTCAGGTAGGCGCGGAAAACTACCTTGGTCTCCCGACCGTTGGCTATGTGCTCCGTGGTACCAAGGTTGTCGACGGCAAGACTTTCCATGCGGACAACGATGGCGCTCTCGTTCTTTCCTTTGCGAGCGACGTGAAGACGGGCAGCAAGAAGGGGACCGGGACTGTTACCGCCACATTTGTTGGCGATACTCCTTATCTCTTCCTGCCTGCGCATGCCAGCCTGAGCGGTGTGTCTCTAAAGTTTGAGACGTTTGACGGTTCGACGGGTGTTTTCATTTCGCTTGATGGTGGGAAGACGTTTGCGTCGTATGCAAGTGGCGATACCGCTGACATCACTGCGGTTAGCGCCCATGACGGAGTCCGCGCCCTCTTGTTCAAGACATCGGATATGGCTAAGGTGCGTACGCTGGCCGTTATGATGTCTGCCAATGCCAGAGCGATGTATCTCGTGAGCGAAGACCCCGTCAATAAGGGTCGCCTGTATGTTGACGGCAGCCCCGATCATTCGGCGAAGGCTACTGGTGTCATGCTGCTAGTCGATCCTGACGGGACGGTTGTCTATAACGGTGACTTGACTCAGATAAAGGGTCGCGGAAACACGACGTGGTCTGCGAGCGCTAAGAAGCCCTATCAGATTAAGCTTGATAAAAAAACTGACTTACTCGAGACGGGGAATAAGGCCAACAAGGCCAAGACATGGCTGCTGCTTGCGAATGCAAATGATGCCACCCTTATGCACAATACGATTGCGTATCAGCTTGCTAAGTCTCTGGGCATTACGACTACGCCAGAGTGCGCTCCTATCGACCTTTACTATGATGGGGAGTATCGTGGAAGCTATCTGCTGAGTGAGAAGGTGGAAATAAACAGCGGCCGCGTTGATATCTATAAGCTTGAGGATGCCATCGAAGAGGCGAATCCTGATGTAGATATAGACTCTCTACCCGTTGCACAAGGCGTCAACAAGTATGGGCAGACTTTCCAGTATGTAAAGGGTTTGAAGGGTCCGGCAGATAGTACGGGCGGCTATTTGCTTGAGCTTGATATCGCATATTACAGGGCGGAACGGTGCTGGTTTACGACTTCGAAGGGCGCGTTTGTTGTAAAGGACCCCGAGAGCTTGTCTTACAACCAAATGAAGTACGTTAGCGAACTTATGCAAGAGACGGTTGACGCCTGTAACGATGCGAACCTGAATTCGTATACAGGCAAGTCGATTGCCGACTATGTGAGCGGGTCATCGTTTGCCAGAATGTTTGCCATCAACGAATTTACGAAAAACAGCGATTACTGTGTTAGTTCGTCGTTTTTCTATTTGCCTTCAAACTCGGACAAGAGCTTGTCTCACAAGTTCTATTGCGGGCCCGCGTGGGATTTTGACGCCGCTTTTGGCATTAGAAACGATGGCACGAGTACTCCTGACCCGAATTCGATGATGTTCGATTCAGGCCGCCCCATCTGGTATACGGGAAGCTCAGAAATCGGCCGGCTGATTAATAGCTCTATCATTAATGAGCTTCTGCCAAAAGTTGAGAAGGGAGTCCTCGCCAGTAAGAGCCAGGTGGCGGGTATTCAGTCCATTGATGAGATTGCCTCCCATATTCGGGATTCTCAGCGAATGAATCAAAAGATCTGGGGTCTTACTTCATTTGCGAACTCGACAAATCCTCTCCCCACGTTTGAACAAAACGTTCAGCAGCTGAAGAACTGGATAAGTCAGCGCGTTGCGTGGGCAAAGAGTTTTTTTGCTTAATTGCGCCTGAGTTTATTTGACCCCTTGTCAAAGTGGCGAGGGGTCTTTTTGTTTGGCCGATTGTTTCCCAACGACGTCTGCCTGATGGCCTCCTGGCCCTTTGCTGAGTTAGGATTTTCTTCAGCAAAGTGATGAGCTATGACTTTTGAGCGTGGGGTGACGGAATGCATAGATCTGCTGAGATTCCAAAGTGGGTACGGGCACTGGGAAGCTGCTTGATTGCCGCGGCAGTGTGTGGCTTTCTGATGCTGTGCGTCCACATTGGCAACACGGATGATGACTGGTCCATTGCCTTCTACCTCAGCAACCGTCTGCCTGGCACGGGCTTGTCCCTGTACATCAACGCTCTGCTCAGCCAGCTTATCCACGGTCTTAACATGGCAATCCCTAGATTCAGCTGGTTCTTTGTGGCCGAGTATGCCTCGGTGTGGTTGGCGCTCTCGGCAGCGCTCTACTCCGCGGTTTCTTATGTCCGAAAGACCTCTGCTGCCGTATTCCTTTCTTTTTTGATGCTCTACATCCTTCCGTATTGCATTGCGGAGAGCAACTTTACGTATGTGGCGGGCTTTTGCGCAGCTATCGGCGGCTTGATGTTGGTTGCCCAGGTTGGACGCAAGGGTGTCGGCTGGTTTGCTCGCGCTGTTGCCATCGTGCTGTGCTGCCTCGGCCTCATGTGGCGCTCGAAGATGCTGCTCATGCTCACGCCGTTTATTGCCGCCGCGTACTGCTGGAGGCTTTGGGGAGTTGTGCGGGAGGAGGGCGTTACACTCCGCAGCAAGAGACTCCTCGCGATTATTCTCCCCGCGGTGCTCTCCGTTGTCTGCTGTCTTGGTCTCACCGGATATGACAGGCTGGTTTGGCAGCGCGACGGCTGGCAGCAGTGGCGCTCCTATGACTCGGTTCGCTCTGTCCTCTCCGATTTCCCCATGCCTCCATATGACGAGGTTGCCTCGGAGCTTTCTTCCATGGGCATCTCGGAGAACGACTATTACATGCTGCTCCAGTGGGGCAACGCCGATGTTGACGTGTTGAACAAGTCCGTGGTTGAGTCCGTAACAACGCTGCAAGAGCCGCCTATTCAGGGGCCAAAGGACATCCTTCGCGCTGCCTGGCAGTATACGAGGGGTTCCCTAGGCAAGTGGAAGTTCTTTGCGCTCATCGTTTTCGCCTTGGTTGCCGCTCGATACAAGCGCAGAGGCACGTATGGCATTGCCGCTCTCGAGCTTGCCATCGCGGGTGCCGAGTGCACATACTTCCTTGCGCTTGGCAGGTTGCTGCCGCGTGTTGAGGACCCGGCTTGGGCCTGCGCGCTTGCTATGTGCGTGGCGCTAAGCGCGGAGGGCGCCCTTGCCGAGGGGGGCTCGGGCGCTCTGGAAGTCGACGGCGACGGGGCGGCCGCGCACATGAAGGCGTCGCATGTCTCCCGTGCCCGCCGGGCATGGGGCGTTGGGCTGGCCTGCTGTGCCTCGCTTGTGCTGGTTGCCACCTCGGCGCTCCAGGCAAGGCGCATTGCTCCCTACATGGATGCTGCCGCATTTAAGGCGACCCTTCACCAAGACACGTATGTCTCTGATGGTTCCCTGTCACAGTACTTTGAGGCGTTTCCCCAGGCAACGTTCGTGATGGAGACGACGGTCCACACGAGGTACGAGCTTGAGTATGGCTTCCGGTATTTCCCCACCAAGGAGCTGGCGCCTAGGGTCATGCCGCTTGGCGGCTGGGGCTCTGGCTCGCCGTTTAGGAAGGCCCAGTGCGAGTTGGTTGGAGCCTCAAATCCCTACCAAGCACTTATTTCCAATGACAATACGTTTCTCATATCGGACGAGGGCACCTCGCAAAGGGTGCTAACGTTCTTGCAGGAGCATTACGATTCAAACGTAACCTGCGCGCGCATCATGAAGTTCCCTTCGGAAGATGGCAGCATAAACATGTGGAAGTTTATGATTGCTGGATAACAGGGCGCGGTGCAGATTTGATTGACGCTGAATGGAGCGGTTGATGGCAAGAATTGATTTTAATGTGGCTCCCTACGTGGGCACCGAGATGGACTACGTGCGCGAGGCGGCCGAGGTCAACCGCAAGATCTGCGGAGACGGCCCCTTCTCGCGCAAGTGCCACGCCTGGATGGAGGAGCGCTTCAACGCCGAGAAGGTGCTGCTCACCACGAGCGGCACCGATGCCCTCGAGATGGCGGCCGTGCTCTGCGACCTCAAGCCGGGCGACGAGGTCATCCTGCCCAGCTTTACCTTCTCCTCCACGGCAACGGCCTTCCAGTCCGTAGGCGCCACGCTCGTCTTCATCGACATTCGCCCAGACACGATGAACATGGACGAGACCAAGATCGAGGCAGCCATTACGGACCGTACGCGTGTCATCGTTCCCGTACACTACGCCGGTGTGGCGTGTGAGATGGACACGATCATCGCCATTGCGCGCAAGCACAACCTCATCGTGGTGGAGGATGCCGCGCAGGCCGTCATGAGCACCTACAAGGGTCGCGCGCTGGGCACCATCGGCACCTTTGGCTGCTACTCGTTCCACGAGACCAAGAACTACTCGATGGGTGAGGGCGGCGCCATCGTCATCAACGACCCGGCCTATATCGACCGCGCGGAGATTATCCGCGAGAAGGGCACGAACCGCCGCCAGTTCAAGCTCGGCCAGGTGGACAAGTACACGTGGGTGGACTGCGGCAGCTCGTACCTGCAGAGCGACCTCAATGCGGCCTACCTCTGGGCGCAGCTCGAGTGCGCCGACAAGATTAATGAGGACCGTCTGGCCAGCTGGGACTTCTACTACGAGGCCCTGAAGCCCTTGGCGGACGCGGGAAAGATCGAGCTGCCCACCATTCCGGAGGGCTGCACGCACAACGCGCACATGTTCTACCTCAAGACGGCTGACCTTGCGGAGCGCACGGCGCTGATCGCGCACCTCAAGGAGCGTGGCGTGCAGGCGGTGTTCCACTACATCCCGCTGCACAGCTCGCCGGCGGGGGAGATGTTCGGCCGCTTCAATGGCGAGGACGTCTACACCACGCGCGAGAGCGACCGGCTCGTGCGTCTGCCCATGTACTACGGGCTCACGCCCGAGGACCGCGAGACGGTGGTTGAGGCGGTGCGCGGGTTCTTTGCGTAGAAACAGGGGGCCGGTTGCCATTCGCTGGCAGCCGGCCCCCTGTTTTTGTTCCTGGCTTGCGAACCTTAGTGAACGATCCGGTTGCGACGCGTCCTTTGTTCTTCCGTTAGCGCGTCAATTGCATCAAGCTTGGCGCGGAAGTATGGGGCCGCCACGGGGTTCTCCCAAATGGGCTCGAATACCTGGATGTACTTGCAGCCCGAGTGCGAGTTGATCTCCATGATGCGGGGGCCGTCGGGCGTGATGCCCACGTCAAAGCCCAGATACTCGACAGGCCCCAGCTGCAGCGAGATGTCTCGCATCATTGCGAGGACATCGGGCCAGCAAGCGACCGTTCCCTCTGCCTTGACGCCGCTGACGGGGTGACAGGGTGCGTCGACGACCTTGTTCGCGTACACGAGCTTGCCCCTGCCGTACTCGCCGGTCTCCGGGTTGATGTAGACGTTGTAGGAGCAGATGTCGGCCGAGGTGGGAGACTGGTAGTTTGCTCCCGTCTTGGACGCCGAGTCTGCGACCGCAAAGCGCAGATATGTGGCGATGGGCTTGGGGGACACGCCGTCCGGGTTGGTCACGATGACCCTCATCGTGTGGATGAGCGGGTCAATCGCGGCCATCTCGGCGCTGGGGTGCAGGAATTCGGTGAACACGTAGTTTCGGTGCCCCTCCACAAACTCGATGATCCCTGCCTCGTCGGTGGGCTCGTGGTCAATGGAGAATGAACCATCCACATGGGCGAGTGTGTGGAAGCCTGCCGAAAGGGCGCCGTTGCAGGGCTTGCAGGCAAACATGCCCTTGGCCTTGAGGCATTCCAGCAGCGCCTCGTGGCCGGTTCTGTGGTCGCTCGAGTAGAGCGGAACGAGACGGTCTGCAGAGGTGTAGTAGTAATACTCGGGCAGGTAGTGCTCCAGCTTCGTGCCGGCAAGCATGTAGCCAAGGGTGAGCTTGTCATTGATCCAGATGCGCTGCCAGTCGTTGAGCGGCCAGAGCTTGTAGAAGTCGTAGTCGGAGAGGTACTTGCTGGCATTCTCCTCGGTGAGCCCGTAGGCATAGGCGCTTTCGGCAAAGAAGCCAAGGCTGTGGGCCCAGGCTCGGTATTCCGGGTTGAACAAATCGCTGGACAGCTCGTAGGTGAGCTGATCCAGATACTCTTGGGCCATGCGTCGCGCAAAGCCATCGGCGAGCATGTGCTCCATGGTGTTCTTGACCATGCGGTTCCCTCCGTACCCCTGCAAATGACAAACGAGACTTATCATACTATGGTCAAAATGACCGCCTTCAGGGTGCGCTCTCGAATCGGTGCATGGCGCCAATCTCCCAATATAGGGCGCTCCGAGGTTGCCTTGCGAGGGATTGGAACAACGTGGACACCGTTCTTATTACGGCTATAGGATCCTTTTCCGCAGACATCGCCATCAAGCGCCTTCACGAGCTTGGATGCCGTGTGATTGGGTGTGACATTTATCCGGCTGAGTGGATTGTGGACTCCAAGAGCGTCGATGTGTTCTATCGGGCCCCCTACGCAACCGATGAGGAGGCTTACGCAGCGTTTATCGATGACGTGTGTGCTCGCGAGGGCGTGAGGTGGATCATGCCATCTACAGATGTGGAGGTCGATTTCTTTAATACCCGCCGCGGAGCATGCCCGGCGGGGGATGCCGTTGTGTGCGTCTCGCCTAAGGAGACGATTGACATCTGCAGGGACAAGTCCCGCACTACTGGGTTCCTTGAGGGGTCAAACTCTGGGGTGCGCGGCATTCCCACGGCCCCGCTCGGGGAGGTTGGGAGTGAGTATCCCGGCCATCCCGTTGTGATCAAACCCCTGGATGGCAGGAGCAGCTCGGGGCTTCATCGTGTCCGCACGGAGGCGGAGTGGCGCGCGGCGCTTGATGAGATTGAGGGGGAGGAAGGCTATCTCGTGCAGCCCCTCGTCGAGGGCAACGTGATTACCGTGGACGTTGTGCGGTCGCCGAAGGGCCCGCGTGTGGTTGCCGTTCCTCGCGAGGAGCTCCTCCGCACGCTCAACGGCGCGGGCACGTCTGTCCGCGTCTTTCGTGACCCTGAGCTTTCTGGTATGTGCGGCAAACTGGCCGAGGAGCTTGGCATCGTGGGCTGCGTGAACTTCGAGTTCATTCGGGACGCTGAGGGCGGCTATCACTTCCTGGAGTGCAACCCGCGCTTCTCTGGCGGCCTTGAGTTCACCTGCATTGCCGCGTACGACTGCGTGGGCAACCACCTCCGTGCCTTCAAGGACGAGCCGATTGATGAGCTTGGTGCGTATGAGCCTCAATACATTGCCCGCAAGTACGAGGAGTACGTCATGGCGGTGGGCGAGTAGTGGCGGGGCGCTCCCTCAAGTCATCGGCGATCAGCTCGCTGTTCTGGAAGCTGTTTGAGCAGGGCGGCGCTGCCGCCATCACGCTCATCGTTCAGATCGTTCTCGCCCGCCTCCTCACGCCGGAGGAGTTTGGCGAGCTGGCGATCATGCTTGTCTTCGTGAACATTGGCAACGTGATCGTTCAGTCGGGCCTCAACACCTCCATCATTCAGGCGGCGGAGGCAGGCGAGCGCGACTACTCCACGGTCTTCTGGATGAGCGTGGGCATGTCTCTCGTTTTGTACGCAGCCGTGTTTGCGGCGGCTCCGTTCGTGGCGGGGTTCTATGGCATGCCTGCCGTTGTCTGGCCGCTTCGTGCCCTGTGTCTCGTTCTTGTTGTGAATGCCTACAACGCCGTGCAGGAGGCTATCGTTGCCCGGGGCCTCGAGTTTCATAAGACCTTTAACTCCACGCTTGCCGCAATGGTGGTCTCTGGCGCCGTCGGTGTCGTTTCCGCCCTTATGGGTGCCGGCATCTGGGCGCTCGTCATCCAGCAGCTGGTGCAGCAGGTGACGAAGTGCATTGTGCTCGCGGCCCAGGTCTCGTGGAAGCCCGCGGCGGTCTTTGATGCGAGCCTTGCCCGGCAGCACCTGGGGTTTGGTTGGAAGCTCCTGGCCTCCGGCTTGCTTGATCAGGGCTACCAGAGCCTGTGCGACCTCATTATTGGTAAGGTCTTTACCAAGGCAGACCTCGGTTTTGTCTCCCAGGGAAAGAAGTATCCTCAGGCGCTTGGCGTCGTGCTCGATGGGGCCATCCAGCCCGTGATGCTGTCTGCCGTATCTCGCGTGCAGGAAGATGCCGAGAGGGTTCGGAGCCTTGCCCGGCGCGGTCTCAAGACGAGCACCTATCTCGTGGTGCCAGCCATGACGCTCTTTGCGGTTGCGGCGGACCCTATTGTCGTCCTGGTGCTTGGCGAGAAGTGGCTTCCTTGCGTGGACTTCCTGAGGGCGTACTGCTTCATCTATGCGCTCCTGCCCATTCATACGACGAACCTGCAGACGCTCAACGGCGTGGGTAGAAGCGACCTGTTCCTTAAGCTAGAGGTCATAAAGAACATCGTCGGCCTCGTCATATTGGGCCTTGCCGCGCTGCTGACGCGCAATCTTCACGCCATCGTGGCCGGCTACATGCTTACGGGCCTCATTTGCACGTTCATCAACGCGTTTCCCAACAAGCGGGTCATTGGGTACTCCTATGGCGCCCAGGTGCGCGACATCGCACCGGCCTTCCTGCTGTCTGCAGTTTCGGCGGCTGCGGCGTGGCCCGTCCAGGTGTTGGCACTTCCTCCTTTGGCAGCCATCGCCCTGCAAGCGGTTGTCATGGCCGCCGTGTATCTCGGTCTTTCAGTGCTTCTCAAGGTGGAGGCGTTTTCGTACCTGTGGGATACACTGCAAGAGATTAGGATGAAAGGGCATATGTAGGGGGCTTGTGCCCAAAGGTGGTTGGAGCTTTTGATGGCCAAAGACAGAATTCTCGTTACCCGTTCCTCCATGCCCTCCCTGGAGGAGTACGTGGCCGAGATTGCGCCGCTTTGGGAGTCTCATTGGCTCACGAACATGGGCGAGAAGCACCAGGAGTTCGAGAAGGCTCTTGCCTCCTACCTGCATCTTCCCAGCGAGGGCCACATCGCCCTGTTCACGAACGGCCACTCGGCTCTCGAGTGCGCCCTCGAGGCCATGGACCTGCATGGGAAGGTCATCACGACACCGTTCAGCTTTGCCTCTACCACGCACGCCATCGTGCGCAAGGGTCTCACGCCCGTCTTTGCGGACATCAAGCCCGATGACTATACGCTTGACCCGGAGAGCGTCGAGCGCCTCATCGACGAGGATACCTGCGCCATCGTGCCCGTGCATGTCTATGGCAACCTGTGCGATGTGGATGCCTTCGAGGCTATTGCCAAGCGCCATGGCGTCAAGGTCATCTACGACGCTGCCCATGCGTTTGGCGTTGAGAGGGGCGGTGTCTCCGCGGCCTCATTCGGAGACGCCGCCATGTTCTCCTTCCATGCCACCAAGGTGTTCAACACCATCGAAGGCGGTGCCGTCTGCTTCCATGACGAGGCGCTCAAG
This sequence comes from Olsenella uli, assembly GCF_901212655.1. Taxonomy (GTDB): domain Bacteria; phylum Actinomycetota; class Coriobacteriia; order Coriobacteriales; family Atopobiaceae; genus Parolsenella; species Parolsenella uli_A. The sequence continues at coordinate 6,768 of NZ_CAAKON010000008.1, read as the reverse complement.
GAGAAGCTCAACCAGTGGAAGAACTTTGGCATCACCGGTCTGGAGAGCGTCGAGTACGTAGGCGGCAACGCCAAGATGAACGAGTTCTGCGCCGCTATGGGCCTGTGCAACCTTCGCCACCTGGATGGGGAGATCGCAAGGCGCAAGGCGGTTGCCGAGCGGTACTGGGAGCGCCTGGAACCGCTCGAGGGCGTTCAGCTGTGCCGGCCCAAGGCCGGCATCAAGCCTAACTATGCGTACATGCCCGTGGTCTTCTGGGAAGAGAGCGGTACCTCGCGTGACGAGGTGTTCGCCAAGCTGCGTGAGCACCAGATCTATTCGAGGAAGTACTTCTTCCCGCTCATCTCAGACTACGAGTGCTATGCGGGCGAGTTTGACAGTGCCGCCACGCCGGTTGCCAGGCGAGTTGCCGCGCATGTGCTCTGCCTGCCCATGTTTGCCGATCTCACAAATGACGAGGTAGACGTTATCTGTGATGAGATAGTGTCGCTCTGCAACAAACAATAGCTGCGTTTTTTGATTCGCGTTGGTGAAGAACGAGGGGACGGGGATGGAAAACGACCCAATGAGGGATGATGCCGACACCATTATCAAGAGGGGCCGGCTTCCAAGGCGTGGGGGCGCCCTTGGAAAGGGCGAGAGGCCTCTTGTCTCGATTCTCATCTCCGTCTATAACCACGAGCGCTTCATTGAGCAGTGCCTCAAAAGTGTCGCCAGCCAGGAGACTGAGTTCAGCTACGAGGTGCTGATTGGGGAGGACTGCTCGCCAGATGGTACGAGGGCTCTGCTCGAGCGGCTCGAGGGCGAGCTTCCGGAGAACTTCGTCTTTTTGTATCGCACCCGCAACATGGGGGCAGTCCCCAATGGGCAGGACCTCTATGCCCGTGCTCAAGGCAAGTACTTTGCCGGGCTTGAGGGCGATGACTTTTGGACGTATGACCACAAGCTCCAGGAGCAGGTCTCCTTCCTCGAGGCGCATCCTGATTACTCGGCTACGTATACCAACTGCGTCGTGGTGGGGAAGGACGGCAAGCCAAATGGCGAGAAGTATCCCCAGTGTCCCTTCGAGGAGTACACGTCTCGGGAGTTCTTCTACTCGCGCATGCCGGGCCACCATGGCACGCTTGTATGCCGCTGGCCAGAGTTTCTCTCTGCCTATCGCGAGTTCGAGGAGATGAAGGAGTACAAGGCATATGCCGGAGACCGGCGCAATGCCTTTATCTTCCTGACGCTTGGCAAGGTGCGCTGTTTCCAGAGCGAATGGAGTGCGTATCGTCACCTCAATAAGGCGGGCGAAACCAACTGGTGCTCGACGATTCAGTTTGATGAGGCGTATGCACGTAACGAGGTGGCCTTTGGCGCATCGCTCATCAAGTGGGCGGAAAGGCACGGTACGCCCGATGTGGTGAGGGTGGCAAAGAAGACCTATTACCGCTTCCTGCTCAAGTGGAGCGTTGGCAAGGTTGCACCCTTTTCCCTTGTGGGTAGCCTCAAGGAGCTGTTGGGAGAGTCCGGATGGCCCCGGTACCTGGTGGCTCCCTTAGAGTGGTACCTGGTCCTTGGGATGCGTGTGCTTCGGGGCAATGCGGTCGATTTGTAGGCGCCCGGCTACTTGGCGGGCATTGATCTTGGTCGGGGGCAATGATATCTAATAAGAAGCTCGCCATTATTGGCGCTGGTAGGATGGCTTGCATCTATGCGGAGCGCGCTCGCAAGATGGGCGTTGAGTCGCATGTGTTCGCGTGGCGCAAGGGAGCTATGGCGGCGGACGTATGCGACGTGTTTCATGACGTGTCCGTGGTGGATATTGACGAGATTGCTTGCATTTGTCGCGAGATTGGTGTGGGTGGCGTTGTTGCTACCTCCGAGTTTACGATTGCGCCCTGCGCCCAGGTTGCCCAGGCCCTTGGCCTCCCAGGTAATCCGGTGGAGGTTGCAAACGGCATTACTGACAAGTCTCGCAACAGACGGCTTGTGGAGGGAGTCGAGGGGCTGAGCCAGCCTCGCTGGTGGCGCATCGCCAACCTTGCGGATATCGACCAGCTTGATTTCACGTACCCGGTCGTGGTGAAGCCCACCTCGGAGGGTGGCAAGCGCGGTGTCTCTGTTGCCAGGAACGAGGACGAGCTTCGGCGTGCCGTCGCATATGCGGAAGGTGAGCCGAGCCGCTCCCACGCATATCTGGTTGAGGAGTTTGTCGGGGGCTCCGAGTACTCCGTCGAGACGCTTTCCTGGCATGGGGAGAGCCGCGTCGTACAGGTTACGGAGAAGATTAGCTCCGGCGCCCCGCACTGCGTCGAGCTTGGGCATGACCAGCCGGCTCGCATACCGGATGCGATGAGGTCCCGTATCGAGGATGTCGTTCCTCGGGCCCTGCGGGCAATTGGCCTTCAGTCTGGACCGTGCCATACCGAGGTCAAGATCTGGAACGATGGTATCTACCTCATCGAGTTCAATGCTCGTCCTGGTGGAGACCATATCGCTGCCGATCTTACGCGCCTGAGCACGGGCCGCTCGTATATTGGCAGTGCGATAGAGATCGCGCTCGATGAGTTCGACCCGACGGTGCTGGATGAGCTTCAGCACTGGTATTCCGGTATCAGGTTTGTCACGCAGCTCTCACCCGAGCTTGCGCCTGTGTTCGATACCTGCCAGGAGTATGCCTGGTGCCACGAGAAGCACCAGGCATACTCCGGGCTTGTGCCGTACGAGCACAACGACGGATACAATGTGAACTACTTCATCTATGCGTCGAAGACGGGCAGGCCCGTCTTCTAGCTGCTACCACTTGATGTCTACGCCCAAGCGCTCCACCACGAAGCGGTACGTTGCCAGGAACGGGCGCATGAGATGGGCCTTGTAGAACCGTTGGGCTATCAGGAGCTTCGTGAAGGCGCCGCCATGGGCCTTTGCGTAGCTCCTGTCGATAAAGGGCGAGTTCTTCCACGTGGGGAAGTGCTCGTTCAGAAATGCCGTGCACGCCTCAATGGACTCCCCAAGGTTGCAGCTCGGGTTGCTGGAGAGCCTGAAGGTGAGGGAGACGCCCAGGTGGAGGAAGGCGGCGGCGTCGAGAGCCTGCATGAGCTCCGGTGACGCGGGCTTTTCCTGATAGATGGCCTTGGTATGCAGGAAAGCACCGTAGATTGCCTCGACCTGCTCTGGCTTGATGGTGTTGATGATCGATCCGCTGCGCACCATGTAGTTCACGAACGGCTTCGGGACAAAGGTTACCTTGCCGCATGCCTCGAGATAGAACAGCTCATGGAAGAGCATGTCGTCCAGGACGGGGGGAGGCGCGGGCAGGTCCTTCATCTTGCGCATGACGCTCGCGCGGAAGAGCTTGTTCCAGGGTGCCGTGTTGAGTTCGATGAGTCTGCCGGGCTCGTCGGCGATGACGAAGTCCTCGTGCGGGTTGCAGAGCTCGCGCGAGAGGACCTTGCCGCTCTCGAGGTCGATGCGCTCAAAGCCGCCCACCGCGACGTCGGCGTCGGCCCGCTTTGCCGCGTGGTACAGCTCTTCTGCGAGCGTGGGCTCGGCGTAGTCGTCACTGTCTAGGAATCCGATGTACTCGCCCTTGGCCTTGGCGATGCCGTCCCAGCGACCCTTCCAGACGCCCTCGTTGGGCTTGTCTATGACAACGATTTTGCCGGGAAAGCGCGTCTCGTAGTCGCGGAGGATGTCGATGCAGTGGTCTGGGGAACCGTCGTTGATGCAGATGGCCTCGACGCCCTCAAGCGTTTGCCCCACGAGGGAATCAAGGCATCTGGGGAGGTACTTCTCCACCTTGTAGCAGGGAACGATGATGCTGACCTTGATGTCCTCTTGCCTGGGAGCCATGCCAAAACCCTCCGAACGTGCGAGTATGCTAGGAACCATACTAACCCACCGACCCCCGCTGCCGCCAAGAGCGGCAGGGCTATGACTGGAGAGTTTTGTGAGCAAAGCGCAGGCTAGGCGGAGCGTCGCCGTTGTGATGTCCACGTATAACGGGGCGGCGCACGTGGAAGAGCAGCTGGACAGCGTTCTGGCCCAGGATGTTGCATCCGATGCGAATTTGTCTGTCTATGTTCGCGACGATGGCTCGAGCGACAATACGCTTGAGGTGCTGGAAGCTTACGAGAAACGCGGGCTCATCACGCTCTTGAGGGGCAAGAATTTGGGAGTGGTTGGGTCCTTCTGCGAGGCAATTGCTGCCGTGCCGCAGGATGTCGACTACGTGGCACTGTGCGATCAGGATGACGTTTGGCACGCAGACAAGCTCTCCCGCGCCCTCAAGGTGCTCGCGCCCTACGACGCCTCCGTGCCAGCCCTCTATTGGTCTGAGTACACGTTCTGCGACGCAAACATGAAGCCGCAGGAGCGCTCCCATCACAATCAGGTTGGCGTGCACTTTGCCACGATGCTGTATGAGAACATGGCGTCTGGCAACACCTCGGTCATCAATCGCCCGCTTGCCGACCTTATTGCCTCTACCGGGTCAAAGGGCATTTACTGTCACGACTGGTGGAATGCCCTGCTCGCCTCGGCGTTCGGCAACATCGTGTATGACGACTTCTCCTCGCTCGAATATCGACGCACCGGCTCCAACGTGAGCCCCACTGGCTCCGGCAAGCTGTCGCTGTTGCGCTATCGAGTCATAGCTTTCCTCGAGGGTAACGACCTGGCAAAGATCACGGCCCAGCTCTCGCGCTTTAGGGAGGCATATGGGGACGCGCTGAGCCCCGAGAAGCGCAGGTTGCTGGACCGTATGCTCGACGGCGGGCGACTCGCCAAGGCGTTCGTGCCCCTTCGCTTGAGGCAGAGGCTTCCCGATGAGCTTGCGGTGCGGCTTCTCTTCCTAATGGGCAAGCTGTAGCTGATTGCTAAAGCGCCCGGCCACCTCTCCTTGAAGGTGGCCGGGCGCTTTGTGCGTGCTGGGTGCGGAAGGCTACCTCTTATCCTCGTCGTCCCCGAGCTGCTCAAGGGCAATCTCCTGGGCAAGCTCGTTGACCTTGGCCTTGAGGCGAGAGATCTCGCCGGAGTTTGCGAACACCTTCCAAAGCAGCATCGTGATGATGACCAGGAAGACGAAGTTGGCGGGAGACATGAAACCAAGGCCAAAGGCCAGGTTAATCACGAAGTCCGGGAAGATTGCCAGCAGCACGAGAATGAACGAGGCCACAACCCAAAACGTTGCGTCCTCAATCAGGATCTTAGACTTCTTGACGCGCGTACCAACCGCGATGAGGGCCACGAGGGCGCCCGAAATAAGGAGAACACGAAGTGAGATGGGCATGGACGCTCCTTATCGCAGGAATCTCAGCATGATGATGGACAGGCACGTGCGGCCCATGTAGCGAATGACGTTGCCGAGCTTGAGATAGCTCTCGCCGCCTTGGCGCTCCTGCATCTTCGCCTGGATCTCGATGACGGGGCCGTACTTGCGGGCGGTGAGGGCAACCATGTCGGGCTCAGGGGCGCAGTCAAAGCCCGTGGCAAAGAGCCTGATCATCTCGCGGTCGTACATGCGCATGCCGCTCGTTGGGTCGGTGATGGTGGTGCCGGTGGTGAGTTTGATGAGCCACGTGATGAGGCGAGAGCCCGCGCCGCGCGCCCCGGACGGCTTGACCGATCCGTCGAGGTAGCGCGAGGCGATGACGATGCTTGCCCTCCGCGTCTCCAGGGCATCCGCCATAAGGGGAATGTAAGAGGGGAGATGCTGGCCGTCTGCGTCAAACTGAACGACAGCGTCATAGCCGTGGCGGTAGGCGTACTTCATACCGGTTCGAAAGGCCGAGGTGAGGCCGGTGTTGACGGGAAGGTTGACGCCGTTCAGGTGATGACTTGCGACAATCTCGGCCGTCTGGTCGCTCGATCCGTCGTTGACGACGAGGTAGTCGATGTCCGGGCACTCCGCCTTGAACAAGGAAACCGTATTCGCGAGACACTCTTCCTCGTTGAAGGCTGGGATGATGGCGAGCACTCTCATAGGCAACGACTTTCCGGTGGACGATACTAGAACTCATTGAGTATAGCGTTTAGAACCTGAACCCCGGCATTAGCCAGTCCCCGGCTTTGGGGGAGCTCGCTGTTGAGCAGCATATTCAGGGTAAATGTATGAATCACGAGACCCACTTAAGGTTTTAATCCACGCGTGCCTATACTGAAGCATGTGTGACTATGCCATTCGCTTCAAGTTTGGCGCGCGATGTTCGGAGGGAAGGGTTTATGAACTCTCGATTCTCTGAGAAGTCCGAGCTCAAGGGTGCTGCCGTGAACGGCGTGCGTCCCCTTGCGGCTCTTGTTGCAACGGCCGGCCTTGGCATCGCCCTTGCGGGCGCGCCGACTCCTGCGCTTGCCGAGCAGGTGGCTCAGCCTGCTCAGCCCACCACCACGGATACCTCTTCTGCCGAGGCCGCCCTTGATGGCATTGGCGCTAAGGCTGCCGAGTATGCCCGGGCTCAGCAGGATGATTCCAAGGCTGTTGTTGAGGACGCCGCCTCGTCTGACGCGGCCGCCTCTGATTCCGTGACGCCTTCCGAGGGCGCCACGGGCGGCGCGGCCGCCGAGGGCGACAAGGCCGCGACGGACGGCCCCGCCGAGGGCAACAAGAAGCCCGGCCAGCCCGAGGCCGGCGGCCCCTCGACGGAGACCGATGGCTCGAAGGCCGACGGCTCCGGCTCCGGGGCGGGCGGCGGTGTCGCCGAGGGCGGGTCCGGCGCCAAGGCCGACGGCTCCGGCTCCGAGTCGGACGCCGGGGCGGCCGAGGGCGAGGCCGGCGCCAAGCCC
>NZ_CAAKON010000007.1 GCF_901212655.1 Olsenella uli | reverse complement strand
GACTCGCGGGCGGCCCTCCGATGCCTTTGCCTTTGTTTGAGCGCATTGTTTCGTCTGGTGCTGGCGTACATCTGGCGTGAGATTTGCCGACTTCTTCTTTTTGATGCTTGCTTGGCTAGAGCTTTCAAGCCCTCTCGGCGTGATTCCCGCGTTGGGTTGCTGGGATATGGGAGGGCTCCCTTGCTGCATGTCCGGATAATTCGCAACTTGGCTGAACCTTCGTATCCTTTGGATTCGTGGATCAGAGCAAACTTTTGGGCTCAGCAGCCAGCCCTTGTGTGGCTCTGCTTAGGTTGTTTGGCTGTTGGCTGAGCGGTCTCTTGTTGTTATCCGTTGTTATGTTGTTATTAAAAATATGGGCCTGATTTCATTGTGCAATTCCCCCCAAGCCCTCTACCTGCGGCTTCGTCCGCGAATCTCCAAACAAGGTGTTATCAATTTCTTTGGTCCAACAACGTGTTATCAACCGTTCGCGGAGTGCCTCGAGTTTTGATCGCCTCGGCTCTTTATGGTTCCTTGTACGCGCCGTTGGAGGGACTTATATGGGCAAGCGTTCTCAATCATCTCCTGCCGCTAAGGCAGGGGCTTCTATTCCCAGAACTGCCTTGGTGGCAGATGTGCTTGACGCTGCTTTTGATGGCCAAGTTGTCGCTTTGGTTTCTGAGCGAGGCATGGGCAAGCAGAGACTTATCGACCAGGTCATATCTGAAGTTCGAGCTCAGTCAATTGACGCTCGAGTCTTTCGCTTTTCTCGGCGGTCTGCCGAGAATTCCTATCGGAGGCTTAGGTCTCTTGCGACTGAGCTGCTCTCGGGTGAGGTTGCCCCTCGGTCTTGTTTTGTCTTCGTGGAGGACGTCACCCCTCTTTCTGACAGTCTTGGTCCGCGTATTGCTGGAATTCTTGAGGCATTGCGCTGTGCGGGCATTCTTGTACTTCTCTCTATGGAGCCTTGCGCTGAGGCCCTCCTTGATGGTCTCCCTCGTGTCTACGCGGTGTATGCCGAGGACCTTGTCATTGGGGATGCGGAGTTTGATTCCTGGAGTGAGTACTTTCCGTGTGTTCCCAGGTTCCGCGTTCGTGATTGGACACATGGTATTCCTGCGCTTGTGCCTTCTATTCGGGGCGCCAGGGTGGATGCGACTGGATATCTCGAAGGCGATCGGTGGGATAAGGTCTGCTCGGAGCTTGTTGGCAATTGCTCGGGGCCGTGGCTTATTGACGAAGAGGCCTTGCTCCGCTGCGCCATGCTCCTTCTTGGTCAGGGGAGCCTATCGGATGCCTCAGATCTTGGGATCCGTGTCTCTCGGGACATGGTTCGGAGCCTTGAGAGGGATGTCCCCTTACTTGGCGTCTCGAGCAGGGACGGCTGCTTTCGGGTGATTCCTTGCAATCCTGCTGTCATTGGCGTGGCCATGGTGTCCTCTTGTAGGAGATGGCCCTGGATGATTGGCCGAGCAACCGAGCTTCTTGCGGCGCGCGGGGATGCGTTCAGGGCGGGCGCAATAGCATCGGCGTGCAAGTCTCTTTGCTCGCCGGCGTCGTTGGCTCTTAGGTATCCGGTTGAGCTAATTGATGCCGGGATGACGGCGCTCTTGAAAGACGTGCTCGAAGAAGACCGTGGCGGCGAAGCGGGGCGTCGCCAGGCGCAAGATGCGCTGTGCCTGTGCGGAGGACTGCCTTGGTCTCGCTACGGAAAGCCCTTGGGTCGGCCCAATGAGCCCAAAATTGCGGTGGCTGATGAGACGGAGCCCGACCTCCGAGGCCTGACGGGGCTTCAGCTTGAGCTGCTCCGAGCTTGCCATCGGGTTCGTACGGGCCCCGTCGGGCGACCGGGTGACTTGCCCGCTGACCTTGTGGCCCTCTCAAGTGCGGCCGCGGCTTCAGGTGACCGCATTGCCCGCGTGATGGCCTGTCATGCGCGCGCGTTGTCTCATGCGCTCTCCGGCGCCTCGCTTGAAGCGTTCAGGGAGCTGACCATGGCCAGGGAGCTGAGGGGCCTGAAATCGATGAGGCCATCCGTGTTTGCTGCAACACTCCAGATGGACTTCGAGGCGGCGCGATTGGTCATAGCCGACCCGGAGGGGGCCGCTGATCGTGACGCGACCCTGAGGGCCAAGGAGCTGCTTGCGATTTGTGCCCCGCCTTCCTGGATGGCGGACACCTCGACGCTTGTGGAAGTGGCCGAGTGCCTTTCTGGTGGCGGGACGGCTTGGGGTGGGGCTCGCTCGATGGCGCGATGGGCTGAGCGTGGCGAGGGAGCCATGCTCGCTCTTGGTGATTTTGCCGCCGCCCTGGGCGACCTTCGACGTGGTGCGTTCAGGAGGGCCCACATCAATGCGGCCGAGTGCACAAACCATGCCCGAATTGCGGGGATGTCTGATCTCGCGGCGCTTGCGGGCGTCGTGACGCTTGTGGTCGAGCGATCTCTGGGTGAGGGCGCAGAAAGGGCCGGGCTTGAGAATGCCGAGGCGAGCGCTGATGTCGCCGCCTTGGTACGGCTGTATGGGGCGGTGGCCGCCGGGGATGCCAGTGAGAGAGAATCCGCCCTTTCCTCGCTCGAGAGGGTTTCGCCGAGGGCGGGACTCGTAACAGTGCTGGCGTCGCTGTGTGGTGCTGACCGCGTTAGTGGCTCAGCGATTCAGAGAGGGCTGCCGATGCTATGGCGGGGGAGGACCTCGATTTCGGCAGAGCCCCGTGAGGCCGATGCGGGTTATCTTGGGCATTTTGACTCGAGGGGCTCCGAGGTGGCACCAGGGCCGGCTGACGGGCGTGTCGGACAGGGCGCGGCACGCATGGGGGCCGGCAGCGCGGGCCCGCTCGGGAGTCGTTCGGCAAAACCGGAGTTCCCTAAGTTAGAAGTCAGGGTTCTGGGCGGACTTTCCTTGACGATTGATGGGGTTGTCGTGCCCGAGCGGGCGTGGCGGCGCAGGCACTCCAGGACGCTACTTGCGATGCTCGCGCTGACGCCGGGGCACGTTATCCCCAGGTTCGAGGCCGCGGAGTGCTTTTGGCCCAATTCTGACTACGGGCGTTGGCGGGAGGGGATGTACACGGTCGTCAGCTCGCTGCGCGCGACCCTTGGACAGGTTGGCCAAGCAGGCTATGTGATTGGTGAGATGGGAAGGCTTTGGCTGAACCCCGAGTTCGTCAGCTGTGACATCGACGACTTTGAGCACGTTGTCAGAAATGTCATAGGGGGCAGGAAGCCTGACTCGGCGGTCGTGACGTTGTGCATGCGCGCAGAAGAACTCTATCGGGGTGGAACCCTAAGGGTGTCGGAGGACGCGAGCGGCTTCTTTGGCCGCAGGCACGAGGAGGTGCGGAGACAATACGTCGAAACGATGCTGGAGGGCTCGGCGGCGGCGTTGCGAACGGGAGACACGAGGCAGGCGGTCTGGTTTGCGGAGTCTGCGCGGGTCGAGGATCCGTGCCGAGAAGACGTCTTATCTGCCCTGGGGCGCGCTCGGAGGGCAGAGGAGGAGCGTCGGGCACAAGAGGGGCGCAGGGACAAGAAGGCATCAACAAAACGAAGGCGCAAGAAAGACGAGGGGGACACCGGGGAGGCGGCCTAGGCGTCGCCCACGCCTTCCATCGCTTGCTCACTTTGTGGCGCTTCGCTGATTGGCGATGGTCCGCTTGGGTCGGAGGGGCGGGTTTAGGTAAAGTAAAACAGCTTTTCCCGCCACCATCGTGCCGGTCTCTCGGGTTTTTTAACGATCGACCTGCCCCCTGGATGTCTTTGAGGTGCGCCCATGCCAGGTCTTTTTTCCAAGATTCTCTCCATTGGCTCCGACAAGGAGCTCAAGGAGTTCAAGGCGATAGCCAACAAGGTCAACTCCCTTGGACCGAAGTACGCAGAGATGTCTGACGAGGAGCTCTCGAATCAGACGGCACTCATGAAGGAGCGCTACGCCAACGGCGAGTCTCTGGACAGCCTGCTTCCCGAGGCGTTTGCTACGGCTCGCGAGGCCTCGGATCGCGTGCTTGGCATGCGTCACTTTGATGTCCAGGTCATCGGCGCCATTGCGCTGCACCGTGGCATGATCGCCGAGATGAAGACCGGCGAGGGCAAGACGCTCGTGTCGACGCTCGCCGGCTACCTCAACGCCCTTACGGGCGAGGGCGTTCACGTCGTCACCGTCAACGATTACCTGGCCCGTCGTGACTCTGAATGGATGGGCAAGCTGTACGAGTTCCTCGGCATGAAGGTTGGCCTGCTGCAGAACGGCATGCCCCTGCAGGACAAGGGCCCCGCGTACGCCGCGGACGTGACCTACGGCACCAACTCTGAGTTTGGCTTTGACTACCTGCGCGACAACATGGTCACGAGGGCCAACATGCGCGTGCAGCGTGGCCACCGCTTTGCCATCGTGGACGAGGTCGACTCGATTCTCATTGACGAGGCTCGCACGCCGCTCATCATCTCCGGTGCCGGCACGAAGTCTGCCGATACCTACAAGGAGTTCGCTCGCGCGGTTCGCGGCCTCACCCGTGCTGAGGAGCCTGAGCGCGACCCGCTGGGCGGCCCGGTGCCCGAGCCCGACGGCGACTACATCATGGACGAGGCAAAGCACACGATTGCCGCCACGGACCAGGGTCTTCGCAAGATTGAGGAGCGCCTGGGAACGGAGGTCTATGCCGACCTCTCCGGTCAGCTTGCCAACCACCTTCAGCAGGCGCTGAAGGCGCAGTACATGTTTCACCGCGACAAGGACTATGTCGTGATGGACGGCGAGGTCAAGATTGTCGACGAGTTCACTGGCCGCATCATGGAGGGTCGTCGTTGGTCTGAGGGCCTGCACCAGGCCGTGGAGGCCAAGGAGGGCGTGCTTGTTCGCGAGGAGAACCAGACGCTCGCAACCATCACGCTGCAGAACTACTTCCGCCTCTACGACAAGCTCTCCGGCATGACGGGTACCGCCATGACAGAGGACTCCGAGTTCCGCGAGATCTACAAGCTGCCGGTCGTTGAGATTCCGCCCAACAAGAAGGTACAGCGCATCGACCACGATGACCGCATCTACCGCACCATCGAGTACAAGTTCCAGGCCGTTGCAGACGATGTCGAGCAGCGCCACGCCGAAGGCCAGCCGGTGCTTGTTGGCACGGTCTCGATCGAGAGCTCCGAGAAGCTCTCGCGCATGCTGGACGAGCGTGGCATCAAGCACGAGGTGCTGAACGCCAAGTTCCATGAGCGCGAGGCGCAGATCGTTGCCCAGGCTGGCCGCGAGGGTGCCGTGACCATCGCCACCAACATGGCCGGCCGTGGTACGGACATCCTTCTCGGTGGCAACCCCGATGAGCTTGCCGAGGACATGCTTGCCGAGGCGGGCACGCCGATTGACGTAGCAACTCCCGAGCAGGTCGCCGATGCCAAGGCCAAGGCAAAGGAGACCTGCGCCGAGGAGCGCAAGCGCGTTCTGGCGGCTGGTGGCCTCGCCGTCATCGGCACGGAGCGCCACGAGAGCCGTCGTATCGACAACCAGCTGCGCGGCCGTGCCGGCCGTCAGGGAGACCCGGGCGAGACCCAGTTCTACCTCTCCCTCGAGGATGACCTCATGCGCCTGTTTGGCGCGGACCGCATGGACAAGATCTCTGCCCTCATGGCGAAGGTCGACATGCCGCCTGACATGCCGCTCAAGGCCAAGATGGTCAACCGCGCCATCGAGGGCGCTCAGCGCAAGGTCGAGGAGATCAACTACGCGATGCGTAAGAACGTCCTCGACTACGACGACGTCATGAACCAGCAGCGCCAGGTCATCTACGAAGAGCGCAACAAGATTCTGGACGGCAAGGACCTTACCGCCCACGTGGCGGAGGTCACCGAGGGCACCGTCGACACCGAGGTGCGCAACTTCTGCACCGAGGGTGCCCCGGTGGAGGAGTGGGATCTCGACGGCCTGCGTTCCTGGGTTGCCGACCTCACGGGCATTGACGAGATGCCGAAGTTCTCCAAGGACGCCGACACCGCCGAGGTTGTCGAGGCTATGGACGCCTATGTTGAGAACCTGTACAAGAAGAAGACCGAGGAGTTTGGCGAGGACATCATGCAGCGCCTGGCCGCCCAGGTCATGCTGCGCGTCATCGACACCCGCTGGATGACCTACCTCCAGGAGATGGACTACCTCAAGACGGGCATTGGCCTGCGCGGCTTTGGCCAGCGCGACCCGCTGGTTGAGTACAAGCAGGAGGCCTATGCGGCGTTCCAGCAGCTGGTCAGCACCATGTACGAAGACTTCCTTCGCACGATGCTGCGCATCAAGCTTGCCACCGCTCCTGCCGAGCAGTCCTCGCCGCTCAACGGTGCCCGCTACTCTGGCCCCGCCGACGTCGACGGCGACCAGGGCGCAAGCTCCGTCCTCCGTGCCGGCAAGCACGCGGCTAAGCGCCCGGCCTCTGGCCCGGGCCACATGCGCGCCGAGCGCCGTGACCCGAACGCCCCCGCGCCTAAGGCCTCTGACGAGAAGCCCCACACGTATCGCAAGTCCGAAGACCCCAACCCGTACGTGGGCGTTGGCCGCAACGACCCCTGCCCCTGCGGCAGCGGCAAGAAGTTCAAGAACTGCCACGGGAGAAACCTCTAGATGGCAGACGTGACGAAGACCTCGCTCGACGCGCTTGCCGCACGCCTGAGCGAGGTCGAGAGGTACCTGCATATCGACGAGAGTCGCGCGCTCGTCGCCGAGCTTGAGCGCCAGAGCGTCGAGCCCGGCTTTTGGGATGACGCCGAGGCGGCCCGCTCGACCATGGAGCGCCTGGCGCGCGCCAAGCAAGACGTCTCCGACATCGACAAGGCCCACGCCAGGTTGGAGGATGCCAAGGTCGCGTTTGAGCTTGGCGAAGAGATGGGTGACGAGGACCTTCTCGCCGAGGCGGAGTCTGGCGCTCGCAAGCTCGAGGGTGAGCTCTCGGAGCTCGAGGTGTCCAGCTGGTTCACCGGCGAGTTTGACCATGGCGACGCCATCGTGACCGTCACTCCCGGCCAGGGCGGGCTCGAGGCCCAGGACTGGTGTGGCATGCTGCTGCACATGTACCTGCGCTATTGCGAGCGCCGTGGCTGGAGCGTCACCGTGAACGACGCGCCCACGGCTGAGGTCATCGGCATCGACCGGGCCACGTTCACGGTCTCGGGCAAGAATGCGTTTGGCATGCTTCGCGCCGAGCAGGGCGTGCACCGTCTTGTGCGAATTTCGCCCACGGACCTCAAGAAACGGCGTCAGACCACGTTTGCGGGCGTGGAGGTGCTTCCGGTGCTGCCGGACGACGTCGAGGTCGAGATCGATCCGGGTGACATCCGCGTGGACGTGTACCATGCGAGCGGCCCCGGCGGCCAGGGCGTCAACACGACCGACTCCGCGGTTCGCGTCACCCACCTGCCCACGGGAATCGTCGTGACGTGCCAGAACGAGCGCAGCCAGATCCAGAACAAGGCCACGTGCATGCAAATCCTGAGGTCGAAGCTCTATGAGCTCGAGCTGCAGAAGCGCGAGGAGGCACTCGACGAACTGCGTGGCCCCAAGCACGAGATTGGGTTCGGCAACCAGATTCGCAGCTATGTCCTGTATCCCTACCAGATGGTGAAGGACCTTCGCTGTGGCGTTGAGACGGGCAACGTCGAGGCGGTGCTTGAGGATGGGGACCTTGACCCCTTCATCATCGGCTATCACCGCTGGGTTGTTGGCGGCAGGAAGCCCGTCACGATCGAGGACGAGGGCTAGCCTGGGTCCAAACCGGGTAAGGGCAGCTCAGCGTGGTGTCTACCGCGTGGAGTTTTGAGCCGCCCCAAAGCCCTCTGCTACCATGTACGACATAACTGCCTTCCTATCGCGCGAAAAAAGGAGCAATAAGTGGCTAACCACTTCCGCAGCAGCGAGGGACAGGACGGGACGTCACCCGTGCAGCAGCCCGGGCAGACGAACTCGTACGCACCGCAGCCCGCGGCCGTTCCGTCTTTTGACGAAGCGTCGCAGCAGGCTGCCCCTCAGCAGCCGGCATATTCCGTGCCGACCACCGTACTTGATGACCAGCAGGCCGCCTCTCACTTCGCAACGGCCGTTCCCTCCGTGCCTGGCGTTTCATCGGTGCCGGATGTGACGTCGGTTCCGAGCGTGGCGTCGGTTCCGGACGTTAACGACGAGCCGGCAGCCGGCGGCGTGTCCGCGTTCGCTGACTCCGCGGACGACTACGACGCGTCCGAGGAGGCCGGTTTTACCACGGCCTTCGCGCCCATCACCAAGGAGGCCGACACGCGCTCCGTCAACTCTGGCGGCGTGCCCACCATCTCCTTCCAGGGCGTTTCCATGGTCTATCCCGCCCAGCCCAACAAGCCTGCACTCGACAGTGTCGACGTGGACGTGTATGCGGGCGAGTTCGTCTTCCTGGTGGGCCACTCCGGCTCCGGAAAGTCGACCTTCCTCAAGCTCATCACCCGTGAGCTCAAGCCCACACACGGCCGTGTGCTCGTGGCCGGCCAGGACCTCACGGCTATGCGCAACTGGAAGGTGCCGTACCTGCGCCGCCAGATTGGCTGCGTCTTCCAGGACTTCAAGCTGCTTCCGGACAAGACGATCTTCGACAACGTCGCGTTTGCCCTCGAGTGCATCGGCAAGCCGCGCTCCGTCATCAAGGCCCAGGTTCCCGAGGTGCTTCGCCTCGTGGGCCTCGGCGAGAAGATGGACGTCTATCCCGACCAGCTCTCTGGCGGCGAGCAGCAGCGCGTCTCCGTTGCCCGAGCCATGGTCAACAGGCCACCGCTGCTGGTCTGCGACGAGCCCACGGGTAACCTCGACCCGGCAATCTCGCTGGGCATCATGAAGCTGCTCGAGCGCATTAACCGCACGGGCACGACAGTCCTCATGGCAACGCACGACCGCGAGATGGTCGACTCGATGCGCAAGCGCGTCATCGCGCTCGAGGCCGGCCACGTTGTCCGCGACCAGGAGCGGGGAGGCTACGGCTACTATGGCGCCATCTAATCTCGGGTATTCCGTGCGCGAGGCGGGTCACCACTTCGTGCGCAACGGCTCCACCACCTTTGGTGCGGTCATCACGATCTTCCTGTCGCTGTTCATCATCGGCCTGTTTGCCATGGGTTCGGTGCTGCTCGACGGCATCGTGGGCACGGTCGAGGACCAGGTCACGATTCAGGCCTTCCTCTCCGACGGCGCCAACGACGCCGACGTTCAGGCCCTTGAGTCCAAGATCCAGGGCTGGAGCGAGGTCGAGTCCGTCTCGTACAAGAGCAAGGACGAGGCACTGGCCGAGTATCGCGAGACCATGACGAACAAGAACGCCCCGGACGCGGTCGCGGCCCTCGACGACCGCAACCCCATCCCGGCCTCCATCGTGGTCAAGCTCTATGATCCGCAGGAGGTCGAGAACGTGGCCTCGCGCCTTGGTTCCGACGCGGACTTCACCAAGGTGGCCGATGTCTCCATGGGCTCCGATGGCACCCAGAGCGACCCCTCCGATCAGATCCAGTATGGACAGGGTACGGTCGAGCGCCTGTTTGCGGTGACCAACTGGATCCGCATCGTCACGCTCGTGCTCGTCGTGCTGCTCACGTTCGTGGCCTTCGTGTTCATCAACAACACGATTCGCCTCTCCATCTCGGCCCGTCGTCGTGAGATTGCCATCATGCGTCTCGTGGGCGCATCGAACGGCTTCATTCGCGGACCGTTCCTCACGGAGGGCGTGCTTCAGGCCGTCTTTGGCTCTGCCCTCGCCATCGCGGCTCTCGAGGCCATCCGTCGCTTTGGCCTGCCGATGCTCGCGGAGCGTATCGAGTTCCTGAACTTTGCCATCTCCACGAGGGCCACGCTTTCCACGTATGGCCTGCTCGTGGGCATGGGTTTGCTGATTGGCCTCTTTGGCTCCGCCATCGCCATGCGTCGCTATCTCAAGGTGTAGGAAAGGCGGGCTGATGGGTCACAAGCGCCGAAAGGCCAAAAGCTCAGATGCCCGGCATGCCGGTCCCACGCGGGGCCGGCATGTCTCTCTCGAAGGAGTCCTTCGCGTTGCCCGGCCCGGCTCTGCCGTGGTTGAGACCGCGGAGGGCTCTTTTGTTGTGGCGAGGTCTGGGCTCAACGGCGGGATGGACGGCGACGTCGCAACCGTGGAACTCGTCCGGCGCGGCCCGGGAGACCCCAAGGCGGTTGTGAGGTCCGTGGTGGCGCGTGCCACAACGAGCTTTGTGGGCACCTTTGGGGTTGCAGGGCCCCTGGGGGCCGTGGTCCCCCTCGACGAGAGGGTGAGCAATGACTTCTTTGTGCTGCCGACGGATGCAAGCCCCGCGCGCCTCGGCGTCCGAGAGGGCGACGTGGTTGTTGCCCGGATTCTGACCTATCCTTCACGCCGCGAGGAGGGTGTGGTGACGCTTGAGCGGAGGCTTGGGGCGTCGAATTCCCTCGACCTTCCCATAGAGCGCGTCATCGCGAGCCATGGGCTGAGAACCACCTTCCCCGACCGGGTCCTTGCCGAGGCCGAGCGCATCGAAGCCTGCGTTGAGGCGACGCTTGCGGCGCAACCCATGCGTCGCGACCTGCGGGAGATACCGTGCGTGACCGTCGACCCTGTTGACGCGAGGGACTTTGACGACGCGGTTTCCTGCGAGCGAACGCCGGAGGGCGGCTATGTCCTGGGGGTGCACATCGCCGACGTGACCCAGTACGTTCCCCGGGCATCGGCCGTCGACGTGGAGGCCTGTCAACGAACCTGCTCTGCCTACCTCGTCGACCGCGTGATTCCCATGCTGCCGGAGCGCCTCTCGAACGACGTATGCTCGCTGCGGCCGGGTGAGGACCGCCTTGCCATGAGCGTCCTCGTGCGGCTCGACTCCGCCGGCAACGTGCTCGAGGCGACGGCGTGCGCGTCGGCGATTCGCTCGAGGGCCCGGCTGGACTACGGAACCGTTGGCGAGGTACTCTCCGGAAGACGCGATGCGAGCGCCCTCGCCTGCGAGGCCGACGTTTCCTGCGAGGACGTGGCAAAGATGCTCGGAGGGCTCGACGAGCTCGCGAGGCTGCGGACGAGGGCCCGCGCCAAGCGGGGCGCCATTGACTTCGAGGGCGTGGAGCCAAAGGTCACCCTCGACGGGGGCGGCGTGCCGACGGGCGTGACGGTTCGCCGCAAGACGGCGGCGACCTCGCTCGTCGAGGAGGCCATGCTCGTGGCCAACGAGGCGGTGGCGCAGAT
This sequence comes from Olsenella uli, assembly GCF_901212655.1. Lineage (GTDB taxonomy): Bacteria > Actinomycetota > Coriobacteriia > Coriobacteriales > Atopobiaceae > Parolsenella > Parolsenella uli_A. The sequence continues at coordinate 12,916 of NZ_CAAKON010000007.1, read as the reverse complement.
GCTTGCCGAGCACGAGGCTCCGTGTGCCTTCCGCGTGCACGAGCAGCCCGCCCCTGAGTCGCTGTTTGCCACACTTCCCGTGCTGCGCGAGCTTGAGCTGCTGCACCCGGGCGATGCCGAGCGACTGCATGCGGGAGACCCCCGTGCCATCCAAGCCGTCATCGCCCGTGCCAAGGGCACGAGTGCCGAGGTTCTGGCGAGCACCCTGCTTCTGCGAGCGATGAAGCGTGCGGTCTACAAGCCGGCGAACGAGGGGCATTACGCCTTGGGTGCCTCTGCATACTGCCACTTCACCTCGCCCATCAGACGGTATCCGGACGTCACCGTACACCGCGCCCTCAAGCGGCTGCTGGGCGTTCCGGTTCCGTGCCAAAGAGACGGGCGGGGCGCTTCGGGCGCATCGGCGCAGGGCCGACGCGCCAGGGAGCTGTCCTCCAAAATGCTGCAGCGGGATTGGCGGGAGGTTCGCCGCCTCCTGCACCAGCTCTGCAGAACGTGCTCGGAGATGGAGCGCGAGGCAGACGCGGCGGCGCGGGAGAGCCAGGCCGTCAAGATGGCGGAGCTCTACGCCGCGCGCATAGGCGAGAGCTTCTCGGGGGTCGTGAGCGGCTGCGAGCGGTTTGGCCTCTTTGTGCGGCTCGACGACACCTGCGCTGAGGGCCTGCTTCCCACGAGGTCCTTGGGCGAGGAATGGTTCGCGTACGATGAGGGAACACTCAGCCTCACGGGAGAGGCCTCCGGCAAGTGCTGGGGAATTGGGATGCGCGTTGCCGTGACGGTTGCCGGGTGCAATCCGGCGCGCGGACAGATCGACTTCACGCTTGCGGGCGGCCCCAGAGGGCGCCGTGGCACCGCAGGCGGGCGAAAGGACTAGGAATGACAGAGCGCACCAACATGACGGAAGACCTCGAGGCCGCCGAGGGCCTCATCGCCGGCGGGCATGCGGACCTCGCCGTCGAGCTTCTCGAGCGCGTCGCCGCAGACGCCGAGGAGTACGTTGACCGCAACTGTCCCACCACCGACGAGGTGCAGTGGTTCAGCTTCCCCACCATCTTCGAGCGCCTTGCCTATCGGCGCGTCGAGAAGGACCCGCGCGAGCTACGCGACGTGGGGGAGCCCCTCGACCGCCTCTACGCCGACCTTGCCCTGGCCCTTGTGAGCGAGGGCGACTATGCCGGCGCCACGAACGCTCTGAAGAGTGCCGTGCGTTGGAATCCCATGGAGTGCGGCTATCGCCTCGACCTGGCGGAGCTCTATCGCACCAACGGCGACCTGCAGGAGTACCTGGGGCTCACCTACTCGGTGTTCGAGCGCGCGAGTGACGTGCGGCACCTCGTGCGTGCCTACTGCAACTTTGCCCGCCACTTCATGGATACCGGCGCGGATTCTGCCGCCGCGGCCGCGCTTCGCTGCGCCCGTAGGCTCGAGTGGCAGGACACGGTGCTCGAGAACCTTCTCGATCGCGTCAAGGGTACGCCGGCAGACCCGGATTCCCTGGCTGACGAGCAGGCGAGCGGCGTTCTTGCCGAGCAGGGCCTGCCTGACGGCGCCAACGCAGAGATTGCCCTCACGATGCTCATGTGTGCCACGGATGCCGCGGCCGTGGGGCAGCGCGAGCTTGCCGCCTCGCTCACTGTTCGCGCGCGCGACCTGGTGGGTGCGCCGGCGGTCAAGGCGCTGCTTGAGCTCATCCGCGATGCGGACCAGGACGGCGAGGCGGGGGGTGATGCGGATGCCGATGCCTAGGAAGCGTGAGCGCAAGAGCATCGCGCGCAATCGGTCTGCGCGCCATGAGTACACGATCGAGGAGACCTTCGAGGCCGGTCTCGTGCTCAAGGGCACCGAGGTCAGGAGCCTGCGCGAGCGTGCCTGCCAGATCACGGACTCCTTCTGCCTGATTCGTCATGGCGAGTGCTGGCTGCACGGCGTGCACATCATGCCGTTCTCGCACGGCTCGATCTTCAACGTGGACTCTGACCGCAAGCGCAAGCTGCTGCTGCATCGCAAGCAGATTGACTACCTGGACGGCAAGCTTCGCGCCAAGGGCATGGCGCTCGTGCCGCTGGAACTCTATTTCGACGAGCACAATCGCGTGAAGCTGGTCATTGGCCTCGGCCGTGGCAAGAAGCTCTACGACAAACGCGCCGACATGGCGAAGCGCGACGTGGAGCGCGAGGTATCCCGCGCGCTCAAGGAGCGCAACCGCTAGCACGCCGACGCGTTGGACGCGAGCCCGGCATCTCCACATGAGGGGCCGGGCTCGTTGCCATTGAGTGCCCAAGGGTGTATTATGCTCGCCATGAAATTAGTTAGTTAGTCTAACTAATAGAAGTTGGTGGTAAACGAGCCCGTTGACGGGCGCTGAGGGGCGGGTCGCGTGACGGAAACTCGCGAGAGTGACGGGGCGGAGATGGGGCGGAGCCCGCGCCAGCAGGCCACCCATGCGGTGCTGAGCTCGGCGGGCGCATCCTACGCCACAGAGCTGAGCGACCTGCTCGTGTCCACCTACGGGTCAATTGACGCCATCGAGAGCAAGATGCTGCATGACACCCACGGCCTGGACATTTCGATTGCAGAGAGCCGGCTTATCGACATCGTGGGCAGGGCGACCATACACGGCGTAGGAAAGATCACGGTGTCAGAGATTGCCGATGCCCTTGGCGTTCGCAGGCCCAGTGCCACTGCCGGTGTCAATCGCCTCGTGACCAAGGGCTTCCTTGCCAAGGCCAGGAGTGAGCGGGACGCGCGCCGCGTCAACGTGGGGCTCACGCGCGCTGGCGAGCGTGTGTATCGCCTGCACGCGATCTTCCACCGGCGCATGGCCGAGGCGGTTGCCGGCGACATGACACCCGAGGAGCGCAACGTGCTGCTCCAGGGCGTGCGCCGTCTCGAGCAGTTCTACGCACAGACAAAGGAGGCCTAGGGTGTCCTTTCACATCATGGGGACGGGCTCGGCCCTGCCCGAGCGCGTCGTCACCAACGACGAACTCTCCCAGTTCCTCGAGACGTCTGACGAGTGGATTCGCGTGCGCACGGGAATCTCGGCCCGTCACATCTGCACCACCGAGACGCTTGATGACCTGGCAGTATCCGCGAGCCGCAAGGCACTCGAGGCCGCCGGCGTGGCACCCGAGGAGCTCGATCTGATCGTGTGCTCCACCATCACCTCGGACCACCTCATGCCGGCGGAGGCCTGCGCCGTGGCCGAGGCCCTGGGTGCGAGCTGCCCGGCGTTCGACATCTCCGCCGCATGCGCGGGCTTCGTCTTTGGCCTCGACGTGGCTGAGGGCTGGTTTGTGCGGGGCAGGGCCCAGCGCGTGCTCGTGGTCTCCGCGGAGCGCATGAGCCGGGCGGTGGACTGGGCAGACCGCGCCACCTGCGTGCTCTTTGGCGACGGCGCGGCCGCAGCGGTGCTGGGCGAGGGCGGGGAGAGCCCGCTGTTCCTCAAGCTCGAGACCAAGCCCAACGTCGAGGCGCTCGACATACCAGGGCTCGTGGGCAACAGCCCGTTCGACGAGACGGAGCGCAGGCCGAGCATCCTCGCCATGGAGGGTCGCCGCGTCTTTAAGTTTGCCGTGAACGCCATCGTCGACGGCGTGCAGGAGATGTGCGAGGCATGCGGCATTTCCGTCTCGGATGTCGACCGCTTCGTCTTTCATCAGGCCAACGAGCGCATCCTTGCGTCGGCCGCCCAGAAGCTGGGCATCTCCGAGGGCGTCATGGCGCACACGCTCGCGGATACGGGAAACATTTCCAGCGTCTGTATCCCGCTCGCCCTCGACCGCCTCGCCCGTTCGGGTGAGCTCGAGGAGGGCCAGCTCGTGGCCCTCGTTGGGTTTGGCGGTGGCCTGGATGTGGGCACCTGCCTCGTGCGATGGGGCGCGCCCAAGAGCTAGCTTCAGGGCGGCGCCTACGCGCCACCCTTCCGTTTCGTTTTTTCGTCTAACCACGCGCGCACCGGCGCGCCAAGAGAAGGAGTAGCCGAAGCCATGATTCACACTCCACTTTGCGACCTGTTGGGTATCGAGAAGCCGGTCTTCCAAGGCGGCATGGCGTGGATTGCCGACGCCAGCCTCGCGAGCGCCGTCTCCGAGGCGGGCGGCCTGGGCATCATCGCGGCCATGAACGCCAATGCCGACTGGGTGCGCGATCAGATCCACGAGCTTCGCTCCGTCACGGACAAGCCCTTTGGCGTGAACGTCATGCTCATGAGCCCGTTTGCGGACGAGGTGGCCGAGGTGGTTGCCGAGGAGAAGGTGCCCGTGGTGGTGACTGGTGCCGGCAACCCCGCCAAGTATATGAAGGCCTGGCGCGAGGCCGGCATTAAGGTCGTACCGGTCGTGGCCTCCGTGGGCCTCGCACGTCTCATGCAACGCGCCGGCGCAACCGCCGTGGTGGCGGAGGGTACCGAGAGCGGCGGCCACATCGGCGAGACGAGCACGATGGCGCTCGTGCCGCAGGTGGTTGACGCGGTGGACATTCCCGTCTTGGCCGCCGGTGGTATCGCCGACGGCCGTGGCGTGGCCGCTGCCTTCATGCTGGGCGCCCAGGGCGTCCAGGTGGGCACCCGCTTCCTCGTGGCCGACGAGTGCACCGTCTCCGACGAGTACAAGGATCGCGTGCTCAAGGCCAAGGACATCTCTACGGTGGCGACGGGCCGCAAGTTCGGCCACCCCGTCCGCTGCCTCAAGACGCCGTTCTCCACGGAGTACGCGCGCATGGAGAAGGAGGGTGCGAACGAGGAAGAGCTGAACAAGCTTGGCACCGGCGCCCTGCGCAAGGCCGCCAAGGAGGGCGACTACGAGCATGGCAGCTTCCTCTGCGGCCAGATTGCCGGCATGGTGACGAGGCGCGAGCCCGCCGCCGCCATCGTGGACGACCTCGTAGAAGGTGCGGAGCGCGTGCTCAGGGAGGCAACCAAGTGGGTAAAGTAGCCATTCTCTTTGCGGGCCAGGGTGCCCAGAAGCCTGGCATGTGCCAGGAGCTCTACAACGCCGAGCCTGCCGCGCGTGAGGTGTTCGACCTGGCGGACGAGGTGCGTCCCGGCACCTCCGCCCAGTGCTTCTCCGGTACGGCAGAGGAGCTGCGTGAGACGGCGAACACGCAGCCGTGCGTGTTCGCGGCAGACCTCGCGTGCGCCCGCGCGCTTGCGGCTCACGGCGTGCGGCCTGCCGCCGTTGCCGGCTTCTCGCTTGGCGAGGTGGCGGCGCTCGCCCTTGCCGGCGCCCTCACGGACGAGCAGGGCATGCGTCTCGTGTGCCGCCGCGCCAAGCTGATGGCCGACGCCGCCGAGCAGCACCCCGGCGCCATGCGTGCGGTGCTCAAGCTCGACGCCGAGACGGTCTGCAGCCTCGCCGCGGAGGCGGGCGACGCCTGGCCCGTCAACTTCAACAGTCCCCAGCAGACGGTTGTCGCGGGCCTTCCCGAGTCTCTCGAGAAGCTTGACGAGCTCGTGCGCGAGGCGGGTGGACGCTCTCGCACCCTTGCCGTCTCCGGCGCCTTCCACAGCCCGCTCATGGCCGACGCCGCCGACGGCCTCGCCACGTACCTCGAGGAGGCCGGCCTGCCCGGCGTGCCCGAGGTTCCCGTGATCTCCAACGTCAAGGCCCTTCCGTATCCCGCGGATGCCGGGACGCTCCCGCGCCGGCAGGAGCTGCTCTCCCGCCAGGTGTGCAACCCGGTTCAGTGGGTCCATACGCTCGAGCATCTCAAGGACCAGGGCATCGACACGTTCATCGAGGTGGGGCCGGGCAAGACGCTCACGGGCCTCGTCTCCCGCACGCTCGAGGGCGTCACGGCGCTGCCGTGCGAGACACCCGAGCAGCTCGAGGCTGTCCTCGAGGCGCTCGGCAAGAAGGGGGAGTAGCCGTGGCAGACAGCAAGACAGGAGCGCTCGGTCGCGACGCCAGCCGTCGCGTGGCCGTGGTCACCGGAGGCTCGCGCGGCATCGGTCGCGCTGTCTCCCTTGCCCTTGCGGCCGACGGGTTCGACATTGCCGTGGTCTTTGGCGGGAACGAGGAGGCTGCCGCCAAGACGGTGGCGGACCTCGAGGCCGTGGGCGCCACGGCCAAGGCCTATTGCTGCGACGTCTCCGACTCGGAGGCCGTGGGCGAGGTCGTCAAGCAGGTCATCGCCGACTTTGGCAGCGTCTGGGCCCTGGTGAACGACGCCGGCATCACGCGCGACGGGCTCATCGCCCGCATGAGCGACGAGGACTTCGACCGCGTCATCGGCGTGAACCTCAAGGGTGCGTTCAATACGATGCGCGCCCTGGCCCGCCCGTTCATGAGGCAGAAGGGCGGCCGCGTGGTGAACGTGAGCTCCGTCGTGGGCCTCATGGGCAACGCCGGCCAGGCAAACTACGCCAGCTCCAAGGCGGGCGTGATCGGCCTCACGAAGTCGTATGCGCGCGAGCTGGCCGCCCGCGGCGTCACCTGCAACGCGGTGGCCCCCGGCTTCATCGAGACCGACATGACGGCCAAGCTTCCCGAGTCCGTCATCGAGCGCTATGGCGAGCAGATTCCCCTCGGCCATCTCGGGAACCCCGAGGACGTGGCGGCCGTGGTGAGCTTCCTCGTCTCGGATGCCGCAGCCTACGTGACGGGCGAGGTCATCCGGGTCGACGGCGGCATGGACATGTAAGGAGTAGCAATGGAACGCAGAGTGGTTATCACGGGCCTTGGCGCCGTGACGCCCGTGGGCAACACTGCCACCGATACCTGGAGCGCCCTCAAGGCCGGTACCTGCGGCATCGGCCCCATCACGCGCTTTGACGCAACCGAGTTCAAGGTGTCGGTAGCCGCCGAGGTCAAGAACTTCGATGGCGCCGAGCTCCTGGGCAAGGGCGAGGCCCGCCACAACGACCTCAACGTGCAGTTTGCGCTCGTGGCCTCCGACGAGGCCATGGCAGACTCGGGCCTGGACGCCGAAGGGGCGTGCGACCCCGAGCGTCTGGGCGTCTACGTGGGCTCTGGCATCGGCGGCATCACGACGTTTGCCGAGAATGTCATCAAGGTGCACGAGGGCGGCGCGCGCAAGGCCTCCCCGTTCATGGTGCCGATGATGATTCCCAACATGGCCTCTGGCGCCGTGTCCATCCGCCACAATGCCCAGGGTCCCACCCTGCCCGTCGTGACGGCCTGCGCCACCTCTGCCCACACCGTGGGCGAGGCCTTCCGTGCCATCAAGCACGGCTATGCCGACGCAATCCTTGCCGGCGGCACCGAGGCGGCCATCATGCCCGCGTCTATGGCGGGCTTCACCAACTGCAAGGCGCTCTCCAAGAACCCCGACCCGGCAACGGCCTGCCGTCCGTTCGACGCCGACCGAGACGGCTTCATTATGGGCGAGGGTGCCTGCATCCTGGTGCTCGAGGAGCTCGAGCATGCCCTCGCGCGCGGCGCCCACATCTACGCCGAGGTGGCAGGCTACGGCAACACGGCCGACGCCTACCACATCACGAGTCCGGACCCCGAGGCCGCGGGCATCACGCGCGCCATCCACGAGGCCGTGGCCGAGGCCGGCCTCAAGCCGGAGGAGGGCCTGTACGTGAACGCGCACGGCACCTCCACCAAGCTCAACGACAAGTGCGAGACGCTCGGCCTCAAGCTCGCCCTTGGCGAGGAGGCCGCGCATGCCGCGCACGTCTCGTCCACCAAGTCGATGACGGGCCACATGATTGGCGCTACCGGCGCCGTGGAGGCCATGGCATGCGTGCTGGCGCTCCAGGACGGCGTGATTCCGCCCACGATCAACTACCACACGCCCGACCCCGACTGCGACCTTGACTACACGCCCAACGAGGCCGTCGAGGCAAAGGTCACCTGGGCGCTCTCTACTAACCTGGGCTTTGGCGGGCACAACGCCGCGCTTGCGTTCCGTGCCTTCGAGGGGGAATAGCGCATGGACATGGACAAGATTGACCAGCTTGCGGACCTCATGGAGCGCCATGGGCTCACGCGCGTGCGTCTCGAGGAGGGCGATGGGGCCGCCGTTGAGCTCGAGTGCCAGCCCGCGCCCGTCGTTGCCGCCGCGCCGTTCGCCGCCGCTCCCGCGGCTGCCGCACAGGCCCCGGCTGCGGGTGCTTCGGCTCCGGAGCCTGCCCCGGCTGCCGAGGACGATCCGGACGTTACCTGCGTGAAGGCGCCGATGGTGGGTGTCTTCTACGCCGCACCCTCGCCCGGCGCCGAGCCGTTCGTGAAGGTGGGCTCCAAGGTGCACGCGGGCGACACGCTCTGCGTCATCGAGGCCATGAAGCTCATGAACGAGGTCACCGCCGAGCGCGACGGCGAGGTTGTCGAGGTGTGTGTCGAGGACGGCGACCTCGTCGACTTTGGTCGCTGCCTGATGAAGATTCGCTAGCGCCCCTCGCCGGGACCGGGCCCGTGTGGCTGCGGGCCCGGAGCGCGCTGGCCCAAGGAGGTCACTCATGAACAAAGAGGAGCTCAAGGCTCTGCTCCCGCACCGCGAGCCGATGCTTCTGCTCGACGAGGCGGAGGTTGTCCAGGGCCCCGATGGCCCCGAGGCCCACGGCAGGCTCGCCATCACGGGTAAGGAGTTCTTCGTCCAGGGGCACTTCCCCGGCAACCCCGTCGTGCCGGGCGTCATCCAGTGCGAGATGCTCGCCCAGAACTGCTGCGTGCTGCTGGCGGACGACCCCATCGCCAAGGGCGCCACGCCGTACTACACGAGTCTCGACAAGGTGAGGTTCAAGCACCCTGTCGTGCCCGGCGACACCGTTGAGATGGTGTGCCGCATCACGCGCACAAAGGGCCCGTTCCGCTTCGCGGAGGGCGAGGCCCGCGTGAACGGTAAGGTGTGCTGCAAGGCCGAGATGTCGTTTGCCCTCATGCCGGCGTGCAAGGAGGCGTAGGGGTCGTGTTCGAGAAGATCCTCATCGCCAACCGCGGCGAGATTGCCGTGCGCGTGATTCGCGCCTGCAAGGAGATGGGCGTGAAGTCCGTGGCGGTGTACTCCACGGCAGACGCTGCCTCCCTTCACGTGAACCTAGCGGACGAGGCCTACTGCATCGGCGGGCCGCGTCCCCAGGAGAGCTACCTCAACGAGGACGCCATCATCACGGTGGCGCTCGAGAGCGGCGCGAAGGCCATTCACCCGGGCTACGGCTTCCTCTCCGAGAACGCGGGCTTTGCGCGTGAGTGCCGCGACCACGGCCTCGTGTTCGCGGGCCCCTCGCCCGAGGTCATCTCGCGCATGGGCGACAAGGACGCCGCCCGCAGGACGGCCCGCGCCGCGGGCGTGCCCGTGGTTCCCGGCTGCGACCTGCTTGCCGGCCCCGATGACGCCGCGGCTGAGGCCGAGCGCATAGGCTGCCCCGTGCTTATCAAGGCGCGCGCGGGCGGCGGCGGACGCGGCATCCGCAAAGTTGAGCGTCCCGAGGATGCCGCAGCCGCCTACAACGAGGCCCATGCCGAGGCCCAGAGCGCCTTTGGCGACGGCGAGTGCTACATGGAGAAGTTCGTGCACCCCGCGCACCACGTGGAGGTGCAGGTCCTTGCCGACATGGCGGGCAATGTGGTGTCTCTGGGCGAGCGCGAGTGCTCCGTGCAGCGCCGCAACCAGAAGCTGCTGGAGGAGAGCCCCGCCCCCTGCCTGGAGGGCCACGACGACATCCGCGCCGCCATGCACAAGGCCGCGCGCGACCTCGCCCGCGAGGTGGGCTATGTGGGCGTGGGCACCGTTGAGTTCCTCTACACGGACGCCGGCGAGTTCTACTTCATGGAGATGAACACGCGCCTGCAGGTGGAGCACCCCGTTACCGAGATGGTGACGGGCATGGACCTCGTGAAGTGGCAGCTGCGCGTTGCCGCCGGCCAGGAGCTCCCCTGCGAGGGCGACGAGGTGCCGGTGGTCAAGCACGCCATCGAGTGTCGCATCAACGCCGAGACGCCACAGGGCCTGCCTTCGTGCGGGACGGTGACGGGCTTGCATGCGCCCGGTGGCCCGTGGGTGCGCCTCGACTCCGCGCTCTACGCCGGCGCTAACGTGCCGCCGTACTACGACTCCATGGTGGGCAAGCTCATCGTGAGCTCGCCCACGCGCGAGGAGGCCATCCGCAAGATGCGCGCCGGCCTGGGCGAGCTCGTCATCGAGGGCGTCTCCACCAACGTGGACCTGCACTTCGACATCCTCGCCAACCCCGAGTTTGCGTCTGGCAACTACCACACTAACCTGATGGAGCATCTCTATGAGTAGGAACAAGCGCGACAACGAGCTCGAGGGGCCCGTCACTGAGGTTCCCGTAGAGCTGCCGCAGCGCACGCTGCTCGTGAAGTGCCCGGGGTGCCGGCGCATCATCGACCAGGAAAAGCTCTCCGAGAACCTCGACGTGTGCCCGCGCTGTGGGCACCACCTGCGCCTCTCCGCCCGCAGGCGCATCCTGGCCACGGTGGACGCCGGCAGCTTCGAGGAGTGGGATCGTGCCCTCGAGGCCCGCGACTTCCTGGACTTTCCAGGCTATAAGGAGAAGCTCGACGCCGCGCGCGCAAAGACGGGCGAGGCGGACGCCGTGATGTGCGGCAGGGCCACCATCGGCGGCCGGGCCTGCGCGCTGTTCGTCATGAACGCCGACTTCATGATGGGGTCGATGGGCTCCGTGGTGGGCGAGAAGGTCTGCCGCACGTTCGAGCGCGCGTGCGAGGAGGAGCTCCCCGTGGTGGGCTTCACCGTCTCCGGCGGCGCCCGTATGCAGGAGGGAACCACCTCGCTTATGCAGATGGCCAAGGTCTCCGCCGCGCGTCGGCGCCTGGCCGAGGCGCGGCTTCCGTACATCTGCGTGCTCACGGATCCCACCACCGGCGGCGTTACCGCGAGCTTTGCCATGGAGGGCGACGTCATCCTGGCCGAGCCGGGCGCGCTCGTGGCCTTCGCGGGCCCGCGCGTCATCGAGCAGACCACACACAAGCGGCTGCCGGCGGGCTTCCAGCGCTCGGAGTTCCAGCTCGAGCATGGTTTTGTTGACCGCATCGTGGAGCGTCGAGAGGTGCCGGGCGTCGTCGCCGAGCTGCTCTCGCTGCTTGGGGGAGAGGCCCCGGGTGTCGGGGCCGTCGACGAGCTTCACCCCGAGCCCGCGCCGCGCGTGAAGCCGCGCCGCCGTCGTGATGGCGACGGTGCGTACACGAAGGTCGAGCGGGCGCGCTCCACCTCGCGGCCCACGTCGCTCGAACTCGTCGAGCGCGGCTTCGAGGGCTTTTGCGAGTTGCACGGCGACCGTCTCTTTGGCGATGACGCCGCCGTGGTGGCGGGCCTTGCGTGGGCGGGTGGCCGCGTGATGGTCATCTGCGGCACCGAGCGTGGACGCTCCACCAAGGAGCGCGTGGCCAGGAACTTTGGCTCGGCGCACCCCGAGGGCTACCGCAAGGCCCTGCGCCTCATGCGCCTGGCAGAGCGCTTTGACCTGCCAGTGGTGTGCCTCGTGGACACCTCGGGCGCGTTCTGCGGCATTGGGGCCGAGGAGCGCGGCCAGGGCGAGGCCATCGCCACGAACCTCGTGGAGATGAGCGGCCTTCGCGTGCCGGTGGTCTCCGTCGTGGTGGGCGAGGGCGGCTCCGGCGGCGCGCTGGCGCTGGCCGTGGCCGACCGCGTGCTCATGCTGGGAAGCGCCGTGTACTCCGTGGTGAGTCCCGAGGGCTGCGCGTCCATCCTCTGGAAGACGGCCAAACGCGCGCCCGAGGCCGCCGAGGCTCTGGGCCTCACGGCCGCGGACCTCACGCGCCTGGGCATCGTCGACGGCGTGCTGGACGACGAGGGCCTCAACGCCGACGAGCTGGCGCGCACGCTGCTCGCGAGCGTGGAGGCACGCCTGGACGAGCTTGCCACCCTCAATGCCAACGAGCTGGTGGCGCGCCGCTACGAGCGCTTCCGTCGGATGGGCACGGCGGCGCTGCGAGGGTAGCGCTACGGGTGGCGCGTGGTTGCGGTTGCGTGGCGCCGACGGGCGGAAGGCCGTCGCGCGGCTTGCGGCTTGCCGACAACAACCGGCGGGCGCCGGCGCCATGACGTTTGTTATGTTCTCACCCTGCCATCCCAGCGCTTGGGTATAGTAGGGCGCGATAGAAGGAAGCCCGCTTGGCGGGCCTGAGAGAAGGGGGCCACCATGGCCGAGGAGTCCACGTTCGATCGCATTGTCAAGATCCTCCAGGAGCAGGACGGCCTTGAGGACGTCGAGATCACCAATGACACCAAGCTCTCCGACCTTGGTCTGGACAGCTTGGCCGTCGTCGAGGCCGTCATGGCCTGCGAGGACGAGTTTGGCATCGAGGTCGACGCCGACGCCTCCCCCGAGACTGTGGGCGACTTCGTCGACATGGTCGAGAAGCTCCTCTAAGCTTCTTGAGCGTGCGGCCGGAGCCTCGCGTTCTGCCAACCGTGCAACTTGTACCTCATCCCGAGCGCAAAAGCGTGGGTCGCGGAAGATGGATGCGTTACAAGTTGCACGGTTGGCGTGCGATGCCATGGTCGAGGGCAGATGGGGTATACTCTCCGTCACCTTTGGGGGCGACTGGTTTCGACAGGGTGTTCCTGAGGCGGGCAGCAAGCCGTGGTCTCCTCGCCACGTTAAACAGGGGTACCGTCAAATTGAATTGACGACAACTCTTATCAGGGCTCTTACGCCCTCGCCGCTTAATTAATTAGTGGCCGTCGAAACGGGGATTGCTTCCGTTCCCGTGGAGACGTCATTTTAGGAAGTTGCTGGCGCGGACGTAGTTGGTATGCCGCGCAGTAAGCCTGAACCAGCTGGGATGCCGAGCGCGGGTCACCGTGCGCGACGCATTCGAGACCCAAACGGCGACTGAGCTTGGAGACACCTGCCAGGGGAGTGCTTTGGACCGGAGTTCGATCCTCCGCGCCTCCACCAAACGCAACGAGCGGGCCGCGGCTGCATCAGCCGCGGCCC
>NZ_CAAKON010000006.1 GCF_901212655.1 Olsenella uli | reverse complement strand
CCGGCGTAAACAACGTCATGGCACGCAACAACTAGCCCAGGCTTGGCCGGGACATAGACCGTTTAGGGCTACATGCACATGCGTAGGGAGCGCCGACTGTGGCGCCCGCGGCAGGACCGGACCGCCAGCCCTTCAGCAAGCGGGCCGTTCAGCGTATTCTCAACCGCACTCCCGAAGAGTCAGCACTCTTGACTTATATGTAACCCCGTTCAACCAACACAATACGTGCGAGCATGGTTATCATTCAATACGCCCCTTGTTACGGCAACACAAGCCGTGCCGACAAAGAATCATATCTGCCCACTTGAATGCCATACCACCTCCAATATGCACAAATACAACGCCGTACCTAAGTATTTCCTTACGCACGGGACCCGGCAAAAGCAGTCATGTCTTCTTATTTAATAATTTGATAAATTGCTTGATTTAACTATCTTTACAAACATCTTTTTTGCATCCTCGGTTTTTCCCGATAGCAACCGATTCAGCAAATCGTTATCAATTAGAGCGACATCTGTCTCATGAGCCAGCTGTTGCGCGTTCTTCGTAAAGGAGGAATTGGTAATAACGCAGGCAAAGCCGGTCTTGTAATGAGCTTTTCCAGAAAAGACCTCCTGAACAGCACCTATACCCACGGGATTGCCCGCATAGTACTTGGCCTGCACAGCAATCTTACTGTCGCCTTCAAATCGGCCGACAATCAGATCAACTCCATAATCAGAGCTACTTGGAGTTAGCATCACCTCAAACCCCATGCCTGAGAATAAATCCGCCAAGAGCATTTCGAATTCGATGCCCGAGGACGGAATATGGCGGGCAACCACACCGGCACCCTTATCCACACCATTCGCCGCCGCTAAATTTGCGTAGCCCCGAAGCGGCTTGGGCTCCGGCTTGGCACCGTATGCCGTGGAAATCTCGCGGCACATCCACATGTGCGCGTTGAGCGCCAGGTCGAACTCGCCGCTCGCCCACACCTTGTTGCCTCTCGCCTCCGGCCTGAACGCCCATATCTTGTCCGCGCCGAAGTGCCTGGACGGGTGCGGCCACATGCCTAGGCACTCGGTGCCGTCGGGGTTGTCCGGCGTCCGCTCGCCATGCGCGAGCAGGTACCCGACGCTATGCGGCGTGTAGGCGTTGAACACTGCCAGTATCTCGCCGTCGTGCCCGTCGACCTCGAAGAAGTCCACGGGCCATCCGAAGATAGTGAACCTCGCGCGTCCGCTCGGCCTCGCCCTCGGCCTTGGCGCCTCGGCCTCCACCTCTGACACGCGCCGCGCCTCGGCCTCGGCCCCGGCTTGCTCGCGCTCCCTCGCCTGCCGGCGTGACGCCTTGACGCACGCGTATGCCGCCACGGCCAAGACGCCCACGGGGACCACGAGGACCATCGCAGCGAGGTAGGCGAGCCATCCGAGGGAGCCCAATGCGACAAAATCCCAGATAAATTGCATTGTCTCATCCTTTAATCGCAGGAACGCATGACATAACAACCTTCTTTCGTTAACTGTACACCGCATTCCGGACAAAAAAGCCGCCCGGGTCGCCCCGAGCGGCAAAAGGAAAGGAAGGTGGAAATACTGCCACAAGTAGATGTTGCACCGAGAGCTAAACACCGCGTCAATAGTTAGACGCCGCGTCAATCGCCAAGTCCCGTGCCAACTGCCAGGTGCCGTCCTCACCCGGCGGCCAGCGCAAACCTCCCGCCAGCGCACACTTTCTGCAGACGCTCGGTTCCGGCAGACGCACTCCCCAACCCATGCGCCTCCAGCCTGTGCGCACGGGCTGGGGGCGCTCAAGCTCGTTAGCCAAACAGTCCCAGCAGCACGCCAACCGTGGTCACCACGGCCAGAATCACCAGCGTCTTCGTGGCCGTCATGCGCTTGGAGGAAATAAGCCACCAGGCAAACAGCACCATCAGCAGGGGCAGAAGCCCGGGGAAGAAGCCGTCAAGAATGTCCTGCAGCGGCTTGACCTCCTCGCCAAACGGCACGGAGATGGGCGTCTTGAGCGCAATCGTCGTTGCCGCCAGGCCGCCAATCACGATGGTTCCCAGCACGTTGAACATGTTGGTGATGCGCTTGGCGCTCTCGCCAATGATGGCGTCAATCGCCTTGGTGCCAAGCCTGTAACCACTGTTGAAGCAGATGATCGTCACGGCCGCCATAATCGCGCCGTACGCCACGATGTAGAACAGCGGGCCCAGCGCATTGCCGCCCACCGCAAGCCCCATGGCAATCGAGAGCAGCGTCGGGATCAGGATGCCCTGCACGATGGAGTCGCCAATGCCCGCCAGCGGTCCCATGAGCGACGCCTTGACGCTCATCGGCACGTCCTCGCTGATTGGCTCCCCCTGGCCAATCTTCTCCTCAAGCGAGCACACGATGCCATTCACGAGCTGACCGGTCTGCGGCTCCGTGTTGTAGAACACCGAGTGGCGAACGAGCAGGCGCCGCATGGCCTCCAGGTCGTCCTTGTAGTACTTCTCCGCCAGCGGCAGATAGGTCCACGCCCACGTGGCGCCATGCATCTTCTCGTACGACATGGCTGACTCGGGAAGGAACGCATAGCGCAGGAAAATCTGACGACGCTCCTTTGCGGTCAGCGGCGGCTTGAGCTGCTTGCCATCACCCGTGACCTCAGCAACCTCGTTCTTGTCGGTCATTGGAACATCACTCCTTTCCTAGTCAAAGAGGCCCTCGTCCTCATACACACCCTCGGCCTCAACCATCTGCGGCTTCGCGGCCGCTGCCTCCGAGTTTCCGCTCGTCACAAAGATGAGGTACGCAAACGCGAGAGCAATGAACAGGATGGCAACGGTGCTGAGCCCGGCAAACGCCGCCAGCGAGAAGCCAAAGAGGAACAAGACAATCTCGAGCTTGTTCTTGATGAGCATGTTCATCAGCATCGCGATACCAAGCGCGGGAAGCACGCCGCCCAGGACCGAGATGACCGTCGTAATGACCTCGGGCATGCCGTTGAGCATGGCCTCGACCGCACCCTGGCCAAAGTAGATGGCGGCCCACACGGGGACGATGCGCACGATGGCGGTCACGATCTGCGGCCACACAATCTGGTTCATCAAAAGCCCGCGCTTGTCATTGTTGCGGCACGCGTCCTCTGCCTTGCGATTGAAGTACGAGAATCCGGCCATGCGGAGGTTGTAGAAAATCAGGCCGAAGGTCTGACCGATGAGAATCGAAAGGGTGACCGCCACGGCCGGGTCCTTGGTGGTGGCAAGCGCAAGGCCTATGCCACCGTAGCCCGCATAGGTGATCTCGCTGCTGGAGGCGCCGCCGGTGTGCATGCTGGCGATGAAGACACCCTGTACCGCAAGGCCGCAAAGCACGCCGGCCTGCACGTCACCAAAGACGATGCCGAGCACTAGACCCGTCACAAGCGGTCGTCCGAGGATGTAGTAGCCGCCCGTCACGCCGTATGCCCAGGGGCAGTCAACGGCTCCGAGATAGCAGAAGATGCCCGTGACAAGCGCCTGAAGGAACAGACCCATAACGCTACCTCCCTGCCTTCGTCTGGTCGTACTTCTTCTTGACGTCATCCCAGCTCTTGGGGTCGTTGTCCGGAAGCAGCTGGAACGAGAGCTTGATTCCCTGCGACGCCATGTACTCGAACGCCTCGTAGTCCGCGTCGTCGATGGCGAGCGTCCTGCCCACCACCAGGGCGCCCTCGCGGGTGTTCATGCACCCGATGTTGAGCTCGCCGCCAAAGTCGGCGCCGGCCTTGACGAGGCGGGCAAACGTCTGAGGGGAGCCGGAGATGAGGAAGAAGTCCTTCTTGGACTCCTTGCCGGCGCGAATCTTCTCGACGCCCTGCTCCTCGGTGTAGATGCCAAGCTTGAGGTTGCCCGCGGCGGCCTTGAGGACCCTTCTGCGGAGGTCATCGTGAAACACCTTGTCATCAACGACAAGGATGCCGTCTACCGGCCGTTCCTTCGACCACCTCGTTGTGGTCTGCCCGTGGATGATTCTGTCGTCCACACGAGCCAACGTGATTGCCATGCCACTAACCTCCCTTTCTAGAACATGTCCTCGTCTTCCGTCTCGTCTCCCTGTGGAGCACCCTCCTGGCTAGCCGCCTTGATTGACTCGACACCGGCGTTCACAGCGATTCGATACAGTTCGTCCAAGCTCCCCGCCTGGGCGCGGAGCATCCCCGTTTCTATGAGCATGGGTAGATTCATGTTGGCGAGAACCTCAACGCGCCCCGGATGCTCTAGGGCAAGCCGGAAGGACTCGTTGTAGGGGGTTCCGCCGATGATGTCGCAGAGGATGAGCACGCCTTCTTTGAGGTGGGACTCCACAACATCACGAAGCCAGGGCGCAAATTGCCCCGTGTCATCAAAGGCAAGGGAGACGGCCGTAATGCCGTCGGGCTTTCCCGCAACCATCTCGTAAACCGAAAGCGCTCCCGTGCAGAACGTGCCGTGAGAGGTCACGACGATGTGCATACTTGCTCCGTCCCCCTCACCGGAGGCCTCGAGCTAGCGATAGAGGACTGAGGTCACCTGATACTGATCGGTCCTGAGCAGGAGGTTGGAGAACTCGATGGGCGTCTCGTCTTGCCCATAGGTGGTCTGCGTCATATACAGAACCGGATCCCCCGCCTTGCGCCCCATGATGAGCGCCTGTTCCTTGTCCAGTATCTTTGCGGAAAAGTCACGTACGCCGTACTTGATGCGCTTTCCCGTGCGTCGCTCTATTGCCTCGAAGAGGCCCACCTTGGTGAAGTCTTCTTGGTCGAGGCCTGGGCACTTGTCGAGCAGCACCCAGTTCTTCATGAACACTGCCGGTATTCCGTTGACGTCACGCGTGCGCTCAAGCGAGAGGACCCGCGAGCCCTTGGGGGCATCAAGGTGACTCAGTAGCCATGCGGGCGCCTCGATGACCTCCGAGCTCAGCACCTGTGTGTGGTACTCCTGCCCACGGCGCCGCATCTCCTCGGCAAACGAGATGAGCTCTTGGGCAAACGGGTACGAGACCTTCTCCGAAGCCACGAACGTGCCCCTGCCCTGGGTTCTCTCGAGGATCCCCTCGTCCACCAAAAGGCCGATGGCCTTCCTGAGCGTGCCTCGGCTGATGCCAAGCTTTGCCACAAGCTCCTGCTCGGAGGGAATGCGATGGCCCTTGGCCCACTCGCCGGAGGCCACCTTGTCCCTAAACTGTCGGGCAATCGCCTGATAGATGGGTTCGGCTCCCGCAGAAATCTCGATGGCTTCGATGCTCATGGCCTCAACCGTTCCGTACGTCAACAAAACACCCTGTTAGTAGGCGCCCTTCTCGCCCACTTTACCAGTAAGGATGGCAACGCCCGCGCTAGTTCCGAGAAGCGATGCGCCGGCATCGATGAAGGCGAGCGCCTGCTCGCGAGTGCGAATGCCACCGGAGGCCTTCACGAGGGCGCGGTCGCCGGCAATCTCCTTGAGGAGCTTGATATCCTCGATGGTGGCGTGGCCACCCTTGCCCCAACCGCTCGAGTTCTTCACGTACGTGATGCCGGCCTCGATGGCAAGCTCAGCGGCACGCTTCTTCTCGTCCTGGGTCAGCATGCCAAACTCGAGCATGATCTTGGTGACCTTGCCCTCGGCGGCATCGACCACGGCCTTGATCTCATCGCGGTAGGCATCGTACATGCCGCCCTTGAGGTAGCCGATGTTGGCCATGAAGTCGAGCTGGTCGGCACCCTTGGCGAAGCACTCGCGCGCCTGGTAGACCTTGGCGTCCGTGAAGTCTGCGCCCATGGGATAGCCGAGGGCCGTGCACACCTTGATGTCGGTGCCCTTCAGAGCCTCGACGGCGGTGGGAACCCACGCCGGCTGCAGCATGACGCCATCGAAGTCATACTGGACGCAGTCGTTGCAGAGGCTCAGGATGTCCTCCTTCGTCAGCTCGGGATTGACGTTGGTGTGCTGAATCTTCTTTGCAAGCTCCTTGTCCGTCAGCTCAGCCACGACGACTCCTTTCGATTGGGTTTAGGTCGTTGCTGGTTGTATATATACGACTATGTACCTTTTGCAGACATGGAGTACTCGCGGGCGGTAGGTTTGGGACGGTAAGCGGCTTACGCGGGCAAGCAGCTAACGCGAGCACGCGAATAGTACGGCAACCCGAGGCATGCAAGTACTTGGCGAACGACAGGCGCGACTACTGGAAAGCGCACCTGTCGAAAAGCGCGGCTGCAGAGATTGTTCCGGCCCGGGCTGAAAACACGTCTTCCTACTGAGGCGCGCCGGATAGCGCCTTTACTGGAAAGCGCGCTTGCGCTCAATGCGGCGGCGCGTGAGCGCTTCGTCGCACAGCGTCTTGATGACAGCCTGGCGAGGAATGCCGAGGTATGCGGCCTCGTCATCAAGATCGGCAAGTTGGCGAACCGTAAAGTCCACATTGACCTTCTTGGATGTACTCGCACGACGCTGAGAGAGCTCGTCATGACCGGTCCCGGCCTCGTAGGCGCCGTCCTCGCGGCCGAGCTCGACAGAATCTGACGTCTCCATTGAGTTCCCTCTCTCCCGTGCGCGAGCAAGGCAGCCGTACCAACGATCATGGCACTGGAGCCCCGCAACCTCGTCCGCACGCATAACAATTAGTCGACAGATGCATGGGCGCATTGCGTGCCATGCCCATATGGAGGTCAATACTATACCTAAGAGACATCTATTCAGAGCATCTCGAATTACGCATAGCAAAGGAACGCCCCGCCATAACGGCGAGACGCCCCTCCGAGTCGATGCACATATGCCCAGGAGCTGGCCGCCTACGCACGCTTGGCCAGGTTGTCCCAATCAGAGGAAGATCCAAAGAACACGTTCAGGTCCAGCTGACCCCTCCAGCCATTGAGAACGCCCGTGGAGGTGTACTGCCAGATGGTTGGCTTGGAGCCCCACGCGCCAAAATCAGACGAGCTGTGGCCGCCGTATCCAATCGTTCCGGGGTTCTCGGCAAAGCCCTTGTAGCCGTTGGTGTCGTAGTACTTGTACGGGTACTGGGCCACCCACAGGCCGTAGCCGGAGTTGGCAACCGAGCTCCAGTCGCACTGGTGCACGACGGCGCGGCTCGTGTAGATGAGCGGCTTCACGCCCGTCTTCTGGTACACGCGATCGAGGAAGGCCTTGGCATAGTTCGTGCCCGCGCTCAGGTTGTTCTGCCCGTTCATGTCGTTGTTCTCCCAGTCAAGGAAGAGCACGGCCTGGCCAACGTAGTCCCTCACGGCATTCACGAAGTAGTCGGCCTGAGCCTCGGCGCCCACCCTCGTGTCCACGAAGTGATAGAAGCCGAGCTTCTTGTTGAGGGAAAGCGCCTGATCCGCATACTTCTTCATGTTGTTGAAGGTGTACGACGTGCCCTGCGTGGCCTTGATGATGACGAAGTCGACGTCGAGGGCGCTCAGGTCGATGCCGTTCTGGTAGCTCGCGATGTCGATGCCATTAAGGTTGTAGGAAATCTTGCCGTCGTTGTCGGCAATGATGAGCACGTTGCCGGGAGTCACGTAGCGGCCACGCACCACATAGCCCTGGTCCTCGCGGCCGTAGTACTTATCGGAGCCAACGGTGAACGAGCCCAGCTTTGCGGCGTAGAAGTTGTACTCCCTGTTGACGCCGGGCACGAGGTCCAGATAGTAGCGTTGCAAGGCGCCGCCATCATAGGTGCCCGTCACCAGCCAACCAGAGGTCGTGGCGAGGCGGCCGTCGTTGTCTGCAAGGAACATGTGCGAGCCCCACGTGGACTTGCCGCGCATCACGTAGCCCTTACCGCCAAGACCATAGATATAGCCATAGCCCTTGACCACGAAGAAGCCGCTCATGGCCGCGTGGTCGGTGGAGTCGATGTAGTAGCGCTGAAGCGCGCCGCCCGTGTAGGCTCCCGTGACGATCCAGCCGTCCTTGCCGTCCGCCGTGGTGGCGAGGCGGCCGTCGTTGTCCGCGAGGTACACGCGGCCGTTGCCGTTATCCCATGCGGAGCGGAGGATGGTGCCGTTACCCGTGGCCCACGCATAGTAGCCGGCACCGCGGTCGATATCCGCGTCCTTGTCGATAAGCCTGTTCTTGGCCATCTGGCCGTCCGCGTCAAACCAATAGCGCTGCAGACCCGTTCCGGAGACCAGGTTGTTGGCGACAACCCAGGTAGAGCGTGCTGCCTTGCCATCGTTGTCCGCATAGTAGGTCTTGCCGGCAGACGTCGTGTGAACGCCCCTCAGCACATAGCCCTTCGAGGTGGT
>NZ_CAAKON010000005.1:10636-161909 GCF_901212655.1 Olsenella uli | reverse complement strand
GTAAACAACCTGTTGGCACTAAACAGCTAGGCGACAGATTTGGCTGTCAGCGTCTCCAAATTCATCGCGTTTGCCTTCAAAATTATGCCGTTCACAGGTCTAAATAATAGAAAACAAGAAAGAATACTTGTAAAACAAGAATCCAACCCATATTCTGAGGCTGCCAGGAAAGGGAGCAAAGCTGCGGGGACGCCACTCTGCTGAGGTGCCAACCTGCGGCCTCCCGCGCAGCCCAAGCTCCCCGCGCAGTCCAAGGAGGACGCCATGCTCACCAAGCGCACGCAGGCCATCAAAGACAGCCTCTTCGCGGAGAAGCGTCAGGTATCCGTCGAGCGCGCCCGTCTCTACATGGAGAGCTACCAGCAGACCGAGGGCGAGCCGGCCATCATTCGTCGCGCCAAGGCGCTCCGCCACCTGCTCGAGAGCCACGAGATCGTCCTCGATGACCTCGACCTGCTCGTGGGCAACCGCAGCGCCAAGCCGCGCGCCGGCGTTCTTTCCCCCGAGATGAGCCCGTACTGGATCCTCAACGAGCTCGACGAGTTCCCCACGCGGCCGCAGGATACCTTCGAGATCTCCGACGAGGACAAGGCCTACTACCGCGATGTCCTCTATCCCTTCTGGAAGGGCCAGTCGCTCAACGACTGGTACACCGCCCACGCCGACCCCGAGGTCCTTGAGGCCCAGAAGACCAAGGTCTTCGCCGTGGCCCAGACGGACAAGGGCCAAGGCCACATCATCTGCGACTTCCCGCTCGTGCTCACGCGCGGCTACGGGAGCATCCTTCGCGAGGCGCGCGAGAAGCTCGCCGCCGCGCCCGAGAACCTCTTCTACCAGGCCTCCGTCATCACGCTCGAGGCCATGGTCGCCTACATTCGCCGCTATGAGCGCCTGGTTGCCGGCCGCATCGACGCCGCCGAGCCGCACCGCGCCATCGAGCTCGCGCACCTCGAGGACGTGCTGCACCACATCGCAACCGAGCCGGCGCGCGACCTCTACGACGCCCTCCAGCTCGTGTGGCTCACGGAGGTGGCCCTCCAGCACGAGAGCAACGCGAGCTCCCTCTCGCTTGGCCGCATGGACCAGTACCTCTGGCCCTACTACCAGGCCAGTGTTTCCGCCGGCGAGAGCCCAGAGTTCATCCGCGAACTCATCCAGTGCTTCTACCTCAAGACCAACACGATCGTGGCCATCCGCTCCACGGAGAGCGCCTCGTTCTTTGCCGGGTTCCCCATCGGCTTCAACCTCGTGGTGGGCGGCGTGGACGAGAACGGCAACGAATGCTCAAACGACCTCTCCTACCTGCTGCTCGATATTCAGCGCGACACGCGCCTGCCACAGCCCAACCTCTCTCTGCGCGTCCACAAGGACACGCCCACGGCGCTCTACGACAAGGCATGCGAGATCATCCGCCTGGGAGATGGCATCCCCCAGTGCTTCAACGATGAGGTGAACATCCCGGCGTTTCTGCGCCGTGGCATCTCGGTTGAGGACGCGCGCGACTACGCCGTGGTGGGCTGCGTGGAGCTCTCCATCCCCGGCCGCATGTACGGCCTGCACGACATCAGCATGTTCAATATGGTGCGCTGCTTCGAGATCACGCTCGAGCAGCACCCGGAGGGCTTCGAGAGCTTCGAGGCGCTCGAGGAGGCCGTCGAGACAACCATCGACACCTACGTTGAACTCATGGTTCGCGGCTGCAACGTCTGTGACCTCGCGCATCGCGAGACCTCGCCGACGCCGCTGCTCAGCTCCCTCGTGCTCGACTGCATGGAGAAGGGCGCCGACATCACGAGCGCCGGCGCGCGCTACAATCCCTCCGGCGTGCAGGGCGTGGGCACGGCCAACCTCGCCGACTCGCTCATGGTCATGAAGCGCGTCGTCTTTGGCGAGGGCGAGGACGGCGAGCGCGTCCAGCCGCGCATCGGCTACCGCGAGCTGCTGGAGGTGCTGGCCCGCAACTGGACGGGCGAGGGCGACGAGGTGCTGCGCCAGACCTTCGTGAACCGCTACCCCAAGTACGGCAACGACGTGGACGAGGTCGACGAGATTGGTCGCCGGTTCCTCGAGCACTACGGCCATGAGGTCGAGAAGTACGAGAACGTTCGCGGCGGGCATTTCCAGCCGGGCAGCTACACGGTGAGCGCGCATGTGCCGCTGGGTGCCGCCTGCGGCGCCACGCCCGACGGCCGCTTTGCCCACGAGCAGCTGGCCGACGGCGGCCTGTCACCGATGGTTGGCCGCGACAAGCACGGCCCCACGGCGAGCCTTCGCAGCGTGAGCAAGCTCTGCAACGTGCTCGACTCCAACGGGTCGCTGCTCAACGTGAAGTTTTCGCCGGCGACGCTGGCTGGCGAGCTGGGCATCGAGAAGCTCACGGCGTACCTGCGCGCGTTCTCACGGCTGGGCATCCAGCACGTCCAGTTCAACGTGGTGGACCGTGCCACGCTGCTCGGCGCGCAGGCCCACCCCGAGCAGCACAAGGACCTCGTGGTGCGCGTGGCCGGCTACAGTGCCATGTTCGTGGAGCTCTCGAAGGCGATCCAGGACGACATCATCAACCGCAGCGAGCACGTGTTGTAGGCGGGCTCGGGGCTGGTGAAACGGGCGCGCTGTAGGCGAGCGCGGTGGTCGGTTGCGGGCGGTTGCGCTGTGGGCGAAGGCGAAATGATGGGAGGAGGACATCGTGGAGACGTTGACGCAGTGCGTCACCAATGTGCAGCGGTATTCGCTGCACGACGGCGGCGGCATTCGCACGGTGGCCTTCCTCAAAGGCTGCCCGTTTCGGTGTCCCTGGTGCTGCAACCCAGAGAACCTGAGCTTCTCGCCCGAGGTGTCGTGGAAGGAGAGGCTCTGCATCGGCTGCTCAATTCGCGCCGACGGCGCGCGCGACGCCAACGGCTGCCCGTGTGACACGCCTCCCGAGCTTTGCCCCACCGAGGCCAAAGAGCTACTCGGGCGCATGCGCCTCGCGAGCAGCCTGGCCTTCGAGCTGTTGCGTGACCGCATCTTCTATGAGGAGAGTGGCGGCGGGGTGACGCTTTCGGGCGGGGAGTGTCTGTCGGGTGCCGCTCGTCAGCACTTTTCTGCGGCCGTGCTGGGGCTTTGCCACGCGCAAGGCGTCAATACAGCGATGGAAACCACGCTTGCGGTTCCGCTCGCGGACCCGGTGGCGCTGGCTGCCGCCTGCGACACGTTCCTCGTGGACTTCAAGATTGCCGACCGAGCCCGGAGCATCGAGGTGACGGGTGGCTTGGACCCGGACGTGCGTGACGCCAACCTGCGCGCTCTTGCGGCTGCCGGCGTGGAGCTTTCGAGCCGTGTGGTGGCGCGCCTGCCGATCATTCCGGACTACACCGATGCCCCCGAGAACGTGCGCGCCAACGCGCGCCGCGCTCGGGAACTGGGGATTATTCGCGTCGACGTGCTTCCGTTTCACCAGTTGGGTGAGGGTAAGTACGAGTCGCTCGGCAAGAGCTACGCCTGTGAGGGCGTGCGTCAGCTGAGCGAGGCGGATGTGGCACATGCCGTGGCTGCCTGCGAGGCCGAGGGCCTCAAGGTGGTGGTGCATGGGGAGTAGGGTGTGGGTCGCGGGTTACGCGGCCGTGGGTGCCAGGCATCTTCAACCTGCCGGTTCCGAACAATTCGAAGCCTGCTTAAAGAACTTCGAACGAAAGTCAAAATACTAGTGTACGAAAGTAGCTATACTGGCATCCGGGATGCCAAGATGTTGAATAGGCGCGGCGCAGACCGCGCAGACATGCGGGCCTAGCTCGCGCAACGCGACGGCGTGCTCGCGTCGTTCGAGAGGAAAGGAATCACCATGGAGTTCGTTCTCGACACTGCCGATCTCGACGCCATCAAGGAGCTCGACCAGCTCATCAACGTTGCTGGCGTCACCACCAACCCCACCATCATCACCAAGAGCGGCAAGCAGCCCGAGGAGGTCATCTCTGCGCTCGTCGACTACCTCAAGCCCGAGCAGAAGCTGTTCGTTCAGACCGTCTCCACCGATCTCGAGGGCATGCTCGAGGAGGCTCGCTACATCTGCGGCCTGCGCCCGGAGAACACCTACGTCAAGATTCCGGTGACGCACAACGGCCTCAAGACCATCAAGGCGGCCAAAGCCGAGGGTCTGGGCGTGCTCGCCACGGCCATCTACTCCGCAGACGAGGCCTTCCTCGCCGCACTCAACGGCGCCGACTATCTCGCCCCGTACGTGAACCGCATGTGCAATTACGGCGACGGCCTGGGCCAGGTCATTGATCTCATTCAGATGCTTGAGGTGCAGGGCCTGGAGAGCAAGGTCATCGCCGCGTCGTTCAAGAGTGTCGAGCAGGTGCACACGCTCATCGCAGCCGGTATCCAGGCCGTGACCGTGCCGCCCGAGGTCGTGCGCGCCATGATCGACCATCCCGGCACCGAGATTGCCGTGCAGGAGTTCACCGCCAACTGGGAGCGCGCCTACGGCCGCAAGACCCTCCGCGCGTAATCTGCGATTGGGGACAGACCCTTTTGCAAGTTTCCTGAAGGCGGTACGGTACGAGGGGCTTCGCGCTGGGCGCTGCACTGGGCGTGACGCGTCGGTGCCCGAGCGTGCATATTTGAGCAGAGACTTGGGTCACAAACAGGCTGAGTAAAAGGCGAGGGCCCGCCTCCGGATTGATTTTTCGGTGGCGGGCCTCGTACGTGGGGGGCGTTGGATCTCTGGGCTTGGCCGTGGCCTTCTCAAGTTCGGCGGGCCCTCGTGGGTAGGCGCGCTGGGGTCAGCGGCACCTTGCCGTGCGGGGTCGCCTGCCTACACCCGAGCGACGTGCGGCGCCGCGCGCGCCGCGCCAATCCCTTGACTAGAACTTCACCTCGGGCGCCTGGCGCGTCGTCGCGTCCATGACCTCGAAGCCCTGACGGGGCTCAAAGCCGCCGATGCCGGCAACAAGCACGCCTGGGAACGTCTGAATGGCGTTGTTGTACATGAGCACGCAGTCGTTGAAGCTCTGGCGCGCGTAGGTCACCTTGTTCTCGGTCTCCTCGAGCTGGGCCTGGAGCTGCTGGAAGTTCCCGTTTGCCTTGAGGTCTGGGTATGCCTCGGCAACGGCAAAGAGCTGGCGAAGCGCGCCGGTGAGCTGACCGTCGGCAGCGGCTTTCTCCTCGGGCGTGCTCGCGGATGCCATGCCGGCGCGCGCGTTGGTGACGGCGGCGATGGTCTCGGACTCGTGTGCCGCGTAGCCCTTCACGGTCTCGACGAGGTTGGGGATGAGGTCGTTGCGGCGCTGGAGCTGGGCGTCAATCTGCTGCCAGGCGTTGTTGCAGCGGTTTCGCTTCGTGATGACCCCGTTGTAGGCGGATATGACGGCTGCTGCCACGACGATGGCCGCGATGACGAGGGCGATGAGGATGGCCATGGAGCTTCCCTTCGGTTGCGCCGCTCGGCCGCGGCGATTGAGGGGAAGTATACCCACGCGCTGCTTTCGCCCTTCGCCCTTGCGCCCCGCCGCCTCGCGGTACTACGGTATGCGCGTCAAAATATCGGAGGTATCACGTGAGCGAACAAGCCAAGGGCGAGGAGCCAGCCAAGGACGTGTCGGCACGGGCCGCAACCAGCGTCTACGACCCCGAGTACATCCCACGCAGCGGTGACGGCAACGAGCATCGCCGAACCCTCATCCTCATCAACGTTCTCATCATGACGCTCATGGTCTGCATCGACATGAGCATCGTGGGCGTGGCGCTGCCCGTCATGGCGCGCGAGCTTGGAGCCGGCATGGGTGATGTGCAGTGGGTCAACACGGCGTATCTGCTGGTTTCGTGCGCGGGCATTCTGATTGGTGGCCGTCTGGGAGACATCTACGGCAAGGTACGCATCTTCATGATTGGCGTTGCCCTGTTCACGGTGGGTTCGCTCATGTGCGGCATCGTGCCGTCGCTCGGGCTGTGCATCGCCGGTCGCGCGGTTCAGGGCCTGGGTGCGGCCTGCGCATTCTCCAACAACCAGGGCATCATCACCGAGACGTTTCCCTCCAACGAGCGCGGCCATGCCCTCGGCTGGATTGCCACGGCGGCAAGCATCGGCTCGCTCATTGGCCCTACGCTGGGCGGATTCATCCTTACCGTGGCGTCGTGGGGTGGCATTTTCCTCGTGAACGTGCCGTTTGGCATCGTGCTGTTCGCGATGGGCCTGCGCATCCTGCCCAACCGTCGGCCGGCGCACCCCGGCAAGCTCGACGGTCCCGGAAGCGCGCTGCTTTTTCTCTCGCTCATGCTCGTGGTGAGTGCGGTCACGGAGCTGCAGCAGAACGTGGACGTTCTGGTGTGGGCGCAGCTTGTGGCCGGCCTCGTGCTGCTCGTGGCGTTTGTGCTGGTGGAACGCCGTACGCCAGACCCGGTGTTCCCGCTGGGGATTCTTCGCAACAAGACGCTCCTGCTCAACATGTTTACGATGTTTGCTCTCTTCTTTGTCATCGGTGGGCAGAGCATGGTCCTGCCGTTCTACTTCCAGGACGCGCGCGGCATGTCTGCCGGCGAGGCGGGCCTGTTCATGACGGTGATCCCCATCATCACCGGCGTGGTGGGGCCGCTTGCCGGCGCCGCGAGCGACCGAATCGGCTGCTACCTGCCCACCAGCGTGGGTCTTGCCCTGGCGTGCCTGGGCGAGTTGGGCGTGAGCATCTGGGGCATGGGGTCTCCGATGGCACAGGTCGTCATCACGCTCGTGGTGTATGGCCTGGGCAGCGGCATGTTCAATGCGCCCAACAACTCGTTGATCATGGGCTCTGCGCGTCGTGAGGACCTGGGCGTGGTTGGCGGCTTTGCGGCGTTTGCGCGCACGTTTGGCCAGACGGCAGGCCTTACGGTGGCAACATCTGTGCTCTACGGGTCGATGTCCGCCCAGTTGGGGCAGCACGTGACGGATTTCGTCGACGGGCGACCCGAGGTGTTTCTCAACGCTATGGAGCTCGTGTTCCTCGTCCTTGCAGCTGTTGTGGGCCTTGGGTTCGCGTGCACTGTCGTGCGCTTTGCGCGCGTTCGCAAGCTCGAGCGTGCGGCGGAGCGCCGCTAGGCGCGTCGACGTCCGGTGCCTGGACGCTTCGCGGCGATTGGCCACCGTTTTCTGCGAGCCTGCTGCTTTTGCGGTCGGTCACCCCGCGTTCCGAGCGTTTGGGGCGCCCCGTGGCGATTTCCGGAGTGCCCCTTGTATAATTTATGCGACTGTGAAGTGCTTTTTTCGGATCATCTGAGTATCGAGTTTTCTTGGCAAGTCCCTGACCTGCACTTTTGCGTAGGCCGTAGGAGCCTACTACTTGGGGTGACCCCAAAATCAGCTTCACACTCGTAAAAATTAAACAAGGGAGTCCAAGGTGTTGGGAAAGGGCCCAGAAAGGGCCTGAAAAAGCCAAGGCGAAGAAGGGAAGAAGCCAGGCAAAGGGCCGGAGCGAGGCCGGACAAAGGGCCGGAGCGAGGGCGAGGCAAAGGGCGGGGATGGACTGTCGAAGCGAAAGACCGGGAAACGTGCTCAATAAGGCGGCCCCATCGGGTTTTCCGACGGGGCCGCACGTCTTTTCTGGCGGAGGAGGAGAGATTCGAACTCTCGAGACGAACGAGTCGCCCAACGGTTTTCAAGACCGCCGCATTCAACCGCTCTGCCACTCCTCCGAATGGCCGACACGCAGACGTGCGTGATGACTCGTCTATCCTACCCGACTTTCGTCCGGGCGACAGACCGGACGAGCCAATCCGCTTGCGCCATATGGGCGCGCCGGTATCCGTTCGCGCCGTACGTATGCGCTGGTTTCCGTTCGCGCTGGCTGCCGCGCCAGCTCTCGCTCGTGCCGTCCAGCCGCGCTCGCCACATCCGGAACGAAAGGCGGGGAGACATGATAGCCGAGAAGCCGGCCGTGTCTCTATCGCTTGCAGCTCCTTTACGCGTTCCGCCAATCGTTTACGAAACCTTGCGGCATGCGGCTGCCCCCATGACGAGATGCTGCCTTCGGCATGTGTCTCCCCATTTCCCTCCCATAACACGGCGCCCCAACAATTAGACGAAGCAACGCATCGGGCGGGTGCGGACTGAACAAGGCCAATCACCGGGCGGCATGCATCGAACGGTCCCATGGTCCCGGACGACATGCGCCGGACAAGGCCGCGCATCGGGCGGCCCCCCAGGCAAAGCCGCCCGCCGAACGACGCGCGCCGACATCGCACAATCGCGCCGCGTGCGCCGGGGTGGCGCAAGGCGCGGGAGAGGGGAAGACGTAGTGTCGAGCATCGAACTACGCCACGTCAGGAAGACGTACGAGAACAAAGTGACCATCATCGAGGACATGAACCTCACGATTGACGAAGGAAGCTTCACCGTGCTCGTCGGGCCCTCCGGCTGTGGCAAGACCACCACGCTCCGCATGATCGCGGGGCTGGAAGACATAAGCTCGGGCGAGCTGCTCATAGACGGCGTCCGCATGAACGACGTCGACCCGGGCGACCGAAACATCGCCATGGTGTTCCAGAACTACGCGCTCTACCCGACGATGAGCGTGCGGGACAACATCGAGTTCGGCCTCATCAACGCAAAGGTCCCCAAGGCCGAGCGCGACCGGCGCATCGCGGAGTTCTCCAAGGTCGTGGGTCTCGCGGACTACCTCGACCGCATGCCGAGCCAGCTCTCCGGCGGCCAGCGCCAGCGCGTGGCCCTCGCCCGCGCCATGGTGAAGCAGCCGAAGGTCTTCCTCATGGATGAGCCGCTCTCCAACCTCGACGCGAAGCTGCGCACGCAGATGCGCACGGAGCTCATCGCGCTGCACCAGCGGCTCGGCACCACGTTCGTCTACGTGACGCACGACCAAACCGAGGCCATGAGCATGGCGACCGAGATCGTGCTCATCAACGGCGGCAAGATCCAGCAGGCCGACGCCCCCATCAAGATTTACAACGACCCGGTCAACAAGTTCACGGCGCAGTTCATCGGCACGCCGACGATGAACGTCTTCGAGGCGTCGAAGCTGCCCGACATCGGCCTTCCGCAGGGGGTTGCCTGGTGCGGCTTCCGTCCGTCGCGTGCCCTGCTTGTGGCGCCCGGCGAGGTGCCGCCCGTAAGCTCCCTCACCTTCGAGGGCAAAGTCGCCATCCGCGAAATCATGGGCAGCGAGATCATCTACCAGCTCGACGCCTCGTTTGGCCGCGTGTCATTTAAAACGTTCAATCAACCGCAAGTAGAAGTGGGCGAGACGGTGACCCTTACGGTCGACCGTTCCTCGCTCTACCTCTTCGGCGCGGACGAAAAGCGGGTGAGGCTATGAGTGCGCGAGAGTCCGCGGCCGGCAAGGGGGCGACCGCGTCCGGCAGCGGAGCGAATTCCGGCAAGCAAGGCGTCCTCGAGACCGGGGCCGCGAACGCGAGTGCCCGGGCAGATGCCCCGACCCCTGCGCCCAGGCGCCGCCACAGCCCCATCTTCACGATGGCCAAGCCCTATCTCTGCATCGCGCCCGCCATCATCGTGCTCGCCGTTTTTTGGATCATGCCGATCTTCAACATGGGTTACCTCTCCATGTTCAAGTGGGACCTCATCTCGCCCACGATGAAGTGGGTGGGGCTCGGCAACTTCCAGGCGCTCTTTGCAGATCCCGAGTTCTGGCAGACCTTCCTCAACACCGTCATCTACACGGTGTTCGTGGTGGGCCTCGGCGTGGGTCTGGGACTGCTCGTGGCCGTCTACCTCAAAGCGCGAACCCGCACCAACGGTTTTCTCCAGGCCGTCATCTTCTCGCCGTACGTCGTGAGCCTGGCTTCGGTTGCCCTGCTGTGGATGTGGATCATGAACAAGGACTATGGCCTGCTCAACAGCATCGTGGGGCTGTTCGGCATCCAGCCGGTGGACTGGCTGGGAGACACGCACGTGGCCCTGCCGTCGCTCATCCTCATCTCGGTGTGGAAGAGCGTGGGCTACGACGCCCTGATCCTCGTCTCCGCCATCCAAGGCATCCCGGAGCATCTCTACGAGGCTGCGCGCCTCGACCGTGCCGACACTTGGACCACCTTCCGGCGCATCACGCTGCCGATGATCTCGCCGACCCTCTTCTTCCTGGTGATCGTGGATGTCATCGCATCGCTCAAGGTCTTCGAGACCATTCAGATCATGACGCTCGGCGGTCCCCAGAACGCCACCAACACGCTCGTATTTTCCCTGTACCAGTACGGTTTCCAGTTCAACCAGGTTGGCTATGCGGCCGCCATCGGCGTGGTGCTGCTCGTGCTCATCGCCATCTTCGCGGCCGTGTACTTCCGCCTGCTCGCCAACCGCGTCCACTATCGCTAGGGGGAAGGCATGGATCGAAATCCCAACGAGGGGGATACCCCGAATCTCAACGAGAGTCATGCTTCGAGTCTCAACGAGGGGCACACTCCGTTTGACGAGCATGAGCGGCGTGTGTCCGAGCTTCAGGCGGACGCCGACGTCGCCGCGCGTTACGAGCGAATCAAGGGGCGCCGCCGCGTAATGCGCTCCGTCGCCCGCGTGGTTCGCTGGGGCGTGAACGCCCTGCTTGTGCTCGCGTTCTTCTTCCCGTTCCTGTGGATGGTCTCCAGCTCCCTCAAGACGCTCGGGGAAACGATGTCGTTCCCGCCGTCGCTGTTCCCGGCGAGCCCGCAGTGGCAGAACTACAACCAGGCGTGGAACTCCATCCCCTTCGGCAAGTACATCGTGAACTCGCTCGTGGTGACGCTCGCGGTCCTGGTGATGCAGTTCGTGACCGTGGTTCCGGCAGCCTACGCGTTCTCCCAGTACAAGTTTTGGGGTAGGGGAGCCCTGTTCGGCGTTACGCTCGTCACCATGATGGTGCCGGCACAGCTCGTGTTCCTTCCGCTGTTCATCCGCTTCGCCCAGTGGGGCATGATCAACACGTATTGGTCGCTCATCCTGCCGTTCGCCACAAGCGCATTCAACATCTTCATGCTGCGCCAGACGTTCAACCAGATGCCGCGTGAGCTTGTCGAGGCGGCTCGGCTCGACGGCGCGAGCGAGCTCAAGATTGTGGTGAAGCTCTTTTTGCCGATGGCCAAAGCGACCATCGTGACCTGCGCTTTGTTGACGTTCATCAATACATGGAACGACTACTTCTGGCCTCTCGTCCTTACCACCAACGACACGGTGCGCACGCTGCCCGTCGGCGTGGCGAGCATGCGCGCCAGCGAATCCGGCATCAACTACCAGATCCTGATGGCGGCAAACGTGGTCCTCACCCTGCCGATCATGGTGGTCTACCTCTTCGCCAACAAACACATCATCAAGGCCTTTACCTACATCGGCGATAAGTAGCCCGCCCCTTCCCGCGGCGGCCGCGCCATCGCGGCTTTCCTGGCGGCGGCCCGCCGCCGTCCGCTCGACGCCGACAGCCGCCGACTCATTCCATCGTCCAGTCCAAACGAAAGGACTTACAGAGATGCGCACTTTCACCCGTAGGCAGTTCCTCCTCAATTCGCTCCTCGGCGCTGGCGCGCTGACCGCTGGGCTGACGGGGTGTGGAAATGTCTCCGCGCCCACGGCCGCCAACAACGGCTCCGCCACCCAGGCGAGCTCCGACGGCACCATCGAGCTCAAGTACTGGTACTGCTGGACCGACAAGATTAAGGAGAACAACGAGGAGCGCGTCAAGGAGTTCAACGACTCCGTGGGCAGGGATAAGGGCATTCACGTCACGGCCGAGTACCAGGGCAGCTACGACGACCTCAACGCCAAGCTCAAGACCGCCTTCACCGCCAACGAGGAGCCCGATGTCTCCGTCATGGTCATCAACTCCACGCAGGCCTTCGCGGACGGCGGCATGATCCAGAAGGTCGACGACCTCATCGACGCCTCGGACGTCTCCGACTTCTGGCCCGGCCTCATGGACAACTGCAAGGTCAACGGGGATCTCTACGGCGTTCCGTACCTGCGCTCCACGCCGGTGCTCTACTACAACAAGAGCCTGTTTGAAAAGGCCGGCCTCGACTCCAACACGGTCCCTGCCACCTGGGACGATATGGTGAGGGCTTCCGACGCGCTCAAGTCCATGGGCGTGGGCGGCTTTGGGTTCTACTCCTACATCTGGATGCTCACGGCGCTCAACTACTGCAACGGCGGCGCGCCCTTCGGCGACGACCTCTCCGCCAAGACCTGCACGTTCAATGAGGCGCCCGCCGTCGAGATGGCGAAGTGGCTCAAGGACGGCGTCGACAACCACAACTTCGCGTTCGCGGGCGGCTCCAACGGCTCCGACACGCTCAAGACCAACGCCGCCAACCAGAAGGTCGCCATGTGGGTGAGCTCCACGGCGGACCTCACCAACTACCTCGACCTTGCCAATCAGGGCGGCTATGAGATCGGTGTCGGCTTCATCCCGAAGAACGTCCAGAACAAGGTGCCGACGGGCGGCTGCAACCTCGTTATGACATCCCGCCTGCAGGACGACCGCCGCTCCGCCGCTGGCGAGTTCATCAACTTCATGACGAGCAGGGACGCCGCCGTCAAGAACCACCTCAAGACCGGCTATCTGCTCACCCGCCAGTCCGACAAGGACGATGACCGCATCAAGGAGGCCTACGCCAAGACCCCCGAGTACCAGGTGGCGTTCGACCAGATGCAGTACGCCATCGGCGACTACATGAACGCCGGCTACGCCGAGGCGTCCAAGGACTACACCGACGCCATCGAGAAGGCCATGGGCAGCTCGGCCGACCAGATCCAGTCTATCCTCGACGACGCCAAGGCCAAGGCCGATCCGGTGCTCGCGGGCAACTAAGCGCTGGTTCCGGCGCCACGGTCCCGGCTGGTGCGTGCGGCCCTGCCGCCGCTGGGCGTCCCGGTGCCGCTACTGTCCCGTCAACCAATCCGAGGCCCCGGTGCCGCGGGCCGTCTCCCGGGCCCGTCGCCACGATTGGCGGCGGGCCCATCCATTTCCCAGGAGGCATCATGCACAACCTGTTCGTCATGAGCGTCGACGCGCTGTTCACCGACAACCTGCCCGATGTGGAGAAGCTTCCCGGTTTCTCGCAGGTCCTCTCGCGCGCGGCGATTTACGAGAACGTCTACTGCGTGTACCCCACGCTCACCTATGTGTGCCACGCCACGATCATGAGCGGCTGCTGGCCCGGGCGCCACGGCGTGCCTCACAACCAGATCATCGACCCCACCATCGAGGACCGCAACTGGTATTGGGACTACGCGAGCCTGAAGGTCCCGACGGTCTTTGACTGGGCCAAGCGCGCAGGGCTTTCCACGGCCTCGACCGGCTGGCCGGTGACGGCGGGCTCCGCGGCCATCGACTGCAACGTGCCGGAGGTCTGGACGGTCGACCCCGAGGCTCAGGAGCCGGGCGAGAAGCAGGACGAGGAGCTCGACAAGATCTACGCCCGCGGCTGCTCGCCCATGGGCTACGAGCTTTTCCGTCGCCATCGCGGCCTGCTGGCCAACAACCACACGCCCGAGCTCGACGAGTTCGACACCGCGTGCAACGAGGACATTCTCCGCGAGATGCGCCCCAACGTGATGTTTACGCACCAGGCCCACCTCGACCACGCGCGCCACGCCCACGGCGTGCTGGCGCCCGAGGTGCAGGACGCCCTGCGCGCCCACGACGGCTGGCTGTGTCGCTGCATTCAGGCCATGAAGGACGCGGGGACCTACGACGACACCGTGTTCGTGATCCTGGGCGACCATGGCCACCTGCGCATCGACTACAAGCTGAGCCCCAACGTTTTGCTGGCGAAAGCCGGTCTGCTCGATGTGGACGAGAACGGCCGCGTGAGTGGGTGGCGCGCCTATATGCAGAGCTCGGGCGTGAGCGGCCAGCTCTTCGTCCGCGACGCCGGCGTGCTCGATGCCGCCGAGGCGGCGCTGCGCCCGCTTGTGGAGCAGGACCTGATCCAGGACGTCTTCACGCACGACGAGGTGCTGGAGAAGTTCCACACAGACGGCGCCTTCGCGCTGATGGTCGAGGCCGCCCCCAACTACGGCATCGGCGGAGACTGTACGGGCGAACTCGTGACGCCCGCCGGCAGCGCCGATTACAAGTACGCGGTCTCCACCCACGGTCACCTGCCGTATCGCGGAGACAAGCCGCCCTTTGTGATCGCGGGGCCGGGAATCGAGCCCGGTCGTTTCGCCGGCGCGCGTCTCGTGGACGAGGCTCCGACGATGATGGCGGCGGCGGGGATTCCCTTTGACGCGTCCGAGCTCGAAGGCGAGGACCTGCGCGTCGCGGGCTCGCGTGCCGTGCGGCTGCCCGACGTGTGGTAGCGTTCTCTCAGCCGGCCAGCCTGCGCCGGGCCGGAAGCTGGGGGAGTCATGACCGACGAAGACTGCATGCGCCTTGCGCTCGATGAGGCCCTCGCGGCGGCGGACGAGGGCGAGGTGCCCATCGGGGCCGTGGTGGTGTCTGGTGGCGAAAGGTTCGAGCGCGAGGAGCCCGACGGCTGCGGAGGGGTCCGCGTCGTCTGTGGCATCGAGGGCGGCGAGGTCGTCGCCCGCGCCCACAACCGGCGCGAGACCGACCGCGACCCCTCGGCGCATGCGGAGTTCTCGGCGATGTGCGAGGCGGCGCGCGCCTTGGACCGCTGGCGACTTACGGGCTGCACCGTCTACGTGACGCTCGAACCGTGCCTTATGTGCGCGGGGCTCATGGTCAACTCCCGCATCGACCGCTGCGTCTATGGCGCCGCCGACCCCAAGGGCGGCGCGCTTGGGACGCTTTTTGACGTAAGCCACGACGAGCGGCTTAACCATGAGTTCGAGGTGACGCCGGGCGTACTTGCGGATGAGTGCGCGGGTATGCTTCGCGAGTTCTTCCGGGCGCGGCGCAAGAAGAGGGCGTAGGCGGAGGAGCCGGCGTACCCGTTACCTGCGGCTTGTGCTCGCAAAAGCGGGGGCGGGCGAGGCGGGCGTGACTGGGCAACCCCGGCGGCACGTGGCGAATCGTGCTGCCGCTGACCGAGCGCTGACCTGCGGACGCTGTGCGGGCGCTATGCTATTCGAACTGACATTACCCGAGATGGGGAGGGCACCGAATGAAGTTCTTCATCGACACCGTCAACCTTGACGAGATTCGGGAGGCCGAGAGCTGGGGCATCCTTTCTGGTGTCACCACCAACCCGAGCCTCTATGCCAAGACGGGCGGCAAGCTCGCCGACTTCGAGGACCACATGGTCAAGATCTGCCGGGCCTGCGAGGGGCTGCCCGTCTCTGCCGAGTCGGTCGCCGAGACCACGGAGGACATGATCGCCGACGGCCGCCGTCTTGCGGCCCTCGCTCCCAACATCGTGGTGAAGCTGCCCATCTGCGAGGCATCGCTGCCCGCCACGCACGCGCTCGCCAAGGAGGGCGTCCGCGTCAACATGACGCTCGTGTTCTCTGCGCCCCAGGCCCTGCTTGCCGCCCGCGCCGGCGCCCGCTACATCTCGCCGTTCGTCGGCCGCTTCGATGACATCGGGGACAACGGCTTGGATCAGCTCGAGACCGTGGTGAGTGCCGTCAAGAACTACAGCTACGGCTATTGGGATGCCGAAGGTGGCCCCGAGATCATCACCGCCTCCGTGCGCACCCCGCATCACGTGACGCAGGCTGCGCTCATGGGCGCCGACATTGCCACCGTGCCCTTCGCCGCGCTCAAGAAGTGCGTGCACCACCCGCTTACCGACGCCGGCCTCAAGAGCTTCGCCGCCGACTGGGCCAAGGTCGTGGCCGCGCAATAGGTAACAGACGGCCGGACGGGCGCGCAATAGCTAACAGATGGCCGGCCGGACGCGCAATAGCTAACGGACGGCTGGCCGGACGCGCAACGCCGCGCTCGGCCGGCCTTTTTTCGCGCAGATGGTTGTGAGATTCACTCTGTCTCTGCGCATTCGGCCATGCTGCGCAGAAAAGCGCAGTAAACTACGGTACGTATGTCCATACGTGGCCCCGTACCTGCGGGGCGTTCGTCAAGGATAGGAGTCGCATGAGCCTAACGAAGGCACCTGCGGATCGTTCCGTGGCAGACCTGGCGCTTGCCGCCAACGAGCTGCGCCAGGACGTCATCCGTGAGGTCACGGCCGCCAAGTCCGGCCACCCGGGCGGGTCGCTCTCGGCCGCCGACATCATGAGCGCACTGTGGTTCTCCGGCGCCATGGCCTACAACGAGGCCGACGCAAACGACCACTCGGCAGACCGCTTCTTCCTCTCCAAGGGTCACGCCGCGCCGGTGCTCTACGCCGTGTTCCACCAGCTGGGTTGGGTTGCGGACGAGGACATCCCCACGCTGCGCCAGCTGGGCAGCAAGCTCCAGGGCCACCCAGACTGCCACGCCCTACCCTTCCTCGAGATTTGTTCTGGCTCGCTGGGCCAGGGCCTCTCCGTCTCCGCCGGCGTAGCGCTGGGCCTCCAGATTGACGACCGCGAGGCCGCCGACAAGCGCCGCGTCTTCTGCGTCCTCGGCGACGGCGAGATGCAGGAGGGCTCCAACTGGGAGGCCATGATGTTTGCGGCCGCCCGCAAGCTGGACAACCTCGTTGCGTTCCTCGACCTCAACAACCTGCAGATTGACGGCCACGTCACCGACGTCTGCTCGCTGGGCGACATCGACGCGAAGTTTGCCGCCTTTGGCTGGAACGTCAAGCGCGTGAACGGCCACGACATCCCCGCCGTGCTCGATGCCATCGCGTGGGCCAAGGGCAACATCGGCTCCGAGAAGCCGTCCGTCATCATCTGCGAGACCATCAAGGGCAAGGGCGTCTCTTTCATGGAGGATCAGGTGGGCTGGCACGGCAAGGCGCCGAGCGCCGAGCAGGCCGAGGTTGCGCTGGCGGAGCTCGCCGCCGAGCACGAGCGTCTCGAGAAGGAGGTCAACAATGGCTAACAGGGCTACCCGTGAGGCCTTTGGCGAGACGCTGCTGGAGCTCGTCGAGGAGGGCGTGAACGTCGCTGCCGTGGACGCGGACCTTGCCGGCTCCACCACGCTCAACAAGCTGGGCGCCAAGTACCCGGACCGCTTCGTGGACGTGGGCATCGCCGAGCAGGACATGGTGGGCGTGGCCGCGGGCCTCTCGCTCACCGGCCGCGTGGCGTTTACCGCGTCGTTCGCTGTGTTCGGCGTTGGCCGCTGCTATGACCAGATTCGCAACACCGTGTGCGACGCCGGCCTCAACGTGAAGATTTGCCCCACGCATGCCGGCGTTACGGTGGGCGAGGACGGCGCCACGCACCAGATGCTCGAGGACATTGGCATGATGCGCGCGCTGCCCGGCATGCGCGTGCTGGTGCCGGCGGACTATCGTGCCGCCAAGGCCGCCATCCGCATCGCGGCCGAGACGGATGGTCCCGTCTACGTGCGTATGGGTCGCCACAAGGTGCCCGAGGTCTACGACGAGACGTTCGAGGGTGGCCTGCCGTATGCCGGCGTGCTGCGCGAGGGCACGGACGTGACCATCGCCGCCTGTGGCGTCGAGGTTGCCCAGGCCAA
Organism: Olsenella uli; assembly: GCF_901212655.1. Classification (GTDB taxonomy): domain Bacteria; phylum Actinomycetota; class Coriobacteriia; order Coriobacteriales; family Atopobiaceae; genus Parolsenella; species Parolsenella uli_A. The sequence goes on along the minus strand of NZ_CAAKON010000005.1, from coordinate 144,450 downwards.
CGCCGCGGCAGACCTGCTGGCCGAGAAGGGCATTTCTGCCGAGGTCATCGACGTCTTCAGCGTGAAGCCGCTCGCGGAGGACGTCATTCTTGGCAGCGTTGCCAAGACGGGACACATCGTGACCTGCGAGGAGCACATGGTCTATGGCGGCATGGGCTCTGCCGTGGCCGAGCTTCTGGCTGAGAAGTGCCCCACGCCGCAGGCGTTCGTGGGCATGCGCGGGTTTGGCACCAGTGCCCCGGGCGACGAGCTTATCGCTCACTTCGGGCTGGATGCCGCCGGCATCGTGGCCGCTGTGGAGGGCCTGCTCGCGTAGGGCGCCGCCTCATTACCACAAACGGCCCGGCATTCCTTTCGTGGGTGTCGGGCCGTTCGCATGCGTATTGTCCTGTGTGAGGTCGGATGATCTTCGGCTGGTGCCTGTCTCGTCCTAGAAGTGGCGACCGTACCTGCCACCGCGGGGACCGCCAAAGCCGCGCCCGCGGGAGCGCGAACCGCTGAAGAGGCTACGCATGGGCTTGCTCGCGCTTCGGTGCTCGTTGGGCACGATGCGGCCCTCGGCATACGAGAATCCCTCGAGGTCCCAGCATGGCACGAGCTTCTTGGTGAAGTACTCGATCTCGCGCAGCGGGCTCACCTCGTCCGGCGCCATGAACGTGTACGCCTGGCCCGTGGCGCCCGCGCGGCCGGTGCGGCCGATGCGGTGCACGTAGTCCTCGGGGTCCATCGGCACGTCGAAGTTCACCACCGCGTCGATGCCGGAGACGTCGATGCCGCGGCTCATGACATCGGTGGCCACGAGCACCTGCACCTTTCCGGAGCGGAACTTCTCGAGCGCGCGCTCGCGTGCCTTCTGCGGACGGTCTGCGTGCATGACGTCGACCTTGAGGCTGGCGTCCTTGAGCGTCTTGCACACGCCGTCTACGCGCATCTTCGTGCGGCAGAAGACGAGGACGCGCTCGAACTGCTCACGCTTGATGAGGGTCTCGAGCAGTGAGATCTTGTCGCCCTGGGTGACGGGGCAGAGGTGCTCCTCCACCGTTGATGCCGTCTCGCCCACGCGAGCTATCTCGATGACGACGGGGTCGGGCAACATGGCGTCCACCGTGCCCTTGATGCTGGACGGGATGGTGGCTGAGAACAGCAGCGTCTGGCGTTTGTCCGGGCAGGCCGAGACGATGCGGCGCACGCTGGGCCAGAAGCCCATGTCCAGCATGCGGTCGGCCTCGTCAAGCACGAGCACCTGCACCTGCGAGAGGTTCACGTGGTTGTGCTCCATGAGGTCGATGAGGCGGCCCGGGGTGGCCACGAGCAGGTCGCATCCTCTCTCGAGCGCCTTGATCTGGCGGTCGAACTTGGCGCCGCCCATGACCACGACGGTGGACTGGCCGGTTTGGGCGCAGACCTCCTTCGTGACGTCCTCGATCTGGCTCGCCAGCTCGCGCGTTGGCGTGATGACGAGGGCGAGGGGCTTCTTGGACTTGGCCTCCTTGCCCGCCTCGGCGATGCGCTGCAGCGTGGGCAGCGTGAAGGCGCAGGTCTTGCCGGTGCCGGTCTGGGCGCTGGCGAGGACATCCTTGCCTTCGAGCACCGCGGGAATGGCGCGGGCCTGCACGGGGGTTGGTTCGGTGAAGCCGAGGGAATCGACCCCGGCAAGTATCTGCTCGTTAAGCCCGAGCTCGGCAAATGAAGTAGTCATAGCTGCAAGTATGCCGCATACGCTCGGGTTTCACAACGTGGGCGCGGCCTGCGGAGTTCGGCAGGCCTATGCCTGCAGGGCGCGCTCGAGGTCGCCGCGGTTGAGAGCTTCCTGGAAGATGTGCCGGAACACGGCGCTGCCGTGCAGGCCGTCGTGCTCGAACTCGTTTGTGACCCAGGCGTGGCTGTGGCCAATCCTGCTCAGGGTGTCGAGCGAGAGGTCGCGGTCCACGTAGAGGTCGTCGTGGTAGACGGCCGCCTGCAGCGGAACTTCGTTTGCGGCGAGCTGCTTGGCGTCGTAGATGGAGTCGAACTCCGTGTCCTCCATGAGCAGGTCCATCGCCGGCTTGAAGGGCGCGAGCAGCGGGTCGTCCTCGAAGGTCCAGGGGAAGCAGGCCTCGCCGGTGAGCATGAGCGGGCGGGTGTCTGCGGAGAACTCGGGGCGGCTAGCGTACTCGTGCGCGGCTGCCCAGCGAATTGGCTGCTCAAGCGTGCCGTCTGCGTAGATGAACTCTTGGAGCGTCCAATAGAGTGGATTGCCGGCGGTGCTGAGGTTCTGGAGCGCCGCCATGAGGAAACCGTCCGTAAGCTGGCCGTCCATGGAAGACGACGAGCCGTCGTCCTCCCCGAATGCCGTGTCGAACAGGTTGTGCAGGCGTTCTTGTGCGGGCTTCATGCCCAGGCCGCTGCCCAGCGCCTGCAAGCGGCGCGCCGTGAGGGGGCTGCCGTTGGGCAGGCATACGTCGCCGGCCGCAAGGCGGTCTGCAATGGCGGCAACGCGAACGGCATCCTCTGGATAGCGCTCGTAGTAGGCACGCGTTTTGGCGAGCATGCGCGGAAACGTGTGCGCGTACACCTCGCGGGCGCTGGCGGGCACGTGCGGAATGCCGCCGCAGGTGAAGCTTGCCGCCGCGCCCTCGGGATAAAAGCTCAGATAGGTGAGGGTGAGGAAGCCGCCATAGCTCTGGCCGAGCGTGGTCCACGCCCGGCCGCCAAACTCCGTGAGGCGCAGGTACTCGAAGTCGCGGACGATCGAGCGGGCAAGGAAGCGCTTGAGGAACTCTGCTTGATCGCGGCCCCTGCCGCGCGCGGCAAGCGAGTGGCGGCTCACGTGGCTGCTGCGGCCGGTGCCACGCTGGTCGGGCAGGATGATGCGGAAGTGCTTCACGGCCTCCTCAACCCAGCCGTCGGACGTGGGCGAGAGAAGGCGCGGCCCCTGGCCGCCCGGGCCGCCCTGGAAGAAGACGAGCAGTGGCAGGTCGCGGCCCACGTTCTCGGGCGCACAGACGATGCGGTAGAAGAGCTTGATGCACTCGCCCGCGGGCAGGCCCTCGGCGGCAGCGCGCTCGGGCTCGGTGCCGCGCCAGTCGAGCGGCACGTCGATGGAGTGGTCCTCAACATGAAGACCCGGCAGGTAATAGCTGGTGAGTAAGGCCATCGCACTACCTCGCGTAGGTGACGCGACCTGGCTTGCGCTCCTGCGCAGGTGCCTCGCCGCCCTCTGCGGCGTAGCCCAGGATGCAATGGCCAACGCCGCGCCACGTGCCCTCGACGCCCCACTTGGCCAGCAGCGCCTTGCCCTCCTCGCTCTCGAACTCCTCGTGGGCGCGGTGAATCCAGCACGAGGCCACGCCCAGCGCTTGCGCCGCGTTCATGAGGTTGCCGATGACGAGCGAGCCGTCCTCCACGCAGGTGGGTCGTTCCGGGTCTGCCAGGACCACAACCACGGTGGGCGCGCCGTAGAACGGGTCGCTCGTGGTGCCCATGATCTGGGCGTTCATGCGGCTGAGCTGGGAGACGTCATCCGGGTCCTGCACCACGACGAGGTGCGTGGCCTGCTGGCCCATGCCGCTCGCCGCCCACTCGCCGGCCTCGACGATCTGGGCCAGCGCCTCCGGGTCAACCTGGCGGTCCGTGTACTTCCTGCAGCTGCGGCGATTCTTGAGGGCCTCGACAACCTGGTTCATGCGTGCTCCTTTCACGGTTGCCAATCGGGCATCTTTATACCCCCGCGGTTGCGCGTCGTTTGCCGTGGCGCGGCGGGAGGGTCCGATGGTCTGCGGGCGGGCTGGACTGGTAACGGAGTCGGGCGGTGCGGAAGAGGGGGTGGCTTCGGCGTGGGCGGCCAGGCGGCCGATGGCGCGGGTAATCGGGCGGGCAGTGGAGCCAATCGATGTAATCGGCAGACGACGCCGTCCCGCCTCCAGCCTCTGGTTCGTCCCATCGCCCTGCCGCTCACCCGAAATGCGGCGCAGCTTAGCCCGGGCTACGGTACCATCTTGACCCGTACGCTCGTTGCTGGCGGTAGACCGTCCGGCGCATCGGCTCCCGCGGGGTTCCATCTGCCGCGCGCGGCGTCGCAGAAAGGTACCCGCAATGCCCATCAACATCCCCGACGGCCTGCCGGCCAAGGAAATCCTCCAGCAGGAGCGCATCTATGCGCTCGAGGAGGACGTGGCCAAGAACCAGCAGATTCGTCCGCTCAACGTGGTCCTGCTCAACCTCATGCCCACCAAGGTGGAGACGGAGACCCAGATCCTGCGCCTCATCTCCAAAAGCCCGCTGCAGGTGAGCGTGGACTTCATGCGCGTGTCGAGCCACGAGGCCACGCACGCGGTCGACCACCTCGTGAAGTTCTATGACACGTTCGAGTCCCTGCACAACAACGTATACGACGGCCTGATTATCACGGGTGCGCCGGTGGAGCAGATGCCGTTCGAGGACGTTGACTACTGGGACGAGCTTGTCGAGATTATGGACTGGGCCAAGGAGCACGTGCTTTCCACGATGTTCCTATGCTGGGGCGCGTTCGCGGGTCTCTATCACCTGCACGGCATCCGCAAGCGCCTGTTGGGGTCCAAGCTGTTTGGCATCTTCCCGCAGAAGCTGTGCGACGAGTACAACTTCCTCACCAACGGCTTCGACGAGGTGCACAACATGCCGCACAGCCGGCACGCCGCGCCCGATGCCAACCAGATCGACGCCGACCCCACGCTGCAGGTGCTCTCGCGCGGGTTTGAGAGCGGCCCGGCGCTGGTGGCCACGCACGACTTCCGCGAGATCTACGCGCTCGGCCATTTCGAGTATGGCCGCGATACGCTGGCGCAGGAGTACTGGCGCGACTTCCACGCCGGGCTTCCCATCCAGATGCCGGTGAACTACTTCCCGGACGACAACCCCGAGAAGCAGCCGCTGTTCACCTGGCGCGCGCACGCCAACCTGCTTTATCGCAACTGGCTCAACTACCTGTACCAGACGTCGAGCTACGAGCGCGAGGACATCCCCAAGATCATCGCGGAGCTGCGCGAGAACGCCGCCAGCCTGCTGAATGAGGATGGCGCCCCGAGCAAGTTCTAGGCGGCTTGCGCGGCGGCTACTCGGCCGAAAGCCCTACGAAGCGCACCGCGCCGTTCTCGTAGATGCCGTAGCTGTGGGTTCCGTCCTTGGGGATGGAAACGCTGCCGGGATTGAACGCCCAGACGCCCGGGTGCGTGGGTGCCGGCTCGCTCACCTTCTTGTGCGTGTGACCGTAGAGGAGGATGGAGCCTTCGGGCAGTTCGGGCAGGTTGTCCACGCTGTTGTGGAAGCCGGCGCCGTAGACGTGGCCGTGCGTGAGGAAGAGCTCGCGGCCGGGGGCTGCGGGCGCTTCGGCGGGGGAGCCGTCTGCCGTCAGCGTGGCCGTGGAGTCAAACACGGTGGTGAAGTCGGCCATGCAGGGGAAGTCCAGGACCATCTGGTCAACCTCGGCCTCACAGTTGCCGCACACGGCGATGACCTGCGACGCGAGCGGATTGAGCATGGCGATGACCTCCTTGGGCGCGTAGCCCCCGGGCAGGTCGTTGCGCGGGCCGTGGTAGAGCAGGTCGCCCAGCAGCAGGACGCGATCGGGCTGCTCGCGGTCGAGTGCGTCCATGAGGCGGCGGCACCAGGTGGCCGAGCCGTGAATGTCGCTTGCGATGAGGAACTTCATGAAGACCTCCGGGTCGTTGGTGGGCGGCGCGCCGACATTTGGCGCCGCGCCTACTGGCTCGATTCTACGTCTCGGGGGCGAGGGGCCGCCGTTTGCAGCAACGCGCGATACGTGGCGAGGCCGCGCAGCAGGATGCGCTCGTCCATGACGAAGTTGTCCGAGTGCAGCGCGATGCCGGTGCCCGTGCCCAGCAGGAAGAACAGGCCCGGAAGGTGCTGCTGGTAGAAGGCGAAGTCCTCGGCGATGAGCAACGGGCTGGGGATGAGGGCGAGGCCGTCTCCGCTCATGCGGACGGCGCCTGCGGCCTCGTCCTGCTCGATGTCGGAGCCGCCGATCTCCGCCACGCGCCCCGCGGCGCCCGCGTTGATGCCTCCCAGTGCGTGCCGTGCCAGGTCAAAGAGTGCCTCGTCATTGATGACGGGTGGGTAACCCTCAGAAAAGTGCAGGTCATAGGTGCATCCGTAGGCGTCGCAGGCCTCTTGGGCGCATGTGCGCACGCCCTCGCGCGCGCGGTCGAACATGCTCGCGGAGAACACGCGCAGGCTGCCCTCGATGACGCTCTCGGCGCTGATGGCGTTGCGGACGGTGCCGCTCGTCATGTGGCCGAACTTGAGCAGGCAGGGTTCCTCGGCCGAAAGCTCGGCCATGAGAGCCTCGACCTTGGTGAGGAAGTGCGCGCCTGCGAGCAGGGCGTCGCGGCCGTTCGCCGCCTTGGCGATGTGGCTCGAGACGCCGTTAATCGTGAGGGTCGTCTCGCTTGCGCGCGCCAGCAGCGGGCCGGGGCGCGTGGCCACCACGCCGGCGGGCAGGTCGGGCCAGACGTGGAAGCCAAAGATGCGGTCGGCCCGATAGCGCTCGAACACGCCAGACTCGCAGACGTTCTTGGCGCCGCCAGTGGTTTCCTCGGCGGGCTGGAAAACGAACAGGACGTTGCGCGGCAGGGGGCAATCGGCAGGCTGACCTGCGGTGATGCGCTTGCGTGTTGCGGTGAGCTCCTCGTCGACCCAGCAAGCTGCGGCGAGGGCCATGGCCATGTGGCCGTCGTGGCCGCAGGCATGCATGTGGCCCGGCTTGGTGGAGCGGAAGGCCACGCCGCTCCGCTCCGTGATGGGCAGAGCGTCCATGTCGGCGCGGATGGCGGTGGCGGGGCCGGCAGGCCTGCCGCAGGCGGCGTCCACGTCAAAGAAGGCGCAGACGCAGGACTCGCAGGGGCTCGTGACCTCGCAGGCGAGGCCGTCGAGAACGCTGCGAACGTAGGCGACGGTTTCGGGGAGGTCAAACGAGAGCTCGGGGATGCCGTGCAGGTCTCGGCGGAACTTGGTCAGAAGCTCGAGGTCGGCCGGCGTGGCGGTTGCGGACGGGCCTGTCTTTGCCATGGCGTCTCCGTTCTAGGGCGCGTGAGGGCGCTGCATGTTTGTGTTGCCGAGCCGTGGGCCTTCTCGTCGGGGCAGTTGGCCCGATCTCTGCTCGCGGTTCTTTTTATGGCAGTGGCGGAGCCTTTGCCCGCCAGGTGCTTCGGCCATCTTACGCGTGACGGAGCCCTCGGATAAGGGGGCCGCGCGATTCGACGGTTGTCTGGCGGGGCGCGGCGTTGGCGGAGCGGGCGTGTAATCTATGCGACCAGACCTGGCTTCCTGCCTTGCGGAGCTTACCGTCTGGGTGTTGCCCGTGGTCCGTGCGGCGTCCGCGGCTCTTGTGCCGCCTGGCCTCCTGTCGCACGAAACCTACCCGTAACGTAAGGTCGCGCCGGCGCGCGGGGCCAACGTGCTAAGGTAGCCCCTACTGATAGAGGCGCGGGTGCGAGGACGCGTGGGCGAGCCGGCAGGCGCGGACCCCATGCGGAGGCAAACTCGCCGAACTCGGGCGCCGGGCGCGGCGAACCGGGTGGGCCTGCGGGGGATACCTGCGGGACTGTCTGCAGTGGGCGGATGATGCGTTCGTGCCGCGCGAAGCCTTGCCGGCACACCCGCATGCTCCGCCTGCCTATCCCTGCAGGAGCGCTATCGATGGGAGCTACATGAGCGCACCGCACGATGTTTTGCCCGGTCAGGCCGCGGGGGGCAAGGATTGCCCGGCGGAGGTTCGCTCCACGGAAGACGTGGACCGGCTGCCCAACCATGGCTATGACCTCAAGACCCCGTTTGCCACAAAGCCGCAGCTCGAAGATCTTGCCAAGCAATTCCCCACGCCGTTTCATCTCTACGACGAGGCGGGCATCCGTGCCAATGCGCGCGCTGTCCGCGAGGCCTTTGCCTGGAATCCCGGCTACCGCGAGTACTTTGCCGTCAAGGCCACGCCCAACCCCTTCATCCTCGACATCCTGCGCGAGGAGGGCTGCGGCACGGACTGCGCCAGCGCCTGCGAGCTGATGCTTGCGGACGCCGTGGGCGTCTCCGGCCACCACATCATGTTCTCGAGCAACGACACTCCCGCCGAGGACTTCGTGCTGGCGGACAAGCTCGGCGCCATCGTCAACTTCGATGACATCAGCCACATCGATTTCTACGAGAAGGCCACGGGGCACATTCCCGAGACTGTCAGCTGCCGCTTCAACCCGGGCGGCTTGTTCCGGCTCTCCAACGGCATCATGGACAACCCGGGAGACTCCAAGTACGGCATGACGGAGGAGCAGCTTTTCGAGGCGTACCGGAAGCTTGCGGCGCGCGGCGCCCGCAGCTTTGGCATCCACGCCTTCTTGGCGAGCAACACCGTTACCAATGGGTACTACCCCAAGCTCGCGGGCATTCTCTTTGAGCTGGTGACGCGTTTGCAGGCCGAACTCGATGCAACGGGTACCGGTGCCCGCGTGCGCTTCGTGAACTTGTCCGGTGGCGTGGGCATCCCGTACCTGCCGGGCCAGACGGCCAACGACATCCACGTTATCGGCGAGGGTGTGCGCCGCGAGTACGAGCGCACCCTCGTGCCCGCGGGCATGGGCGACGTGGCCATCTACACCGAGATGGGCCGCTTCATGCTGGGGCCTTACGGTTGCCTGGTCACGAAGGCCATCCACCACAAGCACATCTATAAGGAGTACGTGGGGGTGGACGCGAGCGCGGTGAACCTGATGCGCCCTGCCATGTACGGCGCCTACCACCATGTCTCCGTGGTGGGTCAGCCGGGTGGCCCGGACAAGACGCGTGCCGCGGCAGACCACGTGTACGACGTTGTGGGGTCGCTCTGCGAGAACAACGACAAGTTCGCCATCGACCGGCACCTGCCCGAAGTGGAGGAGGGCGACTTGCTCGTCATCCACGATGCGGGCGCCCACGGCTTCTCGATGGGCTACAACTACAACGGCCGGCTCAAGAGTGCCGAGGTGCTGCTGTGCGAGGACGGCTCCGGCAGGCTCATCCGCCGTGCCGAGGAGCCGCGCGACTACTTCGCCACCTTTGACTGCTTCCCGGTGGGGGAGCGGATCTGTGTCGACTCCGTTCAGGATTACGTTTCGAGGGAAAGGTAAGCGTATGGACGTACGCAAGCTCGAGGGCTCCATCGTCGCCCTCGTCACCCCGTTCAACGAGGATGGGTCCGTCAACTTCGACCAGCTCGAGCGCCTCGTTGAGTTCCACGTGGAGCAGGGCACCGATGCCATCCTCACGCTGGGCACCACCGGCGAGAGCGCCACGATGACCGACGAGGAGGACAACTCCGTCGTGAAGTTCGTGGTGGACCACGTGGCCGGGCGCGTGCCGGTCATTGCGGGCTCCGGTTCCAACTGCACTGCCGTGCAGACGTCCAAGAGCCTGACCTATCAGGAGCTTGGCGCCGACGCACTGCTCATCATCTCGCCCTACTACAACAAGTCCAACGAGGAGGGCATCTACCAGCACCTCAAGCACACGGCTGATGCCACGGACATTCCCTGCATCCTCTACAACATCCCGGGGCGCACGGGCTGCTCTATCAGCGTGCGCAACGTGGAGCGCCTGGCCGAGCACCCCAACGTCATGGGCATCAAGGAGGCCAGCGGTAGCGTGTCCTACGCCGCGAGCATCGCCCAGTATCTTTCCGACGACTTCCGCATGTACTCGGGCGAGGACGCACTGACGGTGCCACTCATGGCGCTTGGCGCGTCCGGCACGATCAGCGTCTGGGCCGACGTGCAGCCGGCCCTCGTTCATGAGATGTGCCGCGCCTACCTAGACGGCGACGTGGCGTGGGCCACGAAGATTCAGGTCGCGGGGCAACCGCTCATCTCGGCTCTGTTTGGCGAGGTCAACCCCATTCCGGTGAAGGAGGCCCTCGCGCAGATGGGCCTCATCGGGGCGAACTACCGCCTGCCGCTGTATCAGATGAGCGAGGGGCCCAAGGCCGTGCTGGTCGAGGCCCTGAAGGAGGCTGGTGTCATTGAGTAGCGCGTGCGAGCAGGGCGTCGCCGCGGGCGGCCAGGCGTCTTCCGGCGCCATCAGGCTCGCCATCATGGGTGAGGGACGCATGGGCACGCTCGTTCGCGCCACCGCCGAGGCCGCCCGCACCGAGGCGGACGAGCCGGCGTTCGAGGTTGTGGCCCAGATCGGCTTTGATCTGAGTGCTGCTGATGACGCCCCCGCAGCCGATGTGCTTGTGGATTTCTCCAATGTGGCAACGCTGCCCGCGGTGGCGGCGTACGTGCGCCGTACGGGTGCCGCCCTCGTCTCGGGCACGACGGGCTACGACGAGGCCCAGATGGCTGAGCTCCGCTCGCTCGCCGAGGTGGCTGCCGTGCTGCACTCGGGCAACTACTCGCTGGGCGTGGCGGCGCTGCGCCATGCCACGGAGCTTGTGGCTCGCGAGCTTCCCGGCTTTGACGTGGAGATCGTCGAGACGCACCACAACCAGAAGGTCGATGCCCCCAGCGGCACGGCGAACCTGCTGCTCGATGCGGTGATCGATGCCGAGGAGGCCGCGGGGCGCGGCGAGTACCACCCGGCGTACGGCCGTCACGGCATGGTGGGGGCTCGCGACCCACGCGAGGTGGGCATGCACTCGCTGCGCGGAGGCACGGTCGCCGGTGTGCACACCGTGTCGTTCTTCGGGCCCGACGAGGAGGTCTCGCTCACGCATCGCGCCACGAGCCGCCAGATCTTCGTCAACGGGGCCCTCGCCGCGGCGCGCAAGATGGCCGGTAAGTCCGCCGGCTGGTACGACTTCGACGCGGTTATGTTCGCGTAGGGGCCGCCGCCTCTGCCCCGGTGGCTTGGCCGACGCCCCTTCCTGCCTATGGTCCGCCGCCGGCTCGCTGAGCTGGGTCGTTGGCTCCGCCGCCGTCCGCTTTGAGTCGGGGAAAAGAGTCGAAGCGGACGGCGGTAGGGTCTGCGACGCCCCCGCTGCCGTCTCCTGTTTGTCAGGAAAATGAGTCAAAGTAGACGGCAACGGTGACTCAATTCGGTATTGAAAGGAATTCGATGGACGCTCAGGAAATCATCAACTTCATTGCCTCTGCCCCCAAGAAGACGCCCGTGAAGGTCTACGTTCGCGAGCGCGAGGGAGTCGAGGTGGACTACGGCGAGGCTCACGTCTTTGGCACACCCGAGGGCCGCGTGGTCTTTGGCGAGTGGGAAGACCTCCGTCCCGTGCTCGTTGCCGCCCAGGCCACGGGCGACATCGAGGACTGCGTGGTCGAGAACGACCGTCGCAACTCCGGCGTGCCCCTGCTCGACCTCAAGGGCGCGCACGCGCGCATCGAGCCCGGCGCCATCATCCGCGATCGCGTTGAGATTGGCGATAACGCCGTCATCATGATGGGTGCCGTCATCAACATCGGCTCGGTGATCGGCGAGGGCACCATGATCGACATGGGCGCCGTGCTGGGCGGCCGTGCCACGGTAGGCAAGCACTGCCACATCGGCGCTGGCACCGTGCTGGCCGGCGTGGTGGAGCCGGCGAGCGCCACGCCCGTCATCATCGAGGACGACGTGCTCATCGGCGCGAACGCTGTGGTGCTCGAGGGCGTGCGCGTGGGCAAGGGCGCTGTGGTGGCCGCTGGCGCAGTGTGCGTCGAGGACGTTCCCGCCGGCGCCGTGGTGGCCGGCGTGCCCGCGAAGGTCATCAAGCAGGCCGACGAGGTCGCCGCGGGCAAGGTCTCCCTCGTCGACGCGCTCAGGAATCTGTAGGCAAGGCCCCTAAGGCAGCCTCACTGTCGGCAGCTCATCGAAGAGAGCCGCTCACATTGCGAGCCCGTCAGCCCAACGGCTGGCGGGCTCGAGTCCATTGTTTATGCGCATAGGTAGCGCGAGAACCCGCCGGCCTGTACATAGCTGATTGGCAGGCCATCACCTTCGTCCCCCAATGCGCTTGGAAGCCATTCGGCCATATACTCCATGCCAGGCTCTTCGGTGTCAAAATGCCCAAGCGTAATGGCACATTTGCGGAAGAAGTCACCATTTGAGTAGCTAGTCCATCCGAGCTTCTGGGCAAGGCCATAGAAGATGCCATCGATATAGCTTCCTCCCGGGCCAACGGGGATGCCGGAATGGATATAGTCGTGGCACCGCCATACGGCAATGCCGCATTCGTCGAGCAAAGCTCGCTTGGCCCGAAAGACTGGATTATCGGCGAGCCACTCCGTCTTGCCACCACGGCACCAGAAGCACGTCTCGTGGCATATGACCAGGTTCGCCCCCTGTTTCGCAGCGGCGCGGATGACTTCTGGCGATGCGTAGATGGTCGTTACGATACCCGTGCACTCCTGATTGATATCCCCGTACAGCACTTGATCGCGCGTTGTGACGGGATTTATCGAGTTTCCCTTCGAGTCTGTGCCCCGGCAGAATGCCTTTATCGAATCAATGAGCTCTCCTCGTGAGTTGTATGAAAAGAAAGTGACTCGCACAACTCGCGAGCTGCATGAAAAGAAACGCGCGGGGCGCGCGACTCGGGGGGTCCCATGAAAAAGAGGGGCGGACCAACGGTCCGCCCCTCTTGCGCGCCCAGCCCAAAGGCCCCCGTGGCGCATTGCTGGTAGATTCCAGCCGTGTGCCGAGGCGCCTCTCCACGTCCCGGCAAATGCCCGGTCGCCTCTCCGCGACTAGGCCTCTTCCCCTAATGGGCCGCCAGCCATCTGGCCGCGTCTACCGGAAGGCCCCAAGTGGGGCGTCTGATGACGAGTACAGTGGCTAGCGGGTGTTGGACGCATCCGGCCTACGCCGGCCGCATCCAACCAGGCGTCGGATCTCCCGGCGCGCGAGGGCAGGGCCCTCAGACGAGGAGCTAGTCCTCGGCAATCTCGGTGATGGCGCCGGCGGGGCAGGCCTCCTGGCAGGAGCCGCAGCCCACGCAGGAATCCTCGTCCTTGACCTCAGCGCTGGAGTCGCCGAGCTCGAGAACGTCGCAGGGGCAGGTGTCGACGCAGACGCCGCAGCTGATGCACTCGTCGGCATCAATAACAGGATGAGCCATGATGATCTCCTTCGTCAGAGTTGCAGACAGTTAGAAAAGTAAGCCTTGGCAACCTTTCTAGCTGCTTCTTTATTGGAGAATACCAACTGTGGCCGGCTTTGCAACACCGGAATTGAATGTAATTTCGACGTCTGTTCGTCGTGATAAATCCCCACATGTTGTAGGGATTTACATCGATTGGACAAGCGTCAATGGCAGCTCCCTGGCTTGAGGGGATTGGACGCAGACATACTAGCTGCGTATGCCGCAGTAGAGGTTCTTCCGGGCCGAGGAGAGCCCGAATGGAGCAGGGGCATTGCGCGCAAACCGTCGTACGGGGCACGTGGGAATGCCGGATGGTGGCTATGCCAATCTGCGCCAGGCGCTTGTGTGCTGCCGGTGTTTTGGACGCTATGCCAAGCGTATGTGGGGTGTTGTGCCGCGCGCCGAGCCTCACCTATATTGTGTGAACCAAAAAATCTATCTCAATCCCACTTAGATTATGTATAAGTTGGGCGCGCAGAGGATATATAGTGAGCAGTAACAAACGCGCCCGCGTAAGCGGGTAGGCCGGTCGCCGCCGTACGGCGGTTCCGGCCGGCCAGACGCCGCGGCGCGACAGACCGTCGCCGCGCAGACAAGAAAGGAACGTGCCAATTATGAGCAAGATTCTCGGCATCGACCTCGGTACTACTAACTCCGCCATGGCGGTCCTCGAGGGCGGTCAGCCCACCATCATCGTGAACGCCGAGGGCGACCGCACCACCCCGTCCGTCGTGGGCTTTCGTTCCGACGGCGACCGCATCGTTGGTAAGGCCGCCAAGAACCAGGCCGTGACCAACCCGCAGAACACCGTGTTCTCCATCAAGCGCTTCATGGGCCGCAAGTACAGCGAGGTCGCCTCTGAGCTCAAGACCGTGCCGTACAAGGTCAAGGAGGGCCAGGGCGGCCGTGCCGTCGTCGAGATTAACGGCGAGGACTACACGCCCGAGCAGGTCAGCGCCATGATTCTGTCCAAGATGAAGGCCGACGCGGAGAAGTACCTCGGCGAGACCGTCACGGACGCCGTCATCACCGTCCCTGCCTACTTCAATGACGCCCAGCGTCAGGCCACCAAGGACGCCGGCAAGATCGCGGGCCTCAACGTCAAGCGTATCGTCAACGAGCCCACGGCCGCCGCGCTTGCCTACGGCCTGGACAAGAAGGACATCGACCAGAAGGTCCTCGTGTTCGACCTGGGCGGCGGCACCTTTGACGTCTCGCTGCTCGACCTCGCCGACGGCGTGGTTGAGGTTCTCGCCACCAACGGCGACAACCACCTGGGCGGCGATGACTGGGACCAGCGCGTCATCGACTGGATGGCTGACAAGTTCCAGCAGGAGAACAACATCGACCTGCGCAAGGACCCCATGGCCCTGCAGCGCCTGAAGGAGGCCGCCGAGAACGCCAAGAAGGAGCTCTCGAGCGCCCAGCAGGCCCAGATTAACCTGCCGTTCATCACGGCTGACGCCACGGGCCCGAAGCACCTCAACTACACGCTGACTCGCGCCGAGTTCGAGAAGATCACCCGTGACCTGCTCGATCGCTGCAAGGCTCCTGTCACCAAGGCCCTGCACGACGCCAACCTTCAGCTCTCCGAGGTCAACGAGGTCATCCTCGTCGGTGGTTCCAGCCGTATGCCGGCTGTCCAGGAGCTCGTCAAGCAGATGACCGGCAAGCAGCCGAACATGTCCGTGAACCCGGACGAGGTCGTTGCTGACGGCGCTGCCGTCCAGGGCGGCGTGCTCACCGGCGACGTCTCCGGCATCCTGCTGCTCGATGTCACGCCGCTGTCCCTGGGCGTTGAGACCATGGGCGGCGTCATGACCAAGATGATTGACCGCAACACCACGATTCCGACCTCCAAGACCGAAGTCTACTCCACGGCCGCCGACAACCAAACGTCCGTCGAGATCAACGTCCTGCAGGGCGAGCGTGAGATGGCCGCGGACAACAAGTCCCTCGGTAAGTTCCAGCTCACCGGCATCCCCGCGGCCCGTCGTGGCGTGCCTCAGATTGAGGTTACGTTTGACATCGACGCCAACGGCATCGTGAAGGTCACGGCCAAGGACAAGGGCACCGGCAAGGAGCAGCAGATTACCATCTCGGGCTCCACGGCGCTTTCTGACGACGAGGTCGACCGCATGGTGAAGGACGCCGAGTCCCACGCCGAGGAGGACAAGAAGCGCAAGGACGAGATTGAGGTCCGCAACCAGACCGACTCCCTTGCCTACAGCACCGAGCAGACCGTGAAGGAGCTTGGCGACAAGGTCCCGGCTGACATGAAGAAGCAGGCCGAGGACGCGGTTGCCGAGGCCAAGAAGGCCCTCGACGGCCACGACGTGGACGCCATCAAGGCCGCCGGCGACAAGCTGCAGGAGGTCGGCCACAAGCTTGCCGAGGTCGTCTACTCCAGCACGCAGGCTGACGCCGCCTCTGGCAACGCCGGCGCCGCTGGTGCCCAGGACGCCGGCCAGGATGACGTGGTCGACGCCGACTACGAGGTCGTGGACGACGACAAGGACAACAAGTAACGAGGGGTGAGCGGTATGGCTCGCTCTGACGAGAACGAGAAGCGCGCGGGGGCGGCTGCCCCCGCCGAGGAGCGCGAGGGAGGCGACGTGAAGGTAGACATCGAGGTCGAGGGCGAGGAGCCCAAGAAGGACGAGGCCGCGGAGGCCCAGGCGTCCAAGGACGCCGTGCCTGCGGAGGGCGAGGTCATGGACGAGGACGCCATGGTCGAGGCGGCCAAGCGTGCGGGCGACGCCGCCGCCAGCTCAGACTTCAAGTCCGAGGCGGATTCGCTGCGCGCCGAGCGCGACGAGCTGAACAAGAAGCTCGCCGGCGTGGCCGATGACATCGCCGCGGCCAAGGCCGAGGCAGCTGCCTCCGCCGACCGCCTCTCCCGACTCCAGGCAGATTGGGAGAACTATCGTCGCCGCACCGAGCGCGAGCGCGTCGTTGAGCACGAGCGCGCGTGCGAGGGCCTGGTGAAGGACCTGCTTCCTGCCATTGATGATCTGGAGCGCGCCATCGCGCACGCCCAGACCGCGGCGGAGGGCGACGAGGTTGCCAAGCAGCTCGTGGACGGCGTTTCCGCCGTGCACGCCAAGGTGGTCTCCGTGCTCGAGAAGCAGGGCGTGGAGGTCATCGACCCGGCGGGCGAAGCCTTCAACCCGATGGACCACCAGGCGGTAGGCCGCGTCGAAAACCCGGACGTCTACGACGAGACGGTGGCCGACGTGTACCAGAAGGGCTATCGCCTGGGCGGCAAGGTCGTTCGTCCGGCGATGGTGACCGTCTCCTACGGCGGCGCCAAGCGTCCGGCCGAGCCGGAGGGTGAGGCCCCGGGCGACGGCAAGGCTGCCGAGAGCAAGTAAGTCCGGCGCGCGTCAGGGCCTCAGCCCGGGCGCGCGCTTTGTCTTGAGCACGGTGCGCTCCGCATCGTGCCCGTTGTATGGCGCGGCGATGGTTGCCGCGCCCGAGTATCCCGATTGAAAGGGGGTGCCTTCGCCATGGCACAGAAGAACTTCTACGACGTGTTGGGCGTCAAGAAAGACGCCTCTACGGATGACATCCGCAAGGCGTTCCGCAAGCTCGCGGTGAAGTATCACCCCGACAGGGGCGGAGACGAGCAGAAGTTCAAGGAGGTCAGCGAGGCCTACGAGACTCTCTCCGACGAGAAGAAGCGTCGCGAATACGACCAGATGCTGCAGTTTGGTGGCATTCCCGGAGCGGGCTTTGGCGGCAACGGCGGCTACACCACCTACACCACCAACGTGGGCGGCGACTGGTCTGACGTCTTCAACAACATCCGCAACGGCGATGGCGCGTTTGGCGGCGGCTTCGACTTCTCGTCCATCTTTGGCGGGATGGGTGCCCAGCAGGCGCGCAGACCCCAGCGTGGCGGTGACCTGACGCTCTCCATCGACCTGACGTTTGACGAGGCCTTCAAGGGCACTACCCGCGAAGTCTCCTTCATGGTGCCCTCCAGCGGCGAGCGCCAGAGCCTCACCGTGAAGGTGCCCTCCGGTGCCTATGACGGCATGAAGCTCCGCTACCGCAACCATGGCGAGCACGGCGCCAACGGCGGCCCGCGCGGCGACCTCGTGATCACCACGAACGTGGCCGACCACCCGCTGTTCAAGCGCGATGGCGCGGACGTGCGTATGGACCTGCCCATGAGCGTGTGGGAGCTGGCCCTGGGCGCGAGCACCTATGTGCCCACGCCGGATGGCCGCACCGTGCTGCTCAAGGTTCCCGCGGGCACGCAGGACGGCAAGACGTTCCGCTTCCGCGAGATGGGAGCGCCCAACGTCAAGCGCAAGGGCTCGCGTGGCGCGATGCTCGTGACCGTGCGTGCCAAGGTGCCCACGCGCCTCACCCAGAAGGAACGCGAGGCGCTCACGGCCCTGCGCGACGCGGACGAGCGCGACTACCGCAAGGACGTCGAGCAGTACATGAACACGAAGGCCTAGGGAGACGGCTATGGCGCACAAGGACGACGAGGGCCGCAACAAGCCCCTCTACATGATTAGCGTCGCTGCCGAGCTCACCGGCATGCATCCGCAGACCCTGCGCGTCTACGAGCAGAAGGGCCTCGTGAACCCGGGGCGCAGCCGTGGCAACACGCGCCTGTACTCGCAGGCGGACATCGACCGGCTGGGGCTCATCGGCCGGCTCACGGACGAGGGCATCAACCTCGCTGGCGTGGTGCGCATCCTCGACATGCGCGAGCACGAGGAGGAGATGGAGCGCGAGATTGACGAGCTTCGCGACCGTGTGCGCGAGCTGGAGGAGCAGGTGCGCGAGTATCGCACCCGCGAGCGCATCACGGCGCTGGCGAAGTACGAGGGCGCGACGCCCGATACAGTGATGCGCGGCCTGCTCAACGGCGACGTGGAGAAGTAGCCACGGGCCTGCTGGCGGGTGGCGCGGCATCGCTCGTCCGTGGGGTGCCGCTACGTCCGTAGGGAGTCGCCACGTCCGTGGGGTGCCCCCGCACGGGTATCTGATGTCACATGAGTCGGCCGGCACGGGGCTAGCGTCCCGGGCCGGCCGATTTCTTTCGGCGGATGGTCGCGTGCTGTCACGTGACGCAACGAGGTGCTGCCATGACGCACGATCCTAGAAGCTAATACAGGCCCGAATAGCCAAAGCGCGACTTCGCGTCGGTTGCGTCTCATGCGGCTTGGAGATCATCTCCCCAGGCTTGCGGGTAAATTCGGCGACGGGCGTCATGGCGGGCAGGGAATCTCCCCTCAGTGCATGCTTTCCCTGAAGATCACTATGGCACCTAATTTACTGGCAATCTGATGCTCTTCAGTCTAGCCCTGCATGTAAAGTATGAGAAAATCTATCTTATACAGACTTAGATTTGCGTATGGATTCGCTGCGTACGGGGTACAAGCACTATCGATAAATAGAGTAGCCCGTACGGCGTGACAAAAAGACGGGGATTCTGGCACGTTCGCTTTCCGCTGAGCTTTCGCGGATGACGGCCAGATGGGACGCCGAGTCGCACGCACGGGCTCGCAACACCCAGAGAGGGTGATTCCATGAACCTCAACAAGATGGCCGTCACGGCCCAGGAGGCGCTGCAGAGCGCCATCGGCATCGCGACCGACGCCCAGGCTGGCTCCGTAGAGCCGGTGCACCTGCTGAAGGCGCTGCTGGACTCCGGCGAGCGCAACCTGAGCTCGATCATCGAGCGCGTGGGTGCCGACCCCAAGGCCATTGCGTCCGAGGCAGATGCCCAGATTGCTCGCGAGCCCAAGGTGTCTGGCTCTGGCCAGCAGGTGGGCCTCGCCAATGACTTCGTCAAGGTCATCGACGCGGCAGAGAAGCTCGCCGGCAAGATGCAGGACTCCTACGTTACGAGCGAGCACTTGCTGTGCGCCCTCGCGGACGACCGTTCGGACGCCGGCCGCATCCTCAAGGGCGCGGGCGTCACGGCCAAGCGCGTCCAGGAGGCCTACAAGGAGCTCCGCGGAGACGAGCGCGTTACCAGCCAGGATTCCAAGCCTGAGTTCGAGGCGCTGCAGCGCTACGGCCGCAACGTCACGGATCTCGCGCGCCAGGGCAAGCTCGACCCGGTTATCGGCCGTGTTGAGGAGATTCGCCGCACCATTCAGGTGCTGAGCCGTCGCACCAAGAACAACCCTGTGCTCATCGGCGAGCCGGGCGTGGGCAAGACCGCTATCGTGGAGGGCCTGGCCGAGCGTATCGTGGCCGGCGACGTGCCTTCAACGTTGAAGGACAAGGAGCTCGTCGAGCTTGACATGAGCTCGCTCGTGGCCGGCGCCAAGTACCGTGGCGAGTTTGAGGACCGTCTCAAGAGCGTGCTCAAAGAGGTCGAGAAGTCCAACGGCCGCATCATCTTGTTCATCGACGAGCTTCACACCATCGTGGGCGCTGGTGCCACCGAGGGCTCCATGGACGCCGGCAACATCCTGAAGCCGGCCCTCGCCCGCGGCGAGCTGCATGCCATTGGTGCCACCACGCTCGACGAGTACCGCAAGTACATCGAGAAGGATGCCGCGCTGGCCCGTCGTTTCCAGACGGTGCTGGTCTCCGAGCCCTCCGTTGAGGACACGATTTCCATCCTTCGTGGCCTCAAGGAGAAGTATGAGGAGCATCATGGCGTGCGCATCGCTGATGCCGCACTGGTCTCGGCCGCAGACCTCTCCAACCGCTACATCGCCGACCGCTTCCTGCCCGACAAGGCCATCGACCTGGTGGACGAAGCGGCAAGTCGCCTGCGCATGGAGCTCGACAGCATGCCGAGCGACATCGACGCGGTGAACCGTCAGCTCACGCAGATGCAGATCGAGGAACAGGCGCTTAAGAAGGAGGACGACCAGGCCTCCAGTGAGCGCCTCGAGACCCTGCGCAAGAAGATTGCCACCACGCAGGAGAAGCTCGACGGTATGAAGGCCAAGTGGCAGAACGAGAAGCATGCCATCGACCAGGTTCAGGATCTCAAGAAGCAGGTCGCTGACGCCAAGGGCGAGGAGGAGCGCGCCACGCGTGCCGGCGACCTTGCCCGTGCCTCCGAGCTGCGCTACTCCACGATTCCGACCCTGCAGAGGCAGTACGAGCAGGCTGAAGCCGCCCTCAACGCCAAGCAGGAGGATTCTGGCCTGCTCAAGGAGGAAGTCACCAGCGAGGACATTGCCGAGGTCGTGAGCAACTGGACCGGCGTGCCCGTCTCCAAGATGATGCAGGGTGAGATTGAGAAGCTCCAGCACCTAGAGGAGGAGCTGCACAAGCGCGTCGTGGGCCAGAACGAGGCCGTGAACGCCGTGGCCGCCGCCGTGCGCCGCAGCCGCGCCGGCCTCTCGGACCCCAATCGCCCCATCGGCAGCTTCTTCTTCCTTGGCCCCACCGGCGTGGGTAAGACCGAGCTCGCCAAGGCGCTTGCGGACTACCTGTTCGATGACGAGCGTGCCCTGGTGCGTATCGACATGTCCGAGTACATGGAGAAGTTCTCGGTCCAGCGCCTCATCGGTGCGCCTCCTGGATACGTGGGCTACGACGAAGGCGGCCAGCTCACCGAGGCCGTGCGTCGTCGTCCGTACAGCGTCATTCTCATGGACGAGATGGAGAAGGCTCACCCAGATGTCTTCAACATCCTGCTCCAGGTGCTCGATGATGGCCGCCTGACGGACGGCCAGGGCCGCGTGGTCAGCTTCAAGAACACGATCATCATCATGACCTCCAACGTGGGCTCCCAGGTGATTGCGAACGCGGAGCAGAAGGGCGAGAGCAAGGAGGAGATGCACGGGCAGGTCAACGATGCCCTGCGCGCCACCTTCAAGCCGGAGTTCCTCAACCGTATCGACGACATCGTGGTGTTTCACCCGCTGGGACTCGACGACATCGAGAAGATCGTGGACATCCAGCTCAAGGGCGTGCGCGAGCGTTTGGCAAAGGAGCGCATCACGCTCGAGCTCACGCCGGCGGCCATCCAGGCGCTGGCACTCGACGGCCTCGACCCGGTCTATGGCGCGCGTCCGCTCAAGCGCCTGATCCAGCGCCAGGTTGTGGACAACGTGGCGAACCTGATCATCGCGGGCAAGCTGCACGAGAACGATGTGGTGCGCGTGGACGTGCGCGGCGATAACGAGTTCTTTGCCGAGCGAGACGCCGAGACGAGCGCCAAGAACGCAGCCAAGGCGCAGGGGGTTGGCGAGGATGATGGCGAGCCGGTCGAGCCGGACGCCGTGGAGTAGCCGGTCTGGCAGCGGGGCCTCGAGCGCGCCAGGCTGAGCCTGCGGCCCGGGCGTGACGTTCGGGCTGCGGGCGGCGCGTGGGGTCGTGGCGAGACCTCGCGGGCGCCGAGCCAAGCCGGCCGCGGCCTGGTTCGAAGCCCAGGCCCCGCGTGCGGCTCAATCCGCCGTTGCGGTACCCTATCGCATAACGGGACGGGCCCGGGGCTCTGTGCCTCGGGCCCGTTTATTTGTCTGCAAGTGAGGGCGGCTGCCGGGCGCGGGGCGCCGTGAGGCCTGGGGGACGGTCATGGACGAGCGCGAGATTCAGAAGACGGTGCTTGCCCCCGGCGGCGGTAAGCCGGCGGAGGAGCGGGGCTCTGGCGAGGCTGGCTCACGCGAGGCCGCCAAGGGCCCGAGCGGCACGCTTCCTATGCCCAAGCCCGGCATGCGTCCGGATGAGGCCACGCACAAGCTCGACGCCGCCCCCGGAACTGTGGCGATGATGGGGAGCGATGCGAGCGCTGGGCCTGCCTCCGAAGCCGGGGCTGCCGTTGGTACCGCGGAGGATTCCGATTCTGCGCCCGCGGCCGTGCCCGCGGCTGCCTCCGAGACCGAGGACAAGCTCGACGCCGCTCCCGGTGCCGAGGCGGGCGTCAGGCCCGTGTCGGAGGCGACCTCCGAGGCCGCCGGTCTCTCGAGCATGCCGCCCGAGTACGAGGTTCCCGGTCTTAGGGGCACCACCTCGCGCGATGCCTTTGCAGCTCCGGACGCCCCCGGAAGGGCGGCTCGCCGTCGAATCCTCACGCCCCATCGCATCGTTTGCGCGGCGCTTGCTCTGGCCCTGCTCGCCGTCATCCTCGTGGGAACGTATACCGCAGAGCTTTGGGGCGGCAAGACCGTCCCCAACGTCGACGGGCTCACCGCTGCCGAGGCGCAGCGGCGCCTGGAGGGCGCGGGCTTTTCCGTCGAGCGTACCGACGAGCCGGCGGATGAGGGTGTCGGTACCGTGCTTGCCACCGAGCCCGACCATGGCGTGCGCGTCGATGTGGGGTCGATGGTCAAGATGAGCGTGGGCGTTCCGCGCATCGTGCCAGACGTTGTGGGCAAGAGCGCGGACGACGCCAAGAAGGCCCTGGCAGATGCCGGTGTCTCGAACATCAGAATCGAGCACAAGAACTCCGACGAGGCAGAGGGCGCGGTTCTTTCGGTCTCGCCGTCCAGGGGAACCGTCGTGTCCGAGGACGATGAGGTGACCTTGCGGGTTGCCCAGGCCTACAGCGTTCCGGATGTGGTGGGACTCTCCCAGGACGAGGCCACCAAGAAGATTGCGGAGGCAGGCCTCGAGTCCAAGATTGAGTGGCAGGAGTCTGAGGGAGACGCGCTGAGTGTGCTCTCCACCTCGCCTGCTTCGGGCGAGAGGGTGGGCTCTGGGGCGACGGTGACCGTGACGGTCGTGGCGCCTGGCGCTCGCAATGAAACCTACCTGGCCGACTACCTTGGCGATAACCCGCGGGACGTCTCCTCCTACCTCTCCTGGAAGGGTTGGACGTTCCGCTACGGCAAGACGGTGAAGGGGCAGGGCGACTTCTCCGGCACCGATTGCGCCGAGACGGGCTGGACCAAGCCTGGCGTGGGCACGCTCATCGTGACGCCCACGCCCGAGTCGTCGAAGCACGGGAGCTTCCTGGGAGAGCTGCTCACAAGCGACGTGCTCGCGGATGGCGCCTCGGTGGGCGGCATCCGATTTGAGCCGGAGGAGTCTGGCGACAACGCGAACCCCACGGTGGACTCCGCCACCGTGAACTCTTGGGCCTCGCGTTGCGGGTTGAGCGGCATCCAAGCGGCGCTCTCGGCAGACCAGATTGCCCGGGAGACGGTAACTTCGTCTGGCAATGTGCCCGATATGCTCGTGGGATATGGCGAGATGGACGATGCCGTCTGGTCTGTTTCCGTCGAGAAGGGCAAGGGCGTGACGGTGGTTGTGGCGCCAAAGAGCCTGTATTCCGGCGTTGACCTTTTGGGCTACGATAACTCGTTGGGGCTGTATCTGGCGTGGCACGCGGCGTTTGGCAAGTAGGGGGGGCAAGCATGGAGAGCAAGGCGATAAGGTCGGGCGCTGGCGGTCGTGAGGGCTCGCAAGCGGCTGCCGAGGCCGGCGGTGGATATCGGGACGCGCGGGTGGGCGCAAAGGCCGTGGAAGAGCGTCTGGATGCGCAGGTGGTGGAGAAGGCAATGGAAACGCGCCGGGATGCGCAGGAAGCTGCCAAGACCGCGGAGGAACGGCTGGCAGAGCTCATCGGCCACAAGCAAGCCGAGCTTGCGGCAAAGATAGCTAAGCCCAAGGACCCATTCGTGAGGGCCGAGAGCGAGGACGACGACGGGTACGATCCATACTCCGACCGCCGCCCGCAGGCGGAGCCCCTCTTCGAGCGAGACCCCTGGAGCTAGCACAGGCGCAGCGAGCCAGCCCGCCATCCGTGAGTCGGCCCGCCGCCCAGTTTTGAGTCAGCCTGCCGTCTACTTTGACTCATTTTTCAAACAGAATCGGCATGAGCCGGCCTGCCATTCCGAGTCAGTCCGCCACCCGATTGGCTTCCCAAGTGGGTCAAATCGGGCGGCGGGCTGATTGGTTTGTCTGCGTCGCGAGGGTTGGCGCCGTAAATTCGTCTATTGGGGCCTAGTGCTGCAGGAACACCACGATGAAGATGATGATGGCAACCGCGGCGACGGCAACGCCTACGGCAATCATCTGCTTGCGGTGGATACGGTCATGCGAGCTGAAGATCTCGCGGCTGCCCTTGGGTACGGAGAGGTACTGGCCGTAGCGAAGCGTCTTCTTGGCGCGCTTCATGTCTGAGCGAGAGCGGCGATACGTATGGCTGTGACCGCCGACGGGGCCGCGCTTGGAGAAGGTGTACGAGGACTCGTAGGAGAAGTCCTGCTGAATTGCATCGTCTGCCTGCACGTCATTGACGGGCGGCTGGGTGTGATGCGGCCTGCGCTGGCGCACGAAGGGCTGGTCGCCCTCGGGCCTTGCCTGCGGGCGAGGGGCGTCGCCTTGGTCCTCGAACGTGCGGGGCTGCTCCTCAAAGGCGGCGTGGGCCTCGAAAGAGTCCTGCTCCTCTGGCTGCTGGGACGGGGCAGTCTCGTAGTCTGGCTGTGCGCCGAGCGCCTCTCCCCGTAGTGGGGCGGGGTTCTCCGGAATTGCTCTCGTTTCCCTGTCGTCAGCCATGAGGGCTCCTTGCCAGCACTGGAAAATACCCTGTCACTATACCCTGCTTGCGGCTTGCATGCCTGTAAACAAGCTGCATATGAGGGTTGTGTGCGGAGTGAGGGCTCGAGGTACCCAAGAAAGCCAAAAAATGGGGAGTTGGGCAACTTGGTGCGGGTTGAACTTGGTTTTGGCGCGCGCGGGGTGTTCCCGCTCCCCTCGTCCATCAGGTTGGGCTGAACTTGGTTCTGGCATGCGCGCGGGGTGCTGCGACACCTCTCTCGGGGCGAGCCGCGCGTCGCGACGTCACGGCGCCCCTCGTGCAATGGGCTGCGCGTCGCTTCGCCTCGAGTGCCCCATTGCGTCCAAATGAGCACTGCGACGCCGTGAGAACTCGGGCGCGTTCGACTGCGCGCCGCACATCTGCGCGCGTCTCTTGCCTCCGGGCGTGCGATGCGGCAACTCCCGATTCCGTTGCGGCCCGCCTTACGGCCTTCTCATAATCTAAATAGAATGACTTAGATTATCTTCTTAAATTCGCTAAAGAATCTTGCGTACCCGTGTATAAAGAAGACCCGCTGGGGAACAAACAACAACGACAAAGGGGCGCAGGGTTCACGGGGCGCCCGCAAGCCAAAGGAGCTGGTAACTATGGCAAGCATGATTCCGTATGACCGTTACAATCGTCTCGCTCGCTCGTTCTTCCCGTTCGATGACGTGTTTGGCGATGTCCTCGCGCCGGTGACCAATCAGGCAGACTTTAAGATGGACGTTGAGGATGCCGGCGACAAGTACGTTGTCACCGCGCACGTCCCCGGCGTGAAGCGCGACCAGATTGACGTCGAGTTGAACGAAGGCCGTCTGTCCGTCAGCGTGGACAAGAAGGACTCTGACGAGGAGAAGGCCAAGAACTACCTGCAGCGTGAGACCGGCGAGTACAGCTGCACGCGTGGCGTCTTCCTGAAGGACGCTGCCACGACAGGCCTGAGCGCCAAGCTCGCCGATGGTATTCTGACCGTCAACGTGCCCAAGCAGGACGAGAAGGCCAACGTCACGAAGGTCTCCATCGACTAGCTGAGTTTGCTCGGCTGATGAGCTTGCGCGAGGCGGTTGCCTCGCAATTTCCTAGACGGTAGGACGGGTCGTCGCGAAAGCGGCGGCCCGCTTTTTTGTACCGCAAGATATTCGCGCGGTGCGATTACCTCGATGTTTTGAAGCGCAATACCAAACACAAGTTCGGTATAATGTCCGCAAGCCCAGGTATCCTCTTGGCAGAAGAAGGACGAGAGAGGGGAGAGGTCATGGAGCTTGTGGACGTACTGGGTAATGGAGGCGCTCTGCTGGTAAGGCGCGGGGACTCGCGCGAAGTACTCGAGATTGCCGCGGTTCATCGTGCCGGCGGGCTGCTCGTCTACGCCAAGACAGAGGGCGAGCTGACTTGCGAGGCCTTCGGCTCGCCATGGCATGTGGGATGTGCGGTGCTGAATGGCGAGGCGGCGGAGAGCCTGGCCTATGGACTCGGGGACCCTCTTGAGCAGGGCGTGGAATCTCCCATTGCCGCACTCGCGAGGTTCTTTTTGGACGAGGACCTGCAGCTGGCCGACCTGCTTGACTTCCTCGATGCTCAGGGGATTCCCTACGAGTACCGCTCGTTTGATACCTATGCCGAGCTTTTCAGGAGCGGGGAGCTGGCGGCGTAGCTTTTACCTATTGCCGGAGGTAAGCCTGCGCTGCCCGCCTTACGTTCCGGGGCGGGATTCGCGCACGAAGCGCGCGTGGTCGCGGCCACAGCTGCCCGCCTTGCGTTCCGGGGCGGGATGCTCCCGTCCGATCCACCCCTCAGGTGAGAGGCGGACTGCCGTCCGCTTGCGGAGAGGAGGGCTGCCGCCCGTTTGCCTCGCTCCTTAGGCAAGCGGTAGGCCGCCGAGCCAGCCCCAGCGCGGCTCGGCGGCAATGCCGTAGGTGCTAAGCCATAGGTCGAGGGGAGCGCGCCTAACGCTGCCTTGTGCGCAGTCGAGGACCTCGCCGTCTCCGATGTAGAGGCCAACGTGGCCATAGCCGGCTCCGCCGAGGCCATAAGGGTGCACCGAGGTTGCCACAATCATCCCAACCAGGAGCTGGGAGGTGTCAGTGAAGGGGCAGAACCGCTCGTAGAGCGTCGATGCCGAATCGCCCACGAGGTCGATGCCAAGGAAGGCGAACACGTTCTCGACCCAAAGTGCGCACTTGTCAGGCCCGGTTGCGGGTGTGGCGAAGGCGCAGGTCACCAGATGGTTTTGGGTGTTGTTGGCGTCTTGGAGTGCCTGTGGCTTGTGGCTGGGTGGCACCTCGCGCCATGCCGGGAGTCCGTAGATGGTCGTTTCGCCGTCTGGGAGGAGGAGCTTACGCCGCGCGAGCAATGACAGGAACCGGGCGTGCAGATCCTGGCGGTCATCGGGCTGCATGGGGCTCCAATCGATGCTGTCGGGAGCGGCAAAACAAAAAGGACCCCCGAGTTACTACTCAGAGGTCCCTGCGCGTTCTGGCGGAGAGCTGGGGATTCGAACCCCAGATACCCTTAGGGGGTATACTCGCTTAGCAGGCGAGCACCTTCGGCCTCTCGGTCAGCTCTCCGGAAAAGGTGCTGAAGTATCATACCGCACCTCTCGGCAAGTTCAAAGGGAAAACAAGAAAGATTGTGCAATGCGCTTGAGGGCTCTCGTGTACGCGTAAATCCTTCCCTAAAGAAGCCGTTTCAAAATTTCTCAAATTTCTTGTTGACAGCCCCTTGGGGCGATGGCATTATATTTCTTGCGCTGCGGCATTAGCTCAGCTGGATAGAGCGTTTGACTACGAATCAAAAGGTCATAGGTTCGAATCCTATATGCCGCACCACTGATAAGACGAGCCCGGGAGCTGAGAGGCCCCGGGCTCTTTTCTGTTTTGGCTCCGATGGCAGTCGGTTGCAATCAGGGCATGCCTGGGTACCAACGGGCGATGCATCGCAATTGGTGGGCGCCTTGGCTTGCGCCTCAACAATGGGGCATTCAACTGGGGCCTTTGACGTGGGTGGGTTTTTGGCTGTGCGCGCTTTAGCCGGCCACGCCCTCGAAAAGAGGTGGCTAAGGTGCCACCCGTGAAGCCTTAGGGAAGAAAGTCGTCATCCACGACGATGTTGTCACGGTGGGCGGCGACGACGCTCCATGAGAAGCGACCTACCAACGTTTCGGCAGATACCGGCTCGCCGGCCTCGCAGAGCCCCAACCGGTTTGCGATGGCGCCGAGGATGGGCTCTGGCCCCCTGTAGCGCTCGCGAAGCGCGCCCAGGTCAAGGTCGTGCTCTCGCTTGGAGAGCCTGCGGCCGTCGGGGGCAACCAGGAGGGGCACGTGTCCGTACTCCGGCTCCGCGCAGCCAAGTAGCCGCTGCAGGTACATCTGGCGAGGACAGGACCCCAAAAGGTCACAGCCCCGAACGACCTGGGTGACGCCCATCTCGCCGTCATCGACCACCACGGCAAGCTGATAGGCAACGACGCCGTCGCTGCGGCGCACGAGGAAGTCCCCACACTCCGTTGCGAGCGTCTCCCGGACATGTCCGTAGACAAGGTCATCGAATGCGACGGTACCCGCCGGGTCATCGACGTCTGGCACGCGGAGGCGCGTCGCCGGGGCCCGCGTCGCAGACCGCCGCGCCACCTCCTCCGTCGAGAGGTTGCGGCACGTGCCCGCATACACGTAGGTGCCGTCGCTCGCGTGTGGGGCGCTGGCGGCATGCAGCTCGCTGCGCGTGCAGAAGCAGGGGTAGGTGAGGCCCAGCTTGCCCAGTCGCGAGATGGCGTCAACGTAGAGCTCGGTGCGGTCGCTCTGGTAATAGGGGCCCTCGTCCCAGTCGAGCCCAAGCCAGTGGAGGTCACCCATGATGAGGCGGGCGTGCTCGCGGCTCTGCGCGCGAGGGTCAAGGTCCTCGATGCGCAGTACCATGCGGCCGCCGGCGGAACGCGCCCCCAGCCATGCCACGAGGCACGAGGCAACATTGCCCAGATGCATCCGCCCGCTCGGCGTAGGCGCAAACCGCCCCACCACAGGGCGGGGCTCGCGCTTCTCTTGTGCGGGGGCAAAGTCAGTAATCATGTCCGCCAGTATGGCACGAAAAAGCCCCCAGCCCAAAACGGGCCGGGGGCAGAACCGAGCTACGAAAGGTAGCGCCGGGAGCTGGTTACATCGGCAGCGTGGTCTGAGCGACATACGTACGCGTCCGATACTCGCGGTCGAGGTCGTACAGGCCCTTGGGGTCGGCGCCGAACAGCTTCATGTTCTGAATCATGTCGCGGGCGTTCGTCTCCTCCTCGCCCTGCTCGCCAACGAACCAGTCGAGCATCTTCTGGGCGCGGATGTCGTGAGCCTCCTGGGCAACCTCGTAGCAGCGGTGGATGGAAGCGGTGATGTACTCCTCGTGGGCGAGGCCGGCCTCAAGCGGCTCGAGGTCGTTGCTGAAGGTCTTGTCCGGCTTGGCGATGGCCTCCATCGTGGGCTTGTAGTCGTTGTCGAGCAGGTAGCGACGCAGCGCCTTGGCGTGGTCAACCTCCTCCTGGACCTGGATCTGGTACCAGTTGGCGAAGCCCTTCAGGCCGCGCTCCTCGTAATAGTCGGCAAACGTGAGGTAGAGATAGGCGGAGTAGAGCTCCTTGTTGATCTGCTCGTTGAGAACCTCGGCAACCTTCTGATTCATGGCCATGGTGGCAACTCCTTCCCTGGGGCGCTGACGCGCGTCCCGGTCTGAATGCGTCGAATGGGCGCGTCTCGTTCGACCGCCAACCAGCATACCCAGTTGAGTCGTCGGCAAGCACGAGACTTGCTAGCGGCGCACTTAGATTTTGTACGTGGAGCTCGACGGCTTGCGGGCTCGCGCTTGTGACGGTCGCCGATAAGAGGTCGGGGCGCGCCGAGGGCGTCCGGCATGTCGCGTACCATGTGGAGCAACTGAGAAGCTGCTCGAGGGGGTCCCATGAACGACCGTTTCTCGCCCTACCGCGCCACACGCCTGGCGCCGCACGTCCTGATGCTTCTGCTTGGCATGGTCATCTGCCTTGCGGCTATCCCGCGCCATGCGTTTGCGCGCGAGTATTCCGTCGACGGGGTCAACATTGGCCTCACGGTGAACGCCGACGCGTCGATCAGCGTGGTTGAGGAGCGCACCTTCGACTTCAGCGGCTCCTACAACGGCGTGTACTGGGATATCGCCTATGGCGCCCCGGATGCAACCACCAACACGGAAGGCCCGCAGCTCGCAGTTACGTCCGTCGAGGACCTTACGGCCGGCGGCGCCTTAAGCGAGTCTGGTGCGGAGCGTACGGGAACGTACCAGCTTAGCGACCTGGGCGGAGACGTCACGCGTCTTAAGATCTACGCGGCCCATGAGGACGAGAGCGCCACCATTCGAATCGCCTATACCGTCACGAATGTGGTAAACGCCTGGCGCGACGCGGGCGAGCTGTACTGGAAGTTTGTTTCGGACGGCTGGGACGTGCCCTCGGACAACGTGACCTGTCGCGTGCACCTGCCGGTGCCAGCAGGCCAGTCCGTGACGGCGGGCGATAACGTGAAGGCCTGGGGCCACGGACCGCTTGACGCGAGCCTTGCCTTTGATGGCAATGACGTTGTCTACACCGTGCCTGGCGTTGGCACGAGCGAGTTTGCAGAAGCCCGCATCGTGTTCCCGGTGGCGTGGCTTACGGGCGCAACCGTCTCTGGCACCGACCATCTCTCCACCATCGAGGGCGAGGAACAGGCGTGGGCAGACGCCGCAAATGCCGAGCGCGAGCAGGCGCGTGCGTGGATGGGCGCCGCGACGGGCGTGACCTTTGCGCTTCCGGTGGTGGCGGTGGTGTTCACGCTTCTGAGGTTTCGCCGTTACAGGGCGGCGCATGTCCCGCAGTTCCAGGACGAGTACTTCCGTGACGTTCCCTCGCCGGCTCACCCGGCCGTGCTCGGCTGCCTCTACAACGGCGGGTCGGTTTCCAACGAGCTGCTCACCGCAACGCTCATGCGCCTAACGGACGGCAAGGCCATCACGCTCGATGTGGTTAAGGATTCGAGCGGGCGCGAGAAGGACTATGTCATTCGTCGTGGAGGCGACAGGCCCACGCATGGCGTCGACCGTGCCGCGATGCGGCTGTTGTTTGACGTGGTTGCGCCAAACGCGCGCGGTGGCTTCGTGAAGCCTGGCTTTTCGGCGGGCGATGCGATTGCGTTTTCCGACATCAAGAGGGCCGCAAAGGAGGCGCCGCAGAAGTATGCCGACGGCATCGAGGCCTGGTCGAGTGAGGTCAAGGCGGCGTGCGAGGGCAAGGGCTACTTTGCGGACGCGACAAAGGTGGGGCGCGCCCTCAGCGCCGTGGTGTTCGTGCTGCTGAACCTGGTTGCCGCAGCTGCCGCCATTGTGCTGTTTGCCCTGGGCGGAATTGTCCTGGGCTGCCTTGGCCTTGTGCTGGTGGCTGCGTCTTGCGTGGTCTGCGGCGTCACCGTGGCCAAGATGAAACCCCTTTCGACCAAGGGCGTGGAGCTTACGGCCAAGCTCAGGGCGCTCAGGCGCTGGCTCACGGACTTCACCCTGCTCAAGGAGGCCGTGCCGCGTGACGTTATCCTGTGGAACAGGCTGCTGGTCATGGCGGTGGTCCTGGGTGTGGCCGAGCGCGTCATCGCGCAGCTGCGGGTGGTTGCGCCCGAGATTCTGGAGAGCCCGGGCTTCTATGACAGCTACTGGTGGTGTCATCGTCACGGGAATCTCGGCCGCCCCACGGATGCGTTTGGCCGCGCATGCGAGTCTGCTCATAGCGTGAGCGCCTCCGCGCTTGCGAGCTCCTCGAACAGCTCCGGCAGCGGCTTTGGCGGCGGCTTCTCCGGTGGTGGCGGAGGGGGCGGCGGTGGCGGAGGTGGCGGCGGAGCCTTCTAGTCAGGGCGGGCCACCTCGCGAATGGGGTGACCCGCCCTAGTCGTTTGGGGGCAATTGACGTGCGGCGAGTTATGGTTGGCGCCTGCTAGGCGCGGCCCGAGTAGACGTAGTGGCGCTCGGGCGCGCCTCTTCGCGGTACGGCGGCTGTATCCGCTGTGGTCACGCTCGCATGCGACATGCTGAGTCCGCCCCTTTGCGGCACAATAGGAGATTAGGAGTTCAAACCGGAATCTTGCCGCGCTGGTATCGTACGGCCCTGCGGCTTGCATTGCCTCACGGCCGGCGATATGGCGCAGTCTCGTGCCGATTCCGGAGGCTGCTCCCAAAGGTAGAGGCTTCAACGAGGAGGTTCCATGGCAGACTGTCCCATCAAGCGCGCGCTCGTTTCGGTCACGGACAAGACCGGCGTCGTCGAGTTCGTGAAGGCGCTGGAAGACGAGTTTGGCGTCGAGGTCATCTCGACCGGCGGCACGGCCCGCGTGCTGGCCGAGGCCGGCGTGAAGGTGGTGCCCATCGAGCAGTACACGGGCTTCCCCGAGATGATGGACGGCCGCGTCAAGACGCTGCACCCCAAGGTGCACGGCGGCCTGCTCGCCCGCCGTGACGACCCCAAGCATATGGCCGAGGCGGCCGAGCACGGCATCGGCATGATCGACCTCGTAGTCGTCAACCTCTATGAGTTCGAGAAGACCGTTGCCAAGCCCGACGTCACGTACGCGGACGCCATCGAGAACATCGACATCGGTGGCCCCTCCATGCTGCGCTCCGCCGCCAAGAACGCCGCGAGCGTGACCGTGGTGGTTGACCCGGAGGACTACGACGGCATCCTCGACGAGATGCGTTCCCACAATGGCGCCACCACGCTCGCCACCCGTCGTGAGCTGCAGCTCAAGGTCTACGAGACCACCGCGCTCTACGACACTGCCATCGCCACCTGGCTTGCGGACCAGCTCGATGCCGAGGAGGGCGACGCCGAGGCCGAGAGCGGCCTTCCCGACGAGCTTGGCGTGTGGCTCGAGAAGGCCGACGACCTGCGCTACGGCGAGAATCCGCAGCAGGCGGCCGCCGTCTACTGCTTCGCCGACGAGTTTGCCGAGCTTGGCAGCTCCGAGCATCCGCTCGTGGGCGCCGAGCAGATTCAGGGCAAGCCGCTTTCGTACAACAACTACCTGGACGCGGATGCCGCCTGGAACCTCGTGCGCGAGTTCGACGAGCCGGCGTGCGTGATTCTCAAGCACCAGAACCCCTGCGGCTCCGCCGTGGCCGAGGACATCACCTCCGCCTACGACCGCGCCTTCGCCTGCGATCCCAAGAGTGCCTTCGGCGGCATCATCGCCTGCAACCGCGAGGTGCCCTACGAGCTCGTCGAGCACTTTGCCGACGAGAACAAGCAGTTCGTGGAGGTCATCATCGCGCCGGGCTTCTCCGAGGACGCCAAGGCCCGCATGGCCAAGCGCCCCAACCTGCGCGTGCTTGCCACGGGTGGCGTGGGCAAGACACCCGAGCTTGAGATGCGCTCCATCGACGGCGGCGTGCTCGTGCAGCACGTGGACCGCGTCGAGGAGGATCCCGCAACCTTTGCTGTGCCCACCAAGCGCAAGCCCACGGACGACGAGATAGCCGAGCTGCTCTTTGCCTGGAAGGTCTGCAAGGGCGTGAAGTCCAACGCCATTCTGATCAGCCGCGGCAAGGCCGGCATTGGCATGGGTCCCGGTCAGCCCAACCGCGTGGACTCGGCACTCCTCGCCTGCGAGCGCGCCGAGGACTACTGCGAGCGCGAGGGCGTGGAGAGGGGCAACTTCGCCTGCGCGAGCGACGCCTTCTTCCCGTTCCGCGACAACGTGGACGTGCTGGCCGAGCACGGCGTGACCTGCATCATCCAGCCCGGCGGCTCCAAGCGCGACGACGAGTCCATCGAGGCCTGCGACGAGCACGGCATTGCGATGGTGTTCACGGGCGCGAGGCACTTCAGGCACTAAGTCTTGCTACTTCTGAGCGGCGGCCTTGCTAGGGATGGCAAGGCCGCCGCTTTTTGAGCACTGGAGTTTCGGGCTACTGGGCAGGCCGAGGGAGGACTGTTTCTTCGGCCCGGATTTGGCACGGCTAGGCGCCAAGGGCGGAGATGGGCGCGACGACGGTGCTGGTGCGCCCATCGCGCCAGGCCGTGCCTCCGGGCGTGACGACGAGGCGGAACACCGGATCTCCCATTCCCGATTCTCCGGATACGACCTTCCTTGTGAGACGTCCCAGTTGCTTGATTGCGGCTGGGACGTCTCCCTCTTTTGTGGCAATGACGATAGCCGCCCAGTCGTTCCCAAACGTCAACACGATATCGGCCGAGGTCCCGTCTGCGTCCGCGTAGTAGCTTGCACTCGCCCTAAGTCTCGCAGGCAAGGCCTCCGCATAAGCTAGGAGGTCGTGCAGGACCAACGCTTTGAATCCGGCCTCGAGCCATTTGGGGTTATCTCTGAGATCGGGCACGCCAAGACCCGTTGCCGTAATTCCGAGGGAGGGGTCTGCGAGAACGAGTCTTGGCTTGGTCTTTACGCGAGACGACGATCGAATGGGCGCCTTCCAGCCCGGCAGCTCCTCCACGAGGTAGAGCTGGTGGAAGGTGCGCGCGTATGCGGTGAGTGTGTTTCGCGAGGGAAAGGCGAGCCCAGCCGAGGCGGCATGGGCGGCGAGCGCTGCGTAGGAGGTATCGCCGCCGGTTGCGAGTTCGATGCTGCCAAGTATGGCTCGCGCTACGGACTCCTTACGTCCCTGCCTGCGAACGTCACCCGCGAGCAGCGAGCTCGCCTGATTTGCGGAGATAACAAGAGCGTCTGCATGCGAGCGGCTCGCTGCCGCGCTCCAGCCACCTTCGCATATGGGGAGGGCAAGCTCGTGGAGCTCTTGGCCATCATCATGCGCTCCTGTGACCCCGGACCCGTCCCGTTGGGGGAGCGCGGATTCGGTGCCATTGCTTGTGACGAGGTCTTCGAGCGACACGGTGGCCGTAGAGATACCGCGTTCTGCCAATGTGAGCGTCCTCATGTGTATCTGCGCCACCCTCGGGCGTGTCGAGCGCTGGTCTTCGCGGACACGAGGTGGCTCCGATGAGCTCAACAACATGAACGACCCGGGTTCATTGGAGGCACGGAGCGCCTGGTTTCGCAGCTCGGGGAATGAGCTCCACTCGTCCACGGCGTGCGGACGCGGCCCTGTGAGTGCGATGCGCGCATCCATTTGGATTAGTGGCATCGCGACGGTTTCGTCATCCGCACTTACGATGCTCTTGGCATGGGAAAGGCCGCACCACGTCTTCCCGCAGCCCCGTATGCCGTGGAGATCTATAACTGTGGAGATAGTGAGGAGCTTCTCAATCTTTTTGTCCAAGATGCGCGAGCGGTACGTATCTGGCCTGAGCGGGTGGTTTCGGTCTTTCATATAACCTCCTCGAATGCGCGCAAAACCAGTATATGTGCAATTTCGAGGGAAAGGAAGAGGCTTCGAAATTGCATAAAAAATAAAGCTATGCCATTTCGAAAAATAATCCTGAAACAAAGACGTTGTTATTCAGAAGCAAAAGCGCGAGTCCGAAACTCTTAATTCTATACCCAAGATTCTGCATTACAAGGAACTATTCGGATCAGCGGAGAAATGCGCCGTTCAGCCGGGAGCGTTGACGAATGGGTCAAGCCGGCTAACAATGCGCCCAATCCTGCAGTGCACGGCAGGTTTATCGGGCCACGCTCCTCCGGAATGTGGTTCCGGCACGTCTAATCACCAGAAACAAGATGCATGCGAAGGGTCGGGGTTCGGCCTGCGAGGAGCGTCCTTTTGGCGTCCCGGGACCAGCTTTGCCGCGCTACGGGATATCTGTTTGGGAAGGGGACCGCATGATTGGGATCATTGTCATGACGCACGGTTCGTTCAGCACCGGAGCCGTGGATGCATGCGAGCTCGTTACCGGACCTGTGACTCAGGCCGCGACGCTCTCGTTGCGCCGCGAGGACAATGTCGATGACTTCGGGGTGGAGTTTCAGCAGGCGCTTGACAAGGTCGACACGGGCGAGGGCGTTCTTGTGCTGTGCGACATCCTTGGCGGCAGCCCCTGCAATGTCGCTGCCATGGCCCTGCGGGAGCGTGAAGGCCTTCAGGTGCTTACCGGCCTCAATCTGCCGATGCTGCTCGAGGCATTGATGACTCGCGAGCAGGTTGCCTCAGTGGAGGAGCTCGCCAAGAACTGCCTCGCTGCCGCTAACGAGGGTGTCAAGCACGTCAACGAGCTGCTCGGCTAATAACGGTTTGTATCGCTGGGTGGGCACTGCGGGCGCGAGACGACCGCCCGGCTCAGTGAGAAAAGCGCAACGACAACAAAACGTGGAGTGTCGGGGAGGAGCTGCCTCCTGTCCTCCGGAAAGACAAGGAGAGAGTATGCCTAGCATCACATTCGCGCGCGTCGATCATCGCTTGATTCATGGTCAGGTCATCACCAAGTGGTCCAAGCTGGCCAACTGCCAGGAGATTCTCATCGTCGACGACATGCTTGGCCAGGACCCGTTCATGGTGAGCATCTATAAGATGGCCGCCCCCTCGGGTATCGAGGTCGACATCAGGTCCACGGCAGACGCCGGCGCTGCCTTCAAGGCGGATGAGCTTGGCTCCAAGAACATCTTTGCGCTGTTCAATAGCATCCAGATGGCGCGCAAGGCCTTCGATGCTGGCTTCGAGCTCAAGAAGCTCCAGCTTGGTGGCGTACCCGCGGAGAGCGGCCGCAAGATCGTGTTCCAGGCCGTAGCACTTGGGCCCGAGGACGTCGAGGACCTCAAGCATCTCCATGATGCCGGTGTCGAGATCGAGCTCCAGGTTGTGCCCGAGGAAGCGGGCATGAGCTACGAGGACGCCATGAGGAAGTACGAGGCGTAGACCCCGACGGTACGATCCGCGCGTTTTGCCATATGTGGCACCACGCCGGCCCATCGCTGGCTTTGCAGGAAAGGGAAGGAAGGTCGCCAAGCGCTCCATGAGCTGCGGCCTCACAACGTTTGACAGGTAAGGAGTGAATCCATGGGACTCAACCTCTTCTTCGCCATAGTCTGCGGACTGTGGTTCTGGTGGGCGGCGAGCCTCGCCGGCTACTCGTTCATCCAGACGATGAAGTCCCCGCTCGTCGTGGGTACGGTTCTCGGTGCTCTCACCGGGCACCTTGACACCGGCGTCATTACGGGCGGCTCCATCGAGATGGTGTATCTCGGCATGGTGGCCGCGGGCGGCAACATCCCGTCCGACCGCGTGTTCGCCGCTCTGATCGCCGTGCCCATCGCCATCCAGACGGGCGTGTCGCCCGAGACTGCCGTTTCCATTGCCGTGCCTCTGGGTGTCCTCGGCGTGCTTGTGAACAACGTGCGCCGCACGGTCAACGCCATCTTCGTGCACGAGGCCGACAAGCTCGCCGACAAGGGCGACGTCAAGGGCGTGTGGCGCAACGCCACCATCTATCCGCTGGCGCTCGGCTTCGTCCTGCGTTTCCCGCTGATGTTCGCCATCAACTACTTCGGCGCCGACTTCGTTACCGCCATGCTCGACCTCTGCCCGCAGTGGCTCCTCACGGGCTTCAA
The DNA here is from genome assembly GCF_901212655.1 of Olsenella uli. Taxonomy (GTDB): domain Bacteria; phylum Actinomycetota; class Coriobacteriia; order Coriobacteriales; family Atopobiaceae; genus Parolsenella; species Parolsenella uli_A. The sequence continues at coordinate 107,426 of NZ_CAAKON010000005.1, read as the reverse complement.
TGTGATGGGCGGTCTGCTGCCGGCCCTCGGCTTCGCCACCGTCGTGTTCATGATCGGCAAGATGAAGTACCTCCCGCTGTTCATCATTGGCTTCTTTGCCGTGCAGTACCTTAAGATTCCCACGATGGCCGCCGCCATCTTCGGTATCTGCATCGCCCTGCTCGTGACCTTTATGAACGAGGACGACACCTTCGGCGCCATTCGCGAGCTCACCGACAAGGCTGCGGCTGCGGAGAACAAGCGTCTGCTCAGCGCCCATGACGTCAATGGCGTCTTCCTGCGCTGGGAGTTCACGGCCGAGCTGTCCAACTCCTTCGAGCGCATGCAGGCCCTTGCCGTGGGCGCCTCCTTTGGCCCCGCGCTTGCCAAGCTCTATCCCGAGCAGAAGGATCTCGAGGCCGCCCTCAAACGCCACCTCATGTTCTTCAACACCTCCGGTAACTGGGGCTGCCTCATCCACGGCACCGTGCTTGCCATGGAGGAGCAGAAGGCCATGGGCGCTGACATTCCCGAGGAGATCATCACCGGCGTCAAGAACGGCCTCATGGGCCCGATCGCCGGCGTGGGCGACACGGTTGACTTCGGCACCATTCAGGTGATTCTCTTCGCCCTCGGCGCGTCCTTCGCCACGCGGGGCAACGTGTTCGGCGTCGTGTTCCCGATCCTGTTCGGCATCATCACCGCCTGCGAGGCCCGCGCGCTCTTCGGTCTCGGCTATCGTCTGGGCCGCGAGTCCATCCAGAAGATCCTCTCTGGCGGCATCATCAACAAGCTCATCGACTGCGCTGCCATCGTGGGTATGTTCGTCATGGGTGCCCTCTCGGCCAATACGGTCAAGGTCTCCACGCCGCTCAGCTGGACCTTTGGTGAGAAGACCATCGTCCTTCAGGACACGCTGAACTCCATCGCGCCGGGCCTGCTTGCCCTTGCCGCCGTGTTCTTCGTGCTCTGGGGCATCAAGACGAAGAAGTGGACCATCACCAAGCTCCTCGTGATCCTCATCGTCGTCTCGCTCGTTGGTGCCTTCTTCGGAGTCCTCTCCGTCTAGCGCGTGTTATTGGGGTGGAGCCTGGCGGGGATCAGGCTCCACCCCCCCCTACCAGAACCCGGGAACGTCGTATTGCGCGCGCTCTCGGATGCCTTCCCAAGTTTGTTCTCGACTATCTAGGAGAGTCTATGTCCGATAAGCAGACCTTCACTCGCGAGGAGTTCCTCAACGACGTCCGCGGTGCCAACGGTACCCGTGCCCAGTGGTTCCACCTGATGCTGAACGAGGCCAAGAAGCACGGCATCGATCCGGACGAGTTCTGCGAGCGCACCATCTATGCCTTCGGTCTTGAGCGTGGGCGCAAGTACGGCGTGTGTAAGGGCAATCCGGGCAAGATGGCACGCATGCTCTACAGCAGCAACGGCCAGGACGTGTTTGAGATGGAGCTTGCGGAGGAGACGGACGAGCGCGGCGTGCTGAAGTTCCACTTCTGTCCGCTGGCCCACACGTGGAAGTCCATGGGGCTTCCTGCCGAGGAGGTTTCCGAGCTTTGCCGCCTCGCCTGCTATAGCGATCACGCGCGTGCCGACTGCGCTGGTGTTGACCTCGAGTTTCCGTATCAGATCGGCCAAGGCGACGATCACTGTGAGCTCGTGTTCACCCGCAAGGCAGAGAGTGAGAGCGAAACCTCTGGCATCGAGGCCGCCCGCGTCAACGCCGGCCGCTCCAAGCGTCTTGCCTCCGAGGGTGAGGCTGAGTAGTCATGGCAGAGACCCCTTGCCGGGACGCCCGGGCGCGCGAGGCGCGCGACCTTCGTGTGCTTGACCTGCTGTGTCGACTCGTTCGCATCAAGACCGAGCATGGAGAGCCTGCGCCCGGTACGCCCTACGGCGAGGGGTGTGCCCTCGCCCTCACCTTTGTGCTCGAGGAGTGTGCAGCGCGAGGCTTCAAGATCCGTCGCGTCGATGACAAGATCGCTTGGGCAGAGGTGGGCGACCACGGCCCGCTTGCGGCCTTCCCCGTGCATCTCGATGTGATCCCGGCAACTGGTGTGTGGACGCACGACCCCTACGCCGCAAAGATCGACGGCGGCGTGCTGTATGGCCGTGGCTGCATGGACGACAAGATCGGCGCCGCGACCATGGTCGAGCTTATAGGCGAGCTTGCGGCCGAATGGCGCGAGGCCGGACGAGAGCTGCCCTGCCGCCTGCGCATCATCTTCGGCACCGACGAGGAAACCGGTATGTCGGACATGCGCGGCTATGTCGACGCAGGAGAAGAGCAGCCCGCTCTGGGCTTTGTCCCCGACGCGATGTTTCCTGGCATCCGGGGCGAGAAGGCGCGCCTGCATCTTCGGTTGAGTCGCTCCTTGTCTGCGGAATGCGGTGTTGTCATTGATGCGGGCACCATGGTGAACGTGGTCCCTGATCGTGCGGAGGCTACCGTCGATGCCTCGCATGTGCGCCCCGAGGTGCTTGAGGCGCTGCTGGCTGATCTGCCCGAGGGCCTTGAGACAATGGTTCTTGATGAGGGCGTGAGGGTTGTGGCGAATGGCTGCGCGGCCCACGGTAGTACGCCCGATCGTGGCGTCAATGCTGCCTGTCGCCTCGTGGGACACCTTGTCGCCTCGGGTGTCGACGTGCTGTGCGAAGACGAGGGTGCAGCGTGCGTGCCGCTCAGCCTTGGGCGTCTGAACGACCTGCTGTGCGGCGATCTTGCGGGCGAGGCCCTCGGCATAGACGTGCCGGACGAGACGTTCGGACATACCTCCATGAACCTGGGGCGGCTCTCGCTAGGAGGGGGATTTGTTGTCGCCGAGCTTGACGTGCGGTTTGGTTCGGGCATCTCCGCCGACGAAGTCGTGACGCGCGTTGCGACTGCGCTCGGCGAGCCCTGGGAGGTCGAGGTGGTTCGCGCAAAGCCACTGCACCTCGTTCCCGAGGACGACCCGTGCCTGTGTGCGCTGCTTGCGGCGTATCGCAGGGTTACCGGGGATGACGCCGAGCCTGAGGTCATGGCTGGTGGCACCTATGCGAGCTACCTGGGCGCGCTTTGCGCCTTCGGCCCCAAACTGCCCGGAACCCACAGTGGTGCTCACGGCATCGATGAGCACGTCTCACTTGAGAACACTTCCATGGCAACCGAGGTCTATCGAGTTGCGCTTCGTAACCTCGTCGAACTTGCCGAGGGTATGCGATAGCGCCGTCCGGCCTTCGTCCCGACCCGCTCCTGAGCGTGCTCGTTTGCCCCGGCTCTCGCGCAGCGGGGGCTGGGGGCGCGTCACAGGCCCAAACCATCGCACTCGAAAGGAAAGAGGATGGTCGACTTCATCGCACTCCTGCGCAAGGAGGTCATGCCGGCCGAGGGCTGCACCGAGCCCGTCGCCGTCGCTTACGCCACGTCCATCGCATCCGAGCAGCTTGGTGGCGAGGCCACCGAGATCCGCCTCAAGCTGAGCGCCAACATTATCAAGAACGCGCTCGGAGTGGGCATTCCCGGCACAGGCATGGTCGGTATCGAGATTGCCGCGGCGCTTGGTGCGGTCGTCCGCCAGTCTGCAAAGAAGCTCGAGGTACTCCAGGGCTTTACGCCCTCGCAGCTCGACGATGCCAAGGACCTCGTGGCGGCCCATGCCGTGCACGTCGAACAGAAGACCACGCCCGAGGCGCTCTACATCGAGGCCATCCTTTCCGATGGCGCTGATACTGCGCGTGCCATCATCGTGCGCGATCATACCAACGTCGTGCGCGTTGAGAAGAACGGTGAGGTGCTGCTCGACGAGCCCCTCTCCGTGGAGGAGGGTTCCTCGGGTGAGGGCACTGGCCTGACGGTGGACAACATCTGGGAATTTGCGACCACGGCCAAGTTTGAAGACATCAAGTTCGTGCTTGGCAGCGCGCCGCTCAACACCAAAGTTTCCGAAGAGGGACTTCGTGGCGACTATGGCCTGGAGGTCGGCAAGCGAATCGGTGCCGGCGCTAGCGGGCGTGCGGCGCTGCTCAACCAGGCCGCCATTCGTCTCATGAGCGTTACCGCGGCGGCAAGCGATGCGCGCATGGGCGGCTGTCCGCTTTCGGTCATGACGTGCGCTGGCAGCGGAAACCAGGGCATTGCGAGCTCTATGCCTATTGTTGAATTGGCGCGTATGCTCGGCTCGTCCGACGAGGACCTGGCTCGTGCGCTTGTCATCTCCGATCTCATTGTCATTCACATGAAGGAGTACATGGGGCGTCTGTCACCGCTGTGCGGCTCGGGTATTGCTGGCGGCACGGGCTCGTGCTGCGGTATTACCTACCTGCAGGGTGGCGGCCTGCGCGAGCTCAAGTGTGCCATCAACAATATGGTGGCCATGCTGCAGGGCATGATCTGTGATGGAGCCAAGTCAACCTGCGCGCTCAAGATCGCTGCAGGCACGAATGCGGCGGTTACGTGCTCCACGCTCGCCTTGGCCGACATTGCGCCTACGAGCATGGACGGCATCATCTACGATGACGCCGAGGAGACCATCCGCAGCATGGGCGACCTTATGCGCGGTTTCACGCAGACCGACGAGGCCATCCTCTCCATCATGCTCGCCAAGCAGCTCGAGACGAGGTAGTGGCGTGGAGGTGACAGACGCCGAGAGGGTGGCTTCGGGTGGTGGTGGTGCGGACTCGGCTGAAGCCGTTGCAAGCGAGGGACGAGGCGCGGCGAAGACGCGCGCTCTACCCGAGGTGGTCCGGTGCGTCGTGTTCGACAAGGATGGCGTGCTTGTCAACACTGAGCCAGAGCACGAGCGTCGCCTGCGCGTCTACCTAGGTGAATGCGGGATCGATTGCTCGGAGATGCCGTGTCTTTACGGCTCGAACAACGAGGCGACGTGGAGTTGGGTCGAACCGTGTGACCCGGAGAGGCGGGAGCGTCTCTATCAAGGGTTCCGGAGGCGCTGGCATGACGAGCCGATCCCCTATGCCCAGCTGCTCGACTCTGAGGCTCTGGCCGTGCTGAGGACACTGCGTGCGGCGGGCTTGCGCGTGGGTCTTGCGAGTTCGTCGCCCGCTTGGGCGATCGAGGGCTTTCTGCGCGCGACTCGGCTTCTTGGTCAATTCGATGCGGTGCTGAGCGGGGAGCAGTGTCCCGCCACCAAGCCGGCGCCTGACGTATACCTTGAGGTAATGAGGGAGCTTGGTGTGAAGCCGGCTGAGGCTGTGGTGGTCGAGGACTCGCCTACGGGCATTCTCGCAGCCCACCGATCCGGTGCCTTTACGTGTGCCGTCCCCTTGCCTAAGGGCGTTGAGCTTGATCAGACACTTGCCGATGCCCGTCTTTCCTCCCTTGGCGCGCTCGCGAAGTTGCTTGGCCTTTAGGGTGGAGGTCGTGGCGTTTTGGATAGTGGCCAAAATGTTCGTCGTTTAGGACTCCCGATGTCGTTTTGAGGCCCGTGACGAGCCCGGGAGACCTCCCGAGATATCCCAGGCTGAGCCGTGCGGCGAAAAGTGGTGTGCGTCCCCCTTCGAGGCCGTCGATTCCGGTCCGATCAACGCGACCTTCCCGAGGTTGTCTAAGAACGCTCCCTCGACGACCGTGAGAAATTTAGGATGCGCCCTCCTCGCTGCCCATGCTGCTAAGGTGTGTTCATACCGCTGACGGTAGCCACGGCCGAAGGGGGGCTATGCCGCGCATCTATGTGATCGAGGACGACGAGGGCATCCGTCGCGAGCTGACGGCGCTGCTCTCGCGCAACGGCTACGAGGTGGCGGCGTGTGAGGACTTCCCGCGCGTGGCCGAGCTCGCCCTTGCGGCCGCTCCCGACCTTGTGCTTCTTGACCTCACGCTGCCCGGCACGGATGGCCAGCTCGTGTGTCGCGAGATCCGCGCGGTCTCGCAGGTGCCCATCATCGTCCTCACGAGCCGTACCACCGAGGCCGACGAGGTAGTGGCCATGACGCTGGGGGCGGATGACTTCGTGGCCAAGCCCTATAGCTCGCAGGTGCTGCTCGCGCACATGGCGGCGCTGCTCAGGCGTGCGGGTGCTGCTGCCGGCGACGGCGCCTCCATGCTCGCGCACAATGGCGTGACCGTGGATCTGGCGCGTTCCCTTGCCACGGCGGGTGAGCAGTCCGTCGAGCTCACCAAGAACGAGTTGCGCATCCTAGCGCTGCTTGTCAGGCGGGCCGGCACGATCGTGAGTCGCGAGGACCTCATGCGCGAGCTGTGGGCGTCCGACGCCTTCGTGGATGACAACACCCTGACCGTGAACGTCAACCGTCTGCGCGCCGCACTCGCAAAGATTGGCGTGCACGGCTACTTGACCACCCACCGTGGCCAGGGCTATTCGGTGTAGGCCATGCCGAGGTTTACCTTCTGGGCACACCTGCGCTCGCGGGCGGCGGCCCTGGGCGTGCTCGTCCCGCTTGAGCTGCTGCTGTACCTGGTGCTGAGCGTGACGGCAACGAGCGCGGACCTGACGATCCTCGTATGCGTGCTGGTGGCGGGGGCTGCGGTCCTTGCCCTCGTCCTCGACTTCCTGCGCGTCAGGCGCTTTTGGGAAGGCCTGTCAGACCTCGCGGAGTCGCTCGACAACCCGCGCCTTCTCCCAAGTCTCATCAAGGAGCCCGGCTTTTCGGAGGGAGACGTTGCCTACGCAGCGCTCGATTCCGTGGCGCGTTCGGCCAACGAGGAGGTGGCCGAGTACCGGCGGCACGTGGACGACTACCGCGCCTATGTGGAGACGTGGGTGCACGAGGCCAAGAGCCCACTTGCCGCTGCGCGCCTCACGCTCGAGAACCTCGAGGTGGAGGCCGCTGCCGACTCCACCCGCCTGCGCGCGCTTGGCGACGAGCTGTCCCGGGTGGAGGGGTATGTCGAGCAGGCGCTCTTCTACGCCAGGTCCGAAACCGTGGAGTGCGATTACCTTGTGCGCGGCCATGTGCTGCAAGATGTGGTGAACTCGGCGGTGCGGGCAAATGCGAGCCTGCTCATCGGGGCCCATGTGATGCCCCAGTTTGGCGAGGGGCTTGGCCTCGAGGTTTTCACCGATGACAAGTGGCTGGGGTTCATGCTCGGGCAGGTGCTCCAGAACAGCGCCCGCTATGCGCGCTTGGATGCCGAGGGAGGCTCCCGCGTGACATTCAGGGCCCGTCTGGTCGACGAGGGGTTGGCGGAGGAGCGTGTGGAGCTTACGGTGGCCGACAATGGTTGCGGCGTGAGCGCGGCCGATTTGCCGCGCGTCTTCGAGCGGGGTTTCACGGGCGAGAACGGTCGTAACCACAAGCGCTCGACGGGGCTGGGCCTGTGGCTGGTGGCGCGGCTTGCGGCTAAGATGGGCATTTCGGTCCGCGCCGATTCTCGCGAGGGCGAGGGCTTCTCCGTGGCCCTCAGCTTCCCCGCAAACAAGATGCACTACTTCGACTAGCCGCGTGGCAGGTGACTCGCGTGTCCGAGGTGCCGGCAGGACTCAATCGCTCGAGCTTCCGGGGAGAGCATCCCTACATAGGGCGGTCGCCGATTTCCGGGACGCTCGTTCGCTGTGGCGCGTGCGGGCATGGTGGGCGGGGTTCCCGGTGTGAAGCGCTGTCGCGGGTGTGGTCATGACGCTTGCGTGGATGGTTATGCATGTGGTGGTGACGGTGGGAAACCTCATCCCCAACGGGGACATCTCCGAGGTGAGTGTGGCATTCAACATGGTGCCGCTCTGTGCGCTGTTCGTACGCGTGCCGGGGCTACGGCGTGGAGCGAGCGCCAAGACGGGCGGGCCCGAGGCGTCGGTGGGGCCGGCCCAGGCCGGCAACAAACTTCGGTAAGAAAAGGGCCCCGTTCCAAGGCGGAACAGGGCCCACGTGTTAGCGATTCTGATGAGTCAACTTGCCATCTCGTTTGACTCATCGGGCCGGCGGCTTGTCAGGAAAATGAGTCAAAGGAGCCGGCAGCCGTGACTCACGGCGCGCCTGCCCGTCGCCAGGCTTGGTTACTCCGCCTTGTCGTCCAGGTAGCGGCTGAGGAACTCGCGGGTGCGGTCGTGCTTGGGGTTGCCAAAGATGTCGGCGGGCGAGCCCTGCTCGAGCACCACGCCCTGGTCCATGAAGACCACGCGGTCACTCACGCCCTTGGCAAACGCCATCTCGTGCGTCACCACAACCATCGTCATGCCGTCGGCCGCGAGCTTGCGCATGACCTCGAGCACCTCGCCCACGATCTCGGGGTCGAGGGCGCTCGTGGGCTCGTCGAACAGCATGATCTCGGGGTTCATGCAGAGGGCGCGGGCAATGGCCACGCGCTGCTTCTGGCCGCCGGAGAGCTGCGTCACGCCAGACTTGGCAAAGCTGGCCAGCCCCACGCTCTCCAGGTGCTTCATGGCAACCTTCTCGGCCTCCGCCTTGCTCATCTTCTTGAGCGTCACGGGCGCCAGGGTGCAGTTGTCCAGCACGTTCATGTTGGCGAAGAGGTTGAAGCCCTGGAATACCATGCCAATGTTCTCGCGCAGACGGTTCACGTCCACGTGCTCGGCCGCCAGGTCCTCGCCGTGGAACCACACATGGCCCGCGTCCGGCGTCTCCAGCAGGTTGATGCAACGCAGCAGGGTGGACTTGCCGGAGCCCGAGGCGCCGATGATGGTGACGACCTGCCCGGGCATGACATCGAAGTCGATGTTGCGAAGGACCTCGTGATCGCCGAAGGACTTGCGCAGGCCCTCGATGCGAACCAGGGGCTCAGCGGCGGTCGAGGGCTCGTTCGTGTTGCGTGCCATCTCTACTCCTCCTCGGCGGAAACGTGACCGGTCGACGTGCTTCCCACCGGATCGTTCTGCACGTCAAAGCGCTTGGCAAACTTGCCCAGTAGCCACGAGGCGATGAGCACCAGGATGAGGTAGGCCACCGCGGCTATGAGGCTCGTGAGGAACTGCTTGTAGTAGATGCCGGCAACCGTGGTGGTGGCGAACATCAGGTCAAAGGTGCCGATGATCGAGAGGACGGACGAGTCCTTGATGTTGATGACGAGCTCGTTGGAGAGGCCGGGAATCGAGTACTTGATGCCCTGCGGAAACACGACCTTGGCCATGGCCTGCCACTGCGAGAGGCCCAGCGAGCGGGCGGCCTCGGCCTGGCCCTTGTCCACGGACTCGATGCCGCCGCGCAGCACCTCCATCATGTAGGCGGTGGAGTTGAGTGTGATGGTCACGAGGCCGGCGAGGAAGGTGCTCCAGATGCCGTTGATCTGCGTGGTGGACATGTTGGTGGTCTTGAGCAGGCCAAACACGCCAAAGTAGATGATCATGGCCTGCACCATCATCGGCGTGCCGCGCACCACGATCGAGTAGACCTTGGCAAACCCGCAGCCAACCTTCTTCCAGAAGCGGACGAAATCGTTGTCGGGGCGGTCGACCTTCTGGATGCGGCAGAACACCAGCAGAAGCGCCAGGAAGAAGGCCACGAGCGTGCCGATGACGGCCAGCTCGACGGTGGTGATGAGGCCGGAGAGGAATGTGGCGCGGCTGTTGTAGAGGATGTAGAAGATGGCCTCGAGACCGTCGTCGGTGGGGCGGGAGTCGACGGTGACCGCGGTCATCCAGGCGCTCGCGATGCCCATGACCACTCGGTCGAGCACAAAGGTGGTGGCGATGGCCCACTCCACGTACGAGGCGATGCGCAGGGCCTTCTTGCCCTTGGGCTTTGTGAACGGGGAGGTCTCGGCGTAGTTCTTCCAGTGCGTGAGCTTGAAGATGAGGGCCAGCGCCGAAACTGCGACCCAGAGCACGAGCAGGTAGTACATGACAAGCTCGAGGCCAAAGACGCCGCGCAGGAAGCTCAGCTCAGGGCGCGGCTGGCTGGAGAGCAACATGCCAATGAAGGCGACGGCCGTCGTGCCCAGCAGCACGTAGCGATGGTCGCGTCGGACGAATGACACTAGTCGTGCCATGAAAACTCCTTTGGTTCTAAAACGGCGCAAAGCCGGGGCGCCCGTCTTGCGAGGGCGTCCCGGCTCATGACTCGTGCGTAACGCGCGCTACGCCGGCTGACGGTCCATGCACTCGTTCCACATCTGCTGACGCTCGTCGGCGGAGATGGTGGCGATGGCATCGTTGATCTTCTTGAGGATGTCGTCCTGGCCCTTGGCGATGGCGGCGTTGTCCGGCATGACCGAGCCCTCGAACTTGTCGGACATCTGGAGCTCCACGAAGTCCGGGTAGCTCTCGAGCAGCTTGGGCACGGAGAGCATGGAGTAGGTGATGACGTCGCTCGTGCCGGAGTTGAGGCTCTCCACCACGGTGGGGACGGTCTTGCCCGGGGTCATGTGGTTGACGTCGGGAATCTGGGCGATGACGTCGTCGTACATCGTGTCTGCCTGGCCCATGACGGAGGCGCCCTTGAGGTCGGCGAACGTGGTGGCGGAGGCGAACTTGGAGTCCTTCTTGGTGATCATCACGATGTCATCGTCGATGTAGGAGTCCGAGAAGTCCGCGGACTGCTTGCGCTCGTCGGTGGTGGACATGCCGGCGCAGACGATGTCGATCTGACCGTTGTTGAGCGCGTCGATGAGGGCGCCGAAGTCGCTCTTGACGGCGACGGGCTCCATGCCGAGGGCCTTGGCGATGACCTTGGCGGCCTGGACGTCATAGCCGTCCGCATAGGCGCCGGAGACGTTCTCGATGGGAATCGTGTGCTCGGACTCCTCGCTGACCTGCCAGTTGTAGGGGGCGTAGGCGGCCTCCATGCCAACGCGCAGGGTCTTGCCGTCGCCAAGGATGGCGCCGGCGGCAGAGGCCGTGCCCGCCTTGGTGGTGGCGCTGCTGGAGCCAGAGTCCTGGGCGGCCGGGCCACAGGCGGTGAGGAACGTCATTCCACCCACGCTGAGAGCGGTGAGTCCGGAGAGCTTGAGGAACGAGCGGCGAGAGACGCCGTGGTGCTGGGGGGTGGTCATGACAGGTCCTTCCCTCGGTGTGATACCCCTTCCGCGAGCGCAACCGGACGGAACCCATTTCCGTCCCCCTTGCCTTGCGGCGAGAAAGCTGCGCGCACTGGGGAGATAGCATAGCGCGTTGGCCTGGGAAGTACGCCAGCGGTAATCACGGGATAACCAAATATGTAGGGCTGTCGCAGGGCCTGTGTCCTATGCCGCCTCGCGCACCATGCCGGCGCCCATGGCATAGGTGAGCAGGAAGTAGCCGCCGTAGGCCGCCACGAAGATGGCACAGGTGAGGCCCACCGTGCCTCCGATGGTGAGCGCGCCGAGCGTCTCTACCACGTCGATGATCACGTGCAGTGCCACAGCCGAGTGGGCGAGGGCCACCACCAGGGGAAACGCGAAGAACACGGCCTGCTGGGCGAGAAGCGACCGGTGAAGCGAGGCGGCGTCGGTTCCGAGCTCCGCGAGGAGGCGATAGCTCGGAACGGCGTCGGCCACGCCGGAGAGCTGCTGGATCGTGAGGATGGCGCCGCAGGCCACTACGAGCACGAAGCCTATGTAGATGGACAGGTAACTGATGAGACCGTTCGAGGAGTCGGTGCTCTCGTAGATGCCGATGCGCGTGCTGCTCATACCGAAGGAGCCCACGTCCTGCCCGGCGGCGTCCGTCACGGTGCCGTAGTTGGCCGCGTTGCCGAACTTCTTGTCGATGGCGGAGGCGTCGGAGCCTGCGGGGTAGTCGAGCAGCAGGTAGCTGTACTGGACGGGGAGGTTGAGGCCCGCGAGCACCTCGTCGGGAACCACGAGGGTGCCCGCGTTGCTGCCTGTGGCCATGTTGACGAAGGTGCTCGCATCCTCGTCCACGGTTGCGCGTGACGGGCGCAGGGTATGGCTGCCGAGCGTGACTTCGTGCCCGGCCGCGAGCGCCGCGTTGTAGATGTCGATGACCGAGGTGCCCAGGTTGCTCGTGACCAGGTAGCCGTCTGCGCCGAGGCTCATGCCCTCCTTGCCGCGAAACGCGAGGTAGTGGTTGTAAGTGCTCTCGCTCATGATTCCCATGGCACTGTCGCGGTCGTCACCGGTGTTGGCTGCCTGGGGCAGCGTCTTGCCCGTCGCGCGGGCAAACTCCGCGATTGACACGAGCGGCTGCTCGCCCACCGCCGGCGCGGCGTCATAGACGTCCACCTGCACCGACGTGCCCGCGATGGCCGCGAGGTTCACGGTCGAGTCGTTGGCGTGCTGGGCTTGGGTGGCGGCGTCCAGCACGTCCACCGGACGGGTGGTGCTCGCGAGCCCGGAGGTCAGCTCGGGCTTCTGGAGCTCGTGGATGGCCGTGGGGGAGTGGTAGACCACCTGAGTGGTGTAGTCTGCCGGCGTGCCACGCTCCACGCCCTCGTTCATGACGTTGGCGATGGACATGCCGGTGGTGACGCTCGTGAACGCCAGGAACAAGATCATCGAGATGACGGCCATCGACATCGAAACGGTGTTCACCTTGGCCGCAAGCTGTCGCAGCGTGAACATGTTGAGCCCGCGCCACCACAGGCCGCGCGCCGCCTGCAACGCCTTGAGCAGAAAGCCAGAGAGGCCAAAGAACAGCAGGATGGTGCCCACGACCACGAGGCCGGTGGTGATGTAGAAGCGGCTCATCTCCTTCTGCGAGTCCATCATGACGGGCAGACCGTCGCGCAAGAGCCGCTCGTACGCCACGCCCACGAGCACGCAGCCCACCACGAACAACGCCGCCGAGACCCAGGGGTTGCGCACGGCTGCGGCCTCGTTGGAGCGGCGGGCGCCCATGAGGTCGATGACCTTGGCCTTCGCCACCACGCGCAGGTTGAACACGAGGGTCACGAAGAAGATGGCGGCGAGGCACTCGACGGTGAACAGGGCGGCGTCGGCGCTCACGAAGAAGTGGAAGTTGGCGATCTGCGTGCGGAAGAGCGAGGCGGTGAAGAACGTCATGAGCTGCGAGAGACCGATGCCGCAGGCGAGGCCGATGGCGAGCGCCCCGAGCGAGACGATGGCCGTTTCCAGCGTCATGATGAGCGCCACCTGGCCGCGCCCCATGCCGAGCACCTGGTAGAGGCCAAACTGCTGCTTGCGCCGCTTCATGATGAAGTTGTTGGCGTAGACCATGAGAAAGCCCATGACCGCCGCGAGGAAGATCGTGAGGCCCGAGACGATACCGGCGATGGTGTCGCCCAACTCCTTGCCGATGCCTGCCGAGGTGGCCTGTTCGGAGATGGTGTTGAACGCGTAGAACACGGTGACGCCCAGCGCCAGCGTGATGAGGTAGACGAGGTAGTCACGGCTGGCGCGCCGGACGTTGCCCCAGGCGAGCTTACAGAGCGTCACTGCCCTCACCGCCCATCATCGCCACGACCTCCATGATGCGGTCGAAGAACTCGCGCCTCGAGCCGTCCCCGCGGCGCAGCTCCGTGAAGATCTTGCCGTCGCGGATGAAGAGCACGCGGTGCATGTAGCTCGCCGCGAAGCCGTCGTGCGTGACCATGAGGATGGTCGCCTCGCGGTCTCGGTTGAGCTGCTCGAGCTGCTCGAGCAGCAGGCGCGCGTTCTTGGAGTCGAGGGCGCCGGTGGGCTCGTCGGCCATGACGACGGTGGGCTTGGTGACGAGCGCCCGGGCGGCGGCGACGCGCTGCTGCTGGCCGCCAGACATCTGGTAGGGGTACTTGTCGAGAATCTCGCGGATGCCCAGGCGGGCGGCCGTCTCCTCGACGCGTCCGAGCACCTCGCCGGCCGGGACGCGGGCGATGGTGAGCGGCAGGGCCACGTTTTCCCGTGCGGTCAGGGTGTCCAGCAGGTTGGAGTTCTGGAAGATGAAGCCGAGCTTCTCGCGCCGGAACTTCGTGAGCGAGCGGCCGCGCAGCCCTGTCACCTCGCGCCCGCCCACGAGCACGTGGCCGCTTGTGGGCGTGTCGATGGTCGAGATGCAGTTGAGCAGCGTGGACTTGCCGGAGCCCGAAGCGCCCATGATTGAGACGAGCTCGCCGGCGCAGACGTCGAACGAGACGTCTGCGAGCGCCCGGGTGGTCGCGCCTCCCGCCACCCCCTTGTCGCGGCCCGCGAGCCCACAGCCGCCATAGACCTTCTCGAGGTGGCGAACGGAGAGCACGGTGCTGGTGCCTTCGCCGGCCGCGGGCGCTCCCGGGCATGCCGGCGCGGCGCATGGGGTGACGGGTGTGTAGTGCTTGGCCATTGAAATCCCTTCGTCTGGGTGATTGTCGCAACAATCCTGCCGTCCCGCCCGCGGAGCAGCCATCGAATTGGCTTACAGTAGGGTTACGTTTTTGCAAGGTTGGCAAAGCGCGAGGTCAAGACCGGGGCTGGTTGCCCTGGGGGCCTATCCTTGCGCCGCCGGAGGGGGAGAGCGCATGGCAGACGGCAAGATTCCGGAGGAATTCGAGATTGGCGAGCCCGTGCTCGTCTGTCGCTGGCGTCTCTCGGAGGGTGAGCTTCCGGCGGCCAATCGCCACATTCGCGCCCTCTCCTGGCGCATGCTCCCGGAGGGGCGGCCCACCAAGCAGCTCGTTGGCTGGGCGAAGCAGCATATAGAGTGGACGCTGCGCGAGGGCTCGGCCGCTCACCCAGACGGCGTGCTCATGATCATGGTGGACGAGCTTGGCCGCGCCGCCATGGCGGTGGGCGACTACGAGCCTCTCGAGGACACCTCGCTTGCCGCCCTCGCCGCCCGCGCGCTGGCCGCGCGCGAGGAGGCTGCCGAGACCGACGTTGCGCCCGAGACGCTGTGGGTGGCCCGCGCGGGCTCGCTCGTAGCAGGGCTGGCCTCCGGCGAGCACGAGTCTGGCGCGTCGTCTCTCGTGGCAGACCTCGCTAAGACGCTCGGCATCTCCGTCTCTCGCGAGGCGGGCCTTGCGCAGGAGGTCGCGTCCGGCGAGGCGAGCTTCGACGAGGCGTTCCTCGTCTCAGACGAGCATGGCGTGGTGTGTGCGACAGACGCCCGAGGCCCCATGGGCAAGCGCTTCTCGGATGGCTGGGGGCGCCTGCTGGACGCGTCCAATCGTCCCGGCGGAAGTGCCCATGCCCGCCGTCAGCGTGCGAATTAATGCCACTTTGAGGGCCGTAGTTTTACGTTTTCCCCGCTAGCGAGCGCGACATAACGCGGTACGACAATTGAACACGCGCATTGCCAAATTGACGACTAAATCGTGTGCATTTGCGAGATAATCTCAGAGTGCTGTTAAGCGACGTCACCCTCAGCGGCCGGGGTAAAGCCGATGGGGGTGATTGCGCGTGGCTCGGCAGAAGGTCGCGTCCCCGGCAAAAGGAGAGGAAATGGCGCGTAAGTTCAAGACAATGGACGGCAACGAGGCCGCCGCATACGTCTCGTATGCGTACACGGAGGTGGCGGGCATCTACCCGATTACCCCGTCGAGCCCTATGGCCGACCACGTTGATCAGTGGGCCGCCCAGGGCATGAAGAATGTCTTCGGCGCCCCCGTCAACGTCATCGAGATGGAGTCCGAGGCTGGCGCTGCCGGCACCGTTCACGGCTCCCTTGGTGCTGGTGCCCTCACCACCACCTACACGGCCTCCCAGGGCCTGCTCCTCATGATCCCGAACATGTACAAGATTGCCGGCGAGGGCCTTCCTGCGGTCTTCCACGTGTCCGCGCGCTGCGTGGCCACTCAGGCGCTGAACATCTTCGGCGACCACTCCGACATCATGGCCTGCCGCCAGACCGGCTTCGCCATGCTCGGTGAGGGCAACGTCCAGGAGGTCATGGACCTCTCGCCGGTTGCGCACCTCGCTGCCATCGAGGGCAAGGTCCCGTTCATCAACTTCTTCGACGGCTTCCGCACCTCTCACGAGATCCAGAAGGTCGCCATGTGGGACTTCAAGGACCTCAAGGACATGCTGGACATGAAGGCCGTCCAGGAGTTCCGCGACCACGCCCTCAACCCGGAGCACCCGCACGCCCGCGGCTCCCACGAGAACGGCGACATCTTCTTCCAGCACCGCGAGGCCTGCAACACGGCCTATGACAAGCTGCCTGAGGTCGTCGAGCACTACATGGGCGAGATCAACAAGAAGCTCGGCACCGACTACGGCCTGTTCAACTACTACGGCGCTCCCGACGCGGATCGCGTCGTTGTCTGCATGGGCTCCTTCTGCGACACGCTCGAGGAGGTCATCGACTACCTGAACGCCCACGGCGAGAAGGTCGGCCTGGTCAAGGTTCGCCTGTTCCGTCCGTTCTCCATCAAGCACTTCGTCGACGTGCTCCCCGAGACCGTCAAGAAGATTGCCGTCATGGACCGCACCAAGGAGCCGGGCTCCATCGGCGAGCCGCTCTACCAGGACGTCGTGACCGCCCTGTACGAGGCCGGCCGCTCTGACCTCGTCGTCACCGGTGGCCGTTACGGCCTCGGCAGCAAGGACACCACGCCTGCCGCCGCCTTCTCCATCTACGAGGAGCTCAAGTCCGACGCCCCCAAGCGCGAGTTCACCGTGGGCATCGTCGACGACGTCACCAACCTCTCCCTTCCCATGGCCGAGGAGACGCCGAACACCGCCGACCCCTCCACGATCGAGTGCAAGTTCTGGGGCCTCGGTGGCGACGGTACCGTCGGCGCCAACAAGAACTCCATCAAGATCATCGGCGACCACACGGACAAGTATGTCCAGGCCTACTTCCAGTACGACTCCAAGAAGACCGGCGGTGTCACCGTCTCGCACCTTCGCTTTGGTGACTCCCCGATTCGTTCGCCGTACTACGTCAACAAGGCCAACTTCGTCGCCTGCCACAACCCCAGCTACATCGTGAAGGGCTTCCCGATGTCTCGCGACATCAAGCCGGGCGGCACCTTCCTGGTGAACTGCCAGTGGTCTGACGAGGAGTTCTCGCAGCACATGCCGGCCGTGGCCAAGCGCTACATCGCCAAGAACCACATCAAGGTCTACCTGATCGACGCCATCGACCTGGCCGCCAAGGTGGGTATGGGCAAGCGCACCAACACGGTGCTGCAGTCCGCGTTCTTTGCCCTCGCGCAGATCCTGCCCGCGGCTGACGCCCTCCAGTACATGAAGGACGCCGCCACGAAGTCCTACATGAAGAAGGGCCAGGACATCGTCGACGCCAACCACAAGGCCATCGACGCCGGTGCCACCGCGTTCCGCGAGTTTGTCGTACCCGAGGACTGGGCTACCGCCGAGGACGAGCACAAGGAGCTCACGATCGAGGGTCGCGAGGCCATCGTCAAGCAGGTCAAGGAGCTCATGGACCCGATCAACCGCATGGAGGGCGACTCCCTGCCGGTTTCCAAGTTCATGGGCAACCCGGACGGCCAGTGGGAGCTCGGTGCCTCTCAGTACGAGAAGCGCGGCGTTGCCGTCTCCGTGCCGCACTGGGATGAGTCCAAGTGCATCCAGTGCAACCAGTGCGCCTTCGTGTGCCCGCACGCCACGATTCGCCCGATCCTCATGACCGAGGAGGAGGCCGCCAAGGCCCCCGAGGCCATGCGCATGATCGACGCCAAGGGCAAGGGCATGGCTGGCTACAAGTTCACCATGGCCGTCTCCCCGCTCGACTGCATGGGCTGCACCAACTGCGTCACCATCTGCCCGAAGGACGCCCTCACCATGGTTCCGCAGGAGTCCGAGCTCGACCAGGCTCCGGTTTGGGACTTTGGCGTGAACGAGGTCTCCGAGAAGAAGGAGTTCGCCGGCAACAATGTCAAGGCGAGCCAGTTCCACAAGCCGCTGCTGGAGTTCTCCGGCTCCTGCGCCGGCTGCGCCGAGACGAGCTACGCACGTCTCGTCACCCAGCTCTTCGGTGACCGCATGTTCATCTCCAACGCCACCGGCTGCTCTTCCATTTGGGGTAACCCGGCCGCCACGTCTCCGTTCACGGTGAACGCCTGCGGTCACGGCCCGGCGTGGAACAACTCCCTGTTCGAGGACAACGCTGAGCACGGCCTGGGCCTCAAGCTCGGCTATGACGCCGTTCAGGAGAAGCTCGTCGCCGACGCCCAGCTGCTCGTCGCCGCTGACTCCAGCTCCGCTGAGCTGAAGGAGGCCGCGCAGGCCTGGATCGACTCTCGCAAGGATGCCGCTGCCAGCAAGACCACGGCCGAGGCCTTTGTTGCCGAGCTCGAGAAGAGCGACGACACCGTTGCCAAGCAGATCCTCGCCGATAAGGCGTACCTCACCAAGAAGTCCTTCTGGATCTTCGGCGGTGACGGTTGGGCCTACGACATCGGATTCGGCGGCCTTGACCACGTGCTCGCCTCTGGCAAGGACGTCAACGTCTTCGTCTTCGACACCGAGGTCTACTCCAACACGGGTGGCCAGGCTTCCAAGGCTTCTAACCTGGGCCAGGTTGCTCAGTTCGACGCCGCCGGTAAGACGACGCCGAAGAAGGGTCTTGCTGAGCTCGCGATGAGCTACGGCTACATCTACGTTGCTCACGTTGCCATGGGCGCCAACCTTGCCCAGACGCTCAAGGCCATTGCTGAGGCCGAGGCCTACGACGGCCCGTCCCTCATCATCGGCTACTGCCCGTGCGAGATGCACTCCATCAAGAAGGGCGGCATGATCCACTGCCAGTCCGAGATGAAGGCTGCTGTCGAGTGCGGCTACTGGAACATGTATCGCTTCAACCCGGCTGCGCCCGCCGGCAAGAAGTTCACGCTTGACTCCAAGGCCCCGGCCGGCGGTTACCGTGACTTCCTGATGAACGAGGCCCGTTACAACCGCCTCGTCCGCCAGAACGCCGAGCGTGCCGAGAAGCTCTTCGCCGAGAACGAGGAGGCGGCCATGAACCGCTACGCCTACCTCGAGAAGCTGAAGACCGTGTACAACGAGGCCTAGGCTCTCGTTGAAAGCTGATACGACCTGACGGGCCCGGCCCCGGTCGTAGCACGGAAACGTCCTCGCCCCTCCGAGTGTGGCTCGGAGGGGCTGCGGAATGGTTCCTTTGCTACGCCGGGGCCGGGCCCTTTTGTGTGCTGCTTGCGTGAGAGGGCTCGCTGGACAAGCGATCAAACGACCATATAAGGGCTGCGGAATGCTTGCTTAGCTTAGGCCCGGAGCTCCCTCTGAAGACAGAGGCAGCGCGAGAGGCCTGGTGGACAAGCGGCTGTACGCCCCATTTGCGGCTTGAGTGGGTGGTATTGAAAAACAGCCGAATGCGGTGGTAGTGACCGGCGAGCGGTGTAAAACGGGCGGTCTGCGGTAGAATATGAAACGTTGATATGTATATGGGGGAGTTGATTGCATGGGCAAGGGTCAGTCCGGTCTTGGTGCAGAGCGCGTTGCGCGCATTGGTGTAATTGCGGCTGTCTATGCGGCCGCCACGCTCGTGGCAATCCTGTTTCTCGGAGGTCTCGCGTGGGGTCCCATTCAGTTCCGCATCTCCGAGGCGCTGACGGTTCTCGCCCTCTTCACCCCTGAGGCCATTCCGGGCCTCACCATCGGCTGCGTCGTTGCCAACGCCGCCAACATCGTGCTCGGCGGCACCGGCACGCTCGGCCTGCTCGACGTCGTGTTTGGCTCCTTTGCCACGTTCCTCGGCGCCCTCTTCACCTGGAAGATGCGCAGGCGCCCGGTGGTTGCCATCCTCGGCCCCGTGTTCGCCAATGCTCTCATTGTGCCTGCGTACCTGCCCGTCATGCTCGCTGGCCTCGGATTCTATACGATTCCCTTTACGAGCATCTCCCTTGAGGGCTCGTACTTCCTCATGTACCTCTTTGGTCTCGTGACCACCGGCCTTGGTGAGGCCGTGGTGCTTTACGTGCTCGGCCTGCCGCTCTCTCGCGCCCTCTCTCGCTCTTCGCTTCCAGCGATGCTTGAGAACGAGGGTCAGCGGAGCAGACTGAACAGTTCCAAAAACGCCAAGTAAAGAATCGTACTGCCGTGAATCCAGTCATCGTCATAAAGACGTATTGGGCGTCTGACCCAAGTCAGCCGGGCGTCTACGATCATGCCACCGCCATTGACGAGCCGCTTCCCGAGCTTGCCCGGTGCCTCGACTCTCTCGATGACGTTCGCGGCGTCATCCGTACGGTTATCCTTCTTGTTGCGCCTCCCGCTGCGGAAGGTGCCGCTCGCGCACGAGTCAATTCGATTGTCCGAGACCACAAGGACCTCAATCCGCTCGTGATCGGCTCTGCAGAGGGCCGCATCGTCGCGGGCAAGATTGACGCCCTGTGTCCTGGTATGCCGGGGGAGTCCGTGTCGCTTCGCGGCTACGGAGCCATCGGGAACATGGGTTTTGCCGTGGCGGCTCTGCTGGGGCACGACGTCGTGGTCTTCATGGACGATGACGAGGTTGCCCTTACGCCAGATTTCCTTATCGACGCGGTCTACGGTCTCGGTCAGGTGACGCGTCAGGACTTGCCGCTTTTTGCCAAGACGGGCCACTTCATCGACGAGGGCGGCTCGCATCTGGCAGACCTGGGCAAGGCCCGCCTGTGGGAGCGGTGGTGGTCGAAGCGCGTCGAGTTCAACGAGTGGATGAAGGGCGCCCTCTCTGGCACGCGCATCTGCCGCTCCAATTATGCGTGTGGTGGCTGCATGGCCATTCGCGCGGAGGCCTTCTCGCGCGTTGCCTTCGATCCCTGGATCACGCGTGGCGAGGACCTGGATTATCTCTTTAATCTGCGGCTCGCTGGGCTGGACATGTGGTTTGACAACGAGTGGTTCGTCAAGCACCTGCCGCCTGACACTCCCGACGAGCCAAACCGCTACCTTCAGGACATCTATCGCTGGCTCTACGAGCGGGCCAAGCTGAGCTATGCCTCCTATCGCGAGGAGCTGCGCCAGGTCACGGCCAAGTCGCTCATGCCGTATCCGGGCAAGTGGATCTCTCCTGAGGTGGAGGGGCGCATCACGCGCACCACGATTGCCCGTATCATTCTTGGGCCAGACCGCGCCGCCAACCTCGACATCTTCCTGCATGGCCGCCAGGAGGCGCGTGCTTACGCCGAGCGCAATGCAGCCAACTATCTGCGCCTCATGAGCTTTTGGTCCACGGCCATCAACGGCATTTGGGACAACGCCGAGCTGGCCGAGGCCGTCATCGAGTGCTCGAAGAGCAAGGCGAGCTCCACGCCGCATGCTCCGGAGGCTCCGCGCAAGAGCGACGGCGCCCAGGGCTTTGTGAGCGACGTGCACCGCATCGAGGCCGACTACCAGGGCCCCATCTCGGACTATGAGGTCTACATGCAGCAGGGGATGGCCGATGGGCCCGCCCCCGCCTTCACGCCGGCGGTTCCGCCCATCGGCACGACGCCCGCGGCTCGCCCCGTGACGTCCCAGCCGGGCTCCACCGGGGCCGTCTCGACGCGCGTCGCGACGGACCGCGTCGCGGAGGTGCCGGCTGCGGCCGCGCCACTCACGCCGAGTCCGGCGTCTGTGGGCAATCCCATTCCGCGCTCTCAGGAGGCTCCGCAGGCTGCGCAGGCGGCCGAAGGCGCCGCTCTCGCACATGACGACACCGCCGAGGAGGTGGGCGAGTGACGCCGCATCGCCTGAATGGCAGGCTCTCGCGCATGGGAGACATTCGCAGCTCTCAGGCCACCGAGCACCTGCTGACCCTGGCTTCCCAGACCCTGGACAGCATGCGTGAGGGACTCAACCAGCTGAGCTGCCGTGAGGTCTGCCGCCTGCTGCTGCCGGAGACCACCGCCATCGCCGTTGCCATGACGGACCGCGAGAGCGTGCTGGCCTTCGTGGGTGCCATGGAGGCCGACTATCCCCCCGGAAGCCCCATTCACACGGCGGCGACTCTCGAGGTGCTCGAGACGGGCAAGCTCGGGACCTTCCAGACCCGTGGGGATGACCAGACGGGTGCGGATGGCCACACGCCCGAGCTTCCGCCCAAGGTGCGTGGCGGCATCATCGTGCCGCTCAACGTGCAAGACCGTCCGGTGGGCACCATCAAGTTCTACTACCGCTCGCCGGCGGACATCGACCGCACCCAGCTTGCGATTGCTCGCGGCTTTGGTCAGCTGCTCTCCACACAGCTCTCAACCCACGAGCTCGACCGTCAGGCCGAGCTTACGGCAAAGGCCGAGGTCAAGGCCCTGCAGGCGCAGATTAACCCGCACTTTCTCTTTAACACGATCAACACCATCGCGGCACTGACGCGTACGGACCCGCTGCAGGCGCGTAACCTCCTGCGCGAGTTTGCCGTGTTCTACCGTCAGACGCTCGAGAGCTCAGACCAGCTCATCCCGCTCTCACGCGAACTCGAGCAGACGAAGCGCTACCTCACGTTCGAGCGCGCGCGCTTTGGGTCCGACCGCATCGTGGAGCGCGAGTCCGTCGGTGAGGGCTGCGGTGACATCCTCGTGCCCGCGTTCATCGTTCAGCCTATCGTGGAGAATGCCGTTCGCCATGCCATGCGCGACGAGGGAGCGCTCCACATCGATATTCGGGCCGAGGTGGACGGCGATGACGTGCTCATCGCCGTGACCGACGACGGCCTTGGCATGAGTGCCGCTGCCTGCGATTTGTTGCAGCGCAACGCCAACGGTGGAAATTGCGCCGGTAAGGTGCCCGCGAGCAGCGAGAAGGGGACGGGCATCGCGCTTCGCAACGTTGCGGAGCGCCTGGAGAGGTTCTATGGTTTCGGCTCGGGCATTGACATCGTTTCGAAGCCCGACGAGGGGACGTGCGTGACGCTCAGGCTGGCGCGTGCCGCCGTCCACGACTGACAAGGGTGGGGAAGTTATGCTGCGTGCGATGATTGTTGACGACGAGGCGCCCGCGCGTTCCGAGCTGCGCTATCTGCTCGAGGAGGCGGGTCGCGTCGATGAGATCACCGAGGCCTCCAGCGCCCGCGATGCCGTGGAGAAGCTCATGGAGGGTCGCCCGGACGTGCTGTTCCTGGACATCTCCATGCCCAAGACGAATGGCATGCAGCTTGCGGAAGCGCTCCACAAACTCAAGAATCCGCCTGCGGTGGTCTTCGTGACGGCATACAGCGAGTATGCCCTCGAGGCGTTTGACGTGGACGCCGTGGATTACCTGATGAAGCCCGTCGAGACCGACCGCCTGGAGCGCGCGCTCGACAAGGTGGTTGCCCACTCCACGGAGCCTGCCGCGACCACGGCTCCTGCAGAGCGCATTCCGGTCGAGAGGGGCGGGCGCAAGGTGCTTGTGCCCATCGACCAGATTCGTTTCATCGAGGCCAAGGACGACTACTCCTGCATCTACACGGGCGATGATCGTTATCTCTCCGTCATCTCGCTCGCGCAGCTGGAGGCCAAGCTCTCCCCGCACGGCTTCTTCCGCGTGCACCGCGGCTACATCGTGAACCTGCAGTACGTTGAGGACGTGGAGGTTGTCTCCAGTGGCGTGCTGCAGCTGGGCATTGCTGGCATGGAGGGCAAGAAGATCTCTGTCTCCCGTCGCCGCGTCGTCCAGCTCAAGCGCGCCCTCGGCCTTTAACGCGCCTTTGGGACAGATCCTTTTGCAAGTTTTCTGAAACGTACGGACAGGTCCCTCGCTTCGTCTTGATGCGAAGCGAGGGACCTGTCCCGCTATTTGCCTGACCAGGCGCTTACAATCACAGCGAAGTGCGAAGTGCGAAGTGCGAAGTGCGAAGGATTAGGGTGGCAGCGTAGCGGAGGTAGCCATGGCCACGAAGAGAATTGACGTGTTGAGTGACACCCACGGGCGCCTGTCGCGCGAGGTGCTCGACCAGCTCGACGGGTGCGACCTCATCGTCCATGCGGGGGACATCACCTCGGAGGAGGACTTCATCACCCTGGGTGCCATCGCGCCGCTGCGCCTCTGCCTCGGCAACAACGACTGGCCGGGCGAATATGGGCCCGAGGTCACGCGCATGGTGCGCTTTGAGTATGAGGGCCTGCGCTTCTCCGTGACCCACTATCAGGAGCGGCTCACGGGCGACCGCTTTGACGTGGGGGTCTTTGGCCATACGCACGTGCCGGTGTGCGAGGGCCGCGCCAACGGCTCCTTGCTCATGAACCCCGGCAGCCCCACGTTTCCGCGCAGCAAGGAGGGCCCGACGATGGGCCGCATCTTTGTGACCAACGGCAAAATCGCGTCCGCCGAGATCGTTCACCTGTCCGACGAGCGTGAGGACCAGGGCATCCGCAGCTGGGGCCGCAGCTTCTTTGGGTGGTAGGCTCGTTGGGCGGCGGTCTGGCAGGTGGCGGGCCGAGCGACGGGCATGACAGCGCCCCCAGGCAGCTTGCTTGCCGCCTAGGGGCGCTTCTTGTGGTATCGCTAACCGTGCTTCGTCAGAGCGAGCTCGGCAAAGGTTGACGATGCCGGGTGCGTGCGACACTCGCAACGGCGCCAAATGGCCTACGCGCTCTACCGAAGTCCTACAGGTACTCCTCGAGCTCCTTGACGATGCGGCCCTTGGGCGCGCTGCCAACCATGGTGTGCACCGGCTTGCCGTCCTTGAAGAGAATGAGGGTGGGGATGGACATGACCTGGAACTTGATGGCGAGGTCCTGCTCCTCCTCGACATTGCACTTGTAGACGGCGAGCTTGTCGGCCATATCGTTCGAAATCTCCTCGACAACGGGGGAGAGCGCGCGGCACGGGCCGCACCAGCTGGCCCAGAAATCGATGAGGACGGGCTTGTCGGAGCCGTTGACGACCTCGTCGAACGAATCGCTCGTGATTGCCTTCGTAGCCATGGGAACCTCCCGTGTAAGCCGGCGACCGCGGGCGCCGGGCGTTTGTCATCCATCGAGTTATACCCACGAGCGCTCGAATTGTCCGCGGTAAAATCAACACCGTTGTGCAAATGCCGTTCGGGGCCCGGAGGCTCCGTCGCGAATGGGGCCGGGAGGCTGCGATGGGTGTGCGCGAGGAGTTCCTCGAGAAGGCGAAGGTTGAGCTTGGCGACCTTGCAGAGGCGGGCGTGGTGATGGCGGGCAACGCCTTTTCCCAGGCGCTGCTGCTGAAGGGCGAGCTCGAGCGGGGCGACGCCAAGCTGCTGGAGGGCCCAGACGGCGCGGCCTTGCGCGCGGCGCTCAAGGCGCTGGGCTACGCGCCCGAGGACTGGGTAGGCCTCTCCACGTGTGACGCGGAGGGCTATCCGCTCGTGCCGGGCACGCTGCGCCTCGCGATCACCACGCTGGACCCCTCCACGGTCATCGCCATCGACGAGTCCGCGGCCGCGGCGTTGCGTGAGGCCTATGCCGACGAGCTCGTGGATCTCGAGGCGCTCGAGGCGGCCACCCTCATGCCTGGCGTGTTGGCCCGCATTCTGGGCATGCGCGTCATGAACCTGGGCGGCTTTGAGGAGAGCCTCGCGGACCCCAAGGCCAAGCAGGTCATGTGGGCGCGCCTCAAGACGCTGCCGCCAGAGGGCGAGCCGTACTAGGACGCCGGGCGGGGCGTCCTGCCATAGGTCGAGCCGTCGAGAAGCCTGCCCCCTCGCCACCGCAGTCATTGCACCATCTTGATGCCCGAGCCCCTGTCGTTGCGGTACGCTAAGGACGGTATGCGGCCGCTCCGGCGCGCAATACAACGCGTCGTCGGCACTGTTCCCAAGGAGGATCTATGTCGAACGTACCTGCACCTGTCGACGCCACCCAGACCCCTGAGTGGGCGGCGCTCCAGAAGCACCACGATGAGCTCGAGGCCGCTGGTATTAGCCTCAAGCAGTGGTTTGCCGACGACCCCGCACGTGTCGAGAAGCTTTCCTTCGACCTGAGTGACCTGCACTTCGACCTCTCCAAGAACCTCGTTGACGACGAGGCCGTCAAGCTGCTCGTGGCCCTCGCCCGCGCGGTCAAGCTCGAGGAGCGTCGCGACGCCATGTACTCCGGCGCCCACATCAACACCACCGAGGACCGCGCCGTGCTCCACACGGCCCTGCGCCGTCCGGCGGAGCAGACCGGCAAGTTCGTCGTGGATGGCCAGGACACCGTGGCCGATGTTCACGAGGTGCTCGACCGCATGTACGCCTTCGCCAACCGCGTGCGCTCCGGCGAGTGGCAGGGCGTTACCGGCAAGGCCATCAAGCACGTGGTCAGCGTGGGCATCGGTGGTTCCGACCTCGGCCCGGTCATGGTGTATGAGGGTCTGAAGCCCTATGCCGACGCCGGCATCGACTGCACCTACGTCTCCAACATCGACCCCAACGACATGGCCGAGAAGGTCAAGGGCCTCGATCCCGAGACCACGCTCGTGATCATCGTCTCCAAGACGTTCACCACGCTCGAGACGCTTACCAACGCGCGCGAGATCAAGACTTGGCTGCTCAACGGCCTGCGTGAGGCTGGCGCCATCGACGGTTCCGCCGAGCAGGACGCCGAGGCCATCAAGAAGCACTTCGTGGCCGTCTCCACCGCGCTCGACAAGGTCGAGGCCTTTGGCATCGACCCGCAGAACGCCTTTGGCTTCTGGAGCTGGGTCGGCGGCCGCTACTCCGTGGACTCCGCCGTGGGCCTCTCGCTGATCGTTGCCTTTGGCCCAGAGGTCTTCTCCCAGTTCCTTGCCGGCTTCCATGACGTGGACGAGTACTTCAAGAACACGCCGCTCGAGCAGAACGTCGTGGCGCTTATGGGCCTCATCAACGTCTGGTACGTGAACTTCTTTGGCATGGCCAGCCACGCCGTGCTGCCCTACAACCAGTACCTGCATCGCTTCCCCGCCTACCTCCAGCAGCTCACGATGGAGTCCAATGGCAAGCACGTGCGCTGGGACGGCACGCCCGTTACGTCCGACACGGGCGAGATCTTCTGGGGTGAGCCGGGCACCAATGGTCAGCATGCCTTCTACCAGCTGATTCACCAGGGCACACGCAAGGTGCCGGCAGACTTCATCGCCTTCGTGAACACCACCAACCCCACCAAGGACGGCGACCAGGACGTGCACGAGCTGTTCCTGGGCAACTTCCTCGCGCAGACCCGCGCCCTCGCCTTTGGCAAGACGGCCGACGAGGTTCGCGCCGAGGGCACGGCCGAGTGGATGGTGCCGGCGCGCGTCTTTGAGGGCAACCGTCCCACCACCTCGATCTTTGGCGAGGCCCTGACGCCGCACGCGCTCGGCGAGCTCATCGCGCTCTACGAGCACATCACGTTCGTTGAGGGCACGGTCTGGGGCATCGACTCCTACGATCAGTGGGGCGTTGAGCTTGGCAAGCAGATGGCCAAGCAGATCACGCCGGCCTTCCATGACGACGAGGCGCTGGCGCAGCAGGATGCCTCCACGCAGGCGCTCATCCGGTACTATCGCGCGCGCCGCAACTAGGATTGCGCGTCGCGGGCGCGTCGGGGCGGGTTGCCGCCTCGGCGCGCCTCATTTGTATCTGGGGAGCGTGGGCTTGGCCGTTGTCTTGAGGAGCGCATGGGCGCGAGCTTTCGGGCGCGGGAGTGTTAGGGCGAGCGAGTTTTCGGGCGGCGCAGGCGCCCGAACGGCTCG
Source organism: Olsenella uli (assembly GCF_901212655.1). GTDB lineage: Bacteria > Actinomycetota > Coriobacteriia > Coriobacteriales > Atopobiaceae > Parolsenella > Parolsenella uli_A. The sequence goes on along the minus strand of NZ_CAAKON010000005.1, from coordinate 80,155 downwards.
CGCAGGCGTCCGAACGGAGGGCTATATGAGCGCATCACCTCGCTACGCTGCGGTGATATTCGACATGGACGGCGTCATCGTGGACACCGAGGCGCTGTACCTGGACATGGAGCGGGAGTTCTCGCGGGAGTTTGGCCTGGGCGTGACCGACGAGGAGCTGAGGGCCCAGGTGGGCTGCTCGCACCAGACCTTCCAAGCCACGATCGCAAGCTGGTTCGCGCGCGCCGGCAAGCCACGCGTGGCACCCGAGCTCGCAGTGCGCTTCTTCGACGACTGGTACGCGGACAAGCCCAAGGACTTTGCGGCCCTGCTGAACCCCGGCGTAACCGAGACGCTAGGGGCCCTGCATGCGGCCGGCGTGCGCGTGGCGCTTGCTTCGTCTTCCACACTCGAGAACATCGAGCTGGTGCTGGGCGACTGCGGGCTCATTGGCGAGTTCGAGGCCATCGTCTCGGGCGAGCAGTTCCGCGAGAGCAAGCCCAATCCGGAAATATACCTGCACACGGTCGAGCGGCTTGGGCTGACGCCGCACGCGTGCTGTTGCGTCGAGGACTCGGTTCCCGGGATTGCGGCCGGCAAGGCAGCGGGGCTTACGGTGTTTGCGCGGCACGAGGATCGGTTTGGCTTCTCGCAGGACGCGGCGGACGTCATTGTGGACAAGGTTTCGGGCATTCTGCCGTACGTGTTGGGTGCGTAGGCGGGGGCTGCGAGGCCGTTCAGGGTGCTGGACTTGCGGATCGAGGAGGCTCACATGGCAAAGGTCATCGTCTTTGGCAGCATGAACATGGACTTGTCAATCGAGGCCGAGCGCATGCCTGCGGCAGGTGAAACCATTGCGGGGCGAGGGTTCCTCACCAATCCAGGCGGCAAGGGTGCCAATCAGGCCGTTGCGTGCGCGCGGCTTGGCGCAAAGACGCACATGCTTGCCGCGGTGGGCGCCGACACGTTTGGCGATGAGCTCGTGGCCGACCTCGAGGCGGCGGGTGTGGACTGCTCGCGCGTGGTTCGCACGGAACGCGAGACCACAGGCGTTGCCGTGATTCTGCGCTGTGCGGGAGACAACCGCATCGTGCTGCATGCGGGCGCAAACCACGCGCTCGGCGCGAGCGAGGCTGAGGCCGCGCTGCGCGAGGTCGCTGCCCCCGGCGACGTTCTGGTGTGCCAGGGCGAGTGTGATTTCGACGCTACGCTCGCTGCGATGCATGTTGCCCATGAGCTGGGACTGCATGTGGTGTATAACCCGGCTCCGGCGCGCGCCTTGCCCGGGGCGGCATGGGCCGACATCGACCTCGTTTGCCTGAACGAGACGGAGAGCGAGGCCATGTGCGGCGTGCTTCCGGCTGACGAGGCGTCTGCGCGAGCCGCCTGCGAGCGCCTTCGGGCGCTGGGGGCAAGGTCCGTTGCCCTTACGCTGGGTGGTGCCGGCTCTGTGGGCGTGGACGAGCGTGGGTCCTCTGCGGTGGTGCCTGCTGTTGCGCTTGGGAAGGTCCTCGATACCACGGCGGCTGGCGACACCTATATCGGGGCTCTGGCCGCTGGCGTCGTGCGCGGCCTGTCACTGGAGGAGTCGATGCGCTGGGGCACCGTTGCGGCGGGCATTACGGTGACGCGGCTCGGGGCGCAGCGGGCGATCCCTACGGCGGCGGAGGTTGCAGCCGCGATGGAGGGCGTTGCGCACAAGTGGCGTGCTGAGGCAAGGGAGGAACGAGATGGTGCGAAAGCTGATTCTCGACCTGGACGTTGGCATCGATGACACGCTCGCCCTGGCCTATGCGCTGGGAAGCCCAGAAGTTGAGCTTATTGGCGTGATGACGAGCTTTGGCAACGTGCGCGTGGAGACGAGCGCCCGCAACGCGCTGGCCGTGCTTGACCTGTTTGGCCGCTCGGACGTGCCTGTTTACCTGGGCGCGGATCGGGCGCTGGCGGCGCAGGGGGCGTATGAGCCCAGCCCCGCCGTGTTGCGCATCCACGGGGAGAACGGCGTGGGTGGCTGCCGCATTCCGGATGCGGCTCGCGAGCCGGTGGGGGCGGAAGGGGAGGTGCGGGGCTCGGCGGAGCCTGGCGCGGGGCGCGGTGCCGTGGGGCGCGCGGGCGACATGGCCCCCGAGGGGCGGCCTAAGGCCCCCGGCGATCCCCTTGGCAACGCCGCCGTTGAGTTCCTGATTGAGGCGACGGAGCGCTATGGCGACGAGCTCGTCTACGTGCCCACGGGGCCCCTGACGAACCTTGCGCTTGCCCTGAGGCAAGAGCCTGGCCTTGTCCGGCGCCTTCGCCACGTGACGCTCATGGGCGGCGCGCTGACGGTGCCCGGCAACGTGTCCCCATGCGCCGAGGCCAACATCGCCAACGATCCCGAGGCAGCGGACCTCGCTTTCCGCTCAGGGCTGCATGCGACGATGGTGGGGCTCGATGTGACGCACCAGACCCTGCTGACCAAGCAAGAGACGGCCTTGTGGCGCGAGGTGGGGCGCGCCTCCGCGAGCGAGCTCGTGCGGGCTCGCGCGAGCTTTCTTGCCGACATGACCGACTACTACATCGATCGCTACCTCGAGAACAATCCGTACCTCGGCGGGTGCAGCCTGCACGATCCGCTGTCCGTAGGTGTGGCGATTGACCCGACGCTTGTGGGGACCCATGGCGTGAACCTCAAGGCCGACCTTGTGGGCGCCGTGCGCGGACGCACCATCGGCGACGACGAGCGCCTGAACGAGCCGGAGAAGACCTGCGACGTGGCACTTACCGTCGATGCGCCGCGATTTGTCTCGGAGTTCATGGCGCGCATCAACCGCGCCCTTGGGGCTTAGCGAGAGGTCGGTTTTGGCGGATAGCCGCCTGACATGGGAGCAGGGCCGACGGCAGGTTGAGGCTGCCGTCGGCCCTGCGTCCTGTGGGCCGGCGCCCATGTCCTGCCAGCCGGGCGTGAGATCGGGTCCCTCTCCTAGCTCCTTTTCAGGAAAATAGAAATAGAGCCTGTCCCAATCACAAGTGCTTGCGGGGGCGGAGTTCGGAGGCTAGCTGCGTGTTGGCCTCGTCTACGCGGCGGCGAATCATCTCGCCAAAGTCGTCGGAGGTGCCGCGCTTGAAGCCTGCCTTGGATACGGCCACCACACCGGCCTCGTCACGCAGCACGAGGGCGTACATGCGGTCATCCTCTACCACGCGCTCAACCGAGGAGTACGGGAAGGTGTGGGCCGAACCGTCGTCGTCCACGGTACCCACGTCGTGCGCCGTAAAGAACAACGTGCGCGTGCGGGCGCCCTCGCCGCCCTTGTCGAGCTCCTTGCCAAATTGCTTGGCGGCCTTTTTAGGAAGCTGCTGACGCTGGTAGAGGAACAGACAGCCAAAGCCCGCCATCACGGCGGCCGTTACGGGATTGGCATGCAGAAACACGAGGACGAGCGCTGCGGACACAAGCGCGATGATGCCAAAGACGAGGTAGATGACATCCATCATGCGGCTGCCGGAGAGCTTGCAGACGCGGGCGAGCATGTCATCGTCCAGCGTGGTGACGTTGATATAGCGGGCCTCGGCGGGAACGTTGCCCATGCCCGCGCGGTGTGCCGGGCGCTTGGTGTGCTTCTTGGACTTGGCCATGCTACCCCACCACTTTTGCGCCGGTGAGCTTGGCCACGTGGTGCAGCAGCTCGTTGTAGCGGCCCGTGCTGAGGGCGCGGCGGGGCACGGGCAGGTAGGCACCACCCGCGACGGGGATGACCAGCAGGTCACGAGACTGCTTGGGCTTGCGCAGGCTCGAGACGGGGTAGGTGACGAGCTTGCCCTCGGGCGGAGTCACCACAACGCGGTCCTCGTAGAAGGCTACCTCATAGCGGCGCTTGCCCTCTGGCGCGAGGGCGGGATCGAGACCGGCGCGGCGCAGCTTGCGCACCTGGATGGTCTGCCACTTGCCGGAGACGGTCCAGAGGATGACCCAGACCACAACGAGGCACACGAGCGGCACCTGGTTGTTGTAGCCGATGGGGGAGGCGGCGAAGAAGACGATGACGGCGAGGATGAAGACGCAGGCCACGGTGGCCGGGTTCTTGTAGCGGTCGCCGGCGAGGGCGGTCGCCATCTCGTCCACAAGTGCGCCGGAGAGCTCGTAGGCGTAGCTGTAGAGCGGCTTCTCCTCGCCGCTGTTCTCGGGTTGGGTCTGCTCGTCGGCTGCCATGGGTGCTCCTTGGGCTGGATGCGCCGCACGATGGGCCCGGCGCTGAACGTTTGATACCAGAGAGCCATTCTAGCCGTACCGTGGCTGTCTCGAGAAACGGGATGGCCCCGCTCGCCGCGCGCGCGAGAGGGGCCGTCTATGGGAATTGCCTTCGAGGGGCGCTCACTTGTGAGTCGCGGTGCGGAGCCGAGGTGCCCGCTGCGCTCAATGTCGCCTGGGCGTGGGGTTCTCGCCGTTAGTACACGCCGTGGTCGCGACCCCTGCGGTCGCCCGGCCTGCGCCCTCGTTTTTTGGTGGGACGCACGACAGCCGGCGTCTGCTCCTCGACGGCCGAGCGGCGACGCCCGCCCTTGCCGCCGCGGCCGCGGCCACCGTCAACCCCGCCGCGGCCGGAGTCGCGCCTGCCGCCAAACTCCTCGCGACCACCGCGCTCACTGCGCTTCTTGCCGTTGCGTCCGCCGTCCTGCGGGGCCTTGCGCTGCTCGCGTCCCCGCGCGTCGCCGCGGCCCGGGGCGCCCGTGCCCTTGCGGCTGTTGCGGCCACCGCGGCCGCCACGGCCAGAATGACCCTCGCGACCAAAGAGCTCGCCCTCGGTCAGGAACTCGCCCTCGTCGGCGTCGAAGATCTCGCGCGAGCGGGGCTTGGAGGAGCCGCTCCGCTTGCCGGAGGCAGCCTTGCCGCCCTCTTCGCCCTCGCCGTGGCCCTTCGAGCGCTTGCGGGAGCCAGAGGTGGTGGCGTCGGTGCCAAGGCCCGCGCCACGGCGACGCTGAGGTTGGCTTGCGCCCGAGGGGGCCTGGGAGCTGCGACCGTCACGCTTGCGCTTCTTCTTGCCGGGGGCGGGGGCATCCGGCGAGCGGTCGGGGTCGAGCACGGGCGGCTGGGTGCCCAGGTCAAGCGGCTGCTTGGGCTCGTAGGTGGGAACGACCTGGCCCATGAGGCGCTCGCAGGCAAGCAGGTCGTCAAGGTCGTTGACGGTCACGAAGGTGAGCGCCCAGCCCATCTCGCCCGCGCGGCCCGTGCGGCCGATGCGGTGGATGTAGTCCTCGGGGTCCATCGGCACGTCAAAGTTGACCACGTAGCGCACGTCGGAGACGTCGATGCCGCGGGCCAGCACGTCGGTTGCCACGAGCACGTCGGTTTCGCCGGTGCTGAAGCTCTTGAGCGCGCGCTCGCGCTGGCGCTGGCTACGGTCGCCATGGATGGGGGCGCAGGAGATGCCGGCGCGGCGCAGGCGACGGCACACGGTGTCGGCGCGGTGCTTCGTGCGGCAGAACACGATGACGCGGCTCGGCTGCTCGGCGTGGAGCACCTCGGCCAAGAGGCCGTTCTTGACCTCGAGCGAAACGGGGAGCACGTACTGGTCGATGGTCTCGGCGACGGTGCCCTTGTGGGCAATCTCCACGATCGCGGGGTCATGCACGAGGTCGCGGATGCCGCCGATCTGCTTCTCGTCCAGCGTGGCGGAGAAGAGCAGCGTTTGGCGCGTAGCGGGCGTCTGGCCCACGATCTTGCGCATGGCGGGCAAGAAGCCCATGTCCAGCATGCGGTCCGCCTCGTCCAGCACAAGCACCTGGACCTCGGAGAGGTTGGCCTCGCCCTGGTCGATGAGGTCCACGAGGCGGCCCGGTGTGGCCACGAGGACGTCGCAGCCGCGGTGCAGCGCGGCCTTCTGGGGCTCGTAGCCCACGCCGCCCACAACGGTGAAGCTGTGGTGGCGCGTGCGCTTGGCGATGGTCTTGCAACAGGCGTCGATCTGCTGGGCGAGCTCGCGGGTGGGAGTCACCACGAGCATCGTGGGGCCGTGGTGGCGTGCGGCGTGCGGGAGCCTGCTCAGCGAAGGCAACAGGAACGCGGCCGTCTTACCGGTGCCGGTCTGGGCGGCGGCGAGCAGGCCGCGACCCTCCAGCACGTAGGGGATGGCCTGGGCCTGAACGGGAGAGGGATTCTCGTAGCCGAGGTCTGCCACGGCCTTGAGGACGCCCTCGGAGAGGCCAAGCTCGGAGAAGGCCGGCGTATCGTGCTCGGTATCCTCGCCCGCTGCCTCGGGCTCGCTGGCGACGGGTGCCTGCGTGGCGCCGTCGGTGGTTGCCTCGGGCTCGTTGGCCGCGAGGGAGGGTGCCTTCGCCTGGTTGGCGGAGGCGGCGTTGGTGGTGCTGTTGGTCATGAAAGTGGTTCCTATTCTGAGCTATCGTAGTGATGCGTCCGTTTGCGGACGGATGACGACCGGTGGTCGATTCGTTCCTACCACTCTAACGGAAGTGGGGTTTTGCTGCGGGTTTCGAGCGCTACGCTCAAGGTCTACATGCATCGAACACCTCTTGCGGCGCCCCCGCGCGCGTCGCTTGGGATGGGGAGGACACCTCGGGTGGCGCCTGTCGGCATCGCCCGCGACAACGGCCTTGTGGCCGGGAAGACGGGATGGGCGTGACGGACGCATCGCAAGACGAATGGTGGCGGCACGACAACGAGCCGGACGAGCGCATGCGCGCGCTGCGTCGCGGGAGCGCATCGACGAGGACAACACGGAGGGGCGTTGAGGTCGAGGCAGCCCGGCGCTACCGGCGCGAGGCCTCTCCGCACCAAGAGGTCTACGGCGAGCCCTCGCGCAAACCCGCCCGGGCGCAGGCTTCTATCAGGTGGGGAGACCGCGGGCACGACATGCCGCAGATTCCCGAGCGCAGGCGCCGCGCCGTGCAGGCGCGCCAGGTGCAGCTCACGCCGCAGCGACCGGTGCCTCAGATTCGCGACCGCACCGCCCGAAACGGCGGCTGGAACGTGCCCTCACTCTCCGCGCGCCGCGCTCCACGCGTGCCCGCACCCCTCGTGGCGGCCATAGCCGTGCTGCTCGTGGTGCTCGCCGCCCTGCTCGTTCACAGTTGCGTGGCGTAGGGCAGCGCACTCCCGGCTTGTTGCCTTGTCGAGGCTGAGGTGGCGGCGCGTGCCGAGCTCGGGCTCTCTTAGGGGGCGTCGCCTCGGCGCGTCTCCCGCGCTAGCCCATGAACCTGAAGCCGCGGCCGATGATCTCGGAGCTGCTGACGACGGTCACGAAGGCGTCCGGGTCGTTCTCGCGGACGTAGCTCAGGAGCTGGCGCGCCTCGCGACGGCCCAGCACGCAGGTGATCTGCGCCATGCGACGGCCGGAGTATGCGCCGTAGGCGTAGTTGAGCGTGGCCGTGCGGTTGAGCTCGGTGATGACGAAGCGCTCGATGTCGCGCGGGTGCTGGCAGACGATGGTGCAGATCTTCTTGAGGTGGAAACCCTCGATGATGGAGTCCACGAAGATCGTCTTGGCGAACAGGCCCAACACGCAATAGAGGCCCACGCGCATGTTGTACAGGAAGAACGTGGTGAGCACCACGCCGAAGTTCACCACAGACAGGGCCTTGCCGATGTCCAGGCTGGTCCTGCGGTTCACGATCATGGCGAGGATGTCGGTGCCGCCGGTGGAGCCGCCCACGTCAAAGGCGAGCGCGGATGCCACGGCCGGCAGCAGCACGGCAAAGCACAGGTCGAGCCACATGTCTCCTGTGACGGTGTGGTTTGGCAGCGCGAGCTCGAACAGCGAGGTGTACATCGAGAGCGCCACCGACGCGTAGGCGCTCCAGGCCACCACCCTCCGCGGCAGGAAGATAAAGCCGATGATGACGATGACGATGTTCAGGATCCACATCCAGCCGCCCATGGGCAGGAAGGGCGCCATGGACGCGAGGATGATGGCGAGGCCCGAGGTGCCGCCGAAGGCGAAGTGCTGCGGGCTCTGGAACAGCACGATCGAAAACGCGGTGACGAGCAGGCTCAGGTTGAGGGCAAAGAAGAAGCGCCAGCGCCTGGGGGCCTCCTCGCGCCTGCGGGAGAGGCGGCGGGCCTCCTCCGCCTCCTCGGACGTCTGGGTGCCTGCCAGGGGCTCGAGGCGCACCGGGGCCGGGTCGATGGGACGGAACGGGGCGTTTGGGTTGCGGCGCGCGGCGTCTGCGCGGCTGATGTCGAAGGGCTCGCCCAGCTTGCTGAAGGAGCCGGTGGCCTGGGCGTGATGGCTCGGGGCTGCTGGTGTGGCATCTGTATCTTCACGTGCGGGCGCGTCGGCCGAGGAGCGGAGCGCCGGCGCGGCATCGGTCGCTTCGCATGCGGGCGCGTTGGCCGAAGGGCGGTGCTCAGGAGTCCGCGGCCACGCGGCTGCCTCGTGCGCGGGCGGGTCGTTCGGCTGGCCCTGCTCGTTCGTGCGCTCCTGCGCCTGCCCGTGCTCCTGCTCCGACATCGGCCCTCCGATCTGGAAACGCATCAACGTGGACATGATACCGAGGCGCCAGCGACGGCGGGGCGTGCGCGTGCTACCGTAGCGGCATTCGGGCGCACGTGGCCCGGCGAACGTGCGAGGCACATCTCAGGGGGAACGATGCAGCAACTCAGCAACAAGACCAGCCATTTCACGGACTCCGTGATTCGTCGCATGACGCGCGTGTCCATGAAGTACGACGCCATCAACCTGTCCCAGGGCTTTCCGGACTTTGACCCTCCAGCGGAGATTCTCGACCGTCTGGCGCAGGTGGCGCACGAGGGCCCGCACCAGTACGCCATCACGTGGGGCGCGCCCAACTTCCGCGCCGCGCTCGCGGCCAAGCAGGCGCCGCGCATGGGCATTCCCATCGACCCCGAGACGCAGGTCGTGGTGACCTGCGGCTCCACCGAGGCAATGATGTGCAGCGTGATGACGGTGTGCAATCCCGGTGACCGCGTGGTGGTGTTCTCGCCGTTCTACGAGAACTACGGTGCCGACGCGATTCTCTGCGACGCCGAGCCCACTTACGTGGAGCTGCGCGCGCCTGAGTTCACCTTTGACGAGGCCGAGCTTGAGGCCGCCTGCGCCCGCCCGAACACCAAGGCCCTCATCCTGTGCAACCCGTCCAACCCCACCGGCCACGTGTTCACGCGCGCCGAGCTGGACGTCATCGCGCGCCTGGCCGACAAGTACGACCTGTGGGTCATCACCGACGAGGTCTACGAGCACATCGTCTACGCGCCATACGAGCACGTCTACTTCGCGAGCCTGCCGGGCATGGCCGAGCGCACGCTGAGCTGCAGCTCCTTGTCCAAGACCTACAGCATGACGGGCTGGCGCCTGGGCTACGTGATTGCCCCGGCCGAGGTGACCGACCGCCTGCGCAAGGTCCACGACTTCTTGACGGTGGGTGCCGCCGCGCCGCTCATGGAGGCCGCGGTGGTGGGTCTCGAGCTGCCGCAGAGCTACTACGACAACCTACGCGAGCTCTACACTCACAAGCGGAACCTCTTCTGCGAGGGCCTGCGCGAGCGCGGCTTCGAGTTCGTGGAGCCCGAGGGTGCGTACTACGTGATGTGCGACATCTCAAGCTGCGGCTATGACAATGACGAGGAGTTCGCCGTCGACTTCTGCAAGAAGGTGGGCGTGGGCGCGGTGCCGGGCTCGTGCTTCTTCCATGCGCCCGAGAACCGGTTCGTGCGCTTCCACTTTGCGAAGAGCGACGAGGTGCTCAATGCCGCCCTGTCCCGCCTAGACGGCTGGCACGAAAAGATGGCGCGGGCATAGAGAGTATTTCCCGTGGGCGTGGCGCCCCGTAGCGCACATCGACCCTCGTGCGCCTGCGCACGCAACCCTCTAAACCTACCTCGTAGATAGGGTTTATCATTTGTTTACAATCATCAGCCTTGCGCGGCGGAGAAAAGCGCGTATAGTGCGTTCACAACACGCGCACAGAGACGGTTAAACCGTTCGGGCACACGCCCACGAGTTCTTCGAGAGGAGCGCCAGAGATGAATCGCAACGCCTGCATGCTCAACAACTGGTGGTGGCGCGATTCGCAAGCGGTCGGTCGATCGTGAGTCTCTCGCGCCATGCTTCTACGCGATGAAAGGGCTCCCGGTTAGACCGGGGGCCCTTTTTGTATGGCCTGGCACTCACGGCACCGGCGTGAATCGCGCGGTACAAGTCGAACGAACCATCCACAGCACCCAGCCAGAACAAGTGGATCGAATAACCAAGAACGAACCTCACAGGCATCTTCGGGGAAGGAAGATTACCATGGCTCAGACCACCAACACCCAGCAGGCTCGCACCGTCAACACCATCGACCACGGCAAGCTCGACGTGAAGGCGCTCGTGCTCCTCGCCGTGCTCCTCGCGGCTGGCTTCATCCTCAACTTCACCGTGGGCAAGGTCATCTCCAGCGCCACCGGTGGCGCCATCAGCCCGGAGTTCATCATCTCAGCCTTCTGCCTCACCATCCTGGTCGTGCGCCCCAACATCGGCCAGGCGCTCGTCATTGGCCTCATCTCCGCCGCAGTGATTCAGATCACCACCACTTCGCCGTTCATTGACTTCGCGGCCGAGGGCGTCGCCGCCATGGTCATGGCCGCCATCATCAACGCCGGCATGAAGAGCGGCGCCAAGCCCGCCATCCCCGCCGTTGGCACGTTCGTGACCACCGTGCTCTCCGGCGTGATCTTCATGGTCATCAAGCTCGCGCTCTTTGGCTTCTCCGCCGAGATGGTCGCCGTACTGCCGGCTGCCATGCTGCCCGTCATCTTCGCTACCGCCGTCTTCAATGCCGTGCTCGTGACGGCGCTCTATATCCCCGTCAAGAAGGCCCTGAAGGTCACCGACTAGCTCCCTTGGCGAGCCGTGTCGGGATGGGACCCCGCCCATCGGGCGCCCTCCGCCAGCCATCGCATCCGTCAGCACGTGCATTCGCCAACTGCGCATCAGCCCAGGCTTGTTCTTCCATGCATGCATATATGTGAGGAGCACACATCATGACTACGCAGAATGCTCGGGCCCATCAGGCCCGTACGATTACCGCCGACACCTCCACGACAACCGGCCTCGTTGACGTTACCTCGCTCGTGCTGCTCGCGATTCTTCTCGCGGCCGGCTTCATCCTCAACATGACGGTGGGCAACGCCCTGGCCGTCACTGGCATCAAGCCGCAGTTCATCATCGCGGCCTATGCGCTGGCCGTGGCACTCACCAATGCGAGCTTTTCGGCTGCGGTCATCAACGGCCTCGTGTCCGCCGCGGTCATCCAGCTCACCACGTCCATTCCGGGTCTTAACTTTGGCACCGAGGTTGCCGGCGCGCTCGTGATGTGCGCGCTCTGCCGCCTCGATCTCAAGGTGGCCGGCAAGAGCGTGACCCCGTTCGTGGCCGCCTTCCTCACCACGCTGGTCTCTGGCGCCCTGTTCGCGGGCGTGGGCACGGTGATCATGGGTGCCACGCTGGCCACCGCGGTTGTGAAGATGCCCATCGTGCTTGGCACCGCCGCGTTCAACGCCGTAGCGGTGCAGGCGCTTTACTTCCCGCTCTGCAAGGTTCTCAAGAAGTAGCGGGCTAGCTGGTACTATGGGTGGGCTGCGCCTTCGGGCGGGGCCCATTTTGTTTGGCAGGGGAGCGTGGCAAAGCGCAGCTGCCCGCATGGCGACGGCACGTGGCCGCGCGAGTGGCAATGCGTGGCGAACCGCAATGGCTCCCCAGGCTTTAGGATGCACGGCGGGATGGTCCCGCCGCCCGGGAAAGGCAAGAGCGTGGCTGATTCCATCATTGAGTTGAAGGGCGTCTCGTTCTCATACGGCGACGCCAACGAGAACGAGCCGCGGGCGCTCGACGACGTCTCGCTTGTGGTGCGCGAGGGCGACTTCGTGGGTGTCATCGGGCCGTCGGGCGCGGGCAAGTCCACGCTCGCCGCCGTCATGAGCGGCGCCATCCCGCACCACTTCCAGGGGCAGCTCTTTGGTGCCACGCTCGTGGACGGCAAGGATACCTGCGACGTTACGCTCACGGACATCTCGCGCCTCGTGGGAAGCGTCCTGCAGGACATCGACACGCAGATGGTGGCGTCCGTCGTCGAGGACGAGATGCTCTTTGGCCTCGAGAACTTTGGCGTGCCGCACGACCAGATTGAGGCCCGCATCGCCGAGACGCTCGAGACCGTGGGCATCTCAGACCTGTGCGACCGCGAGATTGCCACGCTCTCCGGCGGCCAGAAGCAGAAGGTGGCCATCGCGGCGATCCTGGCGCTGCAGCCGCACGTTCTGGTGCTCGACGAGCCCACGGCCGCGCTCGACCCGGCCTCGTCGTTCTTGGTGTTCGACACGCTGCGCCATGTGAACGAGGCCGCGGGCGTTACGGTCGTGGTCATCGAGCAGAAGGTGGCGCTGCTATCCAAGTACTGCAACCGCGTGGTGGTGCTGGACCACGGCAGGCTCGCGCTGGAGGGCACGCCGCACGAGGTCTTCTCGCACGGCGCTGAGCTGCGGCGCATTGGCGTCGACAGCCCGCGCGTGGCGCGCATCTCCAACAGCCTTGCCGAGAGGGGCGTCATCGAGCGCGGCCTGCCGTGTCTCAGCGTGTCCGAGGCGGAGGCCCTGGTGGTCGGGCTTGTGGGGAAGGGACGAGCTGGCGAGGCTGCCGGTGCGGCTGGCGGCGCAGGCGCGGCCGGGCATGGCGCCGAAGCACCTGCCGGGGTTGAGGCCGTTGCGGCCGGCGATGCCTGCGCCACGGGCGTCGCGCCCTCCCCGCACGCGCCTGCCCGCCCCAAGGCCGAGGGGGCCGAGCCGGTCGTCTCCTTCCGCGGCGTGAACTTTGCCTACCCCAACGGCGGAGCCTCGGTGTGCAACCTCGAGCTTTCGGTCTATCCCGGCGAGCTCGTGGGCATCGTGGGGCAGAACGGCGCGGGTAAGACGACCCTCACCAAGCTGCTGAACGGCCTGCTCAAGCCCAGCTCGGGCGAAGTGCGCATCGCGGGCCTCAGCACCGCCGAGGTTCCCACCAGCAAGATTGCCGCGCATTGCGCCACGCTGTTCCAGAACCCCGATCGCCAGCTCTGCAAGGACACGGTCCTTGACGAGGTGGCCTTTGGCCTCGAGCTCCAGGGCGTCGACGCCGCCGAGGCGCGCCGCCGGGCCTCGGTCGTGGTCGAGCGCTTTGGCCTGCCGGCCGACGAGTCGCCCTTCTCGCTCTCGCGCGGCCAGCGCCAGATGGTGGCTCTGGCGAGCGTTGTGGTGATCGAGCCCGACGTCATCGTGCTGGACGAGCCCACAAGCGGCCTTGATTACCGCGAGTGTATGACCGTCATGGAGACGGTGTGCGACATGGCCCAGCGTGGCTGCGCCGTCATCATGGTCTGCCACGACATGGAGGTCGTGAGCGACTTTGCCGAGCGCATCGTGGTGATGGCCAACGGCGAGATCCTTGCCCGCGGCGATGCCCGCGGTCTGTTTGCGGACGCCGGCCTCATGCATCGTGCGAGCGTGGCCCCACCGCAGGTCATCGAGCTGTCTGGCAGGCTGGCGCACGACGTGTTTCCGCGCTTTGCCGGCGTGAGCGAGGTTTCCGACATCGTCGACATCACCGAGGAGATGGTCCGTCGTGGTTAACGTCATCGACTACGTGCCGGGAACTACGCTGCTGCACCGGCTTAATCCCGTGACGAAGCTTGCCATTGCGGTGGCCATCATCCTGGCGACGTTCCTCTCGGAAACGTTTCCGCTGCTGCTGGGCTTGCTTGCGCTGACGCTCCTTTTGGGTGTCTATGCGCGTGTGCTGCCGCGCCTGACGGCGCTGCTCAAGCTGCTGGTGCCGCTGGCGCTGATCATGCTGCTGCTCCAGACGGCCATCATGCGCACAGGCGATTCCGTGGTGCTGTGGATGACAACCGACGGCCTCGACACCGGTGGCAAGGCGTGCCTGCGCCTACTGGGCGTGGCCCTGCCGCTGATCTTGATGCTGACGGTCACCAAGCTCAGTGACCTCGCGAACGCGTGCGTCGAGAAGCTGCACATCCCGTATCGCTACGCGTTCACGTTCACGACGGCGCTGCGCTTCGTGCCGGTGTTCTCGCAGGAGATGAACGCGATCATGGAGGCGCAGACCGCGCGCGGCGTGGAGTACGACACCAAGAACCCGTTCAAGAAGATGCAGCTCATGCTGCCACTTTGCGTGCCGCTGCTCGTCTCGAGCGTGGGCAAGACCGATGCGACCGCCCTTGCCGCTGAGCAGCGCGGCTTCTACCTGCGCAATCGCGAGAGCAGCTACAAGCGTTACCCGTTCGCCGCTCGCGACATCGCGGTGTTCGTGCTCTGCGTGGCGCTGATCGCTGCCGGCGTGGTGTTCTAGGAAAAGGCGACATCCCTTAGGGGATGCTCTCAGTTTTGGCTTATTCGATGGCCTCGTGTCCGACGGTTGGGCTCGTGTCCGACGGTTGGGCTCGGGGCCGATGCGTCTTGGGGTGAGGGGATGGCTTGTGGGTGTTTATGACAGGCCGATCTGATCTGACCGCGTCTCGGAGTGCTGGTCGTGTGGTGTCCCAGGGGCTTTATGGCGGTTTGTTGGGCTTGGCGTCCGGTTAGTTGCCTGGGAAATGGACGCTCGTGAGTGCGATTCCGCCTGGATTGGGAAAGAAATGGCCAGATTTGTTGTCTAGATTTGAAGGCCTGAGAACAAAGTAATTAATAATTATATATGTGCAGCTAAACAGGTCGCACGGACCGGCAAATACTATGGGTATCCGGGCGGTTGGGATTTAGACAACAAATCTGGCCATAGTTTTCTGCCGTGCGCGCAAGTCGGCGCCTTTTACTACTGGGAATGTGCCCCTCGGACGGCCCTCCTATAAACTCTGGACATAGGCGGATTGTTGCGGCCGGCGGCCGTGCGCGTGACCGTATTCTCTCCTGTCCGCTAGCTACTTTGCCTTCACGGTCGGAATAATCGCGAGGTTAAAGTATGCGTCCGCCGCGGTCTGCACGAGACTGGCCGCCGCGTCGGCGCTGCCGGCGGATGTCACCTGGTCGCAGGCAATCGTTCCGCCGGTGAGCGCGAGCAGCCAGGCATTCTGCTCGGAGGCGGAGAGGGCGCCGCTGTCCCCGTGTGCGGATTCCCAGATCTGTCCGAGTTCTGAAACGTGTTCGGGCCCCGGGACACGCCCGCGCCTGACGTCTGGGTCATGCGGGATGCCTGGGAAGCTCGGCCAGATGGTCCGGAGAATCCTCCCTGCTTCGCGTCGACGGGGCTGCCACACGCGGGGCGGAACCTTGCGCCCGGTCGAAGTTGATTGCCGCATTTGCTGCAGAACATACCGCCCCAGCCACGAGTTGCCCAACAGTCTCCATGCCGGGCCAGTGTGCCCGAAGAAATCGGTGAGGATAATAAAGCTGGTGGTGGGGGATTACGTCTTGCCGTGCAGCCTCGGTGGAATAAAGCGCGCTGGCGATTGCACTGTCGCGGGGGTGAGGGCGTGGTCCTGAGTCGTGGTGGGGCACGTAATTGAGGTTGGTTCTGCGGGAGGCAAAAGGGGCATAGGCGGCGGGGAGCTGAAGATTGCCGGTGTATGACGGCAGCAGGATGGGGGATTGTCGCGCTTCTCATCGTTGCCGCCTGAAAGCCGAGGGCATATGACGCCGGTGAGGTAGGGGTGTCGCAAACCTACGGGCAAATTTGTTGTCTAGCTCTAAGCCCCTCGAGTACAAAGTAATTAAGTACTATATATCAGCTGGTAGACGGCTTGGAAAAATAAGCGTGTTGGCGGCTGTGTATTGGCGAGCGAAGCTAGACAACAAATATGCACAGAGTTTCCTCCGGGGCTATAATCGCCGGCGCCCAAGGGCCCCAACGGGGACAATTGTCGACCCAAGCGAGCTTGCGCGGGCGGAACCGAGGGTCGTAAACGTGTCGCTGCTGGCGTCCGGGCGGGGCGGCTCGGCGGCGCCAGCGAGCAAGGGAACGTGGGACCCTACGAGGGAACGTGGGGCCCTACAAGGGAGCGCGGGACCCTACACCACATATTGAAGTGCCGCCTGCTGGGCGGCTCGTGTGGGCGGGGCCGGAGCTCTCGCGCTGGGCTCCGGCTTGGGTCGAGCGCACGTCAAATGGGGGTCGAGGGCGTGAGCTGGGGCAGGGCCCCGGCCTATCGAGAGCAAAAACTCGCGGGCTCTGAGGCAAGGCGTCTGCCTGCTTCAGAGCCCGCGGGTCCTACGTTTCAATATCGCCGGTGCTTGTAACCTTACCGCCGCAGTGGCTTTGCTTCCGCCGTGGGTCCCAGAGCTACTCCTTGAAGTGCTTCCCTGTGCGCGAAACCTGCTTCGCGGTGCCGATGACCTCGGAGTTGCCGGCAGCCGTGGCGGCGCGCTTCTTGCCCAGGCGGCTCTTCACGAGACCCACGACCGTGGGGATTACCGAGACGAGCACGATGGCAACAATCAGCAGCTCAAAGTGCTTCTGGACAAAGGGAATACCACCAAAGAAGTAGCCCAGCAGCGTGAAGAGCGTGCTCCACGTGACGCCGCCCAACACGTTGAAGATCACGAAGTCGCGCCAGTGCATGCCGCCCATGCCGGCGATAAACGGCACGAACGTGCGGATGAACGGGAAGAAGCGCCCCAGGAAAATCGCGAGGTGGCCCCACTTCTCCAGGAACTTTTCGCTCTTCTCGATGCGCTCGGGCGTCATGGCCTTCACCTTGCCGGACGCGATGATGCGTTTGCCAAAGAAATGGCCGATCATGAAGTTGCACTGGTCACCGAGGATGGCGGCGCACCAGGCCGTCGCCAGCAGGGCCATGATGTTGAAGCCGCCGCCCTGCGCAAAGAAGCCCGAGGCAAACAGCAGGGAGTCGCCTGGCAGGAACGGGAAGAACACCACACCCGTCTCGATGAAGATGATAAGGAACACGAAGCCGTAAGCCGTGACGGGGCCGGCGGCAATCCAGGCTGCGATGGCGGCGCGCGGGTCGCGCAACAGCTCGATGATGGTGTTGACGAAGCCCATGGTCTTCCGTTCTGCGGTAATCCGCGTCAGGCGGCCCGCGGTGGCGCCGCGCCCACATTCAGTATCGAGCACCTTTCTACCCGACCCTTGCGGTTGCGAATGCCTGCCGCGAGACGTTAAGCAGGCGTTAAGAAAGGTCCTTTCACCAAAACGCCCGAGGCCGGCAAAAGCCGAACCCCGGGGCGTCGAGAGTGCGTTCGATGGGAACGGGTGCCCGCCAGAGGCCCCTTATGGCTGCTGCCTCCCGGCCCTGACCAGGTTCGAGGTGTTGCGTCACCCGAACCCATCCAACGCGCTCGAGGGGCTAGTATAGCGGAGTGTGCCGACATGCGCCCATCTCTGTCAAAACTCCACTCCACTGGTCTAGACCAGTACCACCTCTATATGGCCTTTTACCAGCTCATTCCGACCGTTCGCCGTGCCTGAAAGAAATGCACGGACAATTTGCTTTGAAGTGGTCAATATACGTAGGTGAAGCGCGCGTCCTCCTGAACGCTCGTCTCCCCTCCGGTCGTCGGGTAGTCAGTTTGGGCGCTTTGCACGCAGCACGTCCGACAGTTCGTCAGAGATTCTTCCAACCCCCCCTGTTCTCTGGGAGGACGCGCGCCAACCTAGAAGTGCCCGAGTCACCAGCCCAGCTGGAACAGGCGCCCAAGAGCGGCCAAAGGCTCGGTCAAACGCCCCGACGGCAGTCCACATGCCGCCGGGGCGTTCTTCTGCGGTGATGTTCCTTTGCGACGGCGTCTTCAGCGACGGCGTCTCCATGCGACGACGTTCCCGTGCAGTGATGTTCCTTTGCGGCGGCGTTCTTGTGCGGTGACGTTCCTGCTGTGGGCGTGTTGGTTCGGGAGTGGGACGAAAAAACCATTCATTTTCAAACAGCAAAATAAGATTCAAAACTTGATTATAAGCAATTTGCCTGCAGTTTTTGTTTGAATTGCTGGCGGCGACGAAAGTGCCGCTGCTTGAAAATGAACGGTTTTTGAGGCGCCTCGAGCAAAAACGTCCCCTCTCAACTGCTTCGTGGGGACACCGGCACCTCTCGTTGGCGTCTTCGTGGGGCCACTGGTGCCTCTCACCGGCACCTCGTAGCGCCCGAGAGTTTTTCTTACGCCTAAATGTGCTGGCACGTTGCTTTCGCCTTGCTTTGCCTATGGGTTGGTCTGTCTTGCCTGAGTTCAGCAACGGGGCGCTGGCCTTTCTGCTAGCGTTCGCCATCGCCCGGCGTCCGATCCCCCGCCCCTCCGGCGGCATCTGACCGGCAACCCCACGGGGTCAGTCGAGTCGTGCCGGCAACCTGCCGCGGTGCAACGCGGGCCGTAATGCCCATTGGGATGCTTGCGCCTCTATCTGCACCACCGCCGGGGCGCCCCTTCTGCTTGCCCCGTCAATACCGGTGGGGCGGTGAGGGCGCGCCGGAATCAGCTGGGGTGCCCGTCCCTCTGTCTGCGCCCCAAAATCGCCCGAGTGCGGCAAATTCGCCCATGACGCCGCGGGCGGGCGTACGCTGTTCCCAGAGATGGAAGGAGACCTCGTGGACAGCTACGATGACCTCATCGCGCGCATGACGATCGAGCAGAAGTGCGCGCTACTTTCCGGTGCGGGCGAGTTCACCACGCGCGCCTACCCTGAGCTGGGGATTCCCGAGCTCAGGTTCTCCGACGGCCCCAACGGCCTGCGCAAGCAGGCGGGAGCCTCAGACCATCTGGGCCTCAATCCCTCCGAGCCCGCCACTTGCTTCCCCACGGCCTGCACGATGGCCAACAGCTGGGATCCGGTGCTGGCCCAACGCGAGGGCGCAGCGATGGGGGAGGAGGCCGCCGCCCAGGGCGTGAACGTGCTGCTTGGCCCCGGCCTCAACATCAAGCGCAACCCCCTCTGTGGCCGAAACTTCGAGTACTACTCTGAGGATCCGCTACTCGCGGGCCGAATGGCTGCCGCCTGCGTGCGCGGCATCCAGAGCCGAGGCGTGGCCGCATGCCCCAAGCACTTTGCGGTCAACAGCCAGGAGACGCGCCGCATGGCGAGCGACTCCGTCGTGGACGAGCGCACCATGCGCGAGCTCTACCTCTCCGGCTTCGAGCGCGTTGTGCGCGAGAGCGCCCCCAAGTGTCTCATGAGCAGTTATAACCTCGTGAACGGCACGTATGCCAACGAGAGTCGGCACCTGCTGGGCGAGATCTTGCGGAGGGAGTGGGGCTACCGGGGTGCTGTGGTGACGGACTGGGGTGGCTCCAACGACCATGCCGCCGGCGTGGCGGCCGGCTCCACATTCGAGATGCCCAACCCTGGCAAGGACTCGGTGCGCGAGCTCGTGGCTGCCGTGAGGTCTGGCAGCGTGGGCGGGGAGGCCCTTGATGCACGCGTACGCGAGGCGCTCGCGCTCATCTTCTCGACCGACGCCGCCGTGCGCGCCTCGCGCGGCTGGTTCGACGCCGAAGCCCACCACGCGCTCGCCCGCGAGATCGCCGCTCAGTGCGCGGTCCTGCTCAAGAACGAGGGCGCGTTGCTGCCGCTAGCTCTGGGTACGCGCGTGGCGCTCATTGGCGATTTCGCGGATGCCCCGCGCTACCAGGGTGCGGGCTCGAGTGCCGTCAATGCCACGCAGGTAGATTCGCTGCGGGTGCTCATTGGCGAGAGCGGTCTGGACTGCGTGGGCTACGAGCCTGGTTATCGGCGCGATGGCGGCGACGGCGCGGCGCTGGTGGACAAGGCTGTGGTCCTCGCCAAGCGCGCGGACGTGGCACTCGTGTGCCTCGGCCTCACGGAGATCCAGGAGTCCGAGGGGCTCGACCGCACGGATATGCGCATCAACGAGAACCAGGTGTCGTTGCTCCGCGCGGTCGCGGCAGCGAATCCCCACGTGGTCGTGCTGCTCAGTGCGGGTGCCCCGGTGGAGGTGCCGTGGCTGGGGGACGCTCGGGCTCTGCTCCACCTGGCGCTGGGCGGTCAGGCCGGTGCGGGCGCGGCGCTCGACGTGCTTGCGGGCAAGGTCTGCCCCTCGGGCAAGCTCGCCGAGACCTGGCCGGTTCGCTACGAGGATGTGCCCGGCGCGGCCGCATATCCCAGCACGTCCCACGCGGCGGAGTATCGCGAGGGTCCTTACGTGGGCTATCGCTACTTCAACACGGCCGATGTGCCGGTGGCATTTCCCTTTGGCTATGGCCTGAGCTACACGACGTTCGCCTACTCCGACGTGGCGTTGGGCCCGGCGGGATCGGATGGCGCTCCGAGCGAGATCTCGTTCGTCCTCACCAATACCGGCGAGGTCGCGGGTGCCGAGGTGGCGCAGCTCTACGTGGAGGCGCCGCGTCGGGACGTGTTCGGGCCCGCCCGCGTGCTTGCCGGCTTCGTGAAGGTGGAGCTGCGGCCGGGCGAGAGCCGCCGCGTGGCGCTGCCGCCAGACGCGCACGCGTTCCAGTACTGGAACGTCAGGACGCACGGGTGGGAGCTCGAGGGCGGAACCTACCGGCTCCATGTTGGTGCATCGAGTCGCGACATTCGCTTGAGCTGCGAGGTTGAGCTGGCGGGTACGGATGCCCCGGTGCCCTACGAGGGCCTCGAACTCGCGCCCTACGAGACGGGTGACGTCCGCACGGTCGATGACGCCACGTTCGAGCGCCTGCTTGGCCGGCCCGTTCCCTCTGCGCGCCCGCGCATCGACTGCTCGATGACGCTTGGCGAGCTCGGCCGAGGGCGCAGTCCCCTCGGCTGGATTGCCGGCGCGGTGCTGACGCATCTCTATAGGAAGAGCCTTGCAAGCGGCGAGCCCGACCTCAACGTCACGTTCGTCTACAACATGCCGCTGCGCGCGCTTGCAAAGATGACGGGCGGCGCGGTGAGCATGGGCATGGTCGACGCAATCGTCATGGAGCTCCGCGGCTTCTGGGTCATCGGGCTCCTCCGGTTCCTCGTCGAAGCCCTCCTCAACAAGCTTCGCTCGTGAACTCGCCATTGGGGACAAGCCCCTTTGCAAGTTTTCTGAAAACGAGGGGGCTGGCCGGTCTGCGTCCGCCCGCGCTGCCCTTCCTCCAATAGCCGGAGGTCGATGTGAGCGTCTTTTGGAGGCCGATATGAGCGTCTTTTGGAGGTCGATATGAGCGTATTCAAGTCCTGGCGCGACAGGCACCCGGATCTGTGGGAGTTCATCCTCTTCAACATCCTGTCGAACATCTCCACCGTCACGCGCTTCGTGATGACGTGGGTTGGCGCGGCGGTGTTCGTGTCGGGGCTTGCCCTCACCCGGCCGTTCAGCTTTCTCATCTTCGATTACACGAGCGCCAACTCGGGCGGTTTGGGCGGCTTTCTCACCTTTCTGCTTGCCGAGGTGCTCGCGCAGGTCGTCAACTTCTTCGTCCAGAAAACATGGGTATTCAAGAGCGATGCAAACTTCTCCACGGCTGCCCCGCGCTTTGCCGTGCTTGCCGTGGTGATCGTGGTGGTCAATCTCGTGCTGCCCGGCCACGTCACGAGCCTATGCGTGAGCCTTGGCATGGCGAGCGGCGTGGCCGCAACCGTCGCGAGCGTGGTGAATACCGTGCTCGCGGTGGTGGTGAGCTATCCCATCCTCAAGTTCTGGGTCATGCCGAAGGGGAAGTGAGGGGGTGCCCGGATAGGCGCGGGGCCGGAAGGCGACCGCGCGCGCGAGCTGTGCCGGGCCCGCGTGAATGGATGCGGGGCCGAGGAGGCTTACCGCGTCTGAGTCTTGGCATGCCTCCGCGTTCTCAAGTCGTCGGGTCCTCCTCCGCCATTGCCGAGAGTGCCCTCAGCGGCCCTGCGTCCATATTTGATGTCCGGCAGTGCGACTATAGTTGGCAGCAGATAGTGCTAACGCGCGTTCGGGGGTATGGATGGCTGGTTGGGGCAAGAGGCGCAAGGCCGGGGCTG
Source organism: Olsenella uli (assembly GCF_901212655.1). Classification (GTDB taxonomy): domain Bacteria; phylum Actinomycetota; class Coriobacteriia; order Coriobacteriales; family Atopobiaceae; genus Parolsenella; species Parolsenella uli_A. Next base: position 58,307 of record NZ_CAAKON010000005.1, on the reverse strand, counting down.
ACAAGGCGCCGGCGAGTGCGGACAAGGGCGTGCACCGGTCAAAGGCGCGGGGCCACGTTATCCGCAGGCGTGCGTTCGTTGCCGGTTCGGCGGCCTTGGTCGGCGCCGCTGCGGTGGGAACGGGCACCGCTGTACGCTACTCCTCCATGCTCAATCGCATTGTCAACCCGTTGTCCGTAGACGTCACGGATGCCCAGCGCGAGGCCACTACCAGGGATAACGAGCAGCTTGCCGAGCGCGTCGAGGCGACGGGTGCCGTGCTGCTGCGCAACGAGCCCGTCAATGTGGTCAGACGTGCGAGTACTGCCGCGGCGGAGGCCGGCGCTGCGATGACCGGGGACACCGAGACCGCGGGCGCCGCTGCTGCGAAATCGGGCCCGACTCCCGACGCCATCAGTGCCACGACTGGCGGTGCCGCAACGGTCGGCATCCCCTCCGTCGGCGCCACGACGGGCTCTTCTTCCACTTCTGTTGGTGCCTCTCCGGACGCCTCCGCCTCCGTACGGCCCACCGAGCTCACCCTGCCCATCCCCGAGTCCGTCACCAGGGTCAACGTCTTTGGCTGGGCCTCGACGGACTGGCTTGGCGGCGGCTCGGGCTCGGGTGGCGTCAAGTCCGTGGACCTGACCTTCCTCGAGGCGCTCGAGGAAGCCGGCATTGAGAACAACCCCGAGCTCACGGCCATGTATGAGGGCTTCCAGGCCGCCCGCGAGTTCACGGCAACCCTCCACAGCTGGCCCGAGCAGTCCTCGCGCCTCTACGAGCCGGATATCGAGGACGAGGACTACTACTCGCAGACCCTCCTCGAGCACGCCCTCGAGTTCTCCCGCGTGGCCATCGTCGTCATAGGCCGGCTGGCGGGGGAGAGCAGTGACCTGCCGGAGGTCCAGTACAGGCGCACCAAGCGCGGCGCCAAGATCGTGTGCGACCTCACGCGCCACACCCTTGCGCTCTCGCGCGAGGAGGAGCGCCTCCTCAGGTATGTGGGCGCTAACTACGAGCGCGTCATCGTGGTCCTCAACTGCGGAAATGTGATGGAGCTGGGCCCCATAGAGACCATTCCCGGCATCGGCGCCTGCCTGCTCGCCGGCTATACGGGTCAGAGGGCGGCAGCCGCGCTGCCGCAGCTGCTGTGGGGCGGCGTCTCACCCACGGGCCGCACCACGGACACCTGGGCCTACAGCCTCAAGACGGCGGCCAGCTACGCACATTCCGGCAAGCAGGGCGTGGGTGCCTATGCGGGCGCCCAGGGCCTGTACCCGGCAGATGGCACAAGCTGCGGAAACCTCGGCGAGGCCTACAACTACGAGCAGGTCAGCTACGTGGACTATGCCGAGGGGCCGTATGTGGGCTACCGCTGGTACGAGACGGCCGACGCCGAGGGCTACTGGGCGGGCGTCTCCAACGAGCATGGGGCCGGCTATGAGGGCGTGGTGCAGTATCCCTTTGGCTACGGGCTCAGCTATACGAGCTTTACCTGGGATGTTGTGGACCGCCCTGCAGAGGGCGAGCGCCTTGATGACCTGGACTCGCTCTCGTTCACCGTGGGTGTCACCAACGAGGGCGAACGCTCCGGCGCGGATGTGGTGCAGCTCTACGCCGAGGTTCCCTACATGCCGGGCCAGATTGAGAAGCCCTCCCTCCAGCTCGTGGCCTATGCGCGCACGAACGTCCTCGCGGCGGGCGAGCGCCAGGAGCTCACGCTCTCCTTTGTGCTCTCAGACCTTGCCTCGTATGACTACTCAGACGCCAATGCCAACGGATTTGCCGGCTACGAGCTCGACCCCGGCGACTACACCTTTACGCTGCGGCGCAATGCCCATACGCCAGATGCTGCGGAGGGCGCGCGGGTCACGTGCCGGCTGCGCCACAACCGCCAGTTCCCCACGGACCCGGTTACGGGCGTCGAGGTGCGCAACCGCTTTACGGGGGCCGACGCACCCGATGGGGCGGGCATCGATGGCGTGGACACAGGCCAGGAGATTGCCTATCTCACGCGAGGAGACTTTGCGGGCACCTTCCCGGGCCACAACGACGAGAACCGTACAATTCCCGACCAGGTGGCCGATCTCAACCTTTTCACGAAGGACGATATCGAGGCGTGGGTTGCCGAGGGTGCGGACCGCGTGCACATGGGCGGACTGGGGGCGCAGCGTGCCGCGTACGAGGGCGAGCTCACGTCGCTTGGCCGCACGCTTGGGGCGAGCTATGACGACGAGGCTTGGGACTCGCTGCTGAATCAGTTGAAGCCCATCGAGGCAGTGCAACTCGTGTGTGACGCCTACTCCGGCACGGCTGAGCTGCGAAGCATTGGCAAGGAGGCAACCAAGGACGCCGACGGCCCCGCCCAGATGGGTGGCTTTACCGGCTTCTCGGTGGGGACGGGCTTTCCCTGCCCCTGGATTCTCGCCCAGACGTGGAATGCGTCGCTGGCGCGCGTGGTTGGCAGGGCCATCGGCAAGCAGGCGGGCCAGCTGGGCTATGGCGGCTGGTACGCGCCGGCCGCCAACCTGCATCGCAGCCCCGTGGGCGGCCGCAACTACGAGTACTGCTCGGAGGACCCGCTCGTCACAGGCGAAGTGGCCGGAAACATGGTGGCCGGCGCCCGAGAGGCTGGGATCTTCACGTACGTGAAGCACCTTATCTGCAACGACGGCGAGGCGCACATCTTCCGCGACGGCTGCTACACCTGGATGACCGAGCAGACGCTGCGCGAGCTCTACCTGCGCCCCTTCCAGCGTCTGGTCGAGACCTATGGCGCCACGGGCATGATGAGCTCGTACAACAGGATCGGCGCCGTGTGGGCCGGCGGCTCGAGAAGCCTGCTCACGGACGTGCTTCGCGGCGAGTGGGGCTTCCGAGGTGCCGTGATCACAGACTACTCCGACCACCCCAAGTACATGAGTGGAGACCACGCTCTCTATGCTGGCGGCGACCTGTGGATGGCCGGCACGCAGCTTGTGGGCGACACCTCGTCCACCATCTATCGGCAGGCGCTGCGCCGGGCGGCCAAGGACGTGCTCTACATGGAGCTCAATGCTCGCGTGGCGAACGAGGCATATGCAGCCAAGGCGGGCGATGACTCGGCGCGCAAGCCCAAGATCACCGGCGCGGTGCCGCTGTGGCCCATCGCCGTGGCAGGCATCGACGTGGTTGCCCTCGGGCTGCTCGCGCTTGCTACGCGCTGTGCCCTGCGCGGCCGCCGCGGGGGCGGCGATGGGAAACGCGCGAAGCCCGGCAAGCTCGGCAAGGGCGGGTTCGCTAAGGGGAGGCTCGACAGACTCGGCAAGGGCAGGCCCGGCGGGGACGGGAAGCGCGACAAGGGCTAGCCAGGTGGTCGCGCGCGGGCTCGCTGCAAAGACCCTCGGGCGACGCCGCGGGTCATAACCTCGAGCTCCGTGGCCGTTCGGACGGGAATGCCAAGGTTATGGCCCCGCCCCGTGAGGCCTCGCGCCTTCTCGGCGCCCCGAGCTCCCCGGCAGCCCGGGCTCCCTGGCGCTCCGATGCCGGGTCCGCCCCCTATACTGGATTGCATTCAACCGAAGCGCCGGAGGGCCCCATGGAATCGCTCTACAGGAAATATCGCCCGCAGACGTTCGAGGACGTCGTGGGCCAGCAGCATGTCGTCTCCACGCTCGAACGGGCCGTCACCGAGGGCCGCACGAGCCATGCCTACCTGTTCTGCGGCCCGCGCGGCACCGGTAAGACCACCATGGCGCGCATCCTTGCCAAGGCGCTCGAGTGCGAGCGGGGCGCGGGGCATCTCCCCGACGGCACCTGCGAGGAGTGCCAGCTCATCGCCACGGGTGACCACCCCGACGTCTACGAGCTCGACGCGGCAAGCCGCACGGGCGTGGACAACGTGCGCGAGGAGATCATTAACCGCGTGGACTACGCGCCGGTGCGGGGCCGCTACAAGGTCTACATCATCGACGAGGTCCACATGCTCACGCCGGCGGCGTTCAACGCGCTGCTCAAGACGCTCGAGGAGCCTCCTGCGCATGTGGTCTTCATCATGTGCACCACGGACCCCCAGAAGGTGCTGCCCACGATTCTCTCGCGCGTGCAGCGCTTCGACTTCCGGCCCATCGGTGCGGCCGAGATGCGCGAGCACCTTGCGGACATCTGCAAGCGTGAGGACTTCTCCTACGAGGACGAGGCCATCGAGCTCGTGGTGCGCCACGCCCGCGGCGGCATGCGCGACGCCATCTCCACGCTCGAGCAGCTTTCGGTGTTTGGCGACGGCGCCATTACGGCCGCCGCCGCTCGAGACCTGCTGGGCGAGGTGAGCAACTCGCGCATCGCCGTGATGTCCATGGCGCTTGCCAAGCGCGATGTGCCTACCATGTTTGCCGAGGTGGCGGGCCTGGTCAACGGCGGCGGGGACCTCCTGCAGTTCACGCGCGAGCTCATGGGCCGCGTGCGCAACGTGTATGTGGTGAGTCTTGCGGGAGCGCAGCCCGGTGTGGTGGACGCCACGCCAGGCGAGGAGGAGCGCCTGGGCGAGGAGGCCGCCGCGTTTGGCGGTGCCGACCGCCTGGCCCGCGTGCTCACGGTGCTCGATGACGCGGCGCTGGAGATGCGCGCGGCGGCCAATCAGCGCCTGACGCTCGAGGTGGCGCTGACGCGCGCCGCCCGTCCGGAAAGCGACCTGACACTCGAGGCCCTGGCCGAGCGCCTTGAGGCGCTAGAGGCGAGGGTTGCCTCGGGCACCGTTGCCGTGGCGGCTGCTGGTGTGGCTGCCACCGCGCCTGTGGCTGCGCCCAGGTCGGCTCCCGCCCCCGCGCCGGCTCCCGCCCCCGCACCGCGGCCAGCTCCCGCGCCTGTATCGGCCCCGGCTCCCGCCCCCGCACCGCGGCCTACGCCTGCGCCGCAACCTACGCCTGCGCCGACTGCCCCCAAGCCCGCACCCGTATCCTCTCCCGTGGCGGACTCCGAGCTGCAACGCACCTGGAAGGGCATGGTCGGCGCCCTGCTCAAGACCAACGCCTCCTGCGCTTCGCTGCTGCTCAACGCCTCGGCCGAGGCGGATGACGGCTCTACGCTCACAATCAGCCTGCCCGCCGGCAGCGCCTTCACGCGTCGCATGCTCGAGCGCGCCGATGTGAGGGCCATCGTCGACAAGGCCGTGGCGGATGCCTTTGGCCCCAGAACGCTGAGCTACGGGGATTCCGGAGCCCCGGCCCGCCCTAGCTCGGCGGCCTCCGTCTCCAGGCCGGAGGCCGCAGCCCCCTTGTCGCAGCCGAAGACGAGCGCTCCCGCGCCTGTTCCCGCCAGCGCCGCTTCTGAGCCGGCGTCCGTCCAGTCTGCCGTGCCGTCGCCTACGCTGGCACCCGTCGCAACGCCTGCGCCGCAGCCTGCCTCGGCGATCCCCGTCGCGCCGGCCGTGCCAGCGCCTGCATCGGCGGCCGCCGCTGCGGTTCCTGCCGAGCCCGCGCCCGCCGAGCCCGCTGCCCCGGCGGCTGCCGCTCCCGCGCCAGAGTCCGCCGACGACGAACCGCCCTACGACGACGCCGACGCCTTCCTCCCGGACGACGAGCCACCTTTCGACGGCGGTCATCCCGTGGCCCCGTCCCGCACGTTTGCAGAGCCGCCCGCCGGCTCCGACGGCGCCGGCAGGGCGCTTGCCTCGACTGCGCCGGTTCCATCTAGGGCGGCCAAGCTCAAGATTCCGGATATCGCTCGAGGTGTCACGCCTGCTCCGAGCACGCCCCCCTCGGCCGTGCCGACTTCCGCGCCGGCCCCCGTGCCCTTCTCGGCGCCCCAGCTTGGACCCACGCCCGCCGTCCTGGCGCCCTCGCCTCAGGTTGCCGTGCCCCAGGCGACCGTTACCGCCGGCCCTGCCGACGCCGCGTCCAGCGAGGTGCCTGCCACCACCGACGAGCTCATCTCGATGTTCTCGGAGGTCTTCGGCAAGACCAAGGCGACGATCGTGGACGAGAGCAACAACCCCATCGGCAGCTAGCCCCTTCGCCTCGTGGCGAGCATTCCGGAGCTTTCTGCCCTGCACGATGACCCTGGCTTCGCAGTCCGTTTTCGCGGGTCAGACTTCCGGCGCGCTTCGCTACGGGCTCGGCATGCCAGCGCTTCGCGGCAAGCTCGGCATGCCATGCGTCTCGCCATGGGCGCAAAGAATCGCTAGAGTTTTGAAAGATGAACAGCAAAGGCGCCGCCAACGGGCGGCAACGAAAAAGGAGCTCACATGCCCCAGATGAACATGCAGCAGATGATGAAGCAGGCCCGCAAGATGCAGGAGCAGCTTGCGGCCGCGCAGGAGAAGCTTAAGGACATCGAGGTCTCCGCCTCCACCGGCGGCGGCATGGTCAAGGTCACTGCCACGGCCGAGATGCAGCTCAAGTCCATCGAGATCTCGCCGGACGCCTGCGACCCCGAGGATGTCGAGCTGCTGCAGGACATGGTCCTCGCCGCCGTCAACGAGGCCCTCTCCTCCGCGCAGGAGGCCGCCGGCGCCCAGATGAGCGCCGCTACGGGTATGGGTGGCATGAACATCCCAGGGCTGTTCTAGGCAATGCCCCACGCGCACTTCGACGCCGATGCCTCCGCGTTTGCGGGGGCATCGACTTCTCCAAATAACGACGGGCGGGCACTGCGCCGCTTGCTGGACGAGCTCGGCCGCCTGCCGGGCATCGGCCCCAAGAGCGCGCAGCGCATCGCCTACCACATCCTGGGGGCAGACGCAGAGGAGGCCCGCCGTCTCGCCAGGGCGATTCTCGACGTCAAGCAGCAGGTTCACTTCTGCCCCGTCTGCTTCAGCTACGCCACGCGCGAGCTCTGTGACGTCTGCGAGGACGAGAGCCGCGACCGTACCTCCATCTGCGTGGTCTCCGAGCCGCGAGATGTCTCGGCCATCGAGCGCACGGGTGCCTATCACGGGCTCTACCACGTGCTTGGCGGCGTGATCTCGCCCATGGACAAGATCGGCCCCGAGCAGTTGCACGTTCGCGAACTGCTCTCCCGCCTTGCAGACGGCGAGGTCAACGAGGTGATTCTCGCCACGAACCCAGACGTGGAGGGCGAGACCACCGCCACCTATCTCTCTCGCACCGTCAAGCCGCTTGGGGTGCACGTCACGCGTCTGGCAAGTGGCCTTCCGGTTGGTGGTGACCTTGAGTATGCGGACGAGGTCACCCTTGGCAGGGCCATCGAGGCTCGCCGCGAGCTGTAGAATCGAAAGCAAGATTGCGCTGCGGCCGGTGTCCGCGGAACGCCACGCCAGTTGGTGCGCGTGTCCGTGCGGCGCCGGCTTCAGTCGCATGCTGCGCAAATGAGGGGGACGTTCATGGCGGCCAAGCGATTCAAGCAGGTAGTCGAGGGCGAGCGGCCCGAGGTGCACCACGCCCCGAACCGGCATATGGCGGCTCCCGCCCGGGACGCCGGGGAGATTCGTCCCCAGGCCGCTCCCCAGCACCAGCCGCGCTTTGCCGAGGCCTCTCGCGCCACGGCGGGCGCCCATCACTTCTCCCAGCTTGGTGGCAACGACAGCTTCAACCTTGCCGAGGGTCAGGTCCCGGTTACCTCTGTTGCTTCGGACGACGGCGTGGGTGTCTCCTTCGCCAATGACGACGCCCCTCGGCCCATTGGCGTTGATCCGGCCGTTACCGGTTCCTTCCACACCATCACGCCGGGCCAGGGTGCTGTGCTCTCCACGCGCGAGACGGCGGCCCATGCCGCGGAAGTGGCTCGTGTGGCCATGCCGGAGGACGACGTGGCCCACCGCACGCCCAAGGGCGACGCCATGGCGGGCGTGGTGATCGGGCGCAGGGCGGCGCGTCGCAAGATTCGTGGCAGGAAGCGGGGTGTCGCGAAGAAGGCTCCGGTGGGAGCCATCGTGGGCATTGTCGTAGCCGGTGTCGTCGTGATTGTGCTCATGCTCGTGCTTGCGGCTGCGCTCATGGGGCCGGCAGACGATGTCGCCGCGGGTGGGGATGCTGCCGCCACGCAGCCCCTCACGCAGGTCGACCCCGGTCAGCAGCTCGAGATGAACGGCGCGTCGTTTGGCGTCTCGCAGACCGATGCCGGCTGGGCCTTCGTGCGCGAGAGCGCCGGCGAGTCGTCCACGGTCTTCACGCTTGCCGGTGTGCCGGTGACGGTGCTTACCTACAACGGTGCCTTCTACATCCCCGAGAACCTGGGGGATGGCACGTGGGACGTCATGAGCTACATGCTGGCGGACGGCGCCGTGCCCGGGCAGGTCTCCGGCTCCGACGGCCAGCCCGTGACCGGCCAGGGCGAGGTTTCTTCCGCCGAGGTCAATGACGGCAACCTTGTGATCTGGGACGTCAACGGCAACGTCACGACGGTTCGCTTGGCGTAGGGCTGCGCTGCCCGTCGGCAACGCGGTGGGCCTCTGGCGCGAGGCAATATCGCCATGGCCTCCCTGGGGCGGGGCTGCGTTGTGGAGTCGTGCCGCAATGTCCGTTTCTGCCCCGGCAAAAAACCTCAAAAATGGGGCTAGACACGTACTTGAGATTTCCTGTACTATAGCTCTCGCACCGAACGGGGTATTAGCTCAGCTGGTTAGAGCGCCGGCCTGTCACGTCGGAGGTCGCGGGTTCGAGCCCCGCATATCCCGCCATTGCAAAGGATGAGGGTCCCGGGAAACCGGGGCCCTTTTTCGTTACGGATGGCCCCTCCTCGCCTCACGACAAATGTGAGCGCGCTTGGTACAATTTCCCACAACGCGCCTCCGCCCACGTCAGTCGGACGCTGGCGCACCCAACTGTTCGCACGCAACGCGGCCCTCAGAGAGACGGCCACGCGAGGGGAGCGCACGTGGCCGAAAGCACGAGAACCGAGGAGGACGGGGGTATCGCCCGTCTTGCCGTCTTTGACTATGACGGCACCATCATCGACGGCCAGTCCGGTTCGCTCTTCTCGCGCTACCTGCTCGCTCGCCATCTCATCTCGCCGCGCACCACGGGCCGTCTGCTCTGGTGGGGCTGCCGTTACAAGCTGCACCTTCCGTACCGCCAGGACGAGGCCCGCGAGCTCATCTTCCGCGATCTTGGCAGCCACGACCTCGAGGACGCGCGTCGCATCATGCGCAGCTTCCACGACGAGGTGCTCGCCCCGCGCTACCGCAAGGACGCCGTGGCGGAGGTGCGCCGTCGCAATGAGGAGGGCTGCGTGACCCTGCTCATCTCGGCCACCTTCCACGAGATCGCCTGCGTTGCCGCCGATGACCTCGGCGTGGACGGCTTCGTGGCCACGCGCATGCAGCTCGACGCCAACGGCCACTTCACGGGTCGCGTGGACGGTGAGGTCGTGGCGGGGGAGGGCAAGTGTCGCGCCGTCTCCCGTTGGGCAGACGAGCACCTTGGCAAGGGTGCCTGGACCATCGCCTACGCCTATGGCGACCACTTCACCGACGAGCCGCTGCTGGCGCAGGCCGAGCACGGCTTTGCCGTCTGCCCCGGCAAGACGCTCAAGTCTCTGGCCAAGCGCCGCGACTGGCCTATCTTGGACTGGAGGTAGGCCGTGGACATCTCGAGGAAGACCGACTACGCCCTCCGCATGCTCACCGACCTCGTGCGCACGCCCTCGGGCGTCATATCCGTCCGTTCCGCGGCGGACGGCAACGGCGTGCCCTACTCCTTCGCGCGCTCCATCCAGCACGACCTCTCCCGTGCCGGCATCATCGAGAGCCTGCGCGGGTCGCGAGGTGGCATGCGCCTGATGGTGGACCCGGCGTCGGTGACGCTGCTGCAGGTGGTGGAGGCAGTTCAGGGGCCGTCCTCGGTCTCAGCCTGCGCAACCTCGGGCCCCGATGGCGGCGTGTGTCCGCGCGCGGCTAGCTGCTGCTACAACCCCATCTGGGCGGGCGCCCAGGAGCTGCTTGGCAGCTATTTGAGCTCCGTGACCCTCGCACAGGTGGTTGCGGGCGAGGCACGTCCTGTCGTGGAGGAGCGCTTCACGCGCCCGGGTGGCTCCGGCTGTGTCTCGAGCGTTGCCCTGCGCGATGCCCGTGCGCAGGGGGCGCCCCTTCCCACGATCGACCTCGAGACAGCCGATGTCGTTCGAGTCTGAGGCCTTCCGCGCGCGCATCTACGCCCTCGGTCGCGGGCTCTACCGCGATCTTCCGTGGCGCCGTACGCGCAACCCCTATGCCATCTGGGTTTCCGAGGCCATGCTCCAGCAGACGCAGGTCTCGCGCGTCGACGGCCGCTGGCAGAGCTGGCTCGAGCGCTTTCCCACGCCCGACGCGCTTGCGGCGGCATCCTCGGCAGACGTGTTGGCCGAGTGGCAGGGCCTTGGCTACAATCGCCGGGCGCTGGCGCTTTGGAAGGCCGCGCAGGTTATTTCAGCCGAGCATGCGGGGATGGTTCCCAGCGACGAGGCCGCGCTGAAGGCGCTGCCGGGCATCGGTCCGGCCACGGCGTCGGGCATTCGTGCGTTCGCCTTCGACCTGCCCGGCGTCTACCTCGAGACCAACGTGCGGGCCGTGTTCCTCCACGAGCTCTTTCCCGATGCCGAGGGGGTGCCAGACTCGGCGCTCGTGCCGCTTGTGCGCGAGGCCTGCCCGCAGGCTCCCGAGGAGATTGCGGGCGCGGACGCTCCCTGCACGCCGCGTACCTGGTACTACGCCTTGCTAGACTACGGTTTTCACCTCAAGAAGACGCTGCCCAACCCCTCGCGCCGCTCGCGTGCGAACGTGCGCCAGTCCAAGTTCGAGGGCTCACACCGGCAGAAGCGCGCCGCCGTGGTGCGTATGCTTCTGGACGCTCGAGCTGTGGGTGCGGCCGGCCTGTCTGTAGAGGAAGTGTGTGCAGGGCTGAGCCGGCAGGAGGTGGCCGCCAGGCGCGAGCCCGTCCAAACGTCGTATGTGGAAGAAATCCTCAACGAGTTGTCTGGCGAGGGATTTTGTCGCGAACTTGACGGTACCTGGTATGCCTAAAGCTTCTGAGGACATCAGAGATAACCACAGTTAACTGTATCTTTCTTCTTAATAGGAACGATTCTTGATAAGAAAATGCCTCAACTAGGGTATGCTGTACTCGCCTCGCGATGGAGCGGGGCAGTGGGGCAATCGGCCCGGGGCCTGCGGAGCGTTTCGCGGGGAGGGCTGGCCTGACAGCGTGGCTGGACCAGCTGCCGATTGCCTGAGAGAGCGCGCACAAGGAGGATGCCATGGCTGTTGATTTCAACGAGTCCCAGACCAAGAAGAACCTCGAGACCGCCTTCGCCGGCGAGTCGCAGGCTTCCATGAAGTACAGCTACTACGCCAAGGCCGCCAAGAAGGAGGGTTACGTCCAGATCTCCGACATCTTCACGGAGACCTCTGGCAACGAGCGCGAGCACGCCAAGCTCTGGTTCAAGTACCTCCACGACGGTGACGTGCCCGACACGCTGACCAACCTCAAGGACGCCGCCGCCGGTGAGCACTACGAGTGGACCGACATGTACAAGGGCTTCGCCGAGACCGCCAAGGCCGAGGGCTTCAAGGAGATCGCCGCCAAGTTCCGCGGCGTCGGTGCCATCGAGAAGGCCCACGAGGAGCGCTACAACAAGCTGGCCGAGCGCGTCGAGAAGGGCGAGGTCTTCGAGCGTCCGGGCGTCAAGGTCTGGAAGTGCCTCAACTGCGGTCACCTGCACGTTGGCGAGAAGGCCCCGAAGATTTGCCCGGTCTGCAAGCACCCGCAGTCCTACTTCGAGGAGCAGGTCGTCAACTACTAGGCGGCCTTCCACGCCGACCGTGATTTCGCTGGCGCACGAGTAATTCTGATGTCGGCGAGCGGCCCCCATTTCCAAGACCGAAACGCAGGCCTTGGACATGGGGGCCTTTTGCTACAAAACTCGAGTTCCTCTCGTGTGGCTACAGGCTTCTTCAAAGAGGGTCCCCGACGTTTGGGAGTATTTCTGCGCAATCCGCGAAGGCCTTATGGAGCTCGGGAAGGCTCTCTAGTATCGGTTATGTGGGGCTATCTTATGCCGGACTGCAATTAAGTAACCAACGATAAGATGGCCAGAAGTTTGGCAATGCCGTCGTTACACGGAGGCCAATATGGCGAATGGCGCTCGACAGATTGAGGATTCACTGAATCGCATGCAGCGACTTGGGAAAAAGCTACGCCTGCTGTTTACCGTTCTATTGGTTTTGATTTGTATCTGTTCAGCGGTGGTCGCAGTAATGGTGCTGGGCAAGATATCGAATGGCTTGATTGCCGATTCCTCTCATACGGTATCCGTTGTTGTTCCGCTTGCCTATCTAATCATTTGTGGCATGGCCGCATTGACCTTGAGGGGGATTAGCGGCGACATGGCCGAGGGAGAGTCACCGTTCACGTTTGCGCATGCCCGTAGAATCGGCGCACTCGGTTGGATGTTTGTGGCCGTTGCAATAATCGAGGTAATAACATCGCCAGGGTTTGTGGCAATTGCCTTGGGTCCGTTCTTTTTCGTCAGCGCGCCCCAAGAAATGATCGAAGGTCTGACAATACCGTTGGACATGGGAGCGATCCTCTGCGCTGTCACGTGTTTCTCGCTTTCAGCGATTTGGCGATATGGAACGCTGCTCCAAGCGCAAGCAGAAGACTTGGTCTAAGGGACATCATGAATTACCTCATTATCGAGCTTGAAAGCCTCCTGCTTCAGCGAGGGAAGACGAGTGCGGACATTATCCGTGCGACTGGGCATACGCCGGCAAATATCTCGAAGATCAGAAACGGCAGGATTAAGGCGATTCGGCTCAAGACCTTGCTGGACATATGCGATGAGTTGGATTGTCAGCCTGGAGACCTTATCAAGCGTGTCTCTGAGCACGAACTTGAGAGCTTGGCGACAGAGAGGGTAAAGCATGCCGTTAACAGGGTGATGAGCGGCAATGGGCAAACGGACTGCCTGCCTACGCGGGTGTGCGTGGTTGACCTGAGTGACGAATAGTCCATCGCGGCGTTAATAGGGCTGCCTATATTAGGGCTGTCTATGAAACTCTGCGGCACAAAGTGCCGCAGAGTTTATTTAAGGTTGATTAGCAAGGTCAGCGAGACGGTTTGGCCCGAATCGGGGTTTCCGCAGCCAGCGCGACGGCGGGAGGGGCGGCGGAGGTCCCTCCCGCCCCCGTTTTCCGAGGTGGAGGGATCGTGGCCCCGGCCCCTGGCTGCCCCCGGAGGCGCGCCCCGCCCGCCCGCCGCGCCCGGCTCCGGAGCCAGCGCGACGGGCCCGCGCGCGGGCCTCGGCTGTGTCCCGGCCCTATGACCCGGGCCTGCCCCCCTCCCACCGGCGCGGCCGACCGCCGCCGGCGACATCAGCAGCTCGCCGTAGGGCACCTCTCGGACCCCGAGCGCGGCGAGGAGCGCCTCGGCGTCCTCCCCGAGCGCGGCCCGGAAGAGCCGTATCGGCAGGGCCCCGCCCAGGGCGGGCCTGGGCTCGGAGTTGAGCATCGACATGGCCTCGGCGAGGCCGGCCGCCGTGAGGCCCTCCATGCTCGCGCCCTTGGGGAGCAGCTTCCTGAGCTCGACGTGGTTGCGCTCGCAGGCGCCCTTCTGGTCGGCCCGGCGCGGGTCGCAGTAGAACAGCCTCGTCTCCCCGGGGCGCTCCCCGAGCAGGGAAGCGATGGCCCCCTCGTCGGAGAACTCGGGGCCGTTGTCGGTGAGGGCGAGCCCGAAGACCCGGCGCGCCCCGGCGGGGCCGCCCAGCGGGGCGGAGAGCCCGCGCAGCGCCGCGAGCACCTCGGAGCGGGTCCCGTCGGCGAGGGGCAGCGCCAGCTGGAACCGGGTCGGCCGGTGGAGCAGGGTGAGGACCCTCGCGGAGTCGCCCCTCGCGCCGAGCACCGAGTCCATCTCCCACGCCCCCCGCGCAGGCCTCCCCGAGCGAGAGGAACGAGGCGTGCGACCTGCGGGCGGAGTGCGAGGTCGAGCGCCCGGGGGCCTCGCCGCGCCTCTTCTTGTAGCCGACCTTGCGGCGCAGGTCGAGGGCCGTCATCCCGGCGTAGCCCGCGTCGACCCACCGGCATGTCGTGGAGGCGCTCGGGACGGCGCCGGGGTTCGCGCCCGCGATCTGCTCCGGGGAGAGCCCGCGCGCCAGGCCGTCCCTGATGACGGCGATTATCGACGCGGCCTCCGCCTCCGTGCAGTCCGGGCCCCGCCTGGAGCCGGACAGGACCGCGTCGGCCTCCCGCTGGGCCATGCGCGCGTCGTAGAAGACCTGCGGCCTCCCGGGGCAGCCGTACCCCCTCCGGCGGGGGCAGCCGTTGCAGCAGCGGGGCCAGGCCCCGAGCCTCGGGCACGCGGCGGCGAGCTCCGCGTCCGCCGGCGCCCCCTCGCCCCGCAGCGCCCGGGGCGCCGTCACGTAGCGGCGCGCCGCCACCTCGTTGGCGACGGTCGACGGGGCCCGGCCGAGGGAGCGGGCGATCTCCCTGCACCCCTGGCAGCGGTCCAGGCCGCGCGCGATCTCGTTGTTTGTATTCAATATGAACTGAGCAGAGTTCGCACTGATTTTTGAGCAGCGCGCGCAACGGGAATCGAGCGGATTCCGCACGACGGCCATGCCCGCAAGGGCGAGGGCATGGCCCACACGAGACAATCCTGTCTGGGCGCCGACTTTGGCGAGACGCGCCCAGGAGGAGGAGAGGATGACCATGCCCCTGCAGACCCAACATGATATACGCGAGATGGACGCCCGGGGCGTCGCTAGGGCCGAGATCGCCCGCGAGCTCGGCGTGAGCCGCAACACCGTGGCCAAGTACGCCGACATGGAGGACATGTCGCCAGCGCCGCCGCTGCTCGCCGAGAGGGCCCGCCCGTCGCTCGCCGGCCACGAGGAGTGGATCGGCTCGGCGCTCGCGGCCGAACTCGGCGCCCCGCGCAAGCAGCGCCACACCGCCAAGAGGATTTACGACAGGCTCGTCGCGGAGCGGGGCTACTCCGGCTCCTACTCGAGCGTCTGCCGCCACGTCGCCGAGTGGAGGGCCGGGCGCGCCGCCGCGGGCGGCGGGTTCCTCGAGCTCGAGTGGGCGCCCGGCACGGCGCAGGTCGACTACGGCAACTTCGCCGCCGTGCTCGCCGGCCGCGAGGTCGCGCCCAAGCTGCTGGTCCTCACGCTGCCGCACCCCGACGCGAGGTTCTGCGCCGCGGGGATGTCCGAGCGCTCCGAGTGCCTCTGCGAGGGCCTCGCGGGCATATTCGCCCAGATGGGCCGCGCGCCGACGGCGCTCGTGCTCGACAACGCCACGGAGGCCGGCAGGCGGATCGCGGGGGTCGTGACCGAGTCGGAGCTCTTCTCCCGCTTCAGGGCGCACTACCGCTGCTCGAGCCGCTACTGCAACCCGTACTCGGGCCACGAGAAAAGGGTCCGTCGAGAACGCCGTGGGCTTCCTGGGGAGGAACCTGCTGGTGCCGGTGCCCGGGGCGGCCTCGCTCGCCGAGCTCAACGCCAGGCTCGCCGAGGGGTGCCGGCGCGTCAACGAGGGCTCCAGGTGCCGCGACGGGCGCCCGACGCCCGAGGCGATGGCCGAGGACCTCGCCGCGATGCCGGCGCTGCCGGGCGCGCCCTTCGACGCGGTGAGGTGGGTCTCGGCGAGGTCCGACAAGCGCGGCTACGTGACCGTCGACGGCAGGCTCTACCTGGCCGGGCCCGCCTGGCACGACAGGCGCCTCACCGTGGGCGTGCGCGCCGGCAGCGTGGAGATCCTGGCGGACCGCGGCAGGCGCGTCGCCGAGCTGCCCAGGGCCTTCGGCGAGGGCGAGCCCGTGAGGAGCCCCCTGTCGCTCATCCCGGCGCTCGTGACCAGGCCCCGCGCCTTCGGCGAGTCGCCCGTGCGCCGCGACATGCCGCCGGCGCTTGTCGACGCGATCGACCGCCTGGACGCGGCGGGGCGCAGGCGGGTGCTCAGGGCCATATCGAGGGCCGCCGGCCCGAGCGGGTTCGATGCGGCGTGCGAGGCGGCGCGCGAGGCGCTCTCGCGCGGCCATGTCCCCGGGGACGCCGAGGTGGACATGGCCGCCAGGAGGATCGCCGCGGGCGGCCCCGCAGGCGGCGGCGCCGACCTGTCCGTCTACGACGCCCTCGCCAAAGGGGAGGTGGCGTAGGTGGCGGCCGGCGAGCTGGCCTCCAGGGTCGTCTCGGCGGGCCGCTCCTGCGGCCTGACGACGTCGGTGCTGCGCGAGTGGTCGACGCTCGGGAGCCCCAAGCAGGTCGAGTACTTGGCCTCCTACCTCGAGGCGGAGCGCGCGAGCCGCGAGGCGTCGAAGAGGGCGTCGCTGCTCAGGCGCTGCGCGCTGCCGGCGCCCAAGACCTTCGACGGCTACGACTGGTCGGCCGTGGCGTGGCCGGACGGCTTCGGGCGGCCCGACCTGCTGTCGCTCTCCTTCCTGGAGCGGCGCGAGGACCTCGTCCTCATGGGCGACGTCGGCTGCGGCAAGACGCACATGGCGAGCGCGCTGTGCGCGCTGGCGTGCCAGGCCAGGGTCGAGGCCCGCTTCTTCACCGCCTCCGCGCTCGTGATGCGCCTGCGCCGCGCGCGCGACGAGGACAGGCTCGACCGCGAGCTCGCCCAGATAGGCAGGGCCGGCATGCTCGTCGTCGACGAGCTGGGGTTCCTGCCGCTCGACGTCGACGGGGCGCGCCTGCTGTTCCAGGTGGTCTCGGAGGCCTACGAGAGGCAGTCGGTGGTGATCACGACCAACCTCGAGTTCTCGCGGTGGGGCCAGGTCTTCGGCGACGACCAGATGGCGGCCGCCGTGATCGACCGCGTGGTGCACCACGGCCGGCTTCTGAGGTTCCGCGGGGAATCGTACCGCGTGCGCAACGCGCTCATGCAGCAGGCCTGACCCGCTCAGTTTTCCATGCTCACATCCGTGACGGAGCTGCTCAAATCCAGATGCGATTTCTGCTCAAATCCTGTTGACAGAACACACTCGTTCCGCTCGTGCCTGGTGAGCCTCGAGTACGCCCTGCCCGGGGGCTTCTTCCTCTTGGCCATGGGGACCTCCGATCCCTCCCGGGGCCGCCCGTCGCGGCCCCCTCAGTGGGATGGATGCCCCGTTCCGCCGGACTCAGCGCGACGCGTCGCGATGAGTTTTGAGAGTGTTCCGCTGGAGATGAAAATCAACGCAGAGTTTTTTAATAACGCGGGCAGATTCTCAAATAAGAATGCTATTATTGATTCTAGATAACATTATCTAGGTAGTTGCTACTTAGAGGAGGAGGTGGAAGACTTGGATTAATGAGCCCAGCGGCAGCGCTGCTCCAGCTTGTGTGCATTGTTTTTTTATGCGCACGACGGCTGTCCGGCGAAGTGTCCTAGCAAGGTGTGCCCATTTCGTTATTAGCTTTGCTTTCAAGGCGGACAAGCGTATTTTGTTGAGGAGGGAATGAAATGCAGTGGGTCAATGAGCCGATGGCAGATGTCGGTCCGAGTTGCAATAACTGTTTCATCTATGCCCATGGCGGTTGTCCCGGCAAGTGCCCGTATCAGGCGTGCTCCGTTCGCTTTTAGAGGATTAACGCGGCGCGCTGTAGCAGGTGTGCGAGTCTAGTGGACTAATGGGGGACGATGCTCGTGCTCCGCGGACTGCGAGCATCGCTCCTCTTCTGGTCGTTAAGAGGAGGTGCTCGGCGTGGGTAACTCCATTGTGAGCCTGCGTGATATCTCGAAGCGCTTCGGCAGGTTCGTGGCTATCGACTCGGTGGACATGAATATTGAACAGGGCGAGATCTATGGACTGATAGGAGAGAACGGTGCGGGCAAAAGCACCCTAATTCGAATCATTAACGGGCTTACGATTCCCTCCTCAGGACATTTGACCATTTTTGGACACTCAGATCCGAAGTCCATCCGTTACTCGCGTTCTCGAATTGGTTACATGCCGGATGCCAACGCGTTCTACCCCAATCTTGATGCGGAGGACAATCTGCTTGTCCGCTGCATGGAATGGGGCGTGTCGCAAGCAAATGTCGAAGGCATCTTGAGGCTTGTTGGGCTTGAGGGGGCGGGAAAGAGGCGAGCAGCCGGCTTCTCGATGGGCATGAAGAGGCGTTTGGACCTTGCTATCGCCCTGTTGGGCGATCCCGATTTCCTAATACTTGATGAGCCGACGAACGGACTAGACCCAATGGGCATCAAGGGCATTAGAAACTTGCTTTCGGACCTTAACGAGCGTCTCGGTAAAACAATACTCGTCTCCAGCCACAACCTCGAAGAGCTACACAAGATCGCATCTCGTTACGAGTTCATCAGCCATGGCCGCATTTTGCGCAGCATTACTGCTGAAGAGCTGGACGCAAATTGCAAGCGACGCCTTATTCTGAGCGTTTGCGATCAGGAACAGGCCCTTATGGAGCTGAGGCGCCGCGGAACTCATGGAGCTTACATCGATGGCGACAAGCTCGTCTTGGACGATTTCCGAGGGGATTCTGGCGCGGTCGTCAAGATTCTCTTGGGCGCTGGATTCAGCGTCCAAGAGGCCTATTCAAAGCAGCAGAGCCTTGAGGAGTACTATGCCGACCTGATTGCGTGTGAGGGTGATGGATGATGCGCCCGAATATGCTTGCCTTAATTAACAGCGAGGTTTGGCGCCTATCGAGAAGCCGGCAGGCGCAGGCTTTTGTTTTAGCAGCTTTTGCCTTGATGCTTGTGACGGTCTGCTCTTCTTCAGATGAGCAAGATGCTCTTCTGTTCATGGTTGCGGGTGACAATCCAAATAGGGTTGGCGGCGCGATTGGCTTTATCGGAAACCTAATTGACGGTAATGACGTTGCAGGTTCGGCAGCGCGCACCTCAATGGTCTTCACAATACTGTGGATACCTTTGGTCATTGTCTATGCCGTTGCCGTGACCTCGCACGACTATGTATCAGCAAGCTATGACGTTGCAAAGGCAAGGGGCATTTCTGACATTAGTCTGGCAATAGCTAAATGCGCAACACATGGCGCACTCATCTGTCTTTGCTTTGTTGTGTTTAGTGGAATTTCGTTCATCTGCAAATTGATTCAGTATGCCGGCGTGGTCTCCTGGGAGGGCATGAGTCGCTTTGCTGTACCGGCAGCTCTTGGCGCAATTCTGCTTGCGGTGCTGTTTGTGGAGACATTCTCGTTGTTCCATCTAACGAGAAGCGCAATTGCAGCCAGCGTGGTGTCCATCGTTCTTTCCCTCCTCGTTTTGGCGTTATTTCCCAGCGCATACGGCGATGGGACGGGCCCCTGGAGTCCGCTTCTTTACCTATCTGCTGTCTTCTATCTAATGAATGTATGTGCGTTGTGCTTCAGGTCGGTAGGAGCGAGCGAAGCGTTGTCCTACAGCGCCATAGCCGCCTTTGCAGCGATGCTCGTTTCTGTTGGGGCGCTCAAGGTGAGGGAGGCGCTCTGATGATGGCTACAAGTGTCATTCGATCAGAGTTCTTCCGCGGAGGCCGAATACACCTCGGAATTATGCTGTCGCTGTTTTACGTGGGAATGGGGCTCCTCTACGTCATGGCCGGTGCGGGGGCTTGGGTGTCGGCGGGGACTGGGGATTGGTTTATTGGGTTTTCTGCGGACGTCTCCTATTTTGAGCTGAATAATATCGGTGACTCAATTACTGAGCACGTCGTTGCTGCTTCCCTTGCCCACGCGCTGCTCTTTCCCGCTGTTGCCGTTGTTGTGGTCGGCTCGCTATTCGCCTCCTCTAAGGAGAGTGCCTGCATGTCCGTATCGCGTGCGAGGGGCGTAACGGAGGCTTCTCTATATTTGGCTAGGGCGCTCGTGGCTTCCACGTGGCTCGTACTTGGCTTTGCGGTCTTCACCTTAATTTGTTTCGCTGCGTATACTGCAGCCGGACGAGCTGGCAGCGTCGTTCTTTTGATTCACAGGCTTTTCCTCTGCACCTTTCTTAACGTTAGCTACGTGGTGTTGTGCGTTACCGCGTTTGCCCTCCTGCGTGTCAAAGCACTGGTTTCAGGAGGGCTTATTGTGGCGACGTATGCCGGGCTCATTGCCGCCATGGCTTCTCCGGGTGATGCCATGCCTATGCACATGTTCTATTGGATGCGAGTGTGTGGCGTAGGTGCCCTTCATTCAGGGCTGGAGGTTATCGTCTTCTCTTTTGCGAGCGTGATTGCTTGCATATTGGCTCTCTGTGTCTCGAAGGTGCTTCGATATAGAAGGGGCTAACCAAGCACATATTTGTTGATTGAATAAACATCTTTAACCGAAAAGAGCTATGCCGGAAGGAATCGGAGGACGTCGCATGATGAGAGCGTCAAGATTTAATGTCACGTATGGTGATGGTGATACAACGCTCATCATGAATGCCCGCGGAGGAGGGATGCTCTGTCTTAACCGGGAGTACACGGAGAAGTACCGCCGAGTTCTTCAGGGCAAATTCGAGGACGCGGATGACCTGGTTCGTGAACTCATGCGCGGCGGAATGCTTGTGGACGATGAACGCGACGAGTATATGGAGTTAAGACTACAGAGTCGCGCAGCTCGTTATTCAAATATGAATCTAAATCTAACGATAGCGCCCACAATGGCATGTAACTTTTGTTGTCCATACTGCTATGAAAAAGGTCAAAAGTACACGTCAATGAATGATGAAGTGGTTAATCAGCTTCCTTTGTTTGTCCGTGAGAATTATCCGAATATTACTAACCTTACTGTCGGTTGGTATGGGGGCGAGCCTTTACTTGGCCTCATAAAAATCGAGCGCATCACGGAGCTATGAAAGGCTGCCGTTGGTTCTGCGTGTTCATATGGGGCCTCAATCGTTACGAATGGTTATTTGCTAACCTCCGATATCGCAAGAAGGCTTGTGGCATGTGACGTCAAGATGGCACAAGTAACCATCGATGGCGCAAAGGCGGACCACGATTCTCGTAGGGTGCTCCACGGGGGAGGACCAACCTATGAGCGAATACTGCAAAATGTAAAAGAATGTGCAGACATCCTTGATATTACGATTCGCAGCAACGTTGACAAGACGAATATTAGTTCTTCGTTTGAACTGCTTGAATACTTAGAAAAGAATGGACTCAAGAACAAGGTTCATTTCTATCTTGCTCCAGTTGATAATATTAATAACGTTTGCACGAATGATAACCAGTGCTTCACGATTAAGCAGTTTTCCCAAGAAGAGACCGAGTTCTATCGGCAGGCAATTCAAAGAGGGTTCAAAGTACAGCCCTTTGGTGGCACGAATCTTGGCATTTGCTGCGCGGTTGGAATCAATTCCTATGTTGTTGATCCTTTGGGCAATCTATACAAATGTTGGGATGACATCGGAAGAATCAAATGCAAAGTCGGTTCCATTTTTGAGCAGCCAGTATTGAATGCCAACATGATTCGATGGATGTCTTATGAGCCTGAAGACCAAGAATGTCGCGACTGCTTTGCTTTTCCTATGTGCATGGGTGGATGTCCCAATCACGCCTTAAATGGCAATGAAAAGCACTGTGTCTCTTTTCGCTATGATGCTGAGCAGAAGATGCTGCTGTCGAAAATGATGAGTGATGCGCGCCAGGCATCCGAAACAGGCGGAGTTCATGCTTAGGCTTTGCTGGAAGTACCTATCGAATGTTAAATTTTGGGCATATCTAATTGCAAGTGTTTTCGTGGGGATTATATCGCTTGCGACTCCATTTTTTACAGGCATGGTTATCAACCAGCTTATTTCTGGTGATGACATGCAGGTAAAGCGGGTTGGGTTTCTTTGCCTTTTGCTCATCCTCATGCAGGTGGGGCAAGCGGCTTTGACCTACCTTTCGGAAATGCTCTATGTGAATTTGCAGTCACATGCGGGATATAGGCTCAATCTGGATACACTGGAGCACGTCAAGCGACTCCCGCAATCCTTTTTCAAACGATTCGATGCAGCATACTATACGCAGCAAATAAACCATGATGCGAACGACCTTGTGATTTTTGTATTAGGGTCGATAGTTCAGCTTACAAGCAATGTGGCTGTACTGATTGCGGTCTTCATTATTCTGTTGACAATCAATGTGAGAGTCGGCTTTGTGTGTGTGCTCTTAGCGGCAGTGGCAGGAAGCCTATATCGTGTTTTTCGGCGGGGCTTGTTTAATAAGTGCTTTGATATGCAGGAGCACTCAGCTCTCTTTTTCTCGAAGTTGCAAGATCAGTTAGATAAAGCTGCATTTCTGCGTCGACACATTCTTTTTGACCGGTTTAAGGACGGTCTAACCGGTGCTTTTGATGGGTTGTATCCTTCTATCCGTTCTAACCAAGAGGTAAATTCACGCTTCGCGCTAAGCAACGCCATCGCTAGGTCTGCCGCGCAAGGTCTTCTTCTGGTCGCTGGGGCCATCGAGGTCGCTAGTGGGAGGTTGCTGCCTGGCTATCTTGTGACAGCGGCGGGGTACTACGAGAGCCTCAGTGCAGTCATACAGTATTTTCTTACATGGGGGAAGGACTATCAGGCTAGTCGGGTGAGCTATGAGCGGCTCCGTCGAATATGGGATATCCAAGAGGAGCGGAACGGTGAGGTCCGGCTTAGCTGCGTAAGCAGAATTGATTGCAAAGGCATTGGTCTTTCCTATCCTGGATTTGAAAAGAAGGCCCTTGAGGTCCAGGACTTCCGCTTCCAGAGGGGGAAGCTATATGGAATTGCCGGGTCGAATGGGGCGGGAAAGAGCACGCTTCTCGATATCCTCCTGGGCGTGTATCCGGATGACATGAGTGGCGCGGTTTTATATGACGGCATTAGTCAAAGCGAAATTGATCGCTATGCGCTGCGTTCCGAGTGTATTGGCGTCACCGAGCAAGAGCCGACAGTTCTTGAGGACACCATTGAGGCAAACCTAACGCTTCTTTCTTCTGATTGGGAT
The DNA here is from genome assembly GCF_901212655.1 of Olsenella uli. GTDB lineage: Bacteria > Actinomycetota > Coriobacteriia > Coriobacteriales > Atopobiaceae > Parolsenella > Parolsenella uli_A. The sequence goes on along the minus strand of NZ_CAAKON010000005.1, from coordinate 35,529 downwards.
GCTAGCAACCTTGATGGATATATCAATGAGTTTGGCCTATGCGAGATGGTGTCCGCGGCCCCCAATGGTCTTGGAACCATTCTTAACGAGAAGGGTCTGAGCATCTCCGGAGGAGAGAAGCAAAAGATTGCGATTATTAGGCTGCTTCTTAAAGATCCAAGTGTCATGCTTTTCGACGAGCCAACATCAGCCCTCGATTCGAGTAGTCGCAATAGCCTTATTCGGATACTCCAAAAGAAGAAAGGAGACCATATCGTGATTGTCGTTACGCATGATGAGGAGTTGCTATCGGCGTGCGATGAAGTTTACTGGCTGGAAAGTGACCGGGATAACTGAATTCAACTCAAATGAATGAGCGGAATTATGGGCGGAATGGGGCGGTTCCCGGGCGTCAAGGTCTGGAAGTGCCTCAACTGCGGTCACCTGCACGTTGGCGAGAAGGCCCCGAAGATTTGCCCGGTCTGCAAGCACCCGCAGTCCTACTTCGAGGAGCAGGTCGTCAACTACTAGCAGGCGGCTGGCGCTGCGGCACTGTGCCACGGCTGTTCTCGAGCCTTGGGCCCGTCTCCATGTGGAGGCGGGCCTTTTTTGTGCGGTTCGATGCCCGGCTGCGGGCCTTTCGGGGCCGATTGCTGCTCCTCGAGAGGCTCTGGAGTGACTCGTGAGCGCTTCGAGAGCGACTCGTGCGAGATTATTGCAGTTTGGCCCCTTCACCTCGAGTAGCTTGGAATTGGGCATTCGGCTGACCTGCAGTTTTGTGGCCCACGGGCGGCCCGGTAGGGGCGTTTACTCTGGCACAACGCCAAAAACTGCAATAATCGCGCACGACTCTGCGCGGGCAGGTTCGGCGACATGGACCGCTTCCTGGAGCGGGACTTCTTTGACGAGAACGACACGGCCTCGCTCGTGCTGCCCGACCGCGCGCTGAGCCTTGAGGCCGTTGCGGTGTGCCGGGCGGACGCCTGCGACACCGACATGTACGACACGCCGTTTGACCCCGAGGACATGGACCGCTTGGTCGCCCGCGCACACGAAACCGCCGTCTTCGAGCGCGCGGGCGCATATGACGAGGGAGACCAGCTGATTGGCCTCTCTACCTGCTACTCAACGGGCGCCGACGTCCGCACCATGCTCATCTGCAAGGTCACGGGGGAGTCCGTCGGCTAGGGTGTGAGCCGGGCTTCTGCGCCGTGGCAGCCTGCGGTGTGCGAAGGCCCCGCGGGTCGGGTGCCCTGCCGTTTGCCGATGGACGCTTGCATTTATTAGAGCGGGCGCATCAGACGTCAAGAAAACCGCAGGTGAGACAAAAGGCCACACAGGGTTGGTGTCGAAAACAGCAGGTAGCACCCAATTGAATGCAAGCCGATAGGCTAATTTACTCGCAATATAAGTGCTGCTTAACGCCTTGTCCTTATGCTCCCTTCATACAAACGACCATCAAAGAAGAGCCCAATCGACGGCGAAACACTCCGTTTACCGACTCCTAATAAAAGGCCGGGTCCGTTTGGTCTCTATGGGGATAAAGTGGAGATGTCTTTCGGCCCCGACCGGAGCCCATATAGCCCCAGCTCCCCACCAGGAGCTGGATGCCCGCCGGCTTGAGGCCGCGTCGTGCCCGCCCAATGGCGGCGCTCGCGATGCCCGTCGGGGGAGATGTGGGCAAGGAAGGGGTGCTTGATGAGTCAGGCAAAGGCAGCAGGTACGAGCACGAGTTCGTCGAGGGCGGCAACAGCCAGGAAGCCGGGTGCCGAGAAGCTCGCTGGCGAGAGGCCCACCACGAAGGCGGCTGCGCCCGCGAAGGCTGCCGAGGCCGCGAAGGCCGTCAAGCCCGCGCCGGCCGCCAAGCCCGCAGCCAAGCCTGCAAAGCCCGCGCCGGCCGTCAAGCCCGCGCCGGCCGCCTCCCTCGCCATCACCCCGGACGACCTCTACCTCATGGCTGCCGGCACGTGGTACCGCAGCTACGACAAGATGGGTGCCCATCCCACCGCCGAGGGCGGCCAGGATGGCTACCGCTTCGCCGTCTGGGCCCCGGAGGTCCGCTCGGTCCACGTCGTGGGCGAGTTCAACGGCTGGGACACCAAGGCCAACCCGCTCACGCTCACGCCCACCGGTGGCGTCTGGTACGGCTTCGTCCCCGGCGTCCGCCCCGGCGAGCTCTACAAGTACCTGATCGAGACCCGCGACGGCAAGCTGCTCTACAAGGCCGACCCCTACGCCTTCTCCGCCGAGATGATCCCCGGCACCGCCTCGCGTACCACGGCCGAGCCCGCCTACGCCTGGGGCGACGACGTCTGGCTCAAGCACCGCCGCGAGACCGACCACATGCACCAGCCCCTCAACATCTACGAGGTGCACCTCGGCTCCTGGCGCCGCCACGGCGACGAGCCGCAGGGCGACCCGCGCCCGGACGGCACCTACCCCGGCCCCGGCGACCCCTTCCCCGCGCAGCGCGGCAGCTTCTACACCTATGACGACCTGGCCGCCGAGCTCGTGCCCTATGTCAAGAAGATGGGCTACACCCACATCGAGGTGCTGCCCGTCATGGAGCACCCCTTTGACGGCTCGTGGGGCTACCAGGTCACCGGTTACTACGCGCCCACCAGCCGCTATGGCACGCCCGAGGGCCTCATGCGCCTCGTCGACGCCTGCCACCAGGCCGGCATCGGCGTGATCCTCGACTGGGTGCCCGGCGGCTTCTGCGCTGACGAGCAGGGCCTCGCCACGTTCAACGGCAAGATGCTCTACGAGCGCGAGATCCACCCCAACTGGGGCACGCACAAGTTCGACTTCGCGCGCGGCGAGGTGCGCTCGTTCCTCGTCTCCAACGCCCTGTACTGGCTCGAGCGCTTCCACGCCGACGGCATCCGCATGGACGGCGTGTCCAGCATGCTCTACCTCAACTTCGGCGTGGACAACCCGGCTGACAAGAAGTTCAACGAGAAGGGCACGGAGGAGGACCTCGACGCGTCGGCGTTCATCCGCCAGGCCAACTCCGCGGTGGAGAAGTACTTCCCCGACGTCATGATGATGGCCGAGGAGTCCACCGCGTGGCCGCTCGTGACCTACCCGCCCGCGGACGGCGGTCTGGGCTTCCACTACAAGTGGGACATGGGCTGGATGAACGACACCCTGCACTACATGCAGACCGACTTCCCCTGGCGTCCGGGCAACCACGGCATGATCACGTTCTCGCTCATGTACGCGTTCAACGAGAACTTCATCCTGCCGCTCTCGCACGACGAGGTGGTCAACGGCAAGTGCTCGCTCATCACGCGCATGCCGGGCGACCAGTGGCGCCAGTTCGCGGGCCTGCGCACGCTTGCGCTCTACCAGCTCACGCACCCGGGCGGAAAGCTCAACTTCATGGGCAACGAGCTGGGGCAGTATATCGAGTGGCGCTACTACGAGTCGCTCCAGTGGTTCCTCACCGAGCAGTATGAGCCGCACCGCAACCACCAGCGCTTCATCGAGGCGCTCAACAACTTCTACCTGGAGCACAAGGCGCTCTGGGAGGAGAGCTACGAGTGGGGTGGCTTCGAGTGGCTCGACGCGGACGACTCCGAGCACTCGATCATCACGTTCGTGCGCCGCGGCAAGAATCCGGAAGACGAGCTCATGGTGCTCATCAACTTCGACGTGAACTACCGCGCGAGCTATCGCGTGCCCGTTCCGCGCGAGGGTGACTGGCGGGAGATCTTCAACTCTGATGCCGTCGAGTTCGGTGGCTCCGGCAAGCTCAACGAGGGCGTGCTCTCGAGCCGCCCGGAGGACTGCCACGGCTTCGATAACTCCGTGCTGCTGAACGTGCCGCCGCTGGCCGGCGCCATCTACAAGCGCGTGGGGCCGTCGAGCTACGTGCCGCCCAAGCCGCCCGAGGAGAAAATCGCCAAGCCTGCGCCGCGCCGTCGTGCCGCCGCCAGCCCTGCCGCGAAGTCTCGCAAGAAGGTCGCCGGCACAGCCGCCAAGCCCGCCTCGGTGACGGCCTCCGCTGCCGGGGCAACCCACGCTTCCAAGAAACAAGCCGCTGGTAAATCCTCTGTAAAGAAGTCCTCTGCGGCAGGAAAGACCAGCGGGGCCTCGAGCCTCAAGGCGTAGTTTGGAGCCGGGTCCAATCCGAGCCCAAACACTCGCCAGAGACCACCACAGCAAAGGAGACATATGTCTATCAACAAGCTATTTGCCACGCCTGAGGACTTCGCCGGGGAGTTTCGCGCCAAGCTCCGCGCCGAGGCCGGCAAGGACCTCAAGGACTGCAACAACAGCCAGCGCTACCGCGCCCTCGCCAAGCTTATCGCCGAGAAGGCCAACGAGCAGTTCGCCCGCTCCGACTCGCAGAACAAGAAGAGCAAGCAGAAGAAGGTCTACTACTTCTCCCTCGAGTTCCTGCTTGGTCCGCTGCTCGACAACTACCTGCTGAACTTTGGCATCCGCGACGAGGTTGAGGAGGGCCTTGCCGCCATGGGCATCGACCTCGACGACATTATCGCCGAGGAGCAGGACCCGGGCCTTGGCAATGGTGGCCTGGGCCGCCTTGCCGCGTGCTTCCTGGACTCCATGGCCGCGGAGGGCATCCTGGGCTTCGGTAACGGCATGCGCTACCACTATGGCCTCTTCAGGCAGGAGATCAAGGACGGTTGCCAGGTCGAGGTCACGGACAACTGGCTGGACAAGGGCTTCCCCTGGGAGACCAAGCATCCCGAGAGCGCCGTGCTCGTGCGCTTTGGCGGCGAGGTAGTGCGTCACGAGGGCGAGGACGGCAAGTTCTGGTTCACCCAGGAGGGCGGCGAGCTCGTTAAGGCCGTGCCGTACGACGTGCCCATCGTGGGCTACGAGGGCAAGACCATCAACCGCCTGCGCCTTTGGAGCGCCTACCCCGCGCACGAGGACTTTGACCTGGACGCCTTCAACGCGGGCGACTACGCCAAGGCCTCCAAGTACCGCACGGACGTCGAGGCTATCTCGCAGATTCTCTACCCCAATGACGCCGGCGAGCATGGTCGCATCCTGCGCCTGAAGCAGGAGTACCTGTTTGTTTCCGCAGGCATCTCCTCGATTATCCGGAACTTCAAGTACGACCACACCGACGCGGACTGGAAGACCTTCCCGGACCTCGTGGCCATTCACACCAACGACACGCATCCCGCCATGTGCGGTGCCGAGCTCATGCGCGTGCTTGTTGACGAGGAGGGTCTGGACTGGGATACCGCGTGGGACATCACCACGCGCACCGTCTCCTACACCAACCACACGGTGCTGCCCGAGGCCCTCGAGAAGTGGCCGATCGACACCTTCCGTCGCCTGCTGCCGCGCCTGTACATGTACATCGAGGAGATCAACCGCCGCTACATGGACTCCTTCCCGCGTGACAAGGAGAACTGGCACGAGGCGCTTCGCAACACCGCCATCCTGTGGGACGGTCAGGTGCGCATGGCCAACCTCTCCGTCATCTGCAGCCATAGCGTGAACGGCGTCGCCGCCATCCACACCGAGATTCTCGAGCGCGAGACCCTGCATGACTTCTACGAGCTCACGCCCGAGAAGTTCAACAACAAGACCAACGGCATCTCGCCGCGCCGCTTCCTCGGCAACTCCAACCCGAGCCTCTCCAAGCTCATCACCGAGAAGATCGGCGACGGCTGGCTGAAGGATGCCGACGAGCTCAAGAAGCTCGGGGCCTACTACGACGATGACGAGTTCCTGGACGAGCTGGCCAAGAGCAAGCGCGTCAACAAGGACCGCCTGGCCGACTACATCAAGAAGACGGTGGGCATCGAGGTCGACCCCGACTCGATCTTCGACGTGCAGGTCAAGCGCTTCCACGCCTACAAGCGCCAGCTGCTCAACGCCTTCAAGGTCATGTACATCTACAATCGCATGCTTGATGACCCGAGCTACAAGCCGCACAAGACGACCTTCATCTTCTCCGGCAAGGCGGCGAGTGCCTACACCTTCGCCAAGGAGGTTATCCGCCTCATCAACTCCATCGCAGACGTCGTCAACAACGACGAGCGCGTGAACGACTACATCAAGGTCGTCTTCATCCCCAACTTCGCCGTGAGCAATGCCGAGCTCATCTATCCCGCCGCGGACATCTCCGAGCAGATCTCCACAGCCGGCAAGGAGGCCTCGGGCACCTCGAACATGAAGCTCATGATGAATGGTGCCCTCACCCTTGGCACGCTCGATGGCGCCAACGTGGAGATCGCCGAGCTCGCGGGCATGGAGAACGAGAAGATCTTCGGCCTCAAGGAGAACGAGGTCGAGGAGCTCAAGGCCAGCGGCAAGTACTTCGCGTGGGACGTCGTCAACGGCGACCCGCAGGGTGTTGGCCGTTGCGTCAAGCAGCTCACCGACGGCACCTTCGCGCGCCTCTCGGGCAACTTCCAGCAGATTCACGACGAGCTCATGGGCAACAACGACTACGACCTCGTCCTCGCGGACTTCAAGAGCTACGTCAAGGCCTGGGAACAGCTTACCGGCGAGTACGACGACCAGCGCTCCTGGCAGCGCAGGGCGCTTCACAACATCGCCAACTCCGGTCACTTTTCGAGCGACCGAACCATCGGGGAATACGCCTCAGACATCTGGGGTCTCCAAGAGTAACCATTAGCTAGAAAGGCTAGAAGGGGGAAGGACATGAGCAGCAAAGAGTGCATCGCGATGCTCCTGGCCGGTGGTCAGGGAAGCAGGCTTTTGGCGCTGACGCGCAACATCGCGAAGCCGGCCGTCTCGTTCGGAGGGAAGTACCGCATCATCGACTTCGCGCTGTCCAACTGCGCGAACTCGGGCATCGATACGGTGGGCGTGCTTACCCAGTACCGTCCGTATCTGCTGCATTCCTACATTGGAACGGGTGCGGCGTGGAACCTTGACGCGCGAGACGGTGGTGTCTCCATCCTTCCCCCGTACTCCACGGAGACCGGCGGCAACTGGTATGCCGGCACCGCAGACGCCATCTTCCAGAACATCGGCTACATCGAGAGCTACAACCCCAAGTACGTTGTGATCCTCTCTGGTGACCACCTGTATCGCATGGACTACAGCAAGATGGTCGAGAGCCACGTCAAGAACAACGCGGACCTTACCATCTCGGTCATGCCGGTTGAGTGGGCCGAGGCCAGCCGCTTTGGCATCATCACCAAGAACGACGATGACTCCGTCCAGAAGTTCACCGAGAAGCCCAAGCAGCCGGACTCCAACCTCGCGTCCATGGGCATCTACGTCTTCTCCACCGACGTGCTGCTCAAGTCCCTCAAGGAGGACGCGCTCGACCCCACGAGCGAGCACGACTTTGGCAAGAACATCATTCCGAAGCTTCTCGAGGAGCAGAAGCGCATCTTCTGCTACGAGTTCCGCGGCTTCTGGCGCGACGTCGGCACCATCGCGAGCTACCACGAGACCTCGATGGGCCTGCTCGGTCCTACCCCCGAGCTTGACCTCTTTGACAAGGACTTCCCGTTCATGACCAACGCCCCGGTGCGCCCGCCACACTACGTTGGCCCCGAGGCCCACATCGACGACTGCATCATTGCCAACGGCTGCAAAATCTGGGGCACGGCACGTCACTCGATTATCTCCACCGACGCGCAGATCGGCCCGCGCGCCATCGTCGAGGACTCCGTGCTGTTCCCGGGCGCCGTCGTGAAGGAAGGGGCGCACGTGGTACGCGCCATCCTGGGCGAGAACTCCGTCGTGGAGGCCGGCGTCGAACTCGGTAGCGTTGATGTGACCAAGGACACTGCAGTCATCGGCGACGAGGTCGTCGTGGGGAAGGGGGAGGAGTAGGCCATGGAGACCGCGGTCGGACTCATCACCACCAACTATTCCGTCAAGCACCCGGGCGCGCTCACCAAGGCGCGCCCGGCGGCGGCCGTCCCGTTCATGGGTCGTTACCGCCTCGTAGACTTTCCGCTGTCCAACCTGGTGAACTCTGGGATTCGCACGGTGGGCATCATCATGCCGTTCAACTATCGCTCGGTGGTAGACCACCTCTACACCGGTAAGGATTGGGGCCTGGACCGCAAGCAGGGCGGCATCTTTCTGATGCCGGGCTCTGCCTTCGGCACCTCGCGCAAGGGCCCGCGTTTCCTTCTTCGCGACATGCTCTCCAACAAGGTGTTCCTCGAGCGTGACAAGGCCACCAACGTGGTCGTCACTGCGGCGAACATCATCTACAACTACGACTACAAGGACCTTATCAAGGCCCACGTAGAGAGTGGCGCAGACATCACCCTGCTCACCAAGACGTTTGGCTGCGAGGCGGGGGACATCTCCAGCGTCTACACCGAGGACGGCCGCGTGCGCGGCTTCACCTACGGCACGCGCTTTGGTGACGAGGCCTTCCTGGACTGCTTCGTGGTACGCCGCGAGAAGCTCCTCGAGCTGCTCGACCGCTACGCCAACGTGGACTACCTGGACCTTTTCGAGGCCATGGAGGGTGACCTGGGCCAGATTGACATCCGTGCCCACAAGGTCGAGATGTACACGGGCTCCGTCTTTGACGCGCGCATGTACTACAAGCGCAGCCAGGAGATGCTCGAGGCCAAGGTCGTCGACGAGCTCTTCCCCGCGGAGCGCCCGATCATGACCAAGGCGCACGACAACCCGCCCACCAAGTACGAGGCCGGCTCTCGTGCCACGAACAGTATTGTCTCCGCCGGCTGCCACATCATGGGCAGCGTCGCCGACAGCATCCTCTCGCGCAACGTCGTCGTTGAGCCGGGTGCTTCCGTGCGCGGCTGCGTCATCATGACAGGCTGCACCATCTGCCGTGGCGCCCGCGTGGAGAACGCGATCATCGACCGCGACAACGTGATCAGCGCCGGCACCGAACTGCGCGGCACGCCTGATGCGGTCCTTGTCAAGGCGAAGGGCGGGCTGGGCGAATGAGTGGACGCACCCGCAGGAAGCTCAAGATTCTGTTCGCCGCCTCCGAGGCTGCCCCGTTCGTGAAGACGGGCGGCCTGGGCGACGTCGCCGGATCGCTTCCGCACGAGCTGCGCCGTTGCGGCGCCAAGGTGAGCGTTATCCTGCCAAAGTACCGTCGCATCCCGGCCGAGTTCCGCGACCGTATGCGTCACGTGACCGACTTCTACCTCAACCTGGGATGGAGGAACGTCTGGTGCGGTGTCGACTACCTCAAGTGGCACAACATCGACTACTACTTCATCGACAATGAGGACTACTTCGGCCGCGACACCATCTACGGCGACTTTGACGACGGCGAGCGCTTCGCCTTCTTCTCCAAGGCCATCACCGAGTGCATCGGCCGCGTCAAAGACCTGCACGACACGGACGTGCTGCACTGCAACGACTGGCAGACGGCCCTGTCCTGCGTGTTCCTGCGCGAGTTCAACAAGGGGCTGCCGTACTACGACAACGTGAAGACGGTCTTCTCGATCCACAACGTCAAGTTCCAGGGTCAGTATGGCGACGACGTGATGGTCGACATCTGCGGCCTGGCGGATACCCCCGCCGCGGCGCAGATGTACGTGGGTCCCAAGACCATCAACTTCATGAAGGGCGCCCTGCTCTACGCCGACACCATCACCACGGTGAGCCCCACGTATGCCGAGGAGCTTAAGCTGCCGTTCTATGGCGAGGGGCTGGAGGACATCTTCCAGGAGCGCGCGTGGAAGCTGCACGGCATCCTCAACGGCATCGACACCGAGGAGTTCAACCCGCGCACCGACGCACAGATCGTGGCCAACTACTCCGAGGACGACCTTGCCGGCAAGGCTGCCTGCAAGGAGGCGCTGCAACGCGAGTTGGGGCTCGACCCCGACCCCACGCGCCCGCTGTGCGTCATGGTGAGCCGCCTCACCAAGCAGAAGGGCTGCGACCTGGTGCAGTACGCGCTCGGCCAGCTGCTCGACCGCTCGGTGCAGGTGGCCGTGCTCGGTACCGGCGACCATCAGTACGAGGACTCCCTGCGCTACTTCGACTGGAAGTACAAGGGACACATGGTGGCGCGCATCGACTTTGACCTGGCGCTCTCGCACCGCATGTACGCGGGTGCGGACATCTTCCTGATGCCCAGCCAGTTCGAGCCGTGCGGCCTCTCACAGATGATCGCTATGCGCTACGGCGCGCTCCCTGTGGTGCGCGAGACCGGTGGCCTCAAGGACTCCGTCGTTCCGTACAACAAGTTCACGGGTGAGGGCACGGGCTTTAGTTTCGCGAACTTTAACGGCGACGAGTTTGCCGCCAAGGTTCTCGAGGCCTGTGAGGTATTCTGGACAGACAGGGATGCGTGGAGCGGCCTTGTGCGCAACGCCATGGAGGCGGACTTTGGATGGCGCAGATCGGCCAATCAGTACCTGGATGTTTATCACCAGCTGCATCCTGAGGTCATTCCCTATAACAAGAAGCGGAGTCGCTGACATGCCCGGCCCTCGGGGTTGGGATAAGGCCGACTCCGGGGGCTTGAAGGCAGGTGTCCTTGACATGTGGGCATATCACGACAGCCGCGATGCGCTTTACAGAAATCCGTTCGGTGCCGCCCCTGTGGGCGGCACCGTCGTGTTGCGTCTTGACGTTGGTGGCGTGAGCGACGCCACCGTTACGCTGCGTACCTGGATCGATGGCGAGGGCGAGGGCTTCGTCCCCATGACGGCCGAGCGCCTCTCGGACCGCGTTCGCTACACGTGCGAGTACGAGTGCGGCCAGGCGGCGCTCGTGTGGTACACGTTTGTGATCGAGCGCGCCGACGGCAAGGTTGTGCGCTATGGCGCCAAGGAGGGCCATACGGGCGGCGAGGGTGCGCTCTGCGACTGGCAGCCGCCCTCATTCCAGCTCACGGTCTATAAGCCGCGTGAGGTTAAGCCGGACTGGTTCACCCATGGCATCGTCTACCAGATCTTCCCCGACCGCTATCGCCGCGGCCCGGGCTGGCACGAGCTCGCCCGCAACGCCATGGACTACCACACCGGAGACTCCGATGACGGCATCCCGGGGCCGATGCGCCACGTGGTGCATCGTTGGGATGTGGAGCCGCACTACGAGCGCACCAAGGACGGGCGCATCGCCTCCTGGGACTTCTATGGCGGCACCCTCTCCGGCATTCGCGAGAAGCTTCCGCACCTGGCCGACATGGGCGTCACGGTGCTCTATCTCAACCCCATCTTCGAGGCGCGCAGCAACCACCGCTACGACACGGCAGACTTCCTGGTCGTTGACCACATGCTGGGCGACAACGAGGAGTTCAAGCACCTGTGCGAGCGTGCCGCCGAGTACGGTATCTCTGTGGTGCTGGACGGCGTGTTCAATCACGTGGGCTCGGACTCCCGCGCCTTCAACCGCTACAACACCTATGACGAGCCGGGTGCCTGGCAGGCGCACAAGGTCGGCGTGAAGGCTGCCGAGGAGGCGGGCTCAGAGGACCCGATGGCAGACGCCGCCGCAGGCGCCACGGGCCCTGCCGCCGACGCCGCCCATGCGGCCGAGCTGGCCTGCTCGCCCCATGCGAGCTGGTTCAACTTCAAACCCGACGGAACCTATGACTGTTGGTGGGGCGTGGACGACCTGCCGGCCGTGAACGAGACCGACCCCACTTACCAGGACTTTATTGCCGGCAGGGACGGCGTGGTGCGCCACTGGCTGCGTCTGGGCGCCCGCGGCTGGCGCCTTGACGTGGCCGACGAGCTGCCGGACGAGTTCATCAAGGACATCAAGTCCGCCGCACTTGCCGAGCGCGACGACGCGCTCGTGTTGGGCGAGGTGTGGGAGGATGCCTCCAACAAGGTGAGCTATGGCAAGCTCCGCACCTACCTTCTGGGAGACGAGCTCGACTCCGCCATGAACTACCCGTTTCGCACGGCGGTGCTGGACTTCTTGCTTGGCAAGATTACCTCGGCAGACGCCGCGGAGCGCCTCATGAGCATCGCGGAGAACTACCCGCCCGAGGCCATGCACGCGGCACTCAACCTGCTCTCCAGCCACGACCGTCCGCGCCTGCTGAGCGTGCTGGGCGGCGCGCTGGAACGCCCCGAGGGCCAGCCCTGGCCGGACGATTTCCCCGGCCGACTCAACGACGGCGAGCGCATGATGGCCAAGGCCCGCTTCTGGCTGGCCACCCTCATGCAGATGACCTTCGAGGGCGTGCCGAGCATCTACTACGGCGACGAGGTTGGCATGGAGGGTCTCTCGGACCCGTACAACCGTGGGCCGTTCCCGTGGGGCTCCGGCGACGCGGACTGTCGCACGATGTATCGCAACGTGATTCAGCTGCGCCAGGCCCTGCCGGTGCTCACGGAGGGTATCGTGCGCCCGGTGAGCTGCGGCGACGACGTCCTTGGCTGGTGGAGGCTGCCGGCGGGCGCCGAGCTTGCCGATGGTGCGGTGGGCGCCGAGACGCCGGGTGCTTCCGGCAAGTTCGCGGTGCCCGGCCCGAGCGTCTGCGTGCTCGTGAACCGCAACCTCCGCGAGAGCAGAAACGTCACCATCTCCAACCGCGGCGCGCAGGCAAGCGAGGTCATCGGTGACCAGCCGCTGCGCCGCGATGGTGACTCCGTGTCGCTCACGCTGGGCCCCTGCGGCAGCGCCGTGGTGCTCTTTGACGAGGCACAGCGCCTCTCCAAGCCCATGGAACCGGGCGCGGGCATCGTCTGCCACATCACGAGCGTACCCAACCTGGGCCGCCCCGGCACCCTCGGCAAGCCGTGCCGCGACTTCGTGGACTACCTCGCCCGCACGGGCCAGCACTACTGGCAGATTCTGCCGGTGAACCCCACGGACAGCTTTGGCTCCCCATATGCGGGCTCCTCGGTCTTTGCCGGCAACGAGCGCCTGCTCGAGTATTCGCGCGAGGAGCTTCTGGAGAAGTTCCGCCACTTCAAGCCCACTACGGCCTATCGCGCGTTCTGCGAGAAGAACGCCGACTGGCTCGACCCGTACGCCGCCTACGTGACCATCTGCGAGGACAGGCCGCAGGAGAGCTGGCAGGAGTGGCCGCCCGACATCCACCACTACGACGTGAGCCTGTTGGGAGACCCGCACTACTCCATGGGCATCGCCTTCCACAAGTTTTGCCAGTGGGAGTTCCAGTGCGAGTGGGACGAGCTGCACGCCTACGCCAACAAGAACGGCGTGAAGATCATCGGCGACATCCCTATGTACCCGGCCTGCGCCTCGGCGGACGTATGGGCCAACCCCGGCCAGTTCAGCGTTGACCGCTATGGCCGCGTTGAGATGCAGGCGGGCACGCCGCCCGACTCCTTTGCGGCCGACGGCCAGCTCTGGGGCAACCCCACGTATCGCTGGGACCGCATGAAGGAAGACGGCTACGCCTGGTGGCTGCGCCGCATGGAGCGCACGTTTGAGCTTTACGACGTGGTGCGCCTGGACCACTTCCTGGGCTTCCAGAACTACTACTCCGTGCCGCGTGGCGGCGTGGCGGCAGACGGCTCGTGGCACATCGGTCCGGGCATCGACCTGTTCCGCGCCGCGTACAAGAAGTTTGGCCCGCTGCCGCTCTTGGCGGAGGACCTGGGCTCCATCACGCCTGCCACGCGCGCGCTGCTGGCGCAGGTGGGCTGCCCCGGCATGGACGTGCTCCTGTTTGCCGACGGCGATGTGCGTAACGGCTGGGTGCCCAAGCCGGGCCGCGTGGCCTATACGTCCACGCACGACACCTCGACTCTGGTGGGCTGGTGCGCCACGCGCTACGGCTTCGCGCGCGATGACGCGCAGGACCTGGCGCGCAAGCTCATGGAACAGGCCTATGACAGCGACGCCGGCGTGGTGATGTGCACGCTGCAGGACGCGATGCTCCTGGGCGACGAGGCCCGCATGAACGTGCCGGGTGTGGCCGGCGGCAACTGGCGCTGGCACGCGGACGGCGATGAGCTTGCCGCGAGCGAGGCCTGCCTGCTCGGGCTGACCGAGCAGAGTGGCCGTATGGCCAAGTAGCCGGTTGATTGGCCGGAGTGGCCGGCCCGCACGGCCTCAGTTCCTCGAGAAAAGCGCCCGATGACCGAGAGGCTGTCGGGCGCTTTGCTGTGCTGATTCGGAGCTATGCCGGAACTCTGGGTGGCGGCGCTGAGCGGCGCGAGGCTCGCGGGATGGCGCCAAAGAGCGGTTCGAGGCCTACGGCTTCGCTGGTTTGTGCGCTCGCGCTACAGCGTCCCGACGATGGCGACGACGGTCGGGATGAGCACGAAGGAGAGCAGCGTGCTCACTACCGTGTTGCGGGCGCCAAGCTCGCTGTCGGCGCCGCACATGTCGGCGAAGGTGGGCACGATGGCGCCCGTGGGTAGGGCAAACATGATTGCGAAGAGGTCTGCGAGTATGGGCTCGGGCGAGATGGCGCGCACCAGGAGAAAGAGCACGACGGCCATCACGAGCTGACGGATGATGGCAAACGGATAGGCGCGCCATTCGGTGAAGACGCTCTTGAGGTCTGCCTGGGCTACGAGTGCGCCCACCACGAGCATGGCGAGCGGCGAGGTAATCTCGCCGATGCTCGCGAGCACGCTCTGGGCTCCCGCAGGCAGCTGCCAACCGGTGAAGAACATCGCGATGGCGATGAGGCAGGCGTAGACCACGGGCGCCTTGAGTATGTCGAGCGGGGACTTCTTCTGGCCGTCCTTTCCGCTGGCAGACAGGATGGCGAAGCCAATCGTGAAGTTGAACACTGTGGTGACCATGTCAAAGATGCTCGCCCCCACGGCGCTGCGCTGACCCAGGATGGCGAGCGCGATGGGGATGCCGAGGAACGACGTGTTGGTGCAGGTGCCGGCAAAGAGGTAGAGGCCGTGCTGCTCCCTGGGCGTGCGCAGGAGGTGGTTGCAGAGCCAGCAGGTTCCGAGCAGCGCAAACCACAGCACCGTGGCGAGGGCGAAGCTCCAGGGCACCTCGGTAGAGGCGGCGGAGGGGTCGAGCTCCGTTGCGGAGGAAACCACGAGGCAGGGCATGGCGATGTCGATGACGAGGTTGGAGACGTGCTTGATGGTGTGGCCGTCGAGGTAGTCGAGCTTGCCGGCAACGTAGCCCACGGCCACGATCACGAGCATGCCAACCATCTGCCCCATGGCCTCAAGGGGAGATACCATCCGCCGCAGCCTCCTTTGCGAGCCGTTGCTGGGCGACCCCTGCGCATTGCCAAACTCGGGCATTGTAGCGCGCGGAAGGGGCGAGATGGTTGAACGCCGGTAAAGAAAAGGGGTCCTGAGCTGGGTGTATCGGTTTCAGGGATTGCGGGTGTGGACAAGGGCTCCGGCCCGTCGTTCCAACGAGAACGAGAGAAGCGTCCGCGTCGTGTATCAATTGGGCGAACGCATGGTCGGTAGCACGGGATCCGGGATGGCCGCAGGCCCCAGATTGCCGGCAGTGGGTGCCGGGCTGCCGGCTGTGCGGCTCCACAAGGGCCGGACGCTCGGCACTCCGCTGGCCGTCGGCCGGCGTGCGTGTACGGAGCGTTTCCATTTTGTTTGGCGGCCTCGCACGGGGTTACCATGACAAAAACCATGACGAGGGGGTTGGCTGTGGGCGGTATGCGCGTGCACTTTGTGATTCACGAGTCGTTTGAGGCGCCGGGTGCGTACGAGGAGTGGGCCCGGGCGCGCGGCCATGAGGTCACGTATACGCGCCTGTATGCGGGGGACGTGCTGCCGGCGAGCCCCGAGGGCATCGACCAGCTCATTGTGATGGGCGGACCTCAGTCTCCAGCCACCACTAAGGCCGAGTGCCCATACTTTGACGCCGCGGCCGAGGAGCGGCTCATCCGTGTCTGCGCCGATGCGGGCACGCGCGTGGTGGGCGTGTGCTTGGGCTCTCAGCTCATGGGTGATGCGTTTGGCGGCTCTTTTGACCATAGCCCGGAGCGCGAGATTGGCTTGTTTCCCGTCGAGCTCACGGCCGAAGGTCTTGCAGACCCGCTGCTCGCGAGCCTGGGTGAGGGCCTGCCGGTGGGTCACTGGCATGGCGACATGCCGGGGCTTGCGCCTGGTGCCGAGGTGCTGGCGACAAGCGCAAGCTGTCCGCGGCAGTTAGTGCGCTATGCCGAGGGTGTCTACGGATTCCAATGTCATCTCGAGTTCACAAGCGAGTCCATCAAGGGTATCGTTGCGGCTTCGACTGACGAGCTTGCACGCTATGCCGATTGTCCCTACGTGGAGTCTGCGGAAGCCCTGCTCGCCCATGACTATCGTCCCATGAACGAAGCCCTGTTTGGCTTCCTCGACCGCCTGGCGGCAACGGCTCGCTGACTTGATGCGACCGGCAACAGCCGCCCGTTAACCCGGCACGACCGAGATGGCAACGGGGAAATCCGGGCGGGCGTAAGGTGGCGGCAACGGTTTGCTTGCCTGGCGCAGCTGAGATGGTGGCTCGCGGTCTGCCTGCGACCTGCAACAAAACGCGCCGGGCGGCCATGAGGCCGTCCGGCGCGTTAGAGCCTTATGCGTCGGCATCGCGTGAGGGCTTCTTGTCTTTATCGGGCAACCGACCGGCCCTGCGCAGGGCATCCCGCAGCATCCACTCCACCTGGCCGTTGGCGCTGCGCATCTCGTCGGCCGCCCACTGCTGAACGGCCTCCCAGATCTTGGGGTCTATGCGGAGGGGATATTGCTTGCGCGCCATGGTGCCACCGTTCGTGAGTGCGCCGGCGCCGGCCCGTGCCGCGAGGCGGGGCCGGCTCCGGTCGAGTATTCCTGCCTAGTACAGCGATCCGGTGTTGACCACGGGCTGCGCCTCGGACTCGCCGCAGAGCACCACCATGAGGTTGGACGCCATGGCCGCCTTGCGCTCGTCGTCCAGGTCGAGCACGCCGTCCTCGGAGAGCTTGGTCACCGCCATGTCCACCATGGAGACGGCGCCCTCGACGATCTTCTTGCGAGCGGCGATGACGGCCTCGGCCTGTTGGCGGCGGAGCATCGCCGGCGCGATCTCCGGCGCGTAGGCGAGGTGGGTGAGGCGCGCGTCGTCCACGGCTACGCCCGCTGGGGCAAGACGGCGGCCGAGCTCGGCCTTGAGGGTTTCGGAGACCTCCTCGATGTCGGAGCGCAGCGTGATTGACTGGTTGGAGGCGTCGTCGTCCTCCATGTGGTCGTAGGCGTAGACGCTTGCCACGTGGCGCAACGCCGTCTCGGCCTGCATGGACACGTAACTGGGGTAATGGTCCACGTCAAAGAGGGCGCGAGCAGTGTCGGCCACGTGCCAGACCACGACGCTCGCGATTTCGATGGGGTTGCCCATGCGGTCGTTGACCTTGAGCTTGTCGCCGTTGAGCGTGCGGGCGCGCACGGACACGGTGGTGGAGAGGCCCTTGCAGGCCTTGGCATTGCTCGTGAGCTGGATGGCGAGCGGGGCATCGGCGCTCGAGAGCGAGCGGCTGTAGAAGGGGTTTGCCCAGAAGAAACCGCTCTTGCGCACCGTGCCCTTGTAGGTGCCGAACAGGATGCAGACGCGCGCCTGGCCGGGCTGTACGGTGAAGAAGCCGGCAACGGGGATGCACCAGAGGCAGAGTAGGACAATGGAGACGGCGAGTGCGGCGCCGGCGCTGACGGGGACGGAGTCCTCGGGGTAGGAGGCGGCGTTTATGCCGGTGATGACGACTGCCGCCACGAAGATAACGAGCAGGACTGCCATAGCGAACAGCATGCCCCAACCACTCTTGGCCTCAAGGGGCTTTTCGGAACTGTGTGGCGTTGGGTCCGTCTGAGGTGTGCGAGCACTCATGAGAGTTCCTTTCTACCATGCCGGCGCGCTGGCGCCTGCATGCGCCCAGTTGGAGGCGGGGAGGGTCGGGCCCCGAGCCGTCGCTGCCACGACGCTGAGGCCATTGTGATAACACATTGAGACCACGTCAAGAGCTCCTCTGTTAGGTGTTTGGGTTGATTGCAGGGAGTTGAGCAGAGGTGAGGGAAAGATGCGGGCAAATTTGTTGTCTAGCTCGATCCCTATCGAGTAAGGGGGTATTGAGGTGAAGTGGGCGGCCTTTCTACCGGCTGATATATATATTCCAATTAGTTTGTTCTTGAGGTCTGGAAGCAAGACAACAAATTTGCGGCAAAGTTTAAGGCGCCCGCTGGCTGAGAGTTGCCAGCGGGCGCCTTATCGACAGAAATCCGCGTGCTTGAGTACTTCCTGCCCCTCGCGCGCGAGGGCAGTGTCTCTGGCGCGGCCGAGGCACTGCTTGACCGCATGCGCAAGACGTACGAGGGCGGCGCGGGGGAGTAGTTCACCTCGCGGTAATTGCTGTGGCGGTCTGACCGGGGCATACTGGGCGTCAGGCGTTTCCGACTGTGGAGGTGGCGATGGCTGAGGAGAGCAAGCGGGTTGACTGGGCGTCCGTGCCGGGGCGCCTGTGGGGGCTCATGCGAGGTAGCCTGCGCCTCGTGGTTGTTGCCGTGTGCGGCGTGGTGTTTCTGGCACTGCTCGAGGATGTGCTCAACGGCGAGCTCATGAAGCTCGACCGCGGCGCCTATTGGCTCGTAGTGGAGCACATGCGCGCGGATTGGCTCACGCCCATCATGGAGAGCTTCTCTGCGTTGGCGACGCCCGTGACCTTGCTCGTGCTGCTGCTGGCGGCTGCCGCCTTTGCACCGGGACGTCGGCCGGGCTGGTGCTGCGCGGTGAACCTGGGGTTGGTGGTGTTGCTCAACCAGCTGCTCAAGTTCATCATCCGGCGCCCGCGTCCCGACGGCTTTCGCCTGGCCTCGGTGAGTGGCTTCAGCTTCCCCTCGGGACATTCGATGGTGGCCATGGCGTTCTTTGGCCTGCTGGCGTGGCTTGTGTGGCACTACGAGCGCGACCGCAGGATGCGCAACGTGTTTGTGGCGGCGTTTGCGCTTGTTATCGTGATGGTGGGTCTCAGTCGCGTCTACCTGGGTGTTCATTATGCGTCGGATGTGCTGGCGGGCTTCTGCGTCTCGGCCATGTGGCTTGCGCTGTACACGCGCATCGCGGTGCCGCTCTTCCTGGAGGACGAGGAGCGCCCGCTGGGGTAGGGCGTTGCAGGCTTGTGGCACGCGCGGCATTGGCGTGCGGGTCCGTGGGATGCGGCATTGGCGTGCGGGCAAGAGCCGGGCGGTGTGGCCAAACCGGCCGGTTGGGATGGTTTGGGGCGAGCCGGACGGAGCGGATGGTTTGGGCGGCTAAGAACGAGCCGAGCGAAGCAGGCGGGCCGACCGGTTTGGCTGGTTTGGGGCGAGCCGGACGGAGCGGACAGAGTGGCATTTCAAAACGAATGCAGCATAAAAGGGCGCCCGGAACGCACGTCGTGTTCCGGGTGCCTCCTTGTTTCGGCTGCTATCTGGGTGCCGCTGCTACTTGGCGGAAATCTCCGCGACCGCCTTGGCGGAAATCTGCCAGGAGCGACCCTTCTTGAAGGCGGGGAGCTTACCAGACTCGATGAGCTTGTAGACCGTGGGGCGGCTCACCTTGAGGACGGCGATGGCCTGGTCCACGGTGAGGACCTCCTCGCCTGGCTCGGGGGCCTTGGCGGCAACGGGCGCGGCCTTTGCCCTGGTCTTCTTGGCTGGCTTGGCGGGCTTGTCATCGGCCGCCCCATCGCCCGCGTGCCCGGGCTTGTCCTCGGGGCTCGCGCTGCTTGTTACCTTGGGCTCATGCGCAGGCTCAGTCTGCGTCTCGGGCGCGGTCGGGGACTCGGCCTGTGCGGTGGCCTCGGGCGCGGGAGCTGCCTGGGCGTTGGGCGCAGGGGCGCTTGCGTCCGCAGGGGTCCCGCCGGCCAAAGCCGCGCTCTCGGCGGCGGGGGCTTCCTGCTCCCGCGCGGCGGCCTCTGCGCCCTCGTCTGCGGAAGACTCACCCTTGGGGGCGGACTTCTTGGATGCGCGACGCTTCTCGGCGCGCTCGGGTGCGGCCTCGTCACCGTTCTCGCCACGGCGACGCTCCGCGTGAGCCTTGCGCCCGCGACGGCGCGGCTCCTTGCGCTCCTGCTCCTCGGCCTGAGAGTCCTCGCCATGGCCCTCCCAGACTTCCGGATCCTCGCGGGCGGGCTCGGGCTCCGGCTCGGGTTCCGGCTCCGGCTCGCGGTGGGAGCGGGCGAAGGCGCGCTCGAGGCGGGCCTGCGTGTCCTCGTCAACCTCGGCACGTGCGTCTGCGGGGTCCATGGACTCGAAGATGGCGGCGAGGATGGCGTCGGTCTGCTCGTCGATGGCATCGCACGAAAGCGCGAGCTCGTTCAGCAGCTCGCAGGCCTTGAGCGGGTTGGCGACGATGCGCTGCTCGATGTCGTTGGGCAGCACTGAGCCCGTTGACTCGATTAGGGTGACGAAGGTGGAGACGAGGCGGGAGAACGCCTCGGCGGTTTCGGTTCTCATGGGCTTGCGCCCTCCTGTTCCAAGTGATTGGGTCCGCATTGCAGGCCGCGGGGGCCGCGCGCGGGATTGGTGCAACAGCCAAAGAATACCATGTGGTGCCGCTGCCTTGCTTTTAGCTGGCGACCTATGAGGCTCGACCGCGCAGGCCTGCTGAATCTTGGGCTTTCGAGGCCATCGCGCTACGGGTTCTCGACTTCCTTGCCAAAGGCTATGAGCTGCGACGCGGTCTCGATGAGGGGCTGCCTCGAGGCGGCTGCCAGGTGGGTGGCAAGCTGCTCGGCGCCGCCCGGGCCAAGCTTGTCGCTCAGCTGGACGATGCGGCTGTCCGTGACGATATGCCCGTCAAATGGGAGGAGCACGAGCCTGGCAAGCGAGGGAGTCGCCGAAGGGGTGGCAGGCCTGCCAAGGACGGGCCGCACGGCAAAGAGGCGGTCTCTCCCAAGGTAGACGGCGTATTCTGCATGGACGTCAACGCAGGCGAACAGGTCGCGGACGGCGTGACACCATGGCAGGGCGCAGGCAAGTCGGTCTGCGGGAAGGCAAAGCGGATTCTCGCGCACAAACGTGCCGATGAGCTCGCGGTGCACCCAGAGCGCGTCCAGCACGCGCGACCCCTCTTCGAGCACGCGCCTGTCTCGGCAGCGCATGGTGATGCGGTCGAGCTCGCTCAGTCCCAGGATTCGGTTTACGTAGGTGAGCAACGCGTCGAGGGTTTCGTAGAACAGGTCGGGCCTGGTCGGTTCTGCGGATTCGGTTGCTTCCATCTCGCGCCGTGGCCCGGCTATCGTCGTCCTGCAGTGTGGTCTGGCCGTCCCCGTCATGCGATGCAGTTCAAGCGCCGACGTACGATGCCGCTCAGCCTCCATTTTCGCGAGTCGTGGCTTGGTCACCGGTACCGGGATTTGCCCGCCGGCGCTTTGCTGCTCACCCATGGTGCCTCCCTTCTTTGCGATGGGGTAGGAGGCGGGCCCATTCTTGGGGCCGCCGTCCGGGGGAAGCCCTCACTGGCTTGCCGCTTGTCCCGTGGCGGTCGCTCGTTGCCGCTCGGGTGTTCTGCCGTGTGGGCATTCTGCGAGCGACCTGGCCCGTGAGGGTGATTTCAGGCTATCAGGCGCAAGCTGGATGCGGCCTAACGGGGGTCTGACAGAGATCTGACACCCAAGGTCAGGTGCGGTGTAGCGGCGTGAGGGGCTTCGACGAGTGGTGTGCCTGCGTCGGCCGCCGGCATCAAGGTCGCAATCTTGTAGAAATTGACTGGTTCGTCAAACAAACAAGCAGATTCATCCGCGAGGGTACGGTGCCCAAATCAAATAATCGCTCCCGCAAGGGATAGGGGGTGATGTGCCGATGCGTCGCAGCCACGAGGGGCGCCAAGAGACGGTGGGGCGGGGATTGCGCCCATAAGGAACATCTCCCATAAGGGGATGCGCCCATAAGAAACTTCGCTCATAAGTAGCTGCGCCTACAAGGAACTTCGCCCATAAAAACGGCCCCGTCCGTGAGGACGAGGCCGTTGGCGGAAGCGCATTCGGTTCTGGTGGGCAAGCCCGGCCCGTCCGTGAGGACGAGGCCGTTGGGGCAGCCTATGAATGGGCCCAGGCGCTGCGATCGCGCATGCCCTGGGCGGCGTTGCAATGCGCCGCCGCGTTAGCTCAGCAGCATGCGGTCGTTCGCGAGCTCGCCGCCGGAGACCTGCTCGAACTTCTGCAGCAGGTCGGGTACGGTGAGGGACTTCTTCTCCTCGCCCGCCACGTCAAAGATCACGTGGCCCTCGTGCATCATGATCAGGCGGTTGCCCAGGCGAATGGCGTCGTTCATGTTGTGCGTCACCATGAGGGTGGTGAGCTTGCGCTCGTCCACGATCTTCTCGGTGAGGTCGAGTACCTTCTTGGCCGTCTTGGGGTCCAGGGCGGCCGTGTGCTCGTCGAGCAGCAGCAGCTTGGGGTTGGTGAGCGTGGCCATGAGCAGGGTCAGCGCCTGGCGCTGGCCACCGGAGAGCAGGCCCACCTTGGCGCTCATGCGCGTGTCGAGTCCCAGGTCGAGGGTCTTTAGCAGTGCGGGGTACTGCTCCTTCTCCTCCTTGGTGATGCCCCAGGCCAGCGTACGCTTCTTGCCGCGGCGCTTGGCCAGGGCGAGGTTCTCGTCAATTTGCATGTCGGCCGCGGTGCCGCGCATCGGGTCCTGAAAGACGCGGCCCAGCCACGTGGCGCGCGCGGGCTCGGAGAGGCGCGAGACGTCCGTGCCGTCGAGTTCGATGACGCCCGAGTCCAGCGGGTACACGCCGGCGATCATGTTGAGCAGCGTGGACTTGCCGGCGCCGTTGCCGCCGATGACGGTGACAAAGTCACCCTCCTCCAGCTCGAGGTCAACGCCCGTGAGGGCGCGCTTCTCGGTGACGGTGCTCTTGTTGAACGTTTTCTTGACGTGGGAGAGCTTGAGCATGGTGGCCATTACTCCTCGCCTCCCTTCGAATACGAGGCGCGACGCTGCGCGCGCTCCAGAACCACGGGCACGCACAGGGCCAGTGCCACGATGATGGCGGAGAGCAGCTTCATGTCGTTGGGGTCCATGCCCAGCTGCAGCACGATGGCGCGGATGAGGAAGTACACGATGGAACCCACCACGGCGGAGACCAGGCGGCTGGAGAAGCTCGTGAGCTTGCCCGGGGTGAGGCGGCCCAGCACCTCGCCGATGACGATGGCCGCAAGGCCGATCACGATGGCGCCCGTGCCCATGTTGATGTCCGCGTACTTCTGCTGCTCGCAGATGAGGCCGCCGGAGAGGCCTACAAGCGCGTTGGAGAGCGTGAGGGCAATCATCTTGGTGGTGTTGGTGTTGACGCCGAGGGCGCGGATCATGTCCTCGTTGTCGCCGGTGGCGCGCAGGGCGGAGCCGATCTCGGTGCCAAAGAACCAGTAGAGCAGGGCCACCACGACGATGGCCACGATGATGCCCACGATGATGGCGACGACGTTGTTGGAGAGCCCCGTCATATCGCCGAGCCTGCTGAACACGGTGTCGCTCTTGAGCAGCGGGGTGTTGGACTTGTCCATGATGCGCAGGTTGATGGACCACAGGCTGATCTGCGTGAGGATGCCCGAGAGGATTGCGGGAATCTCGAAGACCGTGGTGAGGAAGCCCGTGACGGCGCCGCAGACGGCGCCGGCTGCCGTTGCCGCCAGGATGGCGAGCGCCGGGTCAACGCCGGCAACAACCAGGACGGCCGCCACCGCGCCACCCGTGGCGAAGCTGCCGTCTACCGTGAGGTCGGGGATGTCGAGCAGCTTGAAGGTGATGAAGACGCCAAGCACCATGAGGCCCCAGAGGATGCCTTGTGAGACGGCGCCGAGCATAGCTGTTGCCATGTCGTTCCTTTCACTGAAACGTGCCCCGGCGAGACGATCCGCCGGGGCACGCAACGAACGTATGAAGCCGAGTTTACGCGTCGAGCACCGAGAGGTCGATGCCCAGGGCGCTGGCCATGTCCTCGTTCTTGATGACCTTGAGCTTGTCGGAGGACTCGGTCGCGATGGCCATGTCGGCAGGCTTGTCCTCGCCCTTCAGAATCTTGACGGCCATCTCGCCGGCCATGTGGCCCAGCTCGGTGTAGTCGATGGAGAGGGTGCAGACGCCCATGCCCATGCACATGTTCTCCTCGCCAACCACGAACGGCAGCTTGCCCTCCTTGGCAATCTGGCCGATCTGCTCGGCGGCGGCGGCGATGGTGTTGTCGGTGGGGGAGTAGCCGGCGTCCACCTTGCCCACCATGGACTCAACCACGGACTGGACCTCGTTGGAGCTGGAGACCGTGAAGCGCTCGTGGGTGAGGCCTGCCTTGTCGCAGGCGGCCTCGGCCATCTCGACCTGGAGCTGCGAGTTGGACTCGTTGGAGGCGTAGAGCATGCCAACGTGCTTGGCGTTGGGCAGCACCTTCTGGAGCATGGCAATCTGCTCGTCCACCGGGTTCATGTCGGAGGTGCCGGTGAGGTTGCCGCCGGGCTTCTCGTTGTCCGCCACGAGGCCGGAGGCGGCGTAGTCGGTGATGGCGCAGCCCACGACGGGAATCTCGTCGGTGGCGGCGAGGACGGCCTGGGCGGCCGGCGTGGCGATGGCGTAGATGAGGTCGACGCCATCGCCCACGAACTTGGAGGCAACGGTGGCCAGGGTGCTCTGGTCGTTGTTGGCGTTCTGCTGGTCTGCCTCGTACTTCAGGCCAGACTCGTCGAGCGCCTTGATGAAGCCGTCGTTGGCGGCGTCGAGGGCGGCGTGCTGGGTGAGCTGGAGAACGCCGATCTTGTAGGTCTTGCCGGAGCCGCCCGAGCCGCCGTTGCCGGAGTTGCCGCACGCGCCGAGCGCGAAGAGCGCTGCGGTGCCGGCGCCGGCGGCGATGAAGGTGCGCCTGGAAATGGACTTCATGCTGTCCCCCTCCTTCATGTGGAGCCGGGGCCAGCGGGGCCGGTCTCTGCGCCACATATGTACAAGTGACTGAATTCTAGCTACTAGCGCTGCAAATCGAGGCCCTAAGGGGTCCGAGGGGCGGCATGTGCCATCAACTTGTAACCTTACGCGGGGTTGGAGGGCCTGCGCGTGGGGTGCCGCACCTCGTGAGTCAGC
>NZ_CAAKON010000005.1:0-10626 GCF_901212655.1 Olsenella uli | reverse complement strand
TGAGTCAGCCTGCCGTCTACTTTGACTCATATTTCGAGTCAGTTTGCCGTCTACTTTGACTCATTTTCGCTTGGCGAGCCGGGCTGCCAGCCCGTCTACATGCGGTCGTGGTTGACCGGGCGATAGAAGAGCTCCCGGATGAGGGCGCGGCGCTCGGCGGCGTCCGCGAGGCCGCGCGCCTGGCCGAGGGCCCACATCGTCTTGGCAACGAGCGCCTCGGAAGTCATGTCGTCACCCTTGAGGATGCCGGGGTGCTCGGAGTAGGCACGGCCCACCTCGTAGACGCCCAGGTCAAGGCCCTCCTCCGGAACCTGCGTGGTCACCACGAGCGTGCGCCCGGAGTCCACCCAGGCAAAGAGCGCGTCGCGCAGGGTGTCCGGAATGCCACCGATGCCAAAGGTCTCCAGGATGATGGCGTCGTAGCTGGGGGCAAGCAGCGAGAAGGTCTTGGGCGAGATGCCGGGCGTGAGCTTGAGAACGAAGACACGCTCGTCGAGGTCGTGGTAGATGACGGGCTGGTCCGGGGGCGTGGCCTGCGGGCCGGCCGGGGTTGAGGGCGCAGGGACTTCTCCCGTCGGGGCCTCTGGGGTCACGGGCGCCGGGGCTGCCTTCGCCGGGGTCGCCGCCGGGGCGGTTGAGGCCGCCTGCGCCGGCGTCTCGGCCGGGACGGTTGCCGGAGCCGCCACCGGCGCCGCGGGGGCCGTGCGGATGATGCGGTCGCGCCTGATGAGCGCCAGCTCGGGATAGTTGACGCTCGTGAAGGCGTTGAAGCTCATCGTGCGCTGCTTGCGGGCGCGCGTGCCTGCCACCACCTTTCCGCCAAAGACCACGGAGACGTCGCGCGAGGCGGGGTCGGCCGCGTAGATCACGCTCTGGAAGAGGTTGAGGCGCGCGTCCGTGAAGGGGCTGGCCATGGGCTGCTGGGAGCCGGTGAGCACGATGGGCCGCGGGCTCTCCTGGATGAGGTAGGAGAGGGCCGCCGCCGTGTAGGCCATCGTGTCGGTGCCGTGCAGCACCACGAAGCCGTCGTAGTCCTCGTAGCGCGCGAGGATGGCGTCACCGATGCGCTGCCAGTCCGCCGGGCCCATGTTGGTGCTGTCGATGTTCATGGGCTGGACGATGTCGATGTCTGCGAGCTCGGCCACCTGCGGCACGTACCCCGCGAGCTGCTCGCCCGTGAGCTGCGGCGCGAGGCCCTCGCCCGTCTCGGCGCTTGCGATGGTGCCGCCGGTGGCAACCATGAGGATGCGGGGCTTGGCCAATGGAGTGTCCTTCCGTGTGGCGGGTTGTGGGTGCTTGAGGCTTGCGCGTGGGTTGATGGTGCGTGAGCAGACACTGGCGCGTGGGTGAGCGGGTCCCGGCCGGCGTGCGAGCCGGCCGAGGGGCCGCCTGCGAGTGCGGTTCTCGGCGTCAGCCCTCGAGTCAGGTTCGGAGCTCGGAGACCATGCGTGCGAGCTCCGAGCGCGTGTGCTGGTCCTCGAAGGGCTCGGCAATGCCAAAGGGTGCCTTGAGCAGCGAGAAGATGTAACCCTGCTCGAGCATGATGCGGCGGCTCTCCGGGTAGGCGAGCTCAAAGGCAAAGCAGGCAAAGCTAACGAGAAAGTCCACCGGCTCGGAGCGGTCGTCCCGGCGCATGCAGCGGCGCTCGTCAAAGGCCCGGGTGGCCTCGGCCGAGAGCCCGCTTGCGAGTAGCGTAGCGGCGTCGCATCCCAGGATGGTCTCGGGCGCGTCGGTCTCGACGGTGCGGAGGATGTCGATCTTGTCGGCGTCGCGCAGGAGCTCGGCAAAGGCGCGAGTGCGCTCGTCGAGCTCGGCGGGCACGCGATAGTCGCTGTGGCAGGCGATGGCCGCGCGAAGGAGCTCGTCCTCGCTTGCGTCACCAACGAAGTCGCGGATGCGGGGTGTTGCGGGCGAGCCGGGCTCGGGATCGATGGGCGTGCCGAGCCGCTCGCGCGGGCCCCAGAGCACCTCGCAGCCAAGAAGGGCGTGGCTGGTGGAGGCAGCGTCGCGGAAGGTATTCCAGCGCCGAACCTGCTCGAAGCGGCCGATGTCATGGAGCAGGCCGCAGAGCCATGCAAGGTCGACGTCTTCCGGCGAGAGGCCGGAGGCGCGTGCGATGCGCTCCGCGATGGCGGCAACGCGATAGGTGTGGGCAATCTTGAGTGCTATCAGCGGATTCTTGGGGTTGTAAGGAGCCACATAGGTGGCAAACGCCTCCCGTGCCCTCTCATGATCAATGCGCATGGCACCTCCATTGACGCCCACCAGCTCCCACAGGATATGCCATTGGGGACAGACCCTTTTGCAAGTTTCCTGAAAGACGCGCCTTGGGCGCTCCGCTACGCTTAAGGCCGCGCCGCCGGCGCAGTCGCGCGCCCGTTCTGCCGACCGGTATGGCCGCCCCCCGCGGCTCCGCCCTGGTGCCCGTGCACTCTAACTGCTCGTCCGCTCCGTCGAAAGCGAGGCCCCCATGCTCGCGTCTATCCTAAGGCCCGTCCGTCTCGCCCAAGGCTGGGGCCTGGTGCGAACGGTACGCGACGAGGAGGGCGCGCCCGTTCGCGTGCTGCAGGTGGGTGGGGTCTACCAAAGCGCCACGTACCTGGACGAGCGGCGCATGGAACCGGCCTTCTCGTACTATCGGGCCTTTGACTATGCCTTTTCTGTCCGCCCCGTCACAAAGTACCTGCTCATGGTGGGTGGTGGCGGCTACGCGTGGCCCAAGCACGTGCTCGCGACGCAGCCAGGGGACGTTGTGATGGACGTGGTGGAGCTCGACCCCGCTGTAACCCGAGTGGCCCGGCGCTGGTTCTTTTTGAACGAGGCGATGTCCGCTCACCCCGGGCGTCTCAGGCTCATCGAGGACGACGGCCGCTCCTACCTCGATGGCAGGGCCCTGCGGGTTGCGTCCGACGCGTGCGCCGAGCCCCATGCGCCCGGCGAGCCTGGCGCATCCAGCGTGCCCGCCTTGCCCGATTCGCCCCCACGGGACGCCCTGCTCTACGACGCCATAGTCCTCGACGCCTTCGTTGGCTGCGAGCCGGTCCGCTCGCTCGCGACCGTCGAGGCCGCCCGTTCGGCGCGGGGCTGCCTCGTGCCCGACGGCCTTTTGCTTGCCAATGTCGTCTCGGCGGATGGCGGCGCGAACGTGAGCTTCCTGCGCGACGTTGTGGCAACGTGGCGGGAGGCGTTTGCCCACGTCTATGTGGTGCTGTGCGAGGAGGAGCCCCTCGCCGTGGAGGACAACTACCTTGTCATCGCCACGAATGGGAGCTGGCCGGTTGCCGATTCCATTCCCTATGAGGACGAGTTCCCGGGCGAGGTGTTCCGCGACGAGGCGTAGCCGGCGAACGGGGCGGCCGGGAGACGAAGCGTGGTCGGCGAACGGGTCGGGCGGCGGTCGGTGGCGCCTGGGAGGCGGCCGCGCCTGACGGGCACTCGCGGCCGGCGGGCAATCGCGCCCCGCCCGGCATCTCGGCCGCGCGCCACGTCGGCTGCGCCCGCCGGCGCCCAGCCCACCGCCGCCCAGCCCGCCGCCCACGCCCTACTCAATCGCGGACGGCTCCACCGGCGGCAATCCCGTCGTACCCGGCAGCTCGGGCGCACCCGCAAGCTCCTGCCACTCAAGCGCCCGCGCGCGCAGTCCCGCCACGTCCAGCACGCCCTCGGCAAAGCCCTTGCGCACCAGTTCGCGCGGCACAAACTCGTCGTACTTCTCAAATACCGGTAGCTCGTCTGGGTACAGAAGCTCGATGGGGTCAAAGCCCGCCATGGCCTCGCGGCAGACGGTGGCAAAGAACTCGCGCGGCCCCGCCGCCATCCGGAACTGGATGAAGTAGGGGCGCGAGGAGTCCAGCCCCTTGATGCCCAGCTGCTTGGCGCACTTGATCTTGAGCAGGCGCTCCAGCGCCAGGAAGGCGTAGCTTCCCAGCCAGGGAAAGAGGCACCAGGTGTCCTCGCCAAGGTTCACGAGCGGGCTCACGTCCATGCGCGCTCCCGTTGCCGCGCGCCGGGCCAGGGCGAGCCTGCCGGTGGCGTTGCGCATGAGGTAGGGGTAGCCGCAGCGCTCTTCGAGCACGCGGCGCATGCGCTCGAGGACGTGAGTGTGGACGTCTCCCGGGCACTCGCCAAAGTAGGCGGGCACCCGCCCTTTCACCTGCGTGGCGTAGACGAGGTGGCGCTTATGGTCAACCTCCTCCACGATCCACGTGGCGCCGGCGATGGCGACCTTCTCCCCGGGAGGCGGCGGCTGCACGATGGTGCCCAGCTCGGCCGAGTCGCTCCGCACGGTGTATTCCTCGTTCTCCTGGAAGACGGCGTAGAACTTGAACGAGTTGCAGACGCGCTCGCCGGCGAGCCCCACGATGAGCCCGCCGGTCTCAGTCTGTTCGATGTGCCCGATCTCGATGAGATGGCGCAGCAGCGCGCGATAGTCGTCCGCAGACACTCGGTGAAAGACCGTGAGGTTGAGCACGCGCCGCGCCAACTCGGCGGGCCTGAGCTCGCCCTCGCTGGCGAGGGTGGCCACGGTCTGGTGGTAGAGCAGACTGTAGGGGAGGCGGTCCAGGCGCGGCGGCTCCACCCAGCGCTCCTCGCGGTAGAGCTGGACGAGGGCGATGCCCTGGAGCAGCTTCCAGGGGATTGTCTCGGGGAGCAGGGCCCTGGCCTCCGGCTGCTCCTCGCGCATGACGAACCACATCTCGGGCGGCTGGCTCCTGCGGCCGGTACGGCCCATACGCTGCAGAAAGGCGCTCACGGTAAAGGGGGCGTCCAGCTGGAAGGCGCGCTCGAGGCGGCCGATGTCGATGCCCAGCTCAAGCGTGGCCGTGGTGACGGTGGTGAGCTGGCGGCTCTCGTCGCGCATGGCGTCCTCGGCGCTCTCGCGGATGGAGCTCGAGAGGTTGCCGTGGTGGATGAGGAAGCGGTCCGGCTCGTGGCGCACCTCGCAGTAGCGGCGGAGTTCTGTGCAGACGGCCTCCGCGTCCTCGCGTGAGTTGGCGAAGACGAGGCACTTCTTGCCGCGCGTGTGCTCGAAGACGTAGCCGAGTCCCGGGTCTGCCTCGCGGGGCGCCGTGTCCGTGGCGTCGGCGAGCGGGGGCAGGGGCGCGTCCTCGCCCGGGTCGTGGACCTCGTCGGGCTCGAGCGCGTCAGCGCCCGGGGTCGCCTGGGCAGAATCCGCGGCGCCTGCCGTAATGCCGCTCGCCGACGCGGCACTCGCTGCGGCGCGCGAATGCCCGCCGTCCGCTTCCGCCGCGCCCGACTCGCCCTGCGATTTCTCTCGCTCCTCCTGCGCCCGTCGAAACGCGTCAGCCTCGCGAAGCGATCGGAGCGCGGCCTCAACGTCGGTGCCCGCCTGCGGTCCCGTCATGTAGAAGTGCTCCATCGAGAGTCGCCACGTGCGGGGCGGCTCCTCCACGCGCGGCACCACCCAGCCCCTGCCCGTTCCCGCAGACAGGTAGGCGCCCACGGCGTCCGGGTCGCCGATGGTGGCGGACAGTCCGATGCGGCGCGGGTTCACGCCGGCCATGCGGCCCAGGCGCTCGATGA
This sequence comes from Olsenella uli, assembly GCF_901212655.1. Classification (GTDB taxonomy): domain Bacteria; phylum Actinomycetota; class Coriobacteriia; order Coriobacteriales; family Atopobiaceae; genus Parolsenella; species Parolsenella uli_A. The sequence goes on along the minus strand of NZ_CAAKON010000005.1, from coordinate 5,082 downwards.
GGCAGAGGGTTTGGCCACCGCGGTCTCCCCGCAGCAGCGAATGAACCTCGTCGATGACAACAAACCGCAGGTCACAGAAGAGGCGGGAGATGGCGGAGTGCTTGTGGAGCAGCAGCGCCTCGAGCGACTCCGGCGTTATCTGCAGGATGCCGCCGGGGTGCTTGAGCATCTTGGCCTTGTGGGAGGCCGACACGTCGCCGTGCCAGTGCCAGACTGGAATCTCGGCCTCCTCGCAGAGGTCGTTGAGGCGCAGGAACTGGTCGTTGATGAGGGCCTTGAGCGGGCCGATGTAGATGGCGCCGATGCTCGCGGGCGGGTCCTCGTCAAACAGCGAGAGGATGGGGAAGAAGGCCGCCTCCGTCTTGCCCGAGGCGGTGGAGGCGGTGAGTAGCACGTTGTCGTCCGTATCGAAGATGGCCTCGGCGGCCGCCACCTGGATGCCGCGGAGGTTCTCCCAGTCGTGGCTGTAGATGAAGTCCTGCACGAACGGTGCATACCTATCAAAGACGCCCATATTCCTCCCCTGTGCCGCGCCCCCGGCGGCAGCGCCTGCCCTGCCGACCACGTGTGGTCCGGTGCCACACATATCCCGGCGGCTGCGTGTGATCCGGCGCCGCACGCGTCCCTGCGGCTACGTGTGCCTGAAGCATATCGCGTGTTTGGGACGCGCTGGGGTGGAGCGTAGGCGCTTGCGCGTCGAGCGGCTCTGGTGCGGTGCCGGCACGGGCACTGGGGCGCGGGGCGGCCCTGGCGGGCTCCGACGCAGGCGCCGGGGCGCGAGGCATCCCGGGCGGCCCTGGCGCGGCTCCGGCACCCCGCCTGGGGTAAACATCTTCACGCCTTCGTTTTGGGGCCTCGCCCCAGTTTTTGACGGCGAGGCTCCCACATGGTTGCAGGACCCGCGCGCGGGGGCCGTCGCTGCCGGAATCGAATACAACGGGCGTATCGCCGGCAGGATCCTCGCAGGCGGGGGCTGTCGGGCTTCCGCTTTCTTGCGGGCGTGTGTGCAGACGGGCGGCAGGCCCCGCTCATGTCGCAATCGCCCGCGGCACGCCTTTCCCTTGTATATTTTTTTCGAGTGTGAAGTGGGTTTGCGGGGTCGGCCGAGTATCGGGTCAAAAGCGCGATGCGTTTACCTGCGGCTTTGGAAAGTACCTATTTCGGGGGCCTGCCAAAGTCGCTACACAGTCGTAAAAATTGAACAAAGGACACCTGAGACATCCCGCTCCAGGCCGGCCGCCTGCCCCTCGTGGCGCGCGGCGACGCGCTCGATGTTCTCCTCATCAGCGCCACCTGGGTTCAGCGTCGAGCTGTTGCCATCGCTACAATGTGGCGCACAGGCACGTGTACTGCACCGGCTTTGCATTGCGAGGCCGGTGGTTTGTCGTGCTCATGAGGCGCGCGCCAGCCGCGTGCGCTACCCGCGTGCGCGGCGTCGCATGCGCCACCCGAGAAAGGCCGTCTCCCATGCTCATCAACCGCGTCTCCCGACAGCTGCTGCTTGCGCCTGAGCTCGAGCCCGCCTTGCGCGAGCTTCGCGTCGGCAAGGACACCACGCTCGCGGTCTCCCAAAGCGCACGGCCCCTCGTCCTCGCGAGCGTTTGGGCCTCGGACCCCAGGCCCTGCCTGTTCGTGGTCTCCGGCGAGGAGGCGGCGGACCGCGCCGCCAAGGCCCTCGAGGCCTGGCTTGGCATGGACGTGGTCTGCCGCTATCCCGAGCGCCCGGACATGCCCTGGAAGTCAGACGCGCCGGATGACGCCATCGTGGGCGCGCGCTGCGAGGCCATTGGTCGGCTGGCCGCAGGCGAGTCCTGCGTGGTGGTCGCGAGTGCCCGCTCGCTGCTGCGCCGCGTGCCGCCCGCGGGGTCGGGCTATTGGCAGAGCTCGACCTTTGCCGTGGGCGACGAAGTCCCCTTCGAGGACGTGGGCCCGCTGCTCGTGGGTCTGGGCTATGCAGACCTGGGCGAGCTCGACGGCCCCGGTACCTTCCACATCCACGGAGACGCGGTGGACATCTATCCCGCGCAGGCCTCCAGCCCGGTGCGCGTTGAGTTCTTTGGCGACGAGGTGGACCGCGTGCGCCGCATGGTGGCCGCCACCGGTCAGACCATCGGCGACCTGCGCTCCGTGACCGTGCGCCCCTGCCGCGAGCTCGCTCTCACGGACGAGACGGTGACCCACGCGCGCAAGGCCCTCTGGACGCCTGCGCAGAACGACACCAAGCTCGCCGCCGACCTCGAGCTCATTGCGGCACGTAGCCCCGAGCCCTCGCTCGACAAGTACCTGCCGGCGCTCTACGGCAAGACGGCCAGCCCGCTCGAGCACATTGGCGCGGACACCCTCATGTGCTTCGCCGAGCCGCGCGCCCTCTTTGACGACTGCGCCCGCGCCTTCGACGACCTTACGCAGCTCGCCCGCAACGCCGGCGAGACCACCGACGGCCTTTTCACCGCCCCGCGTGACATGGACTTTGGCCGCCAGCAGCGCCTCTCCTTCGCGAGCATGCTGCGCGCCGGCACGCAGGTCACCGCGGAGCTGCCCGTGCGCCAGCCCGGCATCGCTGGCTCCGACGTGCGCATGCTGGGCCGCGTGCGCCAGATGCTCAACGACCACATGACGGTGCTCTTTGCCGTGCCGGACCGTCAGGCGCGCGAGCAGCTGGAGCTCAACTTTGGCGACGAGTCCGTGCCGTTCGAGGAGGCCCTCGCGAGCGCGGCCGAGAACCGCGTGCCGCTCGCGGACCCCATGGCCAACAGCTCCGCCGAGCCGCTCGCACGCGGTCGCGTCACGTTCACGGACGCCCCCGTGCCTGCCGGCGTCATCGTGCCTGGCGCGCACCTGGCCGTGCTCTCCGTGGGCGACCTTACCGTGCGCATGGCCAAGCACCGCCGCGCGCGCCGCGTTGACCCCACGTCCATCACCTTCCCGTTCAAGCCCGGTGACTACGTGGTCCACGCTACGCACGGCATCGCGCTGTTCGCGGACATCGTGCGCCAGGAGGTGGGCGGCAAGGAGCGCGACTACTTCCTGCTGGAGTACGCCGGCGGCGACAAGCTCTTCGTGCCGCTCGAGCAGGTGGACCGCATCACGCGCTACGTGGGCCCGGACGGCTCGAGCCCGCGCCTCACACGCCTCAACACCGCAGACTGGAGTCGTGCCACGGGCAAGGCGCGCAAGAATGCCAAGCGTTTGGCCTTTGACCTCGTGGACCTCTACACCCGCCGCGCGAGCGTACCGGGCCATGCCTTTCCGCCCGACACCTCCGAGCAAGCAGACATGGAGGCGGAGTTCCCGTACCCGCTCACCCCAGACCAGGCCAGTGCCATCGCCGACATTAAGGCGGACATGGAGACAGCCAAGCCCATGGACCGCCTGCTCTGCGGCGACGTGGGCTTTGGCAAGACCGAGGTGGCCCTGCGCGCCGCGTTCAAGTGCGTGACTGAGGGCCGGCAGGTCATGGTGCTCTGCCCCACCACGATTCTGGCGCAGCAGCACTTCGAGACCTTCTTCAACCGCTTTGCCCCGTTCGACTTCGAGGTGGACGTCCTCAGCCGCTTCCGCACGTCCAAGCAGCAGAAGCAGGCGCTCGCGGGCTTTGCCGACGGCCGCGTCTCCGTGCTCGTGGGCACGCACCGCCTGCTCTCGGCCGACGTGAACCCGCATGACCTGGGCCTCGTCATCGTGGACGAGGAGCAGCGCTTCGGCGTGCAGCACAAGGAGCAGCTCAAGAACATGCGCGAGCAGGTAGACGTGCTGACCCTCTCGGCCACGCCCATCCCGCGCACCATGCAGATGGCCATGAGCGGCGTGCGCGACATGTCGATGATCATGACCCCGCCGCCGGGGCGCCTGCCCGTCAAGGTGACGGTGGGCGAGTACGACCCGGACCTCGTGAGCGCCGCCATCCGCAACGAGCTCGCGCGCAAGGGTCAGGTCTACTACGTCTCCAACCGCGTGAAGACCATCGAGGAGGCCGAGGCCCGCGTGCACGAGGCGGCACCCGAGGCCCGTGTGGGCGTGGCGCACGGCAAGATGAGCGCCAAGCAGGTCGAGGACATGATGATGAAGTTCCAGCGCGGTGAGATAGACGTACTGGTGGCCACCACCATCATCGAGAGCGGCATCGACAACCCGCACACCAACACGCTCATCATCGAGGACGCCCAGCGCCTGGGCCTGGCGCAGCTCTACCAGCTCAAGGGACGCGTGGGCCGTGGCCGCGTGCAGGCCTTCGCCTACTTCATGTTCCCGGGCGAGCAGCCGCTCACGCCCGAAGCCACCGAGCGTCTCACGGCCATCAACGAGTACCAGGATCTGGGAAGCGGCATGCGCGTGGCCATGCGCGACCTCGAGATTCGCGGCGCGGGCTCTCTCATGGGCGCCGAGCAGCACGGCAACCTCTCCAGCGTGGGATTCGACCTCTTCACGCAGATGCTGGGCGAGGCCGTGGCCGAGGCGCGCGGCGAGGTGGGCGAGGAGCTTGCGGCGAGCGAGGTCACCATCAACCTGCCGGCAGACTTCTACCTGGCCGAGGAGTACCTGCCCGACGTGGACCGTCGCGTGCTTGCCTACCGCAAGCTTGCCGGCGCCGTGGACCTGTCCGAGATCGACGCGCTCGAGCGCGAGTGCGAGGAACGCTATGGCTCCATGCCACGGGCGGCCAAGAACCTCTTCGACCGCGCGCGGATTCGCGTGCGCGCACAGCGCCTGGGCGTCCAAAGCGTGTCGCTCACGAGCGGGCGCATCATCTTCCAGGGGCTCAAGTGCGGCAGAGACCTCACACTCAAGCTCAAGGAGCGCGGCGGGCTCGTGTATCCCAAGACGGAGAAGGTGGCCTACCCCTTCCGCAGCGGCAAGGACGACCTGGTCATGGCTGCTCTCGCCGTCCTGGAGGAGGCCGGCGGCGACGACGAGCCGGAGGAGTAGCCGCCCGGCGCGGCGGCCCGGGCGCGCGCCCCGCAGCCCGTGAGTCACTTCTGACTCACGGGCTGCCGTCTACTTTGACTCATTTTCCCAACAAACGGCGGTGGCGCGAGTCAGGTCCGCTTCAGGCTTGCCGTCTACTTCGGCTCATTTTCCTGA
>NZ_CAAKON010000004.1 GCF_901212655.1 Olsenella uli | reverse complement strand
TGATGTTCTTGGGCTCGAAGGTGTCTGCCATGGGTCTCCTCTCTGGATCCGCCACAAAAAGACGGTCGTTGATCTTCTCTATTCTGGCCTTCTAGCTCCGCTCTCCCATGGCCTCGCCGAAGGCGACGGCGAAGCGGGGGTCGGCGGCGGCCATGCGGGCGTTGGTGGCGATCCAGCCGGCGGGGGTGCCGGTGTCGAAGCCGGCGGAGGGGTCGATGACGAGGGCGTAGAGCTCCTCCTCGGCGAGCAGGCGCACCATCGCGTCGGTGAGCTGCACCTCGCCGCCGGCGCCGGCTCCCTGATCGGCGAGCAGCCCCATCACGCGCGGGCTCAGCAGGTAGCGGCCCACCATGAACAGGTTGGAGGGGGCGTCTGCCGGCGCGGGCTTCTCCACGAGGCCCGTCACGCGCCACGTGGCGCCCGGGGCGTCGGGGGCGGCCCCGCCCACGAGCTCGCCGGCGATCACGCCGTAGCGCGAGACCTCCTCGGCCGAGCACGGCGCCACGGCGACGACCGACGCGCCGCCGTGGGCGCGGCTCACGCGCAGCATCTCGGGCAGGATGGCACGGGAGGGCACCACGTAGTCGCCCAGGAGCACGAAGAAGGGCTCGTCGCCCGTGGCGTGGGCCGCGCAGCGCACGGCGTGGCCGAGGCCGCGGGGCTCGGACTGGTAGCAGAAGGAGACCGGCATGGAGCCCGCCTCGGCCACCGCGTCGGCGTAGGCCGCCTTGCCGCGGGAGCGCAGCAGGTCCTCCAGGCCCGGGTCGCGCGTGAAGTAGGACGCGATCTGGGGCTTGGAGGGGCTGGAGACGATGACGCAGCCGTCGACGCCCTCCGGCTCGAGCGCCTCCTCCACGACGTACTGGATGACCGGTCGGTCCAGCACCGGCAGCATCTCCTTGGGCGTCACCTTCGTGGCCGGCAGGAAGCGGGTGCCGAGGCCTGCGGCAGGGATGATGGACTTCATGTAATAGGCCCTTCTCACAAAGCTATGTAGGCCCCAAAAGGTTATTGGGAGGGGCTCAGCCGGGCAAGGGACAATCAAGAGAGGGCACCGAAAACCACGATGAGCATAGACGCGGGCCATCCGAACCCAGACGCGGGCCATCCGAACCCAGAATCGGGGGTGCACGATGGCCCAGGGAATTGCCTTAAGCCTAAACGGGCGGTATGCACACTCGGCTCCGCCCGCCAAAAGAGTCGGATACGAGGCTTACCCATCCTTGAACACGAATGGGGAGGATGGCCCGCACGCAAGGACGATCAGCGCGCTCGGCCCCGTTTTCAAAACAATGGGAAATGGAGCGCCTCTCCCCCAGCCAGGCAAAGGGAGCGGGCGCGCACGGCCTGGAACGGTCGGCGCGCCCGCGCATCGCCCTAGAACAGGCCGATGATGTTGCCCTCGTCGTCCACGTCGATGTTCTCGGCTGCCGGAACGCGCGGAAGGCCCGGCATCGTCATGATGGCGCCGGTCTTGGCAACCACGAAGCCCGCGCCCGCGGACACGCCAAGCTCGCGCACGGTGATGCGGAAGTCCTCGGGGGCGCCCAGGCGCTTCGCGTCGTCCGTGAAGGAGTACTGGGTCTTGGCCACGCACACCGGCAGGTTCCCAAAGCCATCCGCCTCGAGCTGCTTGAGCTGGCGCGTCGCCGCCGGGGCCAGGTCCACTCCGTTGGCGTGGTAGACCTTCTGCGCGATGGCGTCGAGCGCCTCTCGCACGGACACGCCGCCCTCGTAGGCAAAGCGGAACTCGGCCGGCTGCTCGAGCAGGTGCAGCACCTCACTCGCGAGGGCCTCGCCGCCCTCGCCGCCCTTGGCCCAAACCTCCGAGAGGCGCACGTTCACGCCGAGCTCGGCGCAGCGCTCCTCGACGAGCGCCAGCTCCGCATCGGTGTCCGTGGGGAAGCGGTTGAGCGCCACAACCACGGGGAGGCCAAAGACCTCCTGAATGTTGTTGACGTGACGCAGAAGGTTGGGCAGGCCGTTCTCGAGAGCCTCGAGGTTCTCGGCACCCAGCTCTGCCTTGGCAACGCCGCCGTTGTACTTGAGGGCTCGCACCGTGGCCACCACCACGCACGCATCGGGCTTGAAACCGGCCATGCGGCTCGTGATGTCGCAGAACTTCTCGGCGCCGAGGTCTGCGCCAAAGCCTGCCTCGGTGATGGCAACGTCGCCGTAGCGCATGGCCATGCGCGTTGCCATCACGGAGTTGCAACCGTGGGCGATGTTGGCAAACGGGCCACCGTGGACAAAGGCCGGCGTGCCTTCGAGCGTCTGGACGAGGTTGGGCTTCAACGCGTCCTTGAGCAGGGCTGCCATGGCGCCGGAGGCCTTGAGGTCACCGGCCGTGACCGGCCGCTTATCATAGGTGTGTGCAACGACCATGCGGGCCAGACGCTCCTTGAGGTCGCGAATGGAGGTTGCCAGGCACAGAACCGCCATGACCTCGGAGGCAACCGTGATGTCGAAGCCGTCCTCGCGCGTGACGCCATCCGCCACGCCGCCGAGGCCGTCAACCACGTGGCGCAGCTGGCGATCATTCATGTCGACGCAGCGCTTCCACGTGATGCGCTTGGGGTCGATGCCGAGCTTGTTGCCCTGCTTGATGTGGTTGTCGATCATTGCCGCGAGCAGGTTGTTGGCGGCGCCGATGGCGTGGAAGTCGCCCGTAAAGTGGAGGTTGATGTCCTCCATGGGGATGACCTGGGCGTAGCCGCCGCCGGCTGCGCCGCCCTTGATGCCAAAGACGGGGCCGAGGCTGGGCTCGCGCAGGGCCACCACGGCATTGGTCCCCATGCGGCGCAGGGCGTCTGCAAGGCCGATGGTGGTGGTGGTCTTGCCCTCGCCCACGGGCGTGGGGTTGATGGCCGTCACCAGCACGAGCTTGCAGGGGTGCTCGGGTTCCTCGCGCAGAACGCTGCAGTCCACCTTGGCCTTGTCGAAGCCGTACGGTATGAGCCGGTCAGGCTGAATGCCGAGATTGGCGGCAACCTCGGTGATGGGCAGGGGCTTGGCGGCCTGGGCAATCTCGATGTCAGAAGGCATGGGCTACTCCTCTCCTCGCTCGGCGGCAAGCGTGCGCTCGAGCTCCTCGTACTCCTCTGGGACCTTGCCAAACTCGGACTGAAACGCAACCGACACCGCCTGGGCCTGCTCACGGCGCAGGTTGGCGAGCGAGGGGCTGCCGGCAGCATCATAGGCATCGCCCAGGCGAAGCAGGGTGTAGCTCACGTAGCCTGCCACCGAGTCCGCGATGCCCGTGAGCTCCATCATGGTGACGAGGGACTCCGGGGCAAGCGACAACGCCGTGGCACCGTCCAGGTCCATGAGCTTGCCGATGGCTGCCTCGACCTCCTCGATGGCCTCCCCGTTGGCCTCGAGAACGGCCGGCCGGAGCCAACGAGCAAGCACGTCACCAAATTGGCGGATGATCTCGTTTATGTAGTCGCGTTGCAGCATGGTCTACATCCTAACTGTCTCTTGGGGCTAGGAGGGCACTCGTCCCGATCAGCACCGAATTGCGCCAGCCCAGTTCCGGCTAAACAAGCAGACGCTCCACCCCCACCACACGAAGCGCGCCAACCAGAGCCCAAGTGGGCGCATGCCAGCCAAACCCAGCGTGGCGCGCGCCCAATTTGCGTCAAACGAGTGCGCCCGCGTCACATCTGGGTGCGTCATTGCACGCCACCAACCTTACCCCGCATTCGGCGGAGGGGTGAGGCCAAGGTGCTCGAAGGCAGCGGCCGTTGCCTGGCGCCCCTGCGGCGTACGGATGATGAGGCCGCACTGCAACAGGAAGGGCTCGTAGACGTCCTCGAGCGTGGAGGGGTCCTCCCCTACCGAGCTCGCTATGGTGGACAGGCCCACGGGGCGGCCGCGGAAGGTCGCCGCGAGCGCCGTGAGAATCTTGGTGTCCATCCAATCCAGGCCAAGCTCGTCGATCTCGAAGAAGCTCATGGCCTCCGCCGCAACCTCTGCCGTAACGGCCCCGCCGGCACGAACCTGCGCATAGTCGCGCACGCGCTTGAGCAGGCGATTCGCAAGGCGCGGCGTGCCGCGACTCCTGCTTGCCACCTCCAGCGCCGCGTCGTGGTCTATCCGCACGCCCAGGATGCCGGCCGAGCGCTCCACGATCTGGGCGAGCTCCTCCACCGTGTAGTAGTCCAGGCGAAACGAGATGCCAAAGCGGTCGCGGAGCGGGCCCGTGAGCAAGCCCGTACGCGTTGTGGCTCCGATGAGCGTGAAGCGCGGGATGTCGAGGCGGATGGAGCGTGCCGCTGGGCCCTTGCCAATGACGATGTCCAGGAAGAAGTCCTCCATCGCCGGGTACAGGACCTCCTCCACGTTGTGGTTGAGGCGGTGAATCTCGTCGATGAAGAGCACGTCGCCCGCCTCGAGGTTAGTGAGGATGGCCGCGAGGTCTCCCGTGCGCTCGATGGCGGGACCGCTCGTGGTGTGAAGCTTAGACCCCATCTCGTTGGCGACGACGGCGGCGAGCGTCGTCTTGCCCAGGCCCGGGGGCCCCGAGAAGATCACGTGGTCCAGTGGCTCGTGACGGCTCTTGGCCGCCTCGATAAGCACCCGCAGGTTCTGGCGCACGCGCTGCTGGCCGCAGTACTCCTCGAGCGTCTGCGGACGGAGCGTACGGTCAACGTCCAAGTCCTCAGCAGTGAGGTCGGCCGTGACGGGACGCGGGGCGCCCGGGTCACGCGCGGGCGGCTGGCCCACGGGCGGGCGCGCCCCGCCAGCGTCACCAAAGAGGTCCTGGCTGGGGTCTGCCTCCCACATCACGACCTCCTCCCGAGGCGTTTGAGCGCGTACTCGAGCGCTGCCTTGGTGGTGGTGCAGCCGGCCTCCTCGTAGCCCTCAAGCGCAAGTGACGCCTCCTCGCTCGTGAAGCCCATGGCAAGCAGCGCGCCGGCGACATCTGCCTCCAGGCCGCTCGGGCCGCTGGCGGCGGAGGCGACGGCAACCGTCCCGGCACCGCCGCGCATGGGCAGTGCCGCCGCAGTGGCAAGGCCCAGCAGCGTGGGGTCCTTCGCGAAGACACCCTCGAGCTCCAGCAGCAGGCGACCTGCGAGCTTCTTGCCCACGCCCGGCACCGTGGCCATCATGCCGGCGTCCTCTGCCGCCACCACGCCCGCAAGCTGGTTGGGCGTGAAGGTGGAGAGCACCGAGAGCGCGAGCTTGGGGCCCACGCCGGAAATGGCGCAGAGGCGGTCGAACAGCGCGCGCTCCTCGCGGGAGGCAAAGCCAAAGAGCGCGAGCGAGTCCTCGCGGACGAGCATGCGAGTGAGCAGGGTGACGCCAGGCGTCCCCACCTGCGGCAGCGACGACGACGTGGCGCCCGACACGCCAAGCTCGTAGCCAACGCCCTGGACATCGAGCACCACGTGGGTGGCCGTCACCTCCACGAGGGTGCCTGTGAGCTGGACAATCATATGCTGGCCTTTCTGGTCTGGCTTGCCGCGGCAAGGGGGGCCTGGCCCATCCGGCCCCGGTCGTGCTCGGTGGACGCCACCGCGCCGGCGCGCGCCGCCACGAGCGTACGAGCCGCCTCGCCGTCCACGGCGGCGCTGGCCGCGAAGGTGCGGCTCAGGTTGGCATGGCACACGGCAGCCGCGAGGGCATCCGCGCAATGGTCTGGCTTGGGGTCGTGGTCGAGCTCAAGGACGCTGCGCACCATGTAGGTGACCTGGCGCTTGTCCGCCGCGCCCGTCCCCACCACGGCCTGCTTGATCTGCATCGGGGTGTAGCTGCCCACGTCCACGCCGCATTGGGCGCATGCCACGAGGGCGGCGCCACGGGCCTGGGCGGTGAGGATGGCCGAGCGCGTGTTCTGGCCAAAGTAGATGTCCTCGATGGCCACGCTCTCTGGCCTGTAGCGCCCGATGACCTCGGAGAGCTGCGCGCAGATAGTGCCGAGGCGCAGGTTGAGCGCCACGTCTGCCTCCGTGTGGATGCAGCCATATGCGCGGGCCCGCATGAGCGAGCCCCGTGTCTCGATCACGCCCCAACCCGTGTTAGCCAATCCTGGGTCTATGCCGATGACGACCATGCGCCCCCTCCCGCCTACCTGGGCCCCGCCTGTCGTCAGCGGAGCCAATAACGAACATGCGTTCCACTATAGCACGGACCGGGCGAGGGATCGTCCCTCGAGAGCGAGGGTTGTGCGGTCTTGCCGCCAGACACGAAGTCGATGAGGAGGCTGCCTTCGTGAGCAAGGGTGATGACGTCCACCCTCGCCGTCGGGCGTCTCATGCGGTCGGCCCCTCGCAGCCGAGGGCTGCGAGGGGCCGTCAGACGCACGGGATGGTGTCTGCGCAGCTACGACGACGCGGCTAGTTGTCCGAGAACAACCCGAACCAGGGTCCCTCGGAGCCGGGGGCGCCACCGGACCCCTTGCCTCCCTGTCTGCGCAGGCGGTTTCCGGCAGAGAGGTCCTGCAGGAATCCCATCACCTCAGAGAGTCCCTGGGGTACCTCGCCCGAGGCGACCGGCTGCTCCGGCCCGTCCCCATCGGACCCACCAAGCCCCAGTGAGGAGAGTGACTGGGCAATCTCGTCCAGCGCCTCGGCAAGGTCCTCGGGGCCGGGCGCCTCGGGAGCGCCGGAGTGGCCACGGTCTCGCCAGGCATCGGCGACGGGCGTCTCCATCTCGCCGAGGGAGCGCGCGGAGACCACCGGGTAGCGCGGGCCCGAGCGGCGCGCCGCCTCGCAGGCGCGCACGCGCGCAAAGATGCGCAGCACCACGTCCTCATCGAGGCCCGAGATGGCGTAGCCACCCGTTCCGCCTCGGTCGACATGCGTGAGCAACACGGCGTCGAGACGGCTCACGGCAAGCTCGGGGCGCGTCGTGCCCTCCTCCACGCCCAGGCCGGAAGGCACTATCACGCGGGCCACCGAGCCGAGCGCAATCACCGGCGAGATGGCGTTTCGGTAGCGCGCGAGCCGCTGCACGTCCGAGCGGTACACGTCGCCAAAGGGCGCAAAGGCGTCCGCCCGGCACACCGGCGCCGGGCTGCCCTCTCCCAACCCAACGGCGAGCGAGGTCTTGTCATCGGCGGAGAGCGCCAGCAGAGACCCCGCCCGTGCCATGGAGCCCAGGCGCGCCTGCACGAGGCCCGCGGCCAGCTCGCTTGCATCCGCCTCACCGCCAAGCATGGTTACCACACGCTCGAGCTCACGGGCAGAAAGCTCGTCCACGTCGCGAATCCGCAGGCTACGGGCCGTGGCGCGCGCATCCGCGAGCGAGGGCCCGTCCTGGGTGCACACGAGCGCGCTCACGCGCATCGGACCCAGCGCGTCCACGGCGAGCGCCGCCACGGCGGCCGATGACAGCGTGCCGTCGAGCACCACGGCAGCCCCGGCAAGCCCGCGCTTCTCTACCTGGTCGCGCGTGGCGAGGGCGCAGGCGTCCCACAGGAAGCGCGAGCGATCGTAGCCCGCAGGCCTGGCGGCCTCCGCCAGAGGACCCTCGGACAGCACGTCCACGCCGCAGACCAGCAGGTCCTCCACAAATGACGGTGCTGCGGCCGCAAGCTCGCCCCAGGGCGACAGCACAAAGCTCCCGCCGCAGTAGACGGCGTCCTCGTAGGCGCCCACGGCATTGGCCGCCACGAGCCAGGAGTTTGCCTCGGAGGCCTCGCTGAGAAAGCACCCGTCCGCCACCGCGGGGGCCAGGCAACTGGCCTCGTCGTCCGTGTTGAAGCCGTCCATGGGCAGGTAACAGACCACGTCCGCCGCAGCGTCGCCGAGCGCAAAGGAGTCAAGGTCGTCGTAGGTGAGCGCGATGCCCACGTCCACGCCCGAGATCTGGACCACCGCAGGCCCCAACGCGGAGGACGCCGGGCCAACCTCCTCAGCGAGGTCAATCATCTCGTCCGCTAGGTTCTGGGTGCCGGAGGCCTCGCGGATATTCTGCGCGAGCGCGGAGACGCCCTGGTCGCCGGCACCGGAGAGCCACGTGGCAAACGCGAGGGGAATCGTCTCCCCATCCCGCACGAGCGCCACGTCCGAGGCGGTCATGCCGTCCGCGTCGAACATGAACGGCACGAGGCTCGGCACCTCGAGGCCGTGCGCCAGCTTGGTCATGGCCTCGGCGGCGTCGGCGACATACGCCTCCGCCTGGGTCAGGGCGCCCGGCTCGAGCCCCATGAGGGCGGGCACGGGGAACACGAGCAGGTCTGCCCCCAGGCTTTTGGCGCGCCTGCCATAGGCGAGCATGCGCTCGACCGTGGCGTCGAAGTCCCCGGCCCTGGTATTCATCTGCGCGACGGCAATCTTCATGGATGCTCCTCAGGCTCCTCGCCCACATATGACGAAAGGGCGGGCGCCGGGTCCTTCCCCGACGCCCGCCCGGGCTCATGCTCGTACTCGACCCCTTGGACCGCCCGCCGTGAGAGCTCACCTGCGTGACGTTCCGTCGAGAGCGCGGGGGCAGGCCTTCCGGCCCCGCCTGGCGCGCGCCTCGCAAAGGCTAGGCCTTGTACTCGGCCTTCCACAGACCGTGCAGGTTGCAATACTCGTAGACCGTGGTGTCTGCAGACGGCTTGCAGAACGTGGCCTCGGGGGCCTCGCCCGGCTTGAGGTACTTGAAGGTCACGGAGCCGTCGGCACGCTCAAGGGCGACGAAGTTGATGTAGTGCTCGTCGAGCATGGGGTGAGCGACCTCGCCCACCTTCACGACCAGCTTGTTGCCGTCGACGGACAGTGCCGGCACGTGCTTCTCGGTGGCGGCGTCGGTGGTGTTGGCCTTGAGCTCGACCATCGGCACGCCACAGCACTGCGGGGTGCAGGAGCCCTCGACGACCTTGTAGACGACCTCGCCACACTTGGCACACTTGTAGAACTTGAGACCCATAATGGCTCCTCTCTCGATGCGGCGAGCCCGCGGCCCGCCGCCGGCCACCTTTCCCCGGATGGCCTTATGTCATTGTATGCCCACGGGACGCGGTTGCTAAGCCCGCGGGAGCAAATGCTAGTCAGATTGTAGCATTTGCTCCCGAAGGACGGGAGAACACGCCAGGGGTCGAACGCGGCCGGCATCAAGCGCGGCAGGCGTCAGCACGATGGGACGCGTCCACGCCCGAGACTGATTCGAAAACGACAGGCACGTCCGCTGTCCAACAACTATCCCGCTACGCGACGATGGCCACGCCGTCCTTGCCCACGAGGTCCTGCACGCGGGCCATGAGCATCACGTTCTTGGCGTCCACCTTGGCCGGTACCTCCATGCGCAGGCGGTTGCCGTCGGCGCTGTCAACGAACAGCTCCACGCGATCCATGCCCGGGTGCAGCTCGAACACACCCTGAAGCCGCTCCAGCAGCATGCGCGAAAGGGCGCAGGACTCCAGCATCACCTCGAGGACCTTGGGCTGGTTCGTCTTGTCCGAGAGCTCGAGCGGCTCGATGGCACTCGCGAGGAACTGGTCGCCGCGGTCGCTCCTGTCCACGCGGCCCATCACGCGCACGAAGATGTCGCCGGCCTGCTCGCCCGTCTCGTCCACCTGGCCCGCCAACACCGCGGCGCACTTCTTGTATGTCTTGGGGAACACGACCACATCGATCTCGTTCTCCATGTCCTCGAGCGACACGATGGCCATGGGGTCACCGTTCTTGGTGGTGCGCTTCTGCACGCCCGAGACCATGCCGGCGAGCCAGATGGTCTTCTCGCCGCTCACGTCCACATGCTTCACCTCGCCGGTGACCGTGGTCTTCTCAAAGCCGGTGAGCACCTGCGTGATGGTGTAGTCGCGCGCCTTGGAGAGGGCGTACTCGTACGGGCGCAACGGGTGGTCGGAGACGTAGATGCCCAGCACCTCGCGCTCCTGGGCCAGCTTGAGCGAGCGGTCCCACTCGATGCCGTCGGGCTCGGGCACGTCGTTCTCAAAGCCGGAGTCCTCCACGTCGGCGAACATATCGAACATCGAGACCTGGCCGGCCGCGCGGTCCTTCTGGCGCTTGGCCGCCGCGTCCATGATGTTCTCGGGATTGTTCTTGTCCACGAAGCCCATGAGCTGCATTCGCGTGTAACCCGTGGAGTCGAAGGCGCCTGCCTTGATGAGGGCCTCCACCACGCGGCGGTTGCACTGGCTCGGGTCCACGCGCTCCACCATTTCGTGCAGGTTCTTGAACGGGCCGCCCTTCTCGCGCTCGGCGATGATGGTCTCGGCCACGCCCTCGCCCACGCCGCGGATGCCGGCGAGGCCGAAGCGCACGCCCTCCTTGACGGCCGTGAACATGGTGCCGGACTCGTTGATGTCTGGCGGCAGGATGTCGATGCCCTCGTGGCGGCAGGCGGAGACGTAGTGCACGATCTTCTCCGTCTTGCCCGTGTAGGAGGTAAGGACGGCCGCCATGAACTCGTTGGGATAGTGGGCCTTGAGCCAGGCCGTCTGCATGACGAGGATGGCGTAGCCGGCGGAGTGCGACTTGTTGAACGCGTAGGACGCGAACTCCAAGACGTCGTCCCAGATCTTCTGCGCAACCTCGCGCTTGTAGCCGTTCTTGACCGCGCCGTTCATCCAGTGGTCATAGGTGGTCTCGTCGCTTCCGTCCTCCCAGTGGAAGACGGTGCTCGTGAGGAGCTTGATCTTCTTCTTGGCCACCGGCTTGCGGATGCGCGAGTCACTCTCGCCCTTGGAGAAGCCGCACATCTCGACGGAGATGAGCATGACCTGCTCCTGGTAGACCATGGTGCCGTAGGTCTCGCCCAGGATGTCGTCCAGGCGCGGGTCATAGGAGACCGCGGGCTCCTTGCCATTCATGCGCTTGATGTAGGAGTCCACCATGCCGGCGCCGAGCGGGCCCGGGCGGTAGAGGGCGATGAGAGCGACGATGTGCTTGTACTCGGTGGGCTGCATGCCCTTGATCGTGGCCGTCATGCCGCCGGACTCGACCTGGAAGACGCCCGCCGTGTTACCCGAGCCCAGAAGCTTGTAGATGGCCGGGTCATCGAAGGGAATCTCGTCCAGGTTGATGTCCAGGCCGTAGTTGGCCTTGATGTTGGCCTTGGCGCGGCTGAGCACCGTGAGCGTGCGCAGGCCCAGGAAGTCCATCTTGAGCAGGCCCATGTCGGCCACGGTGTGGCCCTCGTACTGGGTGATCTCCACGCCGCCCTTGGTGTCGAGCTTGGTGGGCACGTGCTCATTGACGGGGTCTCGGCAGATGAGGACGGCGCAGGCATGCACGCCCTCGCCGCGGATGAGTCCCTCGAGCGAGAGGGCGCTGTCGATGATGCGGCGCGCGTCCGGGTCTGAGTGGTAGGCGTCCACGAAGTCCTGCGAGAACTGGTCCTCCTTGCCGGCCACCTTCTCCATCGTGGACTTGAGCGTGGCGTTGGGAGCCGCGCTGATCATCTTGGAGAGCTTCTGACCCATGAAGACCGGGTAGTCCAGCACGCGTGCGGCGTCATTGATGGCCTGCTTGGCCTTGATGGTGGAGTAGGTGATGACGTGCGTGACCTTCTCGGGGCCATAGAGCTGGCGGACGTGGTCCACCACCTCCAGGCGGCGCTCGTCGTCGAAGTCCATGTCGATATCGGGCATCTCGGTGCGCTGCGGGGAGAGGAACCTCTCGAACATCAGGCCGTTGGACAGCGGGTCGAACGTGGTGATGTCCATGGCGTAGGCAACGAGGGCGCCAGCGGCAGATCCTCGGCCGGGACCCACGCCGATGCCGTTCTGCTTGGCCCAGCGCACGTACTCCTGCACGATCAGGAAGTAGGCCGCGAAGCCCTTGTCGCAGATGATCTTGTACTCGTACTCGAAGCGCTCCTTGACGTTGACGCCACCGATGGTCTGGGTGGCCCAGTCGTCGCCGTAGCGCTTGGCCAGGCCCTCCTCGCACTCGCGACGGAACTGGCTCTCGTGGGTCTCGCCCGGGTCGAGCAGCGGGAACTTCGGGAGGATCATGGAGTCCCAGTCCAGCTCGACGTTGCACTTGTCAGCGATCTCGAGCGTGTTGTCGCAGGCCTCCGGGCACCAGGAGAAGAGCTCGCGCATCTCCTCCTCGGTCTTCATGTAGAACTCCGAGCCCTCCATGCGCATACGGTTGTCGTCGTCCACCTTGGCGTTCATGCCGATGCACATCATGAGGTCCTGCACCGGCGCGTCGTCGCGCGTGAGGTAGTGGAAGTCGTTCGTGGCGATGACCTTGAGGTCCAGCGAGCGGGCCAGCTGCACGAGCTGCTCGTCGAGCTGGCGGTCCGTCATGCCGTTCTCGAAGGTGAGGCCGTGGTCCTGGATCTCGATGTAGAAGTCGCCGGGGGAAAAGATCTCCTTGAAGGTGCGGGCCCACTTGAGCGCCTCGTCGGGCTGGCCGTTCAGGATGTGGCGCGGGATGATGCCCGAGACGCAGGCCGAGGTGCAGATGACGCCCTCGGCGTGCTCCTTGAGCATGTCCAGCGTGGTGCGGGGCTTGTAGTAGAAGCCCCGCACCGCCGCGTCGCTCATCATCTGCATGAGGTTGATGTAGCCCGTCTCGTTCTTGGCGAGCAGGATCATGTGGTAAAGCTCGGGCTTCCTGTCACGTGCGAGGGTGTTGTCCGGCGTGAAGTAGGCCTCGCAGCCGAAGATGGGCTTGATGAGCGGCGTGGGCTTGCAGGTGGAGAGCGCCTCGTCGCCGGCCTCGTAGGCGGCCACGTCGCGCTCCCACTGGGCATAGGCCTCAGGCTCCTCGTCCTTGTCGGGGACGTGAATCTCGCGGCCCTTGGCGTAGTTGTCCTTGTCGTGGAACCACTGCTGCCAGTCGGCCTGCTTGTGGTTGTAGCCGGCGCAGGCGAGGTCCAGGTCTGGCACGCCGTACATGTAGCCATGGTCCGTGATGGCCACGGCCGGCATCTTCTGGTCCACTGCGCGCCTCACCATCTCGGCGACACGCGTGGCGCCGTCGAGCATGGAGTAGTCCGTGTGGTTATGCAGATGCACGAAGGCCATGGGGCTCCTTTGCTGGGAGTTATTGGCTGATGCGCGGGTACGTCTGGGGCCGTTTCCCCCAATGCTGGGAAGGCGTGTCTCGCGCGGGCGCGCTCAGGCGCGTCAATCTTGATACTAGAGTACTTATCGGCGCTTAGGGCGTGCCTCGCGCTGGCGCGCTCAGGCGCGTGCCCGCCCTCTCACGGGGACGTAGCTTCCGGGGTCGTAGCTTCTGCCGTCCCGCGGACGATCGGGCGCATCCACTGGCCCTGAGCCGGTTTTTCTCTACCAGACCGTCTCACGCGGGCCTGCGGGCACGTCACTTGCGGCGAATCGAGGATAGCGCAGCCTTGCGGCCCATCACGGAAACGGGATACGAAAACAAGCGCTACGCCACCCGCCCGGCAGCCCAGACACCCTCATCCAGCTCCGCAAGATTCTCGAGCAGGCCCTCGAGCAAGCCCGTCCGCACCGCATCCACGACCACGGTCTCGTTCATCCTGTCCGCACGCCAGATGAACGTGAGCAGGGCGAGCACGAGCCTATAGTCCATGGCGCGGGCATCGAGGCTTGCCCAGCCAGACCCCACGTCCACGCCAAAGCTCTCGAGCGTGGAAAAGCAGCGGGGGTCGGCCAAGCCGGCGCGCTCGAAGTCGGGAATCCAGGCGTAGGCCTCGAGCGGCACGCGCTCGTACGGGTTCTCCGTCGCCGCCATGCGTTCGCGCGCGCTTTCGATCTCGCCGACGTGCCTCGTAACCGCCTCAAACATGGCCGCTCCCCTCGTCCTGGCCTCGGCATCCGCGCCAAAGGCTCCCCGGCACTTGGCAGCAGCCTATCTCGCATTGCGGACAATAAGTCTCAGAGCTAGTGGCTCGAGGAGAGGTCCCCGGGATGCGCGGTAGTGACGACGCGCTCGAGGATCGCGTCGCAGGCGTCCTTCTGCGAGATGGGGTACGAGAAGGTCACCGTGTAGGTGCTGCCCGACCCCACGTAGGTCTTCACGTAGACGTCGCGGTCGCCGTCGAAGTAGGAAACGACGCTCCACGTGCTGCCCTTGGCCTCGTAGGACGTGTCGTGGCCGGCGGAGTTGGCGGCATGCACGCTGTCGACCGTCTCTCCCGTGGCGTTGTTGTTGCCGGCGACCGTGATGCGCATGTCCGTGGATGGGTTGGTGAAGACGACGCCAGCGCCGTTCGCGGCGGTCTCCGTCTGGGCGAAGCCGGCAGGAATCTCGATGGAGTAGCCGTAGCGGTCGTTGGAATACGTAAAGTCCGAGGTGGCAGGCGCAGCAGACGTGGTTGTGGTGCCGCTCGAGTTGGTTGTGGCGGCGCTTGTGGAGGCAGTCGTCGCGGCAGCGGCGGTGTCTGCCGGCACCGTTGTGGAGGCCTCCGTTGCGGCAGCTTCTATGGCGGCTGCCTCGGTGGTGGCCGCAGCGGCAGTTGCCGCGTTGGCGCCGTCGACGGGCCGCGGGGGCTTGAGCATCATGGCCACGGCAACGCCGCAGGTGGCTATGACGGCCACGCAGGCGCAGACGATTGCCGGCGTGCGATAGTCCTTCATGTGCCCGGCGGGCGCGGGAATGCCCGCCTCATGACCCGCCTGGTAACCAGGCTGCTGGGGCACCGACTTGTAGCGTGGCTGAGTTCCTCCTTGATAGCCAGACACCTGATAGCCGCCCTGCTGACCGGGGACTTCGTAGGCGACAGGCTGCTGCGCGGCCTTCTGCCCAGGGGTACGATAGCCCGCCTGTTGGCTCGCGGTTTGATATTGCCGCTGGTATCCCCCATTGAAGCGAGGGTTGCCCGCAAGCGGTGACAGTGGCTGGTAGGGCACGGCCCCCTGCGAGATCGTGCCCGGGACGGCACTGGGAGGCACGACGTCTGTCTGTGCAACGGCGACGGGCGCGTCACCCGGGCGCCAGGTCTGAACCGGCGGCTGGACCATAGTCACCTCAACGGTCTCGCGGCCAGCGGGGAATGCGTCGTCAACCACCTGCGTGGGGCCGGGCACACCGGCACCGGACTCGTCGCCGTTACCCACGGCGTCGCCGGCAATTACGGCGCCCCTTCCGCCCGGCCTCCCCTCGCCCGCGGCTTCATCCACCGGCGTCTCGTCATCAAGCGCGTGAACGGCCATCTTGCCGTCCTCGTCAGACCAACCGAAGGTCTTTGCCTCGCCCTCTGCCTTAGGCCTGTCGCCGTCAGAATAGACGCGCGCACCGCAAAGGGTGCAAAACATCGCGCCGTCCGGCAGCTCGGCACCGCAATGATTGCAATACATATGTCTCCCGACCTCGTTTTGCTAAGCCTGACTCTAGCAGCCCCGTACAACGCCAGCGCAAACGCCGCAGAAAAGCCGCGAGTTCAGGCGCAAAGGAGTACCGACTCGCTCTGTTCAAGGTATCCCTTGTTTTATTCTTCCGTCTGTGAAGTGGCTTTTCGGGGGTAGCCAAGTATCGACGCCTGCAAAATACGAGGTAGACGAAGTGCCATGTCTATCAGCTACTTGGTCACTCGCCAAAACCCACTTCACACTCGCAAAAAATAAACAAGGGATACCGGAACCGCGGAGCTCGAACGACACAACGGAACCGCGAGAGCTCGAACGACACAGGCCGCCCGCGACGGAAGCAATGGACCCAGACGTAGTGGCGCTTGGCGCGCGTGGCCGGCTTCGGTGCGCCGAGCCCCTGCCATCCGCGTAACAGATTGTTAATACCTATTAACCCGGTAGGGTATTGACCATCTATAAACGTCGGCGTATAACATCCTCAGCCAAGCGAGACGCGGAGGTACTTCGCAGAGACGAACGAAAGCGCACCACGCCTGGACGGAACAGCAAACAAGGCAAGCATAACGCGGCACACGCGCCTACATAGGCACTGACGAGCACATGTGTCGTCGCAGCCAACAGCCGGCAGCACGCTGTCGCAACCAACCGAGGGAGGTGCCCCATGAACGTGATGACCCGTAACACCACCACCATGATGTGTCTGCGAATGCAGTGCTCCCGGGCGCCTTCCCGCTCTGTGGCCTAGCCCGGCAACCTCGCGTTGCCAAGTCGGCACAGACATCCCACCCGCGCCCGGGAGCCCTGAGCTGCTGGGCGCGTTTTTGTGCCCACTGCGGCTCCCCCCGCGCCACGAACCACCCCTACCCTCGTACACTAGAACGCATGCACGGCCACAGCGGCCCCAACCCAAGGAGGAGCACATGCCCGCCATCACCCCCGAGACCGAGAAGACCTTCCACTTCGAGACCCTGCAGGTCCACGCCGGCCAGGAGGCCCCGGACTCCGCCACCGACTCCCGCGCGGTACCCATCTACCTCACGAGCTCCTACGTCTTCAAGGACTCCGCCACCGCTGCCGGCCGCTTTGGCCTCACCGAGCCGGGCAACATCTACTCTCGCCTCACCAATCCCACCGTCTCCATCTTCGAGGAGCGCATCAACGCGCTCGAGGGCGGTGTGGGCGGCCTCGGCGTTGCCACGGGCTCCGCCGCCATCACGATCGCCGTCCAGAACATCGCCACCTCCGGCGACCACATCGTGGCGTCCACCAACCTCTACGGCGGCACGCTCAACCTCTTCGAGCACACCCTCGCCGAGCAGGGGCTTTCCGCCACGTTCGTGGACCCCGCGGACATCGAAGCCGTAAAGGCCGCCGTTAAGCCCAACACCAAGCTCCTTTATGCCGAGACCCTCGGCAACCCCAACTCCGACGTCCTCGACATCGAGGCCTGGGCCGAGGTCGCCCACGCCGCCGGCGTGCCTCTGATCGTGGACGACACGTTCTCCACCCCGTACCTGTTCCGCCCGCTCGAGCACGGCGCCGATATCGTCGTGGCCTCCGCCACCAAGTTCGTGGGCGGCCACGGCACGGCCATGGGCGGCTACATCGTCGACGGCGGCAAGTTCGACTGGGCCGCGCAGGCCGACAAGTTCCCCGGCGTCGCCAAGCCCAACCCGAGCTACCACGGCGTTGTCTTCACCGAGGCCGTGGGCGCCGCTGCCTACGTCACCAAGGCCCGCGCCACCCTGCTCCGCGACCAGGGCGCCACGCTCTCTCCGTTCAACGCGTTCATCCTGCTCCAGGGCCTCGAGACGCTGTCCCTGCGCGTCGAGCGCCACGTCGAGAACGCCCTCAAGGTCGTCGAGTTCCTGAACGGCCGCGATGACGTCGAGGCCGTCAACCACCCGAGCCTTGCCACCGGCCACGCCAAGGAGCTCTACGACAAGTTCTATCCCAACGGAGCCGCCTCAATCTTCACTTTCGAGATCAAGGGCGACGCCGAGCGCGCCAAGAAGTTCACCGAGAGCCTGCAGCTCTTCAGCCTGCTTGCCAACGTCGCCGACGTGAAGAGCCTCGTGATTCACCCGGCGTCCACCACGCACTCCCAGCTCACCGAGGCCGAGCTGCTGGCCGCCGGCATCAAGCCGAACACGATTCGCCTCTCCATCGGCACCGAGCACGTCGACGACATCATCGCCGACCTCGAGCGTGGCTTCGAAGCCGTGAAGTAGTCCAGGCCCACAGACTCGCCCAAAGGGCCCGGCTGGCAGTGACTCGCCAGCCGGGCCCTTCTTGTAGCCGCATCGCCCAGACCACGCCCTAAGTCGCACACCATAGTCTTAGCCTATGCGCTCGCATACGCAACGCGCTGTGGTCCGCTGCCCTCGCCCGTGAAATACTGGTCAAGTTACCTCGACAAAGGAGACTCACATGGCATCCACCCACGCCCCGTTCCGATACGACGTCGTTGGCAGCTTCCTACGCCCGGACGTCCTCAAGCAGGCGCGTGCCGACCACAAGGCCGGCCTCATCGACGAAGCCGCGCTCGAGGTCGTCACCGACGAGGCCATCCGCGACCTCGTTGCCAAGCAGAAGGCCCATGGCCTTCGCGCCGTGACCGACGGCGAGTTCCGCCGCCGCTACTGGCACCTGGACTTCCTCGCCGAGCTCGGCGGCGTCCAGGAGGTCACGGCCGAGCACTGGAGCGTCCACTTCCAGGGCCACCAGCCCAAGGCCGCCACGGTGGTCATCGCCGACAAGCCGAGCTTTGGCGAGCACCCGTTCCTGGCGCACTTCGACTTTATGAAGTCCGTCGCCGGCGACGCCCTCGTGAAGCAGACCATTCCCTCCCCCTCCATGCTGCACCTCATCTGCTGCGTGCGCGAGGAGAACTACCAGCCCATCGAGCGCTATGCCGCAGACGAGGACCTGCTCTACCACGACATCGCCGAGGCCTACGCCGACGCCATCCGCAAGTTCGACGACCACGGCTGCCGCTACCTGCAGTTGGACGACACGAGCTGGGGCGAGTTCTGCGACGCCCAGAAGCGCGCCGCCTACGAGGCCCGCGGCCTGGACATCGCCAAGATCCAGCGCAAGTACGTCGAGATGATCAACGAGGCGCTCGAGGCCAAGCCGGCCGACATGGTGGTCACCATGCACATCTGCCGCGGCAACTTCCGCTCCACCTGGTTCTCCTCCGGCGGCTATGACCCAGTGGCCAAGACGCTGTTCGAGAACTGCAAGGTGGACGGCTTCTTCCTGGAGTACGACTCCGACCGCGCCGGCGACTTTGAGCCGCTCGCACACATCGCCAATCAGCGCGTGGTGCTGGGCCTCGTAACGTCCAAGGAGCCGGGCCTGGAGGACGCCGACGCCCTGCGCGCCCGCATCAAGGAGGCCGAGAGGTACGTGCCGCTGGACCAGCTCTGCCTCTCGCCGCAGTGCGGCTTTGCATCCACGGAGGAGGGCAACATCCTCACGGAGGCCGAGCAGTGGGCCAAGGTGGACCTCATCCGCGAGGTGGCCGAGAGCGTCTGGCAGGACGCGTAACCAAGCCGTGCGATATCACGGTTAAGGATGTCGAGACCGTAGCCGTAGGTCTTGGTCTTGTCGGCGTCCTCCTCGTTGCCGTCCTCGTCATACGGGTTGTCGGCCATGCCAATTTTGGGCTGAATGAAGCGAGTGGTCATGGACATGCCAATCTTGCAGGGCGTCGCGCGCCTATACAATTAAGGGGTGCACACATCCCCGGAGGCTTGCCCTCCCCGCGCGGTGAGGACTGCCCGCATGATTGAGATCTCCAACCTGAACATTCCGCTCGCCAAGCTCGACGGCACGCCCGAGACCGAACGCGCCGTGATTCGCGCCGCGGTGCTCAAGCGCCTGCATGTGGCACCCGACGGCCTGCTGGGCGTCGAGCTGCACCGCCGCTCCATCGACGCCCGCAAGAAGAGCGCCGTGCACCTCACCTACACCGTGCGCGCCCAGCTCCGCGGCGGCGAGCGGGTCGAGCGCACCACGCTCGCCAAGCTGGCGCGCCGCCGGGACGAGCGCGGCCTGCGTATCATCGCGCCCAGCTCCCCCACGCTGCCGGCTCGCGTGGCGCTTGGCACGGGTGCCCGGCCCGTGGTGGTGGGCGCCGGCTGCGCAGGCCTGTTCTGCGCCCTGGCGCTAGCCTCGGCCGGCATGGAGCCGCTGCTGGTAGAGCGCGGAGATGACGCCGCGCGTCGCGGCGAGGCCGTGAGCCGCTTCAACAAGACGGGCATGCTCGACCCCGAGAGCAACATCCAGTTTGGCGCGGGCGGCGCGGGCACCTTCTCGGACGGCAAGCTCACCACGGGCACCAAGAGCCCGCTGCACCGCTTGGTGCTCGACACGTTCGTGGGGGCGGGTGCCCAGCCTGAGATTGGCTGGGACGCCAAGCCACACATCGGCTCGGACGTGCTGCCGCGCGTGGTGGACGGTATCTGCCGGCGCATAGTCGAGCTGGGCGGCGAGGTGAGGACACGCACGAGGCTCGCGGGGATTGAGTTCTCTGCCGGCGCCGAGACGTACGCCGTGGCTGCGGGACGCACGCGACGCGTGTCGGCCGTGCGGCTCGAGCGCCGCGAGGAAAGCGGCCTTCTCGTTGAGGAGCGCATTGCCGCGAGCCAGGTGGTGCTCGCATGCGGGCACTCGGCACGCGACGTCTTTGAGCTGCTACGCGGCCTGGGCGTGACGATGGAGCGCAAGACGTTTGCCATGGGCGTGCGCATCGAGCACCTGCAGGCAGACGTGGACCGCGCGCAGTATGGCCC
Organism: Olsenella uli; assembly: GCF_901212655.1. GTDB lineage: Bacteria > Actinomycetota > Coriobacteriia > Coriobacteriales > Atopobiaceae > Parolsenella > Parolsenella uli_A. Next base: position 25,029 of record NZ_CAAKON010000004.1, on the reverse strand, counting down.
CTCGGCCGGCCATCCCGCACTGGGCGCCGCGCCGTACAAGCTGGTGAGCCACCTGCCGAGCGGCCGGAGCGCGTTCTCGTTCTGCATGTGCCCGGGTGGCTATGTGGTGGCAGCGGCCAGCGAGCCAGGCGGCGTGGTGACGAACGGCATGAGCCTCGCGGCGCGCGCGGGCACCAACGCCAATTCCGGCCTGCTCGCCAACGTGCTGGCAACTGACCTTCCCGGCGACGACGTGCTCGCCGGCGTAGAGCTGCAGCGCCAGTGCGAGCGCTCGGCCTTTGAGCTGGGCGGGGGCGGCTTCGTGGCGCCGGCGCAGCTGGTGGGAGACTTCCTGGCCGGCACGGCTTCCAGCGGGCCGGGGCACGTGACACCCACCTACCCGCGCGGCGTTGCCTGGGGTTCCGTGGAGGGGTGCCTGCCGCCCTATATTGTGAAGACGCTGCGCGCGGCCATCCCGGACATGGCTCGGCACCTGCGGGGATTCGATAGCGCGGAGGCCGTGCTCACGGGCGTGGAGAGCCGCTCGAGCTCGCCGGTGCGCGTGACGCGCGGGGCAGACCTGCAGAGCGTCTCGCACGCAGGGCTCTACCCCTGCGGCGAGGGGGCGGGCTATGCCGGCGGCATCATGAGTGCGGCCACCGACGGCCTGCGCGTGGCCCAGGCGGTCATCGACGCGGCTGCGGCTCAGGCGTAGGGAGTAAAACCGGCAGCACCGTCTGGGCCAGCACCGGCGAAGATGCCCTGCACCTCGGGGCTCGCCTCGGCCGCGGCGCAGACGGCGAGGTTGCCGCGCGACGCTCGCACAAAAAAGCGCGCCCCGTCGAAGCGAGACGCGCTCACAAACCGTTGTTGCAGCTCGAGCCTAGAAGAGGCCGAGCACGTTGGTGACGAACAGGGCCGCGCAGACGGAGCCCACGAACGGGGCGATACCCGGCACAAGCAGGCCGTACTTCCAGTTGTTGTCGGCCTTGTTGCCGATGGGGAGCAACTGGTAGGCCATGCGGGGACCAAGGTCACGCGCCTGGTTCATGGCGAAGCCCGTCACGCCGCCAAGGCCCATGCCGATGGCCCAGACGAGCAGGCCCACGGAGATGGCGATCATGATGAGGTTGTCGCCGCCACGGCTGGCGATGCAGAGGATGCCCGTGAGGAAGATGAAGGTGTCGAAGGCCTCGATGAAGAAGTTGCGCGGGAGGTCGTAAGACTCCTTCGTGGGGTTGGTGGAGAAGATGTTGCGGACGGCGATAGGGTCAACCGTCTCCTCGGACGCCTTGAAGTCATCGGCGTACATGAACCAGATGATGGCGGCACCGCAGAAGCCACCGAGCATCTCGGCAATCCAGTACGGCACGAGGCTCGACCAGGGAATGAGGCCGAGGAAGGCCTGACAGAGCGCCATGGCGGGGTTCATGCAGATCTCGCCGCCAAAGATGAACAGGCAGACGGAGATGCCGAACGACCAGGTGGTGATGGCAAACAGGTGGCCCGAGCCGCGGTACTTGGTACCCTTGAGGACCTCGTCGCAGTGGACGCCCACGCCGAAGAGAATCATGAGGCAGGTACTAGCGAACTCAGCAAAAAGGTTGTACGGCACAGCCTTACCTTTCTCGTTGGTGACCCAAATGTGTGGGCCACGTGTTGATTGGCACTCATTTCCGTTTCGTGAGTATAAAACGTCGAGACCAGGAGAAGTGCAAGCGCGCGCAAATTGATTCAAATTCGCGCGCGCCTGGAATGGCGTTCTCAGCCCTGTCCTCGCCTAACGAACGACGACGCCGAGGCCGTCGGGGATGACAGCGACCTTCGCGTCGGCACCCTTGAGCTCAAAGGCCTTGGCGAGGGCCTCTTCCACCGTGTTGACCGGAATCATGTGCATGGCACGAATCATGTCGTGGTCGCACAGGTCCGTAACCATGATGACGGGGTGGTGGGCCAGGATGCGGGCGAAGATCTGCGCGGTCCACTGGTCCGGCAGGGTCTTGTCCTTGGGCGTGTCGATGCACTGGCGCTCGAACTCCGCCGGATCATTCTCGGAGATGGACTTGTAGAGGCCCTCGCCGCCGTGACCGTCGGCGCAACCGGCGATGTCGATGATGACGCCGCCGTCCTCGAGCGTGGCCTCGGCAGCCGTCATGCCCTTAACGGCCTGGTAAATGTTCTGGTCTAGCGGGTAGCCGCCGTTGGTGGTGATGGCGATGTCGCACGGGACCTTGTCCACGCCGGCAAGCTCCTTCACGAAGTCACAGCCGGCCTCGTGGGCCTTGTGGATGTCACCGGCGAAGGCGCCGATGACCTCGTGCTTGCCGTTCAGCACCACGTTGAGGATGAACTTGAGGCCGGCCATCTCGGCGGCGGCCATCATGTCCTCGTGGATCATGTTGTGGTGCAGGTTGCCCGGGCGCGAGTTGTGGTCATTCACGAACTGGCCGTTGTGGTTGTACATGATGGTCTTGTAGCTGGCGATGCCAGGCAGAACGGCCTTACGGGAGCCGGAGAAGCCGGCGAAGAAGTGGGGCTCGATGAAGCCTTCGGCAAGCAGCAGGTCGGCGTCGGCCGCAATCTTGTTGATGATGCACTCGCCGCCGGAGGGCAGGGTGCCAATCTTCTCCATCATGGCGTCATCGGTGGAGACGTGCATCACAATCTCCTCGTTGGCCACGATCTCCTCGCCGTACTTGGCCACGAGCTCCTCGTGCGTGGAGGGACGGTGCATGCCGGTGGCAACGAGGATGCGCACGCGGGCGTCGGGCGCGGCGGCGTGGATGCGGCGCAGCTCGATGGGCATCGTCACGCGCGAGGGAACCGGGCGCGTGTGGTCGGAGCTAATGATGACGATGTCCTTCTTGCCGGCACAGAGCTCCTCGAGCGTGGGGGCGTCGTAGGGGTGGTCGAGGGCGTCCTCGATGAGCTCCTCCTGGGTCTTGTCGCACTTAAACTCGTTCTGGTGACCGATGAGCGTGCCGGCGAAGTTTTTGTCCTCGAGCCTCACGGTCTTGGTGGTGTGGTCGAACGGGACTTCCATCTCGAACATGGCGGATGCCTCCTGGCTGTAGCGCGCGACCGGAACGATGGGCGTGGCCGCGCTCCCGATGAACCGTTTGCCGTTCGCGGAGGGATCGCTACCGTTCACGGCCGGGAGTCATTCTGAACCCGGCTCCAGAGAAGACAACCCTTGACTTGAGATTTAGCGGACACCTTGGCGCTTGTGTTCGGAAAGTGTGGGAGGAAGGCGGCGTGAACGACTCGAAGCCGCCACTCCGCCACGCCACACCACACCACAAAAGCGGTTTTCACCCATCTCTCACTTTCAGGAAACTTGAAAAAGAGTCCATCCCCAATGGCAGGTGGGAAGCGGTTACTTTTTTCGGGGGCGGTACTTGCGGCGGGTGGCGTGGGCGCTGCCCTTGCGGGCACCAGCCTTGAGGCGGGCCATGACCTCGTCCTCGGTAGTACCCTCCACGCGCGTGCGCAGCTCCACGAGCTGGTCGCGCAGCTGGGCCGCGCGCTCGAAGTCCATGGCCTCGCTCGCCGCCGCCATGTCGCTCTCGAGCGTCTCCATGAGGCGCGTCAGCTCCTCGCGCGGCAGCCTCTTCGCAAGCTCGTCGGCCACGGCACGCGCGGTCTCGGGGTCATGCGCGTCGCCGGCAGACGCGCCGCCCGCGGCGGCGCCCTCCTCCGCCAGGCTCTCGAAGGCACCGTGGCTGCCCGTACCATGACGGTCACGCGTCTTGTTGCCCACGGTCTTGTCGGCCTGCTCGATAAAGCCGGAGATGTCGGCGATGGACTTGCTCACCGTCTTGGGCACGATGCCACGCTCTTCGTTGTACGCCTCCTGCAGCGCGCGGCGCCGGCGCGTCTCGTCGATGGCGATGCGCATCGAGTCGGTCACACGGTCGGCGTACATCACCACCTCGCCGTTGGCGTTGCGCGCCGCGCGGCCCATCGTCTGGATGAGCGAGCGGCGGTTGCGGAGAAACCCCTCCTTGTCCGCGTCGAGGATGGCCACGAGCGAAACCTCGGGGATGTCCAGGCCCTCGCGCAGGAGGTTGATGCCCACGAGCACGTCGATCTTGCCGGTGCGCAGGTCTCGGATTATGTCCACGCGGTCGAGCGTGGCCGTGTCGGAGTGCATGTAGTTGACCTTGAAGCCCTCGTCCAGCAGATGGTCCGTGAGGTCCTCGGCCATGCGCTTGGTGAGGGTGGTCACCAGCACGCGCTCCCGGCGCATCACGCGGGTGCGGATCTCCTCGGTGAGGTCGTCGATCTGGCCGCGCACCGGGCGCACGTCGATCTTGGGGTCAAGAAGGCCCGTGGGACGGATGATCTGCTCAACCTGGCGCTGGCTCACATGCTCCTCGTAGTCACCAGGGGTGGCGCTCACGTAGATGAACTGCGGCACGCGTGCCTCGAACTCGTCGAAGCGCAAGGGGCGGTTGTCGAGCGCGCTCGGCAGACGAAAGCCATGCTCGACGAGGGTGATCTTTCGCGAGCGGTCGCCCTCGTGCATACCGCGGATCTGCGGCACCGTCACGTGGGACTCGTCGATGATGCAGAGCATGTCCTTGGGGAAGTAGTCGATGAGCGTGAACGGCGGCTCGCCGGGCTTGCGGCCGTCCAGGTGGCGCGAGGAGTTCTCGATGCCGTTGCAGTAGCCCATGTTCTCGAGCATCTCGAGGTCATAGGCCGTGCGCTGCTGCAGTCGCTGGGCCTCGAGCAGCTTGTCGGAGGCCTTGAGCTGCTTCAGGCGCTCGGTGAGCTCGTCGTTGATGGTCTCGAGTGCATGGTTGATCTTAGGACGCTCGGTGACGTAGTGGCTCGCCGGCCAAATGGGGATGGCGTCGAACTCGCGCAGAATCTCACCCGTCACCTCATCTATCTCGGCGATGAGCTCAACCTCGTCGCCAAAGAACTCGATGCGCAGCGGATGCTCGGCATAGGGCGGGAACACGTCCACGCGCTCGCCTCGCACGCGGAAGCAGCCCCGGGCCAGGTCCACGTCGTTGCGGTCGTACTGAATGTTGATGAGGGCGTGGATAAGGTCGTCACGCTCGAGGGGCTCCTCCTTGGATACGTTGGGGGCCAGGCCTGCGTAGTCCTCCGGCGAGCCGATGCCGTAGATGCAACTCACGGACGCAACCACGATGACGTCGCGCCGCGAGAGCAGGCTCGCCGTGGCTTGATGGCGGAGCTTCTCGACCTCCTCGTTGATGGAGGCGTCCTTCTCGATGTAGGTGTCGGACTGCGGAACGTAGGCCTCGGGCTGGTAGTAGTCGTAGTAGGAGACGAAGTAGACCACCGCGTTGTTGGGGAACAGCTCGCGCATCTCGCTCGCCACCTGGGCGGCGAGCGTCTTGTTGGGCTCCATGATGAGCGTGGGCTTGTTCACGGCCTCGATGGTCTTGGCCATGGTGAAGGTCTTGCCCGAGCCGGTGACGCCCATGAGGGTCTGGTAGCGCAGTCCCTCCTCCACGCCCTCGGCGAGCTTCTCGATGGCCTGGGGCTGGTCGCCGGCGGGCTGGAAGGACGAGACCACCGTGAGCGGCGTGCCGCCCGCCTCCACGCCAAAGCGCGTGAGCTCGGCGCCAAAGTGACCCACGACCTGTGGGGTATTGGACTGTGGGGCGCCGACCTGAGAAGAATCTGCCATGGGTCTCCAATCACAAAAGAAGGCGGCTGCGAACGCTCCCCCACCTACGAGGCAAGCATTGCATCCGCCCTCTCCCTTGCTCACCGAACGCTGCTCGGCCGCACCCTGCGGGCAGGGCCGAGGGCCGCCATCACCCGTCGGGGCCCTAGCGCTCACTGCTCCACCAGGCGTCGACCTTGGCCTCGAGCGCCTGCGCATTGCCGTCGTTGTTGATGACGTGCGTGGCATGCTCACGCAGGTAGTCGTCGGACACCTGGCGCGAGACGCGCAGGTCGAAGTCTGCCGCCGTCATGCCACGCGCGATGGCGCGCTCGCGGCGCAGCACCATCGGCGCCACCACCACGAGCACCTCGTCGGCCAGCGGCAGCAGGTCCTCCACGCGGTCAAGCAGTGGAATCTCCACCACCGCCACCATAGGAGCGGTGGCCGCGCAGCACGTGTTCGTGAGAATCTGCGTGAGGCGGGCCTTGATGGCCGGCATCTCTTTCGCCTCGAGCTTGGCCGTGTCCTCCGGCGTGTCGAAGGCGCGGGCCGCCAGCTCGGCGCGGCGGAGCTCCCCGGTCTCGGGATCCACGAGGTCATCGCCAAACTCGCGGCAGATGAGCTCGAGGGCCTCGCTGCCCGGAGCCACCACCTCGCGCGCCACCTGGTCTAGGTCGCAGAGCCAGGCCCCGCGGCTGCGCAGCATGCGCGCCACCGTGGACTTGCCGGACGCGATGCCTCCCGCCAGAAAGACCGTCCTCATGCCCGCCTACGCCCTGGCATCGAACTTCTCGTGGCACTTGGGGCAGGTCACGCGCACCTTACCCTTGCCGCGCGGGATGCGAACGCGCTGGCCGCACGACGGGCAGGAGAGGTGCTTGTAGTCCTTGCCCTCCTTGGCGGCGGCGATGGGGTTCACAAGCCACGGCACGGCAGGGGCGCACTGCTTGGTGAACGCGGCGTTCTCCTTGCGGCGGGCGGCGATGGTCTTGGGCGAGATACGGAACCACGAGTAGCCCAGCAGGATAAGGGCGAGCAGCGACAGCCACCACGTACGGGCAAACAGGTCGATGACGACAATGAGGATAGCGACGTTGGCGCACGCGTTGGAGAGGTTGTCTGCCCCGTTGCGCCCCTGAGCCCACTCCGCAGCCTTGCGCGACCACTCGGCCGCCTTCTTCTCGAAATCGCCCTTCGCCATGCTGACCCCTCTCGCGTCTTGCGACGTTGTGTTTGTACGAAAGATTATTCTACCCGTATGGCGCGGGTGGCAAGCAAGTTGCGGCATGAGCACACGCCACGCTCGCGTGACGCTATGCCGCGGTGCCGCTGCTCCAACTCCAGAGGCCCGCGGCAGCCGAGACGAACGAGCGCCAGATGGCCGCATCAGCCTCCTGGGTGGTCCAGGTGTACTCGGGATGCCACTGGACGCCCAGGCAGAATCGGGCCCGGGTGAGTTCCACGGCCTCGATCACCGCATCGGTGGCGTGGCCGGAATCGACGACGCCCTCACCCACCGACATCGCGCACTGCCGATGGTTGGAGTTCACCTTGAGCCGCTCGCGGCCGCCAACGCACCGGGAGAGCAGCGTGCCCGGCTCCACGATCACCTCGTGCACCGGCTCCCAGTGGGCGCCCCAGTGCTTCCAGTGGCCCATGAGCGGACAAGGCATGTGCATGAGGTCGCGCGAGACGGTGCCACCCAGCACGAAGTTGAGGAGCTGCTCGCCGCGGCAGATGGCCAGCAGCGGCTTGTCCGCCTCGATGATGGCACGGATGAGGGGGATCTCCAGGGCGTCGCGCGGGTCTGAGAGGGTCTTGTCGCCCGAGGGGTCCTCGCCCCAGAGCGACGGGTCTGGGCCGGCACCGCCCGGCAGGGCAAAGCCGTCGCAGAGCTGGACGTAATGGCTGATAAGGGCGGGGTCGCTCGTGATGGGCATGATGACGGGTACGCCACCCGCAGCCACGATAGCCTCAAGGAACATGTCCGTGGCGTACTCGTTTGAGCTCGTGCGCTCGCCGGCGCCGGGCTGCCAGCACGGGGTCACGCAGATGAGGGGGCGCCTGCCGCCGCGCTCGGCGGCCGCCTTGGCGCCGAGCTCCTCGGCCACGTGGGCACGTTCGAGGGTATCCGCCTCCGCGGCCCAGTTCTTGTCGGGCGAGTCCGGAATCTGCTGGACACCAGACTCCATTGAGCCCACGGAGAGGCTGATGAGGTCTACCTGCGAGTCTTCCGCGCTGAATCCGACGCCGAACGCGCGCTCCAGGCTCTCGTTGGCATTCGCCGGCATGGCTGCCGCAACGCCGGCAAGGCCGCCGGCGTAGGGGTTGGGAGCAGGGCGGGAGCTGGGGGTGCTGGTCGAGCTAGACGTAGCATCGCTCGAGAGGCCCCCGATGCAGGAACTGGGCTCGGTGCGAAAGCTGGGGCCGGCGTTGGGGCTGGGGGTTCCGATGATTGGTGCGGGAGCCTCGGGGAGCGTAGCGTGGGGCCCGGCGCCCGTTTCGCTGGCTCCAGCGGCCGACGGCTGCTCAGGCCGACTCGAAGAGGCACCCATGAATCCATCCACCCTTGTCTTGTCGTCGTTCATGTCCACGCTCCTCCCCTTCGATGCCCCGACCATACACGACTTCATCCCAGTCTCAGAAGCACCGGGCCTGGGATTCGAGCGCAAAATTGCCAAGCTGAAGCGTCTAGGCCCAAGCGCGCTGGGCTAGACGCCACCACAAGAAGCGCCCACCCCAAATTCGCCGCGCTTGACACCACAAGAAGCGCACGGCTTCAAGTACGCAAGGCTAGAGACTGCCAAAAGAAGCTCCCAACCTCAAGCACATACGGCCAAAGGCAACCGTACACAGTCTCCGACTCAAGGTACATAAAGCTAGAGGCCGACGCCAGCCGCACCCGACTCTATGCACAAAGGGCCAAAGGCCGCCACAAGCCGCACTGGAAATGCCAGGCATATTCATGGCTCCCAAGAATATCCTACTAACCCGGTTTGTAATAGGGTTGTACGCCAATCACCCCGTTGTAGTCTAGCCCGCATCAAACTTGCGCTGTCCCTCGCACGCCCCCCACGCTCTGCACACTCGCAAAACGCTCCCCATTCGCTCCCCAGATGTTCGCCAAGCACGCCCGCGTGCTCCGAATTGCACGTCCTTGCGTGTCCAGAAATACGGCCGATTGCGGAGCTGCGGCACGAAAACCAGCTGTTTGTCCATAAATATGAGCGATTGTGCGAATCAATCAATTTCTTTATCGGTTTCAGCTGACGAGGATTAGTCGATTAACCAAAGAATGGTGTAACAGACGCTTATTGTCGGCAACTTGAAATCGATTGGTATTGATGAGTATTCGAGTCTATCGCGTTATGTATTAAATTGCGTCATTAAGCGAGAATCCAGGCAGTGAGCAGAAGCGAACTCGCCAAACCTCCTTGCCGCAGTATCGCAACCGGCGGAATTCGTGGACAAAACACCCTCGGTACGGACCTCAGGCGCTTGCAATCTTTAATGAGACGTTAGATGGGACAGCGGACGGCCCCAACTCACCAAAAGAAATACGTCAAACACCCAGGCATGCCGGAGTCGAGGCACGCCGAAGACGTCGAAATAGTGACCATAACCGTAGTAAATAGCCAATCATGGCTGTCACGGCGAGCCTCATAGCTGTCGTGCACGAGCGTCATGGCTGTCACGACGAGCGTCATGGCTGTCGTGCACGAGCGCAAATCGAAGCTTAAAGAACCATATTCCAATACGACGTTCCCTAAGCTTCGGCTCACCTGTGATTGTCTCCAAACGTAAGGACGCATAAAAAGCGAGGCCGCCCAAAGGCAACCTCGCTTACAAATCAATATACGTTGAGAGCGGGTCAGTGAAATTGACTGCACTTCTCAACTAGAAGAGATGCCTCCCGGAATTGCAGCCTCTCAGCTACACCGGGCCAAACATCTCTCCGTTCCGAAGGACTTACTCCTCGGACTGGGCCCCGTCGGCGGCGTCCTCGGGCTTGTCCATCGGCTCCACGGCAACCTCGAAGCCGAGGGTCTCGGCGGCGGCCTTCATGGAGAGGGAGATACGACGACGATCGAGGTCGATCTCCATGACCTTCACCTGGACCTTGTCGCCAACCTTGCAGACCTGCGCCGGAGCGTCGACGTGCTGCTTGGCCATCTCGGAGATGTGGACGAGGCCCTCAATGCCGTCACCGAGGTCAACGAAGGCGCCGAACGGCACGAGCTTCGTGACGGTGCCCTCGACGATGGCGTCGACCGGGTACTTCTTGACGAGCGTGCGCCAAGGATCCTCGGTGGTCTGCTTGAGACCGAGGGAGATGCGCTCGCGGTTGAGATCGACGTCGAGCACCTGAACCTCGACCTCCTGGCCGACCTTGACGACCTCGGAGGGGTGGTTGACGTGGTTCCAAGAGAGCTCGGAGATGTGAATCAGGCCGTCGATACCGCCGAGGTCGACGAAGGCGCCGAAGTCGACAATCGAGGAGACCGTGCCCTTGAGGCGCATGCCCGGCTGGAGCTTCGAGAGAATCTCGGAGCGCTCGGCCTTGCGAGCCTCCTCGAGGACGACGCGACGGGAGAGGACGACGTTGTTGCGGTTGCGGTCCATCTCGATGACGCGGGCCTCGATGCGGGTGCCGAGGTAGGCGTTGAGGTCCTTGACGCGACGAAGGTCGACGAGGGAGGCCGGCAGGAAGCCGCGCAGGCCGATGTCAAGGATAAGACCGCCCTTGACGACCTCGATGACCTCGCCCTCGACGTTCTCGCCGTTCTGGAACTTCTCCTCAATGCGGTTCCAGGCACGCTCGTACTCGGCACGCTTCTTGGAGAGGACCAGACGACCGTCCTTGTCCTCCTTCTGGAGAACGAGGGCCTCGATGGTGTCGCCGAGGCTCACAATGTCGGCGGGGTTGGCGTCCTTGCGGATGGACAGCTCACGCACAGGAATAACGCCCTCGGACTTGAATCCGATGTCAAGCAGGACCTCGTCGCGCTCGATCTTGACGACGGTGCCCGTCACCAGATCGCCCTCATCAAAGTCGGTGATGGTACCGTCGATGAGGTTGTTCATCTCCTCGTCAGACGTGTCGTCTAGCGAGAAAACGGACGTGTTCTGAATCTCACTCAAAGGTGGACCCCTTTCGAAAACGGGGCCCCGATGCTCATGCGCATCGCCTGCAGTGCCGCCCGGGCCTCTTGCTCGCCCGAGGCCACCGACTTGGATTTACATCGCTCGGGGGCCGACAGATATGGCGCGCGAGCGTCCGGACTCGCACGTCTTGATAGGGTACCTGTTCCCCCGGGCACTTTTCAAGGAAAACTAGGCCATTCATGTGGATTTTTCGGTGTTGCCACACAGCTGGAACATGAGGACTTGCCGCGAGGCCTATGCCGGTGGGACGCGAGCTCGCCCCAACGTCTTAGAGCAGGACCTACGCCGTCTGCGCGGCGCCGCCGGCAAGCGGGAGCCAAGCGCGGGAAGCGCATGCACCTCGGTGCGTCCGGCAACGGCCTCTCGACGAGCGGGTTAGAATAGCTGGGTCAACGGCAAGGAGGCACCCATGATCAAGGCCGTCCTGTTCGACATGGACGACACGCTGCTCGACATCAACCTCACCGCGTTCATGACCACCTACGTGGCCGAGGTGTCCAAGATCTTGTCCCAGATCTCGGGCAAGAGCGAGCTTTCCTTTGGCCTCTCCTTCGCGCAGTCCTACCTCGCCCTCGAGAGCAAGGCCAGGGCCGACGGCCTCACGAACTTCGAGCTGCTCTGCCGTGAGTTCGAACGTCGGTGCGGCGTGCCGCTGGACGAGCCCGCCATACGCTCGGCCATTCGCTTCTACGAGAGCGAGGTGCTGCCCAAGCGTGGCGACGGCATCGTGGCGGCGCATCCCATGCCGGGCGGCCTCGAGGCCCTCGAGCAGGTCGAGCGTCTGGGACTTCGCTGCGCCCTCGCCACCAACCCGAGCTTCTCTGGCCCCTGCATCCGTACGCGCATGCGCTGGGCCCGCATCGACGACGCGCCCTTTGAGCGCGTGAGCCACCTGTGCAACTCCACGAGACTCAAGCCGGCCTCGCGCTACTACGAGGAGTTCGTGAGCGCGCTGGGACTTCATCCGCAGGAGTGCCTCATGGTGGGCAACGACGCCAAGCGCGACTTTCCGCGACCGGACATTGGCATCAGCACCATATATGTAGGCCACGCGCGACCCAAGCGCGCCATTTGGAGCGGGCGGATGAGCGAGCTTGCCGCGGCGCTGCCGGCCATCGTGGACCGCTGCAACGTGGAGGACGCACGCTAAGGCGCACCCCGGCCCCATCTTGCCCACCCCCAAGGAAACAGGTGCGTCCCTAAGGGTGCCCAATGGCGCCGAAGGAGCCTACCGCGCCCAAGAATCCCTACTCCGTAAAGCCCTCGTCGTCCAGGAGCGTGTTGCGCGGGCTGGTCGCTGCGGCAACGGCCAGGTGATCGCAGCGCTCGTTGAGGGCGGCGCCGTTGTGGCCGCGCACCCAGATATAGGTGACATCGTGAGGCTTCATCGCCTTGATGAGGCGCTTCCAGAGATCCGGGTTCTTGACCGGCTCCTTCTTGGCATTGACCCAGCCGCGACGCTGCCAGCCCTGCACCCAGCGTTTGTTGAAGGCGTTGACCACATACTGCGAGTCGCTGTGAACCTCCACCTCGCACGGGCGCTTGAGCACCTCGAGCGCCGCAATGACGCCCATGATCTCCATGCGATTGTTGGTGGTGCGCGCATATCCGCAGGAAAGCTCGCGCTCGTGCGTCACGCCGGCGGAGTCCGTGTAGCGAAGCACGGCCCCGTAGCCGCCCGGGCCCGGATTGCCCCGGCTCGACCCGTCCGTATAGATGATGACCTTCATCCGCTTCCCTTCCGAGCCGGCTCATTGACGCATGGCGAGCGGTCAAGTCTACCCCAAGCGGCAAGCGGAATGCTGTGCGCGACGCACGACTGGCGCAGTCCGGTCTGGTATAACGTGGTTGTTGTTAAAGTTATCTACAGCTAACTTCTAGGGTAGAGCGAGGGGCTTGGACTCACTTCAGGAGAAGCGGCATCCACCTCTTAGGGTCGCCCGTTTCGGAATTGACCCGAAAGAATCGCGAGCGGGCGCCGCGGCAACGCCGCCGCCAATTGTGGTCGATTGCCCGGTGGCCCCCGTCCGCTCTTGTTGTTAGAAGACTGTAGCCTCTCGCGCACCGTGGCAACGCCCCTCGCCAGCGAACTACCATGGGGCCGAGAACGCATGTTCAGGGGGAATCACATGGAGCAGGAACAAGCGATACAGACAGGGCCCTCGCTGAAACTGACGGCTGAGGCGCAGGCACTACCGGAGCAAGCTGGGCAGGTGAGGCGCTCAGGGGCCGCACAGCCTTTATCGGAGCAGGCAACGCACGCGGAATTCGACCAGGCGCGGACTGCGCAGGTGCCACACGCAGAAACCGAGCACGCACAGGCAGCGCCCGTGCGTGCGCAAGAGGCTCCTGACCGCCCCACGACGAGTGCCAAGCCCGCCTGGGCGAGGCTCAAGATCTTCGGTGACCAGCACTCCGGCCACCACGGCGGCCTCGACATCCTCAAGTGGATCGGGCCCGGGCTGCTCGTGACGGTTGGGTTCATCGACCCCGGCAACTGGGCGTCCAACATGGCGGCCGGATCCACCTTTGGCTACGGGCTGCTGTGGGTGGTGACACTCTCCACCATCATGCTCATCGTGCTTCAGCACAACGTGGCGCACCTGGGCATCGTCACGGGCGAATGCCTCGCCGAAAGCTGCTCGCACCACCTGAAGCCCTGGGTGGGAAGGCTCGTCCTCGGCTCCGCCCTGCTCGCGACCATCGCCACAATGATGGCAGAGGTCCTGGGAGGCGCCATCGCGCTCAACATGCTCTTTGGCATCCCGGAGAAGCTTGGCAGCATCATCACCGCTGCCTGCGCGCTGGCGCTGCTGCTCACCAACTCCTACGGCAAGATCGAGCGCATCATCATCGGCTTCGTCTCGCTCATCGGCATCGCCTTCCTCGCGGAGATCGCGATGGTGAGGGTCGACTGGCCGGCTGCGGCCGTGGACTGGGTGGTCCCAAGCATTCCCGCAGGTTCGAGCGCCATCATCGTGAGCGTGCTGGGCGCCGTGGTCATGCCGCACAACCTCTTCCTGCACTCCGAGGTCATCCAGAGCCAGCACTTCGAGGGCAAGGGCGACGAGGTCATCCGCGAGCGCCTGGACCACGAGTTCGTGGACACCCTGTTCTCGATGATCGTGGGCTGGGCCATCAACAGCGCGATGGTCATCCTTGCCGCGAGCACCTTCTTCTCGCGGGGCATCGCCATCGACGACCTCTCGCTGGCGGCGGCCACGCTCGAGCCGATGCTCGGCCCGGCGGCGCGCCTCATCTTTGCCCTGGCACTGCTCTTTGCGGGCCTTTCGAGCTCGGTGACGGCTGGCATGGCCGCAGGCACCATCACCTCGGGCATCGTCAACGAGCCGTACGACATCCACGACCGTCACAGCTCGCTCGGCGTCATCGGCACCTTCGTGGCTGCCGTGGTGGTCATCTTCTTCGTGAGCGACCCGTTCCAGGGGCTCGTCTGGAGCCAGGCGCTGCTTTCGCTCCAGCTGCCCATCACGATCTTCACGCAGATCTGGCTCACGAGCTCGCCCAAGGTAATGGGCAAGTACGCCAACGGCACGGGCCTCAAGGCGCTGCTTGTGGTCATCGGCGTCATCGTGACGGTGCTGAACGTCATCCTGCTGATGGGCGTCTAGCGGCAGCCGATGAGCCAAACTGGATGGCAGGCTTGGCCGAGCCCGACTCATCGAGCGGCGCGGCGGCCCAAAGCCGCCGGCGCGCCGCCGCCCAGTTTTCTAGATGCCGCCACTCGGTCTTCCGGCTGCTGCCCGGATTCCTTGACACCACCCAGGCCTCCCGGACACGGATCAGTCCCTACTTGGCGCTGGCCCAGTCCTTGCCGTAGCTAACCTCGGCCACGAGCGGCACGGAGAGCTCCACGACGCCCTCCATCGTCTCCTTGACCACGCGGCTCATCTCCTCAAGCTCGGACTCGGGAACCTCGAAGTCCAGTTCGTCGTGAATCTGGAGGATGAGGCGGCTCGCCAGGCCCTCGTTGCGCATGCGCCTGTCCACGGCAACCATCGCAAGCTTGATGATGTCGGCCGCGGAGCCCTGCATGGGGTGGTTCATGGCCGTGCGCTCGCCAAAGCTGCGCAGATTGGCATTCCTCGCCAGAATGTCGGGCACGTGGCGCTTGCGGCCAAACATCGTCTCAACCCACACGTTACTCTTGGCCTCGGCCACCGTGCGGTCAAGGTAGGCACGCACGCCGGGGTAGGCCTCGAAGTAGCGGTCAATCATCTCCTGGGCCTCGCGGCGCGGAATGTGGAGCGACGTGGAAAGGCCGTAGGCCTGCTGGCCATAGACGATGCCAAAGTTCACGGCCTTGGCTCGGCTGCGGAGCTCGGGCGTCACCTCGGAGACGGGCACGCCAAACACGCGAGCGGCCGTCTCGGCGTGGAAATCCTCGCCCTCGCAGAAGGCCGCGATGAGATGCTTGTCGCCTGAGAGATGCGCAAGCAGGCGCAGCTCGATCTGCGAGTAGTCGCAGGCAAGGAAGACGCTGCCCGGGGCCACCGTGAAGGCCTGGCGCACGCGACGGCCGAGGCCGCTGCGCACCGGGATGTTCTGCAGGTTGGGGTTGGAGCTGGAGAGACGGCCCGTGGCGGCCACGGTCTGGTTGAGGCTCGTGTGGATGCGGCCGTCACCGGCGATGAGCGCCGGCAGGGCATCCAGGTAGGTGCTCTTGATCTTGGCCTTCTCACGATAGGCAAGCACCTCGGCCACCACGTCGCTCGCCTGGGCGAAATCCTCGAGCACCTTGGCGTTGGTGGAGTAGTAGCCGCGCTGCGTCTTCTTGAGACCGGCGGTGGGCAGGCCCAGGTCGTCAAAGAGCACGCCGGAGAGCTGCATGGGGCTGTCGATGTTGAACTCGCGGCCCGCAGCCTCGAAGACCCTGCGCTTGGAGGTGTCGATGTCTGCCCCCAGCTCGGCGGACTGCTGGGCGAGGACCTGCGGGTCAACGTGCATGCCCTGGCGCTCCATGCGGGCGAGCACGCCCACGAGCGGCATCTCGATCTGGTGCATGCAGCAGGCCGAGCCATCACGGTCGAGCGCCTCCGCCAGCACCGGGCGAAGCAGGCGCGCGGACAGCGCGGCAAGCGCGCTCGCGGGCACGGCGTCCGTGGGCTCGGGCAGCTCGCCCTCGAGATAGCGCTCGGCCACGTCTGCGACGGCGTAGGCACCCTTGGAGGAGTCCAGCAGGTAGGCGGCCACGGCGATGTCGAAGGTGCGGGAGGCGTCGAGGTCTGCCGGGTCGAAGGGGCGGCCGTCGCCCGCAGGTGCGACGGCGAGCGAGGAATCCACCGGGTAGACCGCGTGGATGAGCGCCTTCACGTCTGCCGAGGCGACGTTCCACCCCTCGAGCGCGCGCACGATAAGGGCACTCGCCGCATCGCCGGAGACCTTGCCCACGCCGGCCGCACAGGAGGCCCAGATCTCGAGCTCCGGCTCGAAGAGCGTGCCCTGGAGCTTGGCATCCGCAAGCGCGAGGCCAACCCACTCCCCCGCCTCGGCCGCGGCGTCGAGCGCGGCCGCGAGGGCATCGCCCTCGAGCAGCTCTCCCACCTCGATGGCCGGGGCGGCTGCCGGCGCGACCTCGGTGGCGGAGCCTGCGCTCGCAAGCGCGAGCACCTTGGACGTCATACCCGTGAAGCCGAGCGCGCCGAAGGCGTCGCGCACGACGGCCGGGTCGAAGGTGGGAAACTTGGCGTCCGCGAGGTCAATCTCGATTGGGGCGTCCGTGCGAATGATGGCCACCTTGCGGCTGAGCAGCGCGTCGTCGATGTGGGCACGGAGGTTCTCGCCCATCTTGCCCTTGATCTCGTCCGCATGGGTGATCACGTTGTCCAGCGAGCCGTACTTGACGATGAGGGCGCTCGCCTTCTTGGGGCCGATGCCCGGCACGCCAGGGATGTTGTCCGAGGTGTCACCCTTGAGGCCGTAGAAGTCTGGCACGAGCTCGGGCGTGATGCCATGGTAGAGGTCATCGACGCTCTCCGGCGTCATGATGTTGACGTCAGACACGCCCTTGCGCGTGGACACCACGTTCACGTGCTCGGTGACCAGCTGATACATGTCGCGGTCACCGGTGACGAGCAGCATGTCGTAGCCCGAGGCCTCGCCGCGGCGCGCCAGGGTGCCGAGGATGTCGTCGCCCTCCCAGCCCTGAAGCTCGACCACCGGCACGTCCATGGTGCGCAGCAGCTCCTTGACCATGGGGAATTGCTCGTGCAGCACCGGGTCCATCGGCGGGCGCTGGGCCTTGTACTGCGGCAGCATGTCCATGCGGACCTGGGGCTTGCCCTTGTCGAACGCGCAGATGACGCCATTGGGGTGAAACTTCTCCACGAGCTTCACGAACATGGACACGAAGCCGAAGATGGCGTTGGTGGGCCGGCCGTCCGGCGCGGTCATCGTGGGCGGGATGGCGTGGAAGGCGCGGTGCATGAGCGAGTTGCCGTCCACCACCGCAATCACGCGGCGCGGCTCGCTTTGGGCGCCCTCCGCCGGCGCGGGGCTCTCGGAAGCAGGCGCCGCGGGAGCCGTCTCGGCCTGTGCGGGGCTCGCAGGGCTGGGCGCCACAGACGCCTCCCCAGCCGACACAGTGTTCACGCTGCCGTTCGTTTCGATATCCGCCATCAAAGCGCCTTTCGTCTCGGTTGCTCGAACCATTGTAGACGGCATTGCGGACATGCGTGAAAACGGCGCGGGCGGCGGGCACGCGGGGCGGAAGGAGCGCAAGCGGGGCCAGAGAGGTGCGGGCGACTGCACCGCCCGGCGCGAGCGCGAGCGCGAGCCTCATCGTGCAAGGACAGGGCAAGACATTGGCTCGGCATCGGCAAAGACGCCGCACACAGAAGAGAGCGCCCGCGCTACGCCACCGGGAAGCTCGGGCAGATGTCTGCCAACGGGCACGCGGCGCACTTGGGTGCCTTGGCGCTGCATATCTCTCGGCAGAACTTGATCCACTGGTGGTTGACGTCGCGCCAATACTCCCTCGGCAGAATCTTGAGCAGGTCCTGCTCGGTCTTGAGCGGCTCGGCCTCGTGCGTCTTGGGCGAGAGCCTCATGCGGTGCGCAAGGCGGTTCACGTGCGTGTCCACCGCGATGCCCTCCACGATGCCAAAGCTCACGTTGAGGACGATGTTGGCGGTCTTGCGCCCCACGCCCGGCAGCCGCGTGAGCTCGGCCATCGTGCGCGGCACCTCGCCGCCAAAGTCGCTCATGATCATCTGTGCCGCCTCGACGGCATGGCGTGCCTTGCTCTTGTAGAAGCCGATGGAGCGGATGACCTCGGCCACCTGCCCAGGCGTGGCCGCCGCGAGGTCTGCCGGCGTGGGCCACCGGCGAAAGAGCTCGGGCGTCACCTTGTTGACCTGGGCATCCGTGGTCTGGGCGCTGAGCAGCACCGATATGACGAGACGATAGGGGCTCTCGTAGTCCAGGAAGCACTCGACCGGCCCGTAGCGACGGTTGAGCCGCTCGCACACCTCGATGGCGCGCTCACGCTTTGCGGCGTTGGTCTCCCTCGGCATGGTCTGCTCCCTTCGTCTCGCTCGGCCCGCTTTCGCGCCCGGCGCCGTTTGCGCGCCCGCCCCGCTCGCGCGCCCGACAGTTTGGAGCATGCGGCAGCCCCAATCCGACCCTCGCGCCCACAACACTCTCGCGAGCCGGCGGCCTCGCGCGCCCGGCCCGGCGATTGTCGTCGCCCTGGCACTTGAACCGTGCGAGAGTATAGCAGCGTAGTTTGGCTCGCCGCAGCCCTGCGGCCCGGCTCACGGGAGGCTCCATGGCAGACATCCAGGTCATCATCTCGCCCGCCAAGAAGATGCGCGCCTCCGGCGCCGACACGCCGGCAGACGACGTGATGCCCCTGGGCATCCCGCCCTTCCCCGAGGCGAGCCGCCGCCTTGCCGCGCGGCTCAAGGCCATGGACCCCTCCCAGCTCCAGGTGCTCTGGGGCACAAGCGACAAGCTCACGGCCGAGTGCGTCGACATGACGCGCGAGCTTGTGGTGCCCGCGTCCCTCGACGAGGCCCGTGCGCCACGGATGGCCGCACGTCTCACGCCCGCGGTGCTCACCTATGACGGCATCCAATTCCGCAGCATGGCGCCCGAGGTTCTGGGCACGGAGTCCCTCGAATGGCTGCAGGACCACCTCTGGGTCCTCTCCGGGCTGCACGGCTGTATGCGGCCGCTGGACGCCGTGATGCCGTACCGGCTCGAGATGGGCGCGAGGCTCGCGACGAACGCCACCGCCAAGGGCGAGGGGCCGGCACCGAGAAACCTATACGAGTTCTGGGGCAACGTCATCGCGCGGCACGTTACGGGCGAGCCGGATGGGGAGGCTCGCGGTGCGACCATGGGCATCGGCTCGCAAAAGACCATCGCTAGCGTCACGCGAGAAACCGTCGTCGTGAACCTCGCCAGTGTGGAGTATGCCAAGGCCGTCCTCCCCCACCTGGGAGGCACGGCCTGCGTGACCTGTATCTCTGGCGAGTCATTGAGAGGTGGGAAGCCCGTCCAGCGCTCCACGGCGAGCAAGGCCGCCCGTGGCTCGATGGTGCGCTGGATGGCCGAGCGCGCCCTCGACGACCAGGCGGACCTCGTGCGCTTCGACGTTGGCTACCGCTACGACGCGGAGCTCTCCTCGCCCGACCGCCTCGTCTTCATGCGCGCATAGAGGCGCGGCACGGCACGCACAAAAAAGGGTGCCCGCCCGAAGCGGACACCCCCATGGCACGCGCCCTTTCTTGCGCGAAAGCCTAGTCGCTGCTCGGCGTGCCGTAGGTGCTCATGAGCTCATCGATGGTGACGAACTTGTAGCCCTGAGCCTTGAGCTGCGGCAGCGCCGCCTTGAGCGCCTCGACCGTCTCGGAGCGGTCGCCGCCACCGTCGTGCATGAGGACAACGTTTCCGGGCTTCGCAGAAAGGATGGCCCGCTCGATGGCGGCCGCACCAGGCTTGCGCCAGTCCTCGGTGTCGACGTCCCAGCCAATCTCTGCCGTGATCTTGTCCTTGAGCGTGCCGATGATCTCGCCGTGGTAGTTGCCGCCCGGCGCGCGCAGCACGTGGTTCACCTGCGTGCCCAGCGTGTCCTCGATGGCCTGGAAGCCCTTCTCGACCTCCTGGACCTGCTCGTCTGCGGTCATGCGCGTAAGATCGACGCCGCGACCCGAGCCGCTCGCGTGGTCCCAGGTGTGTGACCCGATCTGATGGCCCTCGGCATGGATGCGCTTCACCACATCTGCGTTCTCGGCCACCTGGTTGCCGATCTCGAAGAACGTGGCCTTGGCGTCGTTCTCCTTGAGGATGTCGAGAATCTCGGAGGTGGTGGTGGGCCACGGGCCGTCGTCGAACGTGAGGGCGATCACCTTGTCGCCGTTCGTGTTCGCGGAGTAGACGTGGTAGCCCGCGGCAACCGGCTGCTTGGTGACCTTGGTCACCGTCTTGCCGGAGACGTCGCCGGTGCGCGTGACCCGCTCGCCGTCCTCGCCCTCGGAGCAGACGTGGATGGAGCCGGCCCAGTAGGCCGTGGTGGAGTTGACGTCCGTTCCGCCCGAGGTGTCATACGGGATGGTCTCGGTGGCCTCGGTGTAGGTCTCGTTGACGTCGTTGCCGTCCTGGAACTCGACGGTGCCGTTGCGCGGAAGCGGCGTGGTGGGGTCTGTCGTGGAGGCGCCGTTCACCGTGGCCTCGAACGGGTCGCCGCCGCCGGGAGTGGCCACCGAGCCGTCCACGGCGATGAGGTCGCCGGCCTGGGGCGAGGCGTAGCCCTTGTCGATGGCCGTCTGGAGCGTGGAGCCGGCATCCACCGTCTGGGTAGCGCCATTGATGGTGACGCTGTAGAACGGCGGGTTCTGCCAGAGGTAGAGACCCACGCCCGCCAGCAGGCCAAGCACCACCAGCACCGCGATTGCCACCGGCTTGTGGCTGCGGCGCTTGGGCGCGGCGTAGGGGCTCTCCGGCTGCACGGGCGCGTCGGCGGCGGCATCGTCGCCGGAGCCGCGGGAGCGACGCCCCCGCTTCTTGGAGGGATGGTAGTTCTCGCGGCTCAGCGGGTCCACGTGGCCGGCATGCTCGTGCATCACGTTCACCGCGCCCGAGGAGGGGCCGTCCACGTAGACGTTTTCGTCCTGAACGGGCGGGGTGTAGGGGCTCGCGTAGGGGTTTTGCGCGCCGGCATCCGTGTAGGGGTTCTGCGCGCCGGCGCCCGGGAAGGGGTCCTGGGAGCCCGCGCTCGCATACGGGTTCGACTGCGCGTCGTACGGGCTGGGGCCCCAGCCGTACGGGTCGGGTTGTTGGGCCGACTGTTGGGCCGCGGGCGCAGCGTTGCGCCCTCCCGCCGCATCTCCCGAGGCAGAGCCCTCGCCCCAGGCGGTTGCGCCACGCCTTGGCTGTACCGTCCCACCGGGCGCCGCGCCCTGGTTGGCAGGGTTGGCAGGGTTGCCCGGCTTCGCAAAGTGCTTGGCAGACATATCTCCCCTATCCTATCCGCCGGCCCGTGCCGGCATCGATGAATCCTCCCTATCCTACTAGTTACGCCGGCCCACCCATAGATTTGGCCGCATATGCCACAGGCGAGACACAAGGCTCGGGCGGAAGCCCGCGATCGGCCCTCACGCCACGCACCCCGTCCAATTCGCACGCAGGTATCGAAGCTTTAATTACGTTGAAATAAATCGTCGCTAGAGTGTTTGGGCGTCAGGAAGCCCCTGCGCCAGACGGCGTGCCACCCACCGTGGCGTTCAGGGTCAACCGCGAGAAGAGAAAGCGAGACCACATGGCTTCTAAGGTCACCGAGGAGTACGGCAGCCTGGTGTTCAGCGACTCCGTTATGCGCGAGCGCCTGCCCAAGCCGACGTACAAAGAGCTCTCCCGCGTCATCAAGGAGGGCAAGGCGCTCAACCTCGACATCGCCAACGAGGTTGCGCACGCCATGAAGGAGTGGGCGCTCGAAAAGGGTGCCACCCACTACACCCACTGGTTCCAGCCGCTGACGGGCATCACCTCCGAGAAGCACGATGCCTTCATGGAGCCCACGGGAGACGGTCGCGCCCTCGAGACCTTCTCCGGCAAGGCCCTCGTCCAGGGCGAGCCGGACGCCTCGAGCTTCCCCTCCGGCGGCCTGCGCGCCACCTTCGAGGCCCGCGGCTACACCGCCTGGGACCCCACCTCGCCTGCCTTCATCAAGGACGAGGTCCTCTGCGTCCCCACCGCCTTCATCTCCTACACCGGTGAGGCGCTGGACAAGAAGACCCCGCTGCTGCGCTCCTGCGTTGCCCTCGACAACCAGGCCAAGCGCGTCCTCGCCCTCTTTGGCAAGGACGTCACCAGCGTCACCACCACGGTGGGCCCCGAGCAGGAGTACTTCCTCATCAAGGAGGACGACTACGCCGCCCGCCCGGACCTCATCATGTGCGGCCGCACCCTCTTTGGCTGCGAGCCGGTGAAGGGCCAGGAGCTCGAGGAGCACTACTTCGGCGCCATCCGTCCCACGGTCAACGAGTTCATGAAGGAGCTCGACGACGAGCTCTGGAAGCTCGCCGTGCCGGCCAAGACCAAGCACAACGAGGTTGCCCCGTGCCAGCACGAGCTCGCCCCGATCTTCGAGGCCAGCTCCGCCGCCATCGATCACAACCTGATCACCATGGAGAAGATGAAGATCATCGCCTCCCACCACGGCCTGACCTGCCTCGAGCACGAGAAGCCGTTCGACTACGTCAACGGCTCCGGCAAGCACAACAACTGGTCCATCTCCGCTGACGGCAAGAACCTGCTCGACCCGTCTGACACCCCCGAGGACAACCTGCAGTTCCTCGTCTTCCTCACGAGCATCATCGCCGCGGTCGACGATCACCAGGACCTCATGAGGTGCTCCGTCTCCAGCGCCGGCAACGATCACCGTCTGGGTGCCAACGAGGCGCCTCCTGCGATCATCTCCGTCTTCCTGGGCGACGACCTGGCCGCTGTCGTTGACGCCCTCATCAACGACAAGCCCTATCAGAGCCACCCGCGCGAGAAGATGGACCTGGGCGTGCCGCAGCTCGCGGACCTCACCAAGGACAACACGGACCGCAACCGCACCTCCCCGTTCGCCTTCACCGGCAACAAGTTCGAGTTCCGTATGTGCGGATCGCAGCAGAACCTCTCCGACCCGAACATGGTGCTAAACACCGCCGTGGCCGAGAAGCTCGACGCCTTTGCCACCACCATGGAGGACGTGCCCGAGTGCGACTTCATCGTCGAGGCCCTCGCCTGGGTCAAGAAGACGCTGACCGACCACCAGCGCATCATCTTCAACGGCAACGGCTATTCCGAGGAGTGGCCGGAGGAGGCTGCCCGCCGTGGCCTGCTCAACAACCGCACCACCCCGGACGCGCTGCCCTGCATGCTCGACCAGAAGAACATCGACCTGTTCAACCACTACAAGGTCTGCTCGCCTGACGAGATGCACGCCCGCTACGTCTCCAAGGCCGAGCAGTACGCCAAGCTGCTGAACATCGAGGCCAACACGATGGTGTACATGACCAAGCACATGTACCTGCCGGCCCTGTTCGACTACTCCGGCGACATCGCCACCACCGTGGCCACGAAGGCCGAGCTGGGCATCGAGGCCAAGGCCGAGAAGGCGCTCGTCCGGGAGATCACCGACGCCATCAATGTCATCACCGAGCTCGTGAGCACGCTGGAGGAGAAGAACACCGCCGCCCAGCAGCTCGAGGACTGCACCGCGCAGGACAACGAGTACCGTGACTCCGTCATCCCCGCCATGGACGCCCTGCGTGCCGCTGTGGACGAGATGGAGAAGGTCTGCGGCCACGACTACTGGCCGGTGCCGAGCTACAACAAGATCCTCTTCTACGTGTAAGCTCGATCCCAGAGGTTTTGGTTGGTCTGGCGGCCTCGCTTCGGCGGGGCCGCCTTTTTCATCGGGAGGCATCGTGGGCATGGCAGACACCGAGGCGAGCGCGCAGGCGAGCGGCCGCCACCTCATCGTGATGGACATCGACTCCACGCTCATCAACCAGGAGGTCATCGACCTTTTGGGCGAGGAGGCCGGCGTGGGCGAGCGCGTGGCGGAGGTCACCGAGCGGGCCATGCGCGGCGAGCTGGACTTCAAGGCCGCGCTCGAGGAGCGCGTGGCCCTGCTCGCGGGACTGGACGAGAGCGTGTTCGACCGCACCTTCGCCCGCGTCACGTTCACGCCGGGCGCGCAAGAGCTCGTGGCCGAGGCGCACGAGCGCGGCTGGAAGGTTGGCGTCGTCTCGGGCGGATTCCACGAGGTGGCGGACCGCATCGTTGAGGCGGCGGACATCGACTACTGCCTCGCGAACCGCCTTGAGGTGGCGGACGGCAAGCTCACGGGCAGGCTGGCAGCCGAGATCGTCACCAAGGACCGCAAGCTCGCGTCGCTGCGGGCTTGGGCCAAGGAGCTGGGCATTCCCATGGAGCGCACCGTGGCCATCGGAGACGGCGCCAACGACATCCCCATGATCCTCGCCGCGGGTGTGGGCATCGGCTTCTGCGCGAAGCCCAAGGTGCGCGCAGCTGCGCCGCACCACATCGACGAGCGCAACCTGATGCTCGCCTACCCCATCATCGACGCGGCCGAGGCGTAGGAGCCGAGACGTAGGAGCCGATATGGCAAGGGCGCCCCACCAGCCTGCGAGAGCTGGCGGGGCGCCCTTCTGTTGTCGGGGCGCAACGGCCCCCCTCATTGTGACCATGGCGGACGCCGCGGCATCCCGCAAGGTTGCTGATGCGCCCCCCCACTGCGTCTACATGCGGCAAAGCCGGTCGCGCGCCACGGTGACCTGGCGGATGGCGCGCTCGAGCTGCTCCTGCACCTCGCCGATGCGGCTCTGCACGAGCAGGTCTGACAGCGGGTTGTCCATGAAGACGTCAAAGAACCCAAGCAGGCCGCCCACCTCCACGTTGAGACCGGCATCCTCGTCCACGTCGCGCAGCTCGCGGGAGAAGCGCTTGAGTGCCCGCTTGGCCTCCTGAATCTCATCTTGGGCGTTGCTCAGACGGCCATGCTTGATGGCCGATGTGAAGAACCCGCCGCCCATCATGTCGACCATCCCCCACCTGCCGGCGCTGTTCAGCTCGTCCGCTGCGGCCCGCAGGTGCTCGAGCGCCTCGTTGGCGGCCACGATGGCCTCCCGAATCTCGCTCTCGCGTGACATAGTTCCTCCCCGCTAGCTGTTTAGTGCCAACAGGTTGTTTAC
>NZ_CAAKON010000003.1 GCF_901212655.1 Olsenella uli | reverse complement strand
GGTTGATTTCCGATCCCAACCGAACACATTGAGCTGACGGCACGCTCCCGCAGTTAACCGAACGCCCCCGAGGTCCTATCCGGGCCCCGGGGGCGGCATTTTCCCAGTTGAAGGAATGGTGGAGATGTGTTTCGATGGGTCCGGTGGCCATGCTCCGCCCGCCGCCCGGCACCTCTTCCCAGACTCAGCCGGACGGTCGGTCCGTCTATTCCGTTTTTCTCCTAGGCTAGGCCAGCGGGGCATCGCCCCTCTCTGCGCGCGCCCTCTCGATGAGCCCCGGCGTCAGGTCGAGATCGCCGAGCGGCACGTCCTCCACGCCGTAGGCGTCCAGCAGCGCCGCCGCGTCCTCCCCGAGCATCGCCCTGAAGGCGCGCGCGGGCGTCGCGAAGCCGAGCGCGCCGCGGGGCTCGGAGTTCACGTGCGACATGGCCAGCGCCAGGTCGGCCGGGGCGAGCCGGTCGAACCTGATTCCGGCGCCCTTGGGCAGCAGCTTCCTGATCTCGACGTGGTTGCGCTCGCAGGCGCCCTTCTGGTCGCTGCGCCTGGGGTCGCAGTAGAACAGCCTCGTCTCGCCCGGCCCCTCGCCGAGCAGCGCCGCGATCGCCGCCTCGTCGGAGAACTCGGCGCCGTTGTCGGTGAGGACGGCGCGGAACACGCGGCGCGTCCCGTCGGCGCCGAGGATGGCCCGGACGCCCTCCAGGGCGTCCGCGACGCACCCGGCGGTCTTCTCCTCCAGCGGCAGCGCGAGCTGGAGCCTGCTGGGGCGGTGCAGCAGCGTGAGCAGGCGGGCGGAGTCCTCCCGGGCCCCCTCGACGGTGTCCATCTCCCAGGCCGCGGCGCACGCGTCCTCCCCGAGGGCGAGGAACGCGGCATGCGACCTGCGGGCGGAGTGGCGGGTCGCCGCCCGGCCCGCGGCGCGCTTCCTCGGCCTGTAGCCGACCTTGCGCCTGAGCTCCATGTTGGTCATGCCGTCGTAGCCCGCCGAGACCCAGCGGTAGATGGTCGACGGCGACAGGTCCACCGGGCCGCCGTTGCGCGCCGCCATCTGCTCGGGCGACAGCCCCCGGCGCAGGCAGTCCCTTATCGCCTCCAGCCTGGCCGCCGCGGCGGGCTCGTCGGCGTCTATCCCGCGCCTGGACGAGACGAGGACCGAGTCGGCGCACAGCTGCGCGGCCCGGGCCTCGTAGAAGACGTGGGGGCGGCGCTTGCAGCCGATCGCGCGGTACCGGCCGCACCCGTTGCAGCAGCGCGGCCACGCCGCCAGGCGCGGGCAGGCCGCCGACAGGTCGGCGGAGGCGTCCACGCGCTCGCCGCGCCTGGCCTTCGGCGCCGTCACGAACCTGTGCGACGCCACCTCGGCGCTCACCGTCGAGGGCGACCTGCCCAGCTCCCTCGCGATCTCCCTGCACGACGCCCTGCGCTCCAGCATCCTCTGGACCGTGTCCCGCTCGTGCCTCGTGAGCCTTCCGTAGGCCCTCGGGACCGCCCTTGCGGAGCCGCTCTTCTTCTTTCCGGACATGCCGTCCTCCGATCTCCCGGGGCCGGCCGATCCGGCCCTCAGGGTATCGGGTTCCCACATTCATCCGCACATGTGCGGATGA
>NZ_CAAKON010000002.1:21-103740 GCF_901212655.1 Olsenella uli | reverse complement strand
CCCGCGGCAATCGCCGCGGGCACCCCTCGTCATGGACAGTCTCTTTTCAGCGGTCCCGTGCCGTCACCCCTAGCTCGAGAACGTCACCTCCCCGCCGCCCTGGAGCTGGTCCTCGGGCACCTGCTTGGCGTCGGGCGGGATTTGCCCGGAGTCTGGGCCGCCGCCGACGGACTGGGTGTCGGTCACCTGGTCGCCGCCCGATCCCGCAGCGCCCCGGCTGGTGATGAGCCATCCCGCGGCGACACCCCCGGCGACGAGCGCCAGGGCGAGCAGCGCCGCGACCGCGATTCTCTTTGCGTTGAACTTTCTCGTCTTCTCTTCCATTGCCTTTCCTCTCTCGTGAGTTCTTGTCCGAACTGTCCCGTCTATGTCATCCGGCCCCGCGGCCGGCTCGTCTTCCCGGCCGCGCTACCCGTGCCTGAGCGCCTCCACCGGCGAGAGCCTGGCGGCCCGCCAGGCCGGGTAGAGCCCGAAGACCACCCCGACCGCGGCCGACACCGCCACGGTGCTGCCGGCCACCGCCGCGGGCACCTGCGGCGTGATCGCCCCGGAGCCCGCCATCTGGGCCGCCATGCCGGCGAACCCCCAGGCGGCGGCGTAGCCCGCGGCCATGCCCGCCGCCCCGCCGGCGAGGCACACGAGCACCGCCTCGAGCAGGAACTGCGCCACAATGTCCGACCTCCTCGCGCCGAGAGCGCGGCGCAGGCCTATCTCGCGGGTGCGCTCCGTCACGCTCGTGAGCATCATGTTCATGATCCCGATGCCGCCCACGAGCAGCGACACCCCCGCGACGCAGGTGAGCAGCAGCTGGAAGGAGCCCATGACGGCGTCGGACTGCTCCATGGCCGCCTTCATCGGCCACACCGAGGCCCTGCCCGACCCTCCCTTGCGCGCCTCGATGGCGGACGCGGCCTCGCGGGCGAGCCCGTCGACGTCCTCGCCCTCCCGCGCGAAGGCGAGGACGGAGGTGTAGAGGTCGGCGCCGTCGGGCGATCCCACGCGCTGGCGCAGGGTGCGCAGCGGCATGATCGCCGACGAGAGCCCCGAGGCCGCGCCGGCGTCGGCGAGGACGCCCACCACCTCGAAGGGCGTGCCCGCGATGGTGACGCGGCGTCCCACGGCCGCCGCCGGGTCGGCAGACTCGCCCTCCAGCTGTCTGAGCATGCCGTCGGTGAGCACCACGACGCGCGACGCGGACTCGCCGTCCGCCGCGTCGAGGAGCCTGCCCGCGGCGAGCCTGGCCGAGGCGGCCTCGAACCAGTCGGGGGAGACGCCGAGCACGCCCATGTCCTTCACGGCCTCGGTGCCCCACGTCGCAGAGGCCGTCGTGGAGACCGAGCCCGAGAGGATTTCGAAGCCCGGCACCGCCGCCCTGAGGGCAGCCACGTCGGCCTCGGTGAGCCCCAGGGCGTCGGCGCCCGCGTAGGTGATCGATGCCGCGCGCGCCTGCGCGAGGCCGAGCCGCTCGGCCATCGCGGAGCGCACGCCCGTGACGAGCGCCGTCATGGCGATGACCGCGGCGATGCCGATCACCACGCCGAGGGCCGTGAGCGCGGTGCGGCCCCGGTTGTGGGCGAGCGCGCGCACCGACTCGCGGCAGACGTCCGCAGGCCTCATCGCGGGCCCCCTTCCGTCGGCGAGGGCAGCGCCCGAAGCGGCTCCCTGCCATCCGCGCGGCTGTCCGCGCCCCTGAGCCCCTCGGAGAGCAGGCCGTCGCGCAGGGTGAGGGCCCGCCCGGCCCGCGCCGCCACGCCCGCGTCGTGCGTGATGAGCACGACGGTGCGGCCGGCGGCGGAGAGCGCCTGGAACGTGCGCATGACGGCGTCTCCCGTGGCCGAGTCGAGGTTGCCCGTCGGCTCGTCGGCGAGCACGATCGCCGGGTCGGCCACGAGGGCCCGCGCGATGGCGACGCGCTGCATCTGGCCGCCCGAGAGCTCGCGGGCGAGATGCCCGGCGTAGCCCTCAGGCAGGCCCGCCGCCGCAATCGCGGCCATCGCCCGCTCCCGCCGCTCCCGCCGGGGCGCCCCGGCGTAGGCGAGCGGCAGGCAGACGTTGTCGAGGACGGTCTCGCGCGGCAGGAGGTTGAAGCTCTGGAACACGAAGCCGATGCGCCCGGCGCGCACCCAGGCGAGTTCCGCGTCCGTGAGCGACGACACGTCCGCACCCTCCAGCAGGTAGGTCCCCGCGTCCGTGCGGTCGAGCAGACCGAGCACGTTCATGAGGGTGGACTTGCCCGAGCCCGAGGGCCCCATGATCGCCACGAACTCACCGGGCATGACCCTGAGGTCCACGCCGCGCAGCGCCCGGACGGGGCCGGCGGCGCTCGCGTAGGAGCGCGTCAGGCCGCGTGCCTCGATGGCCGGGACGGCCCCCGGTGCGGGGAGGTGCGCCGCGGCGGGCGCGTCGCTCGGGCGCGCCACCTCACTCGCCTCCCTTCGCTGCCGACGTGACCACCTGGTCGCCCTCCGTCAGGTCGCCCTCGACGGCCGCGCCGTCGTCGGTCTTCAGGAGCACCTTGACCCTGCGGGTCTCGGTCCTGCCCTCGGCGCCGTCCTTGCCCGGCACCCACACTTCGACGGTCGAGTTCCCGTCCGCGTCGGTCCCGACCGCGCCGGCGGGGACGACGAGCGCGTCCTCAAGCGTCTGGACGGCGATGTCGGCGCTCGCGCTCATGCCGGGCTTGAGGCGCGGGTCGGGAGCGTCGACGAGCAGCCCCACGTCGTAGGTGACGACCGAGCCCGAGTCCTTGCCCGCCGTCGCCTGCGTCGCCACGTCCGTCACCGTGCCCTCGAGCTTGAGCCCGTCGACGGCGGGGAACGTCACCTCCGCCTTCTGGCCCACGGCCACCTTCGGCACGTCCACCTCGTTGACGGCGAGGGCGACCCTGAGCTTGGTGAGGTCGCCGATCTCGGCGAGGGCCGTGCCGGACTGCGCCTGCACGGAGGTCCCGGGGGAGGCGGCGAGCGACATCACGGTGCCGGCGGCCGGCGCGCGCACCGTGCGGGCGTCGGCCTTGGCCCGCGCCGCCTCGAGCGCCTGCTCTGCGGCCGTCGTCTGGGCGTCCGCCTTCTCGCTGGCGGCGCGCGCCTGGTTGAGCGCGGCGGCGGACTCGTCGGTCCCGTCCTTGGCCGCGGCCTTGGCGCGCTTGAGGTCGCCCGCCGCGGCGCGCTGGTCGGCCTGGGCCGAGGCGAGCGCCGCCTGCGCGGCGTCGACGTCCTGGTCCAGCTGCGGGTTCGCGATGGTGAGCAGGACGTCGCCGGTGGAGACCTGCTGGCCCTCGGTCACCTTCACCTCGGCGACCGTCCCGTCCACGGGCGCCGTCACCGCCGCCGAGGACGCGGCGGCGAGCTTGCCGGCGCCCGTGACCGTCTCGGTGAGCGAGCCCCTCCTCGCCGCCTTCGTGTCGGGCGCCGCGCTGGCATCGCTTGCTGGGAACAGCAGCGTGGCGGACAGCCACGCCGAGGCGCCGACGACGGCCGCGGCCAGCGCGAGCGACGCCGCGACGCGCGCGGCCCGATGCCCGCGCGCCGCCGCCCCTCCCTTCCGAATCGTGTGCTCCATGTGCCGCGCCTTCCTTTCCTCTCGGCCTCGGTTGACGGCGGCCACTATGGGCGGGCAAGCTGAGACGAACCTTTGAGGGGCGTCTCAGCCCCGTCTCAGCGAGCCCGCGTAGCATCGCGGGCGCGCGGTTCCAAGCGGAAGGGGGA
This sequence comes from Olsenella uli, assembly GCF_901212655.1. Lineage (GTDB taxonomy): Bacteria > Actinomycetota > Coriobacteriia > Coriobacteriales > Atopobiaceae > Parolsenella > Parolsenella uli_A. The sequence continues at coordinate 100,033 of NZ_CAAKON010000002.1, read as the reverse complement.
GGCATGAGGTTTCTCGTGGTCGAGGACGCGTGGCGGCTCGCCGAGGCGGTCGCCGAGATACTCAGGGGCGAGGGTTGGTCGGCCGACGTGGCCACGGACGGCGGGCGCGGCGCTGAGCTCGCCGCCGCGGGCGCCTACGACTGCGTGCTGCTCGACCTCATGCTGCCCGTCATGGGCGGCCTTGACGTGCTGCGCGGCATGCGGGAGGCCGGCGTCGCGACCCCGGTGATTCTTGTCACCGCCCGCGACGCGGTGCCCGACCGGGTGGCCGGGCTCGACGCCGGAGCCGACGACTACCTCGTGAAGCCCTTCCACGCCGAGGAGCTGCTCGCCCGCGTCCGGGCCGTCTGCCGCCGGCCCCGGGCCATCGAGGAGGCGGGGCCGCTGCGCGCCCTCGGCCTCGAGCTCGACGAGGGTTCGCTCGAGCTGCGCGCGGCGGGGGGCACCGCCGTCGCGCTCAGGGCGCGCGAGTGCCAGCTGCTCGCCGAGCTCATGGCGAGGCCCGGGCGCGTCGTCGCCAAGCGCGACCTCATCGACCGCGTCTGGGGGCCGGGGACGGCCGGCGGAGGCAACCGCCTCGAGGTGCTCGTGCACGACCTGCGCCTGCGCCTCGCCGAGGCGGGGGCCGCAGCGGAGGTCGCCACCGTGCGCGGCGCTGGCTACGCCCTGCGGGAGGCTCCGGCCGGGGGCGCGCGGTGAGGGCGCGGGAGGGACGGCGCGCCCTTCCTCCCGAGCTCGCGCGCCTGCGCCGCCGGATGGCCCTCGCGTCCTCGGCCCTCATGGCCCTCGTGCTCGCCGCGTCGTTGGCCGGCGCGTGGCTCTGGTCGGCGCGCGGGTATGCCTCGGAGGCCGACGTGGCGCTCCAGCAGGCCGCGGGCGAGTCCCCGCTCGCCGGGGACGGGGCGGCCGCCGTGGCGGTGGCGTGCCCCTACCCGGTCGTGCGCCTCTCGCTGGCGGGCGGCTCGGCTGCCGACGCGACGGGGGCCCTTTCCGGCGCGGACGCCGCCGCCCTGGCCGCCGCCGTGCCGGAAGGGGCCGGCTCGGGCTCCGTCTCCGCCCTGGGGCGGGAGTGGCGCTTCGAGCGCCTGGACACCGGCTCCGTCGCGGGCGGGTCCGGCGCCGAGTCCTTCTCCGCCGGGGACGGCGCGGGCGGCACCGTCCTGCTCGTCGACGTGACCCAGGCCTCCTCCGCGCTGCGTTCGCTCGGCCTCGCGCTCGCCGCGGCATGGCTCGCGGGGTCCGCGCTCGCCGCCGCCGCGTGCCGTGTGCTCGCCTCGCGGGCCCTCGTCCCGGCGGCCGAGGCCTGGGAGCGCCAGGAGCGCTTCGTGGCCGACGCCTCCCACGAGCTCAAGACGCCGCTCGCCTCTATGTCGGCCACGCTCGACGCCCTCGTCGCGAGCCCCGGCCGCACCGTGGGCGAGCAGGCGCGCTGGACGGGCTACCTGAGGCAGGACATCGACGAGATGGACGCGCTCGTGCGCGGCCTGGTCGAGGTCGCCCGGGGGCCGGCGGCCTCCGGGGGTGCGGGGCCGTGCGACGTGGCGGGGGTCGCGGAGGGCCTCGTCGGTCGCCTCTCCGCCCGTGCGGCTGTCCGAGGCGTCTCTCTCGCCTCCGCGGTGGCGCCCGGCACCATGGCCGCCTGCGGGGAGGGCGACCTGTCCGCCGTCCTGGGCGAGCTCGTGGCGAACGCGGTCAAGTACGCCGACGAGGGCAGCTCGGTCGCCGTCTCCGCCGCCCGCCGCGGGCGGCGCGTCGCGGTCTCGGTGTCCAACACCGGCCCCGGGATCGCTCCGGCCGACGTGCCCCGCGTCTTCGACCGCCTCTGGCGCGGCGACGCCGCCCGCACGCGCGGCTCGGGCGCGGAGGGCTACGGCCTCGGCCTCTCCATCGTCCGACGCCGCGCCGAGGCCCTCGGCGGCTCCGTCTCCTGCAAGAGCGACCCCGGCCGCCTCACCACCTTCACGCTGGAGCTCCCCGCGGGATAGGGGTGTGCGGGCCCTTCTTTGTCTGAGGCATCACTGACTATCTGGTCATTACAAATAGCTATTTCTAAGTCAATATACTGCTAGCTACTACTCAGTACCGACGTTGGGGGGGGGTTAATGGCACCAAGGGTGACAAACAACAGTGAGAAGCTTGCACGAGTAATCAAGGAGCGTCGAACCGCCATGTGGCTAACCCTTGAGGAAGCTGCAAGTCGTGCTGGAATCGGCGTTAAGACAACGCGCGGGAGTATCGCCATCTCCGCCGCTGACCACGGTGGTTCCCTTCATGAAGATGGTCGGCGAGGAAACCGTGGTCAGGGGCTGGAAGTACTACTGAGACGAGAGCTGGCAGGGCGCATCCGCCGTCCCGCGGTGCGGCGTTTTTAGCTGAGTGTGTGTGCGGGAAGGGTCACGAGCATCGTCGTTCCTCTCTCCGAGCTTTCTTCGACCCCTGCAGTGCCACCGTGAAGCGCGGCGATCTCCCAGACAAGTGCTAGCCCGAGTCCTGCGCCGCCGTATGCCCTGCTTCGGGATTTGTCGAGACGAAAAAACGGCTGAAAGATGCTCTCTCGGTGGTGCTTGGGTATTCCCGGGCCCTGATCCTTGATTCGCAGGAACACGTGGCTATCGGTAGCGCAGATACAGACGTTGACAGTCGAGCCGGGGTGACTGTAGCGGATGGCGTTTTCGACCAGGTTAAACACCAGCCGATAGAGGAGTGTGTCGTTTCCGATCGCCAAAGCGTCTCCGGCGCAATCGAGGGTTACGCCCTTATTCTCGGCAAGCGGCGCAAGATCAGCGAGGACTTCTTCGGACAAGGGGCCAAGTTCAACGGCATCCTCGCAAGGAACGCCGCGGAGCTCACTCATCTCGAGCAAGACTTTGGTCATTCGTGACATGCGCTCGGTTTGTTCTTGTAGCAGGCCGAGCAGCTCTGCCGTATCGGGTTGCGATGCGGGGTGCTCGGAGACGAACAGTTCAATCTGCGCTTGCATAAGGGCAAGCGGGGTTCGCAGCTCGTGTGCGGCGTTGCCGGTAAACTGTTGCTGTGCAGAGAACCCCTCGCCAAGGCGGGTGATCATGTCGTTGAAAGAGACGCTGCATCGTTGAAGTTCGGCGGGAACATCTTCGTTGAGTTTGATTTCTCTTAGGTTGTCAGGCTGTACGCGCTCTACCTGAGCGGCAAAAGCCCGTAGAGGTTTGAGCGCACGACCGCTCACAAAGTATGCTAGCACGCCACCAAGCAGCGTGACTCCAGCCGTGATACACCAGGCTGTCGCGCCAAAAGATTCTTGTGCGTTGTTTACGACGACCGTGACCTCGTCATCGAGAGCCACTTTTGTTGGGTCAAACGCCTGGGGCGTATCTTCGTCGGCTGTGCTTAGAGCCGAGATGCCACTGGCAATGGCGTCCATGTAGCGCATGCCCGTATAGCCGACCAGGAAGTTCGTCAGAGCGCATGCCATACACGTTAGCAGTGCCGTCATGATTGTTATGCGCCATTGCAGCGAAAGCTGTTTCATTCGCCGTCCTCCATGACGTAGCCCTCTCCAATCCGATTGCGAATCGGGTCGTATCCCAAAGTGCTGCGCAGCTTTTTTCGGAGTGACGAGATATGAACCCGGGTTGCGTTGCTAAAGCTGTTTACAGTGCTATCCCAAACGTGCTCGATAAGCTCCTCTTGGCTTACCGGGCGCCCTTGGTTAAGCATCAGATATTCCAGGATTCCCGTTTCTTTGCGTGTCAAAGACAGGGCACCGCTTTCTACGGAAGCGATGCGGGCTTTGGTGTCAAAGCTGAGTTTTCCACAGGTTAATACTATGTCGTTTTGCGCAAAGCGCCTGAGAGTAAGGCTGCGAATCCTCGCCGCAAGCTCATCCAGATGAAACGGCTTGGTAAGGTAATCGTTGGCACCGGCATCGAGCCCGGCGACTTTGTCGGATACCTCGCCGTATGCGGACAGGATCAGCACCTTGGTCTCACGGTCGGTTTTCCGAAGCTCCTTGAGTATGGTCATACCGTCGATACGGGGAAGGTCGAGGTCGAGCACCACGAGGTCAAAGACTTCAACGCCTAGTAGGTCGAGCGCCTCCCGTCCATCGTGACAGCAGTCGACGCTGTATGCCAGGTTTCGCAAACTGCGCGCGATTGTGTCACACAGCGCCTGCTCGTCCTCGACGATCAAAATACGCATAACAGTCTCCTTGTACATTTCAGATCGCGCTTAACACGGATTTTATAGTCGATATGGTCCAATGGGTCGCGCAACGAAAGGAGTGGTCAGGTTGTTCAAATCGGTAAAACCCATGGTGCAGGTCGCTTTGTTGATCGCAGGAATTGCCATGGTGTGCTTTGGCGTTGTGCGTGGCGAGGCGGATGCCGTGTTTGCCAAGGCGATTAGGCTGTGCTTGGAGTGTGTCGGAATTGGCTAAAAGAATAAACACTGTGTCGCAAGCTTTGGTTCGATTTCGCGGATTCATTCAAGCGGCATCGACGCTTATCGCCAACATTCACCTGCCTAACTTCGCCAAGGGCGCAATTTATCAGGGCGCAGGAAAAACGGTCTGTGTACCCGGACTTAACTGCTATTCGTGCCCTGCGGCAACGGGCGCGTGTCCCATCGGATCGTTCCAGTCGGTGGTGGGCTCATCTAGGTTCAACTTCTCCTACTACGTTACCGGTACACTCATTTTGCTTGGCGTGCTGGTGGGACGATTTGTATGCGGGTTTTTGTGCCCGTTTGGCTGGCTGCAGGAGCTACTTCACAAGATCCCCGGCAAAAAGATTTCGACGAGAAGGCTCAAGGCGCTTACGTATGTCAAATACATTGTGCTTATGTTTGCCGTGGTATTGCTGCCTGTGCTGGTGGTCAACGATCTGGGGATGGGCGATCCGTTCTTTTGCAAGTACATCTGTCCACAGGGTGTGCTCGAGGGCGCCATTCCGCTTGCCATTTCCAATGCCGGCATTCGATCTGCGCTGGGACAGCTCTTTACCTGGAAACTTTTTGTTCTCATTCTTGTGGTGGTGCTGAGCATTTTGTTCTATCGCCCCTTCTGCAAATGGATTTGCCCGCTCGGCGCATTCTACGCACTCATGAATAAGGTGTCCTTACTGGGAATACGGATCGACGCATGTAAATGTGTCTCGTGTGGCAAGTGCTCAAAGGTTTGCCAGATGGACGTTGATGTGACCCGTACACCCAATAGTGCCGAATGTATCCGATGCGGAAAGTGCATTGGGGCTTGTCCCGTTGATGCCATCAGCTATCGCTATGGCTTGGATGCGTCGGCAGATAAGCTCCCCCCGACCGCTGATGAAAAGTAAAACAGGCTTCGACAAAACGGAGGAATGACCATGAAGCTTTCTAAGATTGCGGCCCTGTTTATGGTGCCGGTGTTGGCCTTGTGCCTCGTGGCATGTTCGGCACCCGGCAGCAACGCCGGCGAATCGACCGGCTCCGATTCTGAGATTGCGGAGCTCATTGCGCAAGAGCCGGCCAATGCCGACGAGGCCGCCGAACTATATACGAAACTTATGCAGAAGGAGAACGACATCCTTTCGGGCGACAACACGCTGTGGGATAAGGTATTCAATGCAGCAAATAAGGACTCGACAATGATCGAGGACGGCAGCAATTACGGTGATTTCCTGCTCAAGACCATCGATGGCGCCAAGGACGAGTTTACGGCAGATGAGCTCAAGACGCTCAAGGCCGGTGCGCAGCAAATCAAAGAGATCGAAGAGAAGCTGGAAAGCCTGGAAAAGAAGTTTCCCGGCTGCGGCACCACGCCCGGTGCGGGCGAGAGCGTTGATGCTTCGGCCGCGGGCATGACGACTGATGGCGATACCTCTAGCGAGGCGGCGAAATTTCCCAGCTTTACGGGTAAGGACCTTGACGGCAACGAGGTGAACAGTGACGAGTTGTTCTCCAAGAACAAGGTTACCGTCATGAACTTCTGGTTCACCACTTGTAAACCGTGCGTGGGCGAGCTGGGCGATCTTGAGGATCTAAATAAGGAGCTTGCCGAGAAGGGCGGCCAGGTCGTAGGGGTCAATTCCTTTACGCTCGATGGAAACAAGGACGAGGTTGCAGATGCTAAAGACGTGCTGAGCAAAAAGGGGGTGACGTATAAGAACATCTGGTTCAAGCCGGACAGCGAGGCTGGCAAGTTTACGTCAAATCTGTTCTCGTTCCCGACAACCTACGTTATCGATCAGAACGGCAACATCGTGGGAGATCCGATCGTGGGCGGCATCAGCTCTGCCGAGCAGCGCGAGGCGCTCAACAAGCAAATCGAGCAGGCGCTCGCGAAGAGCGGACAGTAAGTCCGAATGTAACAAAGGGACTGTCCCTTTGCCTCATTGGGGAAGGGGACAGTCCCTCTCTTGCGCCTAGCTCGTTTTGCCCATCATCGTGATACGGGTGCTTGGATGGGTATAGTCGTCAAACTCGTCCTTGGAATCCGTGTCAAACGAGCAATACGCTTAGATGGGGTCGTCGCTTGTTCAGACCCGCTGCAGGATTAATGGATGCGTGCTGGGTATAAGCAAGCCCAATGAGGACGCAAGAGTAGGGGCTTTGCCGTGTGCACGTCAATTCGATTCAACGGCGCGCATGGTGCCCGGCGCCCTGCGCCCCACCTTGCTTCGCGACGAGGATGCGCTTGTGCTCGGGCTTGGTTCGTGACAAAGTGTCCGAGTCGATTTGTCTCGGGCCGTCTTGTCATTCTCGAAGGGATTGCACGCGATGACCTAAGTATTCAACCTATCAAGTTCATGTTGCAGGCACATCTCGGTAAACTCGCGCATCTCGGCGGGGAAGTCAGGGGTCTTGTAGGGGACGCCCAGCTCGGCTAGGGCCTCGCGCACCTGCGAGAGGGTGCAGCAGTTTGCAAGCAGGCCTATGGCGTGGTAGTGCAGCGTGTTCATGAGGTACTCGACGCGCTCGGCGGGGATACCCGTGGCTGCTGAGAGTCGCGGCCTCAAGACATCCATCTGCTCGAAGTAGCTGCGCTTAAATGCAACGAGGCGCTCAAGGGATACGTTCGTCTCGATGATTGTGAACAGGAGGTCGTGAACGCGGAACCACTCCCTGTTGGGATCCATCACGCCTGCCCATGTGACGGCTGCCTCGTGCGGCTCGAAGCTCAGGCCTTCGGGGAAGGCAACGAGCAGGTCGTGGTAGTACGCGTCACGTTCGTCCTCGGCTAAGGCGAGGAAGATCTCCTCCTTGGTTGTAACGTACTTGTAGAGGTTGGCACGCGACCAACTGAGTTGTTCGGCGATGGTGGTGAGCGTGATTTCGTGGTAGGGGCGGGTGGCGAAGAGGTCGGCGGCGGCGCGCTTGATCTCGCGCATGCGCTCTTGCTTTTGCTCGGCGCTGCGGGCGCGCTTGAATGCGGGCATGGACGCCTTCCCTCCGGCTGCTGCGAACGGTGTTGCAGAGAGTATACGCCAGAGCGCTTTTCCGAAAATAAGTGACGCCGCGAAATTAGTCCTTTACAGGAAGGCCATGCCTACTTGTGGTACGGTTCCCCGCGCGAGATCTTCTGCGCGCGGTACAGCTGCTCGAGCAGCACGACGCGCGCAAGGTTGTGGGGCAGGGTGATGGGGCCAAACGAGAGCGTCTCGCTCGCGCGCCGGCGTACTGTCTCGCTCACGCCGTCGGACCCGCCAATAACGAAGGCAAAGCTGTTCGTGCCTCCCAACGTCAGCGTGTCGAGACGACGGGACAGCCCCTCGCTCGAACGCTCGCGTCCTCCGATGTCAAGCAGCACCACGTGCACGGAGCTGCCCAGGGAGTCGAGCGCGGCGCAGATGGCCGCCCCTTCCTTGTCGCGAGCTGCCTCTATTCCACCAGCCTTGCCCGGGTCAATGTCGGCGATTTCGCGCACGGTCGTCTTTGCGTAGGGCTGCAGTCGCTTGAGATACTCTTCGCAGGCTTCCTTCCAGAATCGCTCTTTGAGCTTGCCCACGGCTATGACGGCGAACTTCATCTGCGCCCTCCCTGTCATGCTTTCCTGCGTCCAGGCTATTCGGAGCTTTCTTGCGCGCGCGGGTCATATCGGCAATTGCCCGCCCCGCTTGAGCGCCTCACGTAGCATCCACTCTATCCGACCGATGGCGATGAGCGCCTCGTCACCAGCCCATTGCCGGCTGGCGAGCGCGGGCACGTCGCTGGGATGGACGAGAGCCCTGCGGCACCCGCATGACTCAAGGCTACAGCTTACGGTTCTGGCGCGGTGGCCTTCAGGGCGTATGGCTCTGATGATTCTTTGGCGCCGGTCTGTCACATGTACTATGGGGGGCGTGTAATTATCGTCCGCCTATCCCGGCGCCTCGAGGTCTGGAGTCTTCTTGCCGCAGCGCATCGTCAATCTTCTCGTTGGCCCAGAGTCAGATGGGCTCCGCCTCGACGCCTTCCTCGCCTCAGGTGAGGATATGCCCTCACGCTCCGCCTGTGCCAAGCTCGTGGAGGCTGGCGAGGTCACCATCAACGAGACGCCTGCGACCTCCAAGTCTGAGAAGGTGCTGCTTGGCGACCGTGTCCGCGCTGCGGTCGAGGACCCAGACCCGGCTGCGGCGGACCCCACGCTCGCGCCCAATCCCTACATTCCGCTCGACATCCGCTACGAGGATGACCACCTGATCGTCCTTTCCAAGCAGGAGGGGCTTGTCTGCCACCCGAGTCCTGGCCATGTGGATGACACGCTGGCCAACGCCCTCGTTGCTCATTGCGGCCCCAAGCACCTTGGCCGCCTGCAGGGCGACGACCGCCCCGGCATCGTGCATCGCCTTGACATGGACACCTCGGGGCTCATGCTTGCCGCTAAGGACGACGAGACGCAGAAGGCGCTCCAGGACCTCATTCGTCTGCGCACGCTCGACCGCCGTTACGTCACGCTCGTATGGGGCTACGTGGCGGCCGACTCCGGCACCATCGACACGGGCATCGCGCGCTCCACGCGCGACCGTATCCGCATGGCCGTCTCGGATCACCCCGGCGCCCGCGAGGCCATCACGACCTTCCGCGTGCTCGAGCGCTTCGAGGCTGGCAGGCGCGACGAGGGCTACACGCTGCTCGAGTGTCACCTCTACACCGGGCGCACGCACCAGATTCGCGTGCACATGCGCCACATCAACCACCAGTGCATAGGAGATGCGCTCTATGGCAGGGGAGACCTTGCCCAAAACCTCGGTCTCGCCAGGCAGTTCCTCCATTCGTGGCACGTTCGCTTCGACCACCCCTTCACTGGAGAGACCATAGAGCTTGCAGACACCCTTCCGGACGACCTTCGCCATGTACTAGAATCGCTGAAAAGCCGGTCGATGGGGCGCACGCAGGCGGGTGAGGTCATCGTCCCGCAGCTCCTTGGTGAGCGGGATGCGGGGCATGTGCCGAACGGCTGACCGGAACCGCGCTCCTCCCGCAATGTTTTCCAACCGTCGAAGGGTTGCCAACTCGTGGAACTGAACCGCCTGGGCCTTACGCCCATCGTGATCTTCAACCTTGTTGTGTGGGCGTTCTTCACCTTTGCCTACTTCTACCAGATCGTCTACATCTTCGTGACCTGGCGCAGGGGAGACGTGAAGCTCCCCAAGGCTCGCAAGAACCACCGCTATGCCTTCTTCATTGCCGCCCATAACGAGGAGAGCGTCATCGCGAACCTCGTGCAGTCCATCAGGGAGCAGGACTACCCCTCCGAACTCATCGACACCTTCGTGGTGGCCGACGCCTGCACCGACAAGACTGCCGAGCGGGCGCGCGAGGCGGGCGCCATCGTCTACGAGCGCAATGACCTCGCCCGCAAGGGCAAGAGTTGGGTCATGGACTACGGGTTCGACCGCATCCTCAACGAGTATCCCGGAAAGTACGAGGCCTTCTTCGTCTTCGACGCCGACAACCTGTTGAGCCCGGGCTATGTCAAGGAGATGAACAAGGTCTTCGACGCCGGATACCTTGTCTCCACGAGCTACCGCAACTCAAAGAATTTCGACTCGAGCTGGATCAGCTCCGCCTACGCCCTCTGGTTCCTGCGCGAGGCGAAGTTCCTCAACAACTCACGCATGAGCCTCGGTACCGGCTGCGCCATCTCCGGCTCTGGCTGGATGGTCTCTGCGAAGATTGTCCAGGGCATGCATGGCTGGGACTTCCATACTCTCACGGAAGACATTCAGTTCTCGACCTTCTGCGCCGCCAACGGCATCCAGATTGCCTATGCGCCCGCGGAGTTCTATGACGAGCAGCCGCTCACGTTCTCTGCCTCCTGGACGCAGCGCATGCGCTGGACCAAGGGCTTTTACCAGGTCTTCTTCTCCTATGTGGGCGACCTCTTCCATGGCATCCGCAAGAAGCGCTTCGGCTCCTACGACATGCTCATGACCATCGCGCCCGGCATGATCTTGACGCTGCTCTCGGCCTTCGTGAACTGCACGTACCTCATCCTCGGCGGCCTCTCTGGTGGTTACTTTGCCACGAGCAACGAGCTCTCCATGTGCGTGGGCTCGCTGGTGATGACCTTTGGGTCTATGTACGTCGTGTTCTTCCTTCTTGCCATCATCACCACGCTCTCCGAGCGCAGCCACATCCACTGCCGTCCCGATCGCAGGTGGCGCATCATCTCGAATCTCTTCACGTTTCCGCTGTTCATGATGACCTACATCCCCATCACGGTTGCGGCGCTGTTCAAGAAGGTCGAGTGGGTGCCCACCAAGCACACCGTCTCGATCTCGATGTCCGACATGGGCAAGGAGCCTGTGGGGGGCAAGTAGGCTACAATCGTTCGGATTACGTTCGTGTTCGTCAGCTATTGCCGTTGCGGGCTTAAAGCAGAAAGGGCTATCACATGGCAACATTCTTCGAGGGCGAGTCGCACACCTTTTCCGAGTACCTGCTAGTTCCCGGCTACTCGTCTCACGAGAACATCCCCGCCAACGTGTCGCTCAAGACTCCCCTCTGCCGCTACAAGAAGGGCGAGGAGCCCCGTATCACCCTCAACATCCCCATGGTGTCCTCCATCATGCAGTCCGTCTCCGGCCCGCGCATGGGCGTGGCGCTTGCCACCGAGGGGGGCATGAGCTTCATCTACGGTTCTCAGACCGCTCAGTCCGAGGCCAACATGGTGCGTTGGGTCAAGGACTACAAGGCGGGCGTCGTCGAGTCCGACTCCACGCTCACGCCCGACATGACAATGGAGGAGGTCATGCTCCTCAAGGAGAAGACCGGTCACTCCACCATGCCCGTCACCGAGGACGGCAGCCCCCACGGCAAGCTGATCGGCATCGTCACGAGCCGCGACTATCGTCCCTCCCGCGACGACCACCAGGCCAAGGTCTCCACGTTCATGACGCCTCGCGAGAAGCTCATCGTTGCCTCCGAGGACACCTCGCTCAAGGTTGCCAATGACATCATCTGGGAGCATAAGCTCAACGCGCTGCCGATGGTGAAGGACGATGACACCCTGGTGGGCATCGTCTTCCGCAAGGACTATGACTCCCACAAGTCTAACCCGGACGAGCTGCTTGATGCCAACAAGCGTTACATGGTCGGGGCCGGCATCAACACGCGTGACTACGCCGAGCGCGTGCCCCTGCTCGTGGAGGCCGGTGCGGACGCGCTGTGCATCGACTCCTCCGAGGGCTACTCCGAGTGGCAGAAGCTCACGATCGACTGGATTCGTGAGCGTTACGGCAACGATGTCATCGTGGGCGCCGGCAACGTGGTCGACGCCGAGGGCTTCCGTTACCTCGCCGACTGCGGCGCGGACTTCATAAAGGTCGGCATCGGCGGCGGCTCCATCTGCATCACGCGCGAGACCAAGGGCATCGGTCGCGGCCAGGCCACGGCCCTCATCGACGTCTGCCGCGCGCGTGACGAGTATTTCGAGGAGACCGGCGTCTATGTGCCCGTCTGCTCAGATGGTGGCATCGTGTACGACTACCACATGACGCTTGCGCTTGCCATGGGTGCCGACTTCATGATGCTTGGTCGCTACTTCGCCCGCTTTGACGAGTCGCCCACCAACCGCGTGAACGTCAACGGCCAGTACATGAAGGAGTACTGGGGCGAGGGTTCCGCGCGTGCCCGCAACTGGCAGCGCTACGACCTCGGCGGTGCCGCTAAGCTCAGCTTCGAGGAGGGCGTCGACTCCTACGTGCCGTATGCCGGCTCGCTCAAGGAGGGCGTGGAGGCCACGCTCTACAAGGTGAAGTCCACGATGTGCAACTGCGGCGCCAAGACTATCAAGGAGCTACAGGACAAGGCCCGACTAACCCTTGTGAGCTCCACCTCCATCGTTGAGGGCGGTGCCCACGACGTTGTGCTCAAGGACCACAACCAGTCCGTGAGCTATCGCTAATTAGAAACCCATCGCACTGCTGCGTCGCACCCGCCTCGTGGCGGGTGCGACGTCCATGAAGGAGCAACATGTCCGACCAGACCAAGGAGTTCCCGCTCTACGACGCGCAGGCCATTGAGACCAAGTGGCAGCGCACGTGGGCCGAGAAGGGGACCTACAAGACCGACGAGGACCCCAACAAGCCCAAGAAGTACGTGCTCGAGATGTTCCCGTACCCCTCGGGTGACCTGCACATGGGTCACGCCCGCAACTACACCATCGGTGACGCCATGGCGCGCCAGGCCCGCATGCGTGGCTACGACGTGCTGCACCCCATGGGGTTTGACGCCTTTGGCCTGCCGGCAGAGAACGCGGCCATCAAGCATCACACGCAGGCTGGAGCCTGGACCTATCAGAACATGGACAACGCGCTTGCGACTATGCGCCGCATGGGCTTCTCCTACGACTACGACCGTCTGGTGCGCACGTGCGACCCCGAGTACTACAAGTGGGGCCAGTGGATCTTCGAGAAGATGTATGAGCGCGGCCTCGTCTATCGCAAGAAGAATCCGGTCAACTGGTGCCCCAAGTGCAACACGGTGCTCGCCAACGAGCAGGTGACTGAGGGCCGCTGCTGGCGCTGCGACTCGCTCGTCGAGAAGCGCGACCTCGACCAGTGGTACCTCAAGATCACCGACTACGCGCAGGAGCTGCTCGACGACCTGGACAAGCTTCCCGGCTGGCCCGAGCGCGTCAAGCAGATGCAGGCCAACTGGATCGGCCGTTCCGAGGGTGCCGAGGTCGACTTCACCCTGTGCGACCGCGACGGCAACCCCATCGAGGGTGACGAGGGCAAGATTACCGTCTTCACCACGCGTGCAGATACTCTCTTTGGCTGCTCGTTCTTCCTGCTTGCGCCCGAGTACAAGGGTCTCATGGACCTGGTTGCCGGCACCGAGTACGAGGCGGCGGTTCGTGAGGTCGTGGACCAGGCCGGGAACGTGAGCGCCGTCGAGCGCGCTCAGGGCGTCCTTGAGAAGCACGGCGCCTTCACCGGCCGCTACGTGGTCAACCCCATCAATGGCGATAAGGTGCCTGTGTGGGTGGCCGACTATGTGATTTCCGACTACGGCACCGGCGCCGTCATGGCCGTGCCCTGCGGCGACCAGCGCGACTTCGAGTTTGCCAAGAAGTACGACCTGCCCATCGTGCCCATCATCCTCACCGGCGACGACCCGCTGTATCCCAAGCTCAAGGACGAGCAGGGCAAGGTCGTCACCTCCGTTGATTGGGATGCGGCGATGGCTGCGGAGGGAAAGCTCGTTCAGTCCGGCAAGTACACGGGCCTCGCGGGTGGCAAGCACTCCGAGGGCGAGCGTGCCGTCGTGGCCGACCTCGAGGCTGCGGGGACCGGTCGTCGCAAGGTGAACTTCCGCCTGCGCGACTGGCTGATCAGCCGCCAGCGCTATTGGGGCAACCCCATCCCGATGGTGCACTGCGACCATTGTGGTTACGTGCCGGTTCCCGAGGACCAGCTGCCCGTGACGCTGCCTGAGAACCTCGACCTCGGCGCTGGCGAGACGCTTGCCGGCTGCAAGGACTTCTACGAGACCACGTGCCCGGTCTGCGGCCGCCCGGCCAAGCGCGAGACCGACACCATGGACACGTTCACCTGCTCCAGCTGGTACTACATCCGCTATTGCGACCCGCACAACGACAAGCTTCCCTTCTCCAAGGAGGCCGTGGGGCGTTGGATGCCGGTCGACAACTACATCGGTGGCATCGAGCACGCCATCCTGCACCTGCTCTACAGCCGTTTTTGGACCAAGGTGCTGCGCGACATGGGCATGATCGATGTGGACGAGCCGTTCACCAACCTGCTCTGCCAGGGCATGGTGAAGGACGAGCACGGTGACGTAATGAGCAAGTCCAAGGGCAACGTGGTGCCCCCGAGCTCGGTCATCGAGCCGTACGGCGCCGACACGATGCGCCTCACGATTCTTTTTATTGCCCCGCCCGAGAAGGACTTCGACTGGGATCCCAACGCGGTTGCCGGCTGCAATCGCTTCCTCAAGCGCGCCTGGCGCCTCGTCTGGGAGCTGGCGAGCACGCCGGGTGCCGCTCAGGCCGGCGCGCCTGACGCCGAGGCGCTTGACGAGCGTGCCGCGAGTCTGTTCCGAGACCTGCACCGCCTTGGCAGCCGCTGCACGGCCGACTTCGACCGCCAGCAGTTCAACACGGCCATCTCTGCCGTGATGGAGCTCGCCAACTCGGCGAGCGCTTGGGTGAACGACGTGGCCGCCGAGGACCGCGACGCCGCTCTTGCCGGTCGCGTCGCACATGACATGGTCGCCATGCTCGCACCCATCTGCCCACACTGGGCGGAGGAGCTCTTCCACGCCGCGCTGGGCCGCGAGGGCTCCGTGTACGACGAGGCCTGGCCTGAGTTCGACGCAAGCCTCGCCGTTGCCAACACGGTCGAGATCGCGGTCCAGGTCATGGGCAAGGTCCGCGGCCACGCCACGGTTGCGGCCGATGCCAGCAAGGACGATATGCAGGCCGCCGCGCTCGATGCCGTGAGCGAGCACATTGCCGGCAAGACGGTGCGCAAGGTCATCGTGGTGCCCGGCAAGCTCGTGAACATCGTTGCCAACTAGCGGGGGTTAGCTGGATGAAGTGTCCCAACTGTGGCGCAGACCTCGGCGAGGGCGTCCTGCCCGTGCGTTGCCCCTCTTGTGGGGGCAGTCTCGCGGGATCGGGTTCCAACACCTCGATCAGGCGGCAGCGCGCCTCGGCAGACCGCGCCGCGGCCTCGCGGCGCGTCGTCGAGGGTCTTTCCGGCATGGGTCGCGGACGCGTGCGAGCGGGAAGCTCCACGAAGCGCGCCGTCAGGCTCATCTGTGGGCTGGCACTCGTTGCGGCGTTCTGCGCCATCGTTTACGTCGTGGCGTATCAGGCCGAGCTCGTGGGTGGCAGGTCTGTGCCGGACGTCGTTGGCTGGCGCTTCGAACGCGCCGTCTCGGCCCTTGAGAGCGATGGGTTTGCCACCACCACGGTGGAGGTGGCAAGTCCCGACCAGCCCGAGGGCATGGTGGTGTCCACGAATCCGGGTGCCGGGTCGAGGGCAGACGAGGGGAGCACCGTCACCGTGGAGGTGTCCTCCGGCGCGTCCTCGAAATAGGGGTCTTGGGCCTGCGGGTTATAAGTTATGGAGTCTTGACGAGTTACCAGTGCGTTTTCTATACTCGTGAGGATTAGATGGGTTGACTGAAGGGAAGTGGGGTGGAGTTTTCGCCCCGCTTCTCTTTGTCTGTAAGGGCACTGAGTGCGGAATCGCACTTGGATTGACGCGGAAGGGAAGGCGCATGGCACAGGACAAGGCCGGCGACATCCTCGCCAGGCTCGAGGGCATTGCCCCGGGGCACGGCGTCGACATCGTCGACGTGGAGGTTGTGGGCGCTACGAAGGCCCCCACGGTGCGCGTGCGCATCGACTGGGCCGACGAGGGGCGCGGCCCCATTGGGCTCGATGACGTTGCCGCCCAGACCTCGTGGGTGTCTGACGCCCTTGACGAGCTCGATCCCTTCACCGGGTCATTCACGCTCGAGGTGAGCTCCCCCGGTCTCTCGAGGCCGATTCGTCGCGAGCGCGACTTCGAGCGCTTTGCGGGCGAGAACGTTGCCCTTGCCACGACGGCCACCGAGGGGCGCCGCAAGTTCTCCGGCAAGCTCCTCGGCATGCGCGAGGGTAGCGTGGCCATCGCGACCGACGAGGGCGAGGTTGCCATCCCGCTCGCCGAGGTGAAGCGCTGCACCATCAAGCCCATTTTCGACTTCTCGGAGAAGAAGTCTTCCAAGTAACGACGACACCCTCTCAGGAAAGGGGTACCACCTTATGGCATCCGAGATGATCGAAGCCCTGATGCAGCTGTGCCAGGACAAGCACATCGACGAGCTCTACCTCCTCGACAGGCTCGAGCAGTCCCTGGCCGACGCATATACGAAGGTCCTCAAGCTGGATTGGGGCGCGAAGGTCACCATCGACCGCGCCAGCGGCAAGATCTACGTCTACAAGCTCGACCCGGTGGACGACTCCATGGACGAGGAGGGAAACTACACCGAGTTCAACGAGATTGACGTGACCCCGAAGGACACGAGCCGCCTCGCCGCCCGCGCCGCCAAGGACGAGATCAACGCCATTGTCCGCAATGCCGCCCGCCAGCAGATCTACGAGGAGTTCTCCCAGCGCATCGGCGACATCATCACCGGCACGGTGCTGCAGTCCACGCCCGACTTCACGATTGTGAAGATTCGCGAGGGCGTCGAGGCGGAGCTCCCGCACTTCGACAAGAAGCGTCACCCGGAGGAGCGCAACGAGCGCCCCAACGGTGAGCGCTACAGCCACAATCAGCGCATCAAGGCCATCATCATCGACGTACGCGACCCCAACTCCACGGTCCAGCCGGTCCGCGGCGAGCACTCGCGTCCCTCCATTGTCATCAGCCGCACGCACCCGGACCTCATCCGCAGGCTGTTCGAGCTCGAGGTTCCCGAGATCTATGACGGCGTCGTCGAGATTCGCTCCGTCGCCCGCGAGGCTGGCGCCCGCTCCAAGGTCGCCGTCTCCTCGCTGGATGACCGCTTGGATCCGGTGGGCGCCTGCGTCGGTCCCAAGGGCAGCCGCGTCCGCACCGTTGTGGGCGAGCTCCGTGGCGAGCGCGTCGACGTGGTGCTTTGGAGTGACGACCCGGCCCGCTGCGTCGCCAACGCCCTGTCTCCGGCCAAGGTTTCCCGCGTGCTCGTTGACGATGAGAACAACTACGCCACGGTCATCGTGCCCGACGACCAGCTCTCCCTCGCCATCGGCAAGGAGGGCCAGAACGCCCGCCTCGCCGCTCGCCTGACCGGCATGCACATCGACATCAAGAACGAGACGCTCGCCGCCGGCATCATCTCCCAGATGAAGCAGAAGCACGAGGAGGCCCAGGAGCCCGAGGACCTCGTGGGCGAGGAGGGTCAGCGCTGCGAGTTCGTGAGCCCCTCTGGCCAGCGCTGCCGCAACATGGCCCGTTCGGACTCGCGCTTCTGCGGCGTCCACGAGAAGATGGCCCTTGTTGACGATGCCGAGGTCTCCGACGACCCCGATTCCCTCGTCTAGTTTTGCGGGCATCACCCGCTCACCCGACCGCCCGCACACTGGAAGGTAGACCATATGGCAAAGACCCGCGTACATGACCTTGCCAAGGAGTTCGGCATGACGAGCAAGGAAATGCTCGCCCACCTCGCCGACATGAAGATTCCGGCTAAGACGTCCTCGAGCGCCCTCGAGGACGTCTACGTGAACCTTGTCCGCAAGAAGATGGCTCCCATCCTCGAGGCTCGTGCCGCAGAGATCGAGGCCGCCAAGAAGGCCGAGGAGGAGGCCAAGGCAAAGGCCGAAGCCGAGGCTAAGGCCAAGGCCGAGGAGGAACGCATCGCCGCCGAGAAGCGCCGCGAGGCCGAGCGCGCCAAGGAGGCCGCCGAGCGCGCCGCCCAGGAGGCCGCGCGCAAGAAGGCCGAGGAGGAGCGCGCCGAGGCCGAGCGCAAGCGCAAGGAGGAAGAGGAGCGTAACCGTGTCCGCGACAACGCTCCGAAGTCCATCCCGTCCATGACGAGTCTGCTGGACCAGATCGCCCAGCAGGAGGTCATCCTCAAGAAGCAGCGCGAGGAGGCCGCGAAGAAGGCCGCCGAGAAGCCGGAGAAGTCCGAGCGCGGCTCCGGCCGCGGCGAGCGCTCCGGCCGCGGCCGTCGCTCCGGCGCCCCCGCTCCGCAGCAGCAGGACCGTGCCGCCGCCAACGCGCCGGCGAGCCCCGAGAAGGCCGCCAAGGCCGGTCGCGGCAAGCAGCACAAGGGCCACCGCGAGGAGGAGGGCGAGGACCGCTACTCCCGCATGGCGAAGGCCGCCGAGGAGTACAACCGCGAGCGCGTGCTCGAGGAGGCCCGCGCGAGCGTCGAGGAGGCCAATCGCGAGTCCACCGGCCGCCGCAAGAAGCGCAAGGAGCGCCGCCAGAAGCAGGCCGAGCAGGCCGCCAAGGAGCAGGCGATCGAGGAGGCCATCGCCAACGACCAGAACGTCGCCGAGATCGGCATGGTGAAGGTCCCCACGGGTTCCACCGTCGCCGAGCTCGCCGAGCTGCTGGGCGTCCCCGCCTCCGATATCGTCAAGCGCCTCTTCCTGCTGGGTAGCCCGCTCACCCTCACCCAGAGCATGTCCGACGAACTTATCGAGCTTGTGGCCGATGACCTGGGCCGTGAGGTTAAGGTCATGAGCAAGGAGGAGGAGAACTCCTTCACGTTCTACGACGACCCGAAGGACCTCCTTCCGCGCCCGCCCGTGGTCACCGTCATGGGCCACGTCGACCACGGCAAGACCTCCCTGCTCGACGCCATTCGCCACACGGGCGTTGCCGAGGGCGAGGCCGGCGGCATCACGCAGGCCATCGGCGCCTCTCAGGTCAAGATCAACGGTCGCACCATCACCTTCATCGACACCCCTGGCCACGAGACCTTCACGGCCATGCGTGCCCGCGGTGCCAAGGTGACCGACATCGTCATCCTAATCGTGGCGGCCGATGACGGCGTCATGCCGCAGACGATCGAGTCCATCAACCACGCGAACGCCGCCGGCGTGCCCATCATCGTGGCCGTGAACAAGATCGACAAGCCGGGTGCCAACCCGGACAAGGTGCGCCAGGAGCTCACCGAGTACGGCATCGTCCCAGAGGAGTGGGGCGGACAGAACATGTTCGTCAACATCTCCGCAAAGAAGAAGATCGGCATCGACGACCTGCTCGAGACCGTTCTCCTCCAGGCCGACGTCCTCGAGCTGAAGGCCAATCCCAACACCTTCGCATCCGGCAACGTCCTCGAGGCCAAGCTCGACCGCGGCCGTGGCTCCGTGGCCACGGTGCTCGTCACGCGCGGCACCCTGCGCATCGGCGACACCCTCGTGGCCGGTCTCGCCTATGGCCGCGTGCGCGCCATGCTCGACCCGAAGGGTCACCCCGTGAAGGAGGCCAAGCCCTCCGACCCGGTCGAGATTCTGGGCCTGCAGAGCGTGCCTGCCGCCGGCGACGAGTTCCGCGTCTTCACCGACGAGCGCGAGGCTCGCTCCCTCGCCGAGCAGCGCTCCCTCAAGGCGCGCATCGAGGAGCAGAACCGCGTCAAGCACGTCACCCTCGAGACCCTCTTCTCCACGATGGAGGATGCTGAGGTCAAGGAGCTCAACCTCGTCATCAAGGCCGACGTCCAGGGATCGATCGAGGCCCTTCAGGACTCGCTGGACAAGATGGACCAGTCCGAGGTGCGCATCAACACGATTCACTCCGCGGTTGGCGCCATCACCGAGACCGACGTCACCCTGGCCGACGCCTCTAATGCCATCATCATCGGCTTTGGTGTGCGTCCGGATGCCAAGGCCAAGAACGCCGCCGAGCGCGAGGGCGTGGAGATTCGCTGCTACAGCGTCATCTACAAGGCCATCGAGGACATCGACGCCGCCCGCATCGGTATGCTCAAGCCCACGGAGAAGGAGGTTGCCACCGGCAACGCCGAGGTCCGCGACACCTTCAAGGTGCCCAAGGTCGGCATCGCCGCAGGCTGCATGGTCACCGAGGGCGAGATTGGCCGCGACGACTCCGTGCGCCTCGTTCGTGACGGCATCGTGGTGTTCGAGGGCAAGATCGCGTCCCTGCGTCGCTACAAGGACGATGTCAAGAGCATCAAGGCCGGCTTCGAGTGCGGCATTGGCCTCGAGAACTTCCAGGACGTCAAGCCTGGCGACGTCATCGAGGGGTACAAGATCGTCGAGGTCGCCCGCACCGAGTAGCGTGTGAGGCGCTCCCTCCACGTGTAACGCATCCAATGGCGGCCCTTCGGGGCCGCCTGTCTTAGGTAGGAAGCCATGAAGCAGACATCTGCGTCCCGTCGATCTGGAGAGATTGCCCGCGAAAAGCTCGCCAGCATCCTGCTGTTCGAGATTTCCGATCCCGACCTTGACCTCGTGACCCTGACGGCGTGTGAGGTCTCCGTCGACCGCTCCTTCGTTCGCGCCTATGTCACCTGCGAGCCTGAGCGCTACGAGTCCGTCATGGCCGCGCTGGGCCGTGCCAAGGGCCGCATTCGTTCTCTGCTCGGTCATGCGCTCGGCTGGCGCGTGACACCTGAGCTCGCCTTCGTCATCGACACCTCAACGGACGAGGCCGAGCGCATCGCCCGAGCCCTCGAGGTCGTGCCGCCCACGATGGGCGTCGAGAAGGACGAGTTCGGCTATCCCATCGCCGATGGGGCCGACGCCTCCTCGTCAGGTGAGGGCGAGGCTGCCGATGAGGCCGAGAGCGAGGCTGAGAAATAGCGATGAACGCCGGAGACGAGAAGGTCTTTGCCGAGCAGCGCGAGGCTTTTGGGCGCATCAGCGCCCTCATTGACGAGGCCCGCACGATTGCCATCTGTGCCCATACGGACCCTGATGGCGATGCCCTTGGCAGCGGCCTTGCCCTTGCGCAGGTCATCAGGCAGCGGTGGCCGCAGAAGCAGGTCACCAATCTCCTGGCCGACGACGACCCGGTGCCCCGCCTGTATCGCTTCATGCCGGGGGCCAACGAGTTCGTGCGCTCGTCGGAGTATGAGGGCAGCCCCGACCTGTTCATCAGCGTCGACCTTCCCATCATTCAGCGGCTCAACAACGGCAAGGACGTGCTCGAGCGCGCTGCCAAGGTCGTCGTCATCGACCATCACCCCTCGAGCGCTCCCTTCGGTGACGTCTCGCTCGTGCGCCCGGACGCTGCCGCCACGGGCGTCATCATTGCCGAGCTGGCGCTCTATCTCGGCGTTGAGATTACGCCCGACATCGCCAACTGCCTCTTCTGTGCCATCGTCACCGATACCGGCAGGTTCCAGTATCAGAACGCGGACTCCGAGGCCTTTGAGTGCGCGAGCATGCTGGTGGATGCCGGTGCGTCTCCCTCGCTCATCTCCCTCAACGTGTACCAGAGCTTCAGGCTCGCGTACCTGCACCTCGAGAGCGTAGTCATGGGCCGCATCGTGACCTTCGACAGGGGCCGCATTTCGTATTCGTATGCCACGCGGGCCGACCTCGAGCGGACGGGAGCCTTGCCCGACGAGTGCGACGGCCTCATCGACGTCGTTCGCAGTGTCGAGGGGTCCGAGGTGGCGCTGTTCCTAAAGGAGCTTCCGGATGGCCGCGTGCGCGGCAACCTTCGTTCCAAGGGCGCGTGGGACATCTCGAGCGTTGCGCGTGCGATGGGTGGCGGCGGCCACAAGGCTGCGGCTGGGTTCACCGTCGAGGTTGGCATCGACGCCGCGCTCGCTAAGGCGCTCCCGCAGCTTCAGGCGGTGCTCGATGCCCCGGAGGACCCGAGCTCCGAGGCGGTGGGCTAGATGAAGCGCGGACAGAGCGGTATCGACGCCCTGCTCGCCATCGACAAGCCGGTTGGCATGACCTCCCATGACGTCGTCTCCCGCGTGCGCCGTGCGCTGGGGGAGCGCAGGGTTGGTCATGCGGGCACGCTTGATCCGGCCGCCTCTGGCGTCCTCGTGGTTGGCGTGGGCCAGGGAACGCGCCTCATGGGACTGCTCACGGCCGAGCGCAAGGGCTATGTGGGGCTCGTCGCCTTTGGGTCCGAGACCGATACGGACGACGCCGAGGGCCGCGTGACGAAGGAGGCCCAGGCGCCGGAGTTTGCCCGCGAGCATTCCCGCGCGGCCGAGGCCGTCGGCGCCCTTGTGGGCTCCTATGACCAGGTTCCACCCTCGTACTCCGCCATCTCCGTGGGTGGCGTGCGGTCCTATGCGCGCGCTCGCGCGGGCGAGGAATTCGAGCTTCCGGCGCGCCCTGTGACGGTGCACGGCGCCACGCTCCTGGCCATCCAGGACATTGAGGGGGCGCCTGCGTGGGTGTGCTCGTTTGACGTCTCGAAGGGTTGCTATATCAGGGCCATCGCGCGTGACCTTGGGCGCTCTCTTGGCAGCGCCGCCCACTTGGCGGACCTGAGGCGCACCTCGTCGGGCAACGTATCGCTTGGCGACTGCGTGAGCTTGGACGAGCTCGAGCGCGAGGGACGGGCGCTTGCCCTTGGGCGCTGCCTTGACCCGGTGAGGGCGCTGGGCCTTGGCGTGCGGAGGCTCGACGCCAAGGAGCTCACCGACGTTTCTTGCGGCAAGCGCATCGCCCTCGGCGCGGTCGAGGGTGGCGAGCCTGGGGACGGCGAGCGCGTCTGCATCGTCTCTGGCGAAAGGCTGTACGGGGTGTGGGAGCGACGAGGCCAGCAGCTTGTGTGCTCGACGAATTTTCCAGGTGGCGTAATGGGGGTGCGTGCATGACGGACATGGCGGCTGGTTGCGCCCCGTTGGGGCCGGCTCGCGATGGCGCCATAGATGCTGACGAGCTTCGTGGGCTTCTCGCGAGTGAGCCCGCGCTGCTGCATGCCCTCCCTGCACCCGAGACCCTTGCCCACGGGTGCAGGCTGTATCGTCTTTGCAATGCGGCCGCACCGGCTGGGTCGGTATGCGCACTCGGTGCGTTCGATGGCGTGCACTTGGGGCACCGCGCCCTCGTCTCCTCCTGCATAGCCGAGGCGCGCGAACTTGGGGCCGCTGCCGTTGCCGTGACGTTCGACCCGGATCCCGCTGACGTCCTCGTGGGTCCCGAGCACGGCTCCGCCCTTCTGCCGGTCTCTGACCGAATCCGCCTGCTTGCCTCGCTTGGCCTTGACGCGGTCCTTGTCGTGCCCTTTACGCGGCAGACGGCCGCAACCACCCATGATGCGTTTCTTCGCGAGTGGCTCGTGCCGCTCGTTGGGGCGATCTCCCTCCATGTTGGCGAGGATTTTCGCATGGGCGCCGGTGGCGCCGGCACCGTCTTCGCGCTTCGCGAGGTTGCCTCCGGGCTTGGCGTGCGGATTCATGGTCACGAGCTCGTCCGCCTCGGCGGAGAGCCCGTGAGCGCCACCCGCATTCGCGCCCTCGTGCGCGCGGGTAATGTTGCCGATACCGCACGGCTGCTCGGCCGCTATCACTGCGTGAGCGGCGTCGTTGTGCATGGCAGGGGAGAGGGAACCTCCTTTGGCTTCCCCACGGCGAATGTCTCCTGCTCCAAGCTCTCGTGCCTTCCGGCCGAGGGCGTCTATGCGGGTATCGCCTGCGTGGAGGGGCGCCTATGGCCCACGGCCGTAAACGTTGGCTCCCCCAGAACCTTTGGCGGCGAGGAGGGTCAGGCCTTCCTCGAGCCTACCCTGCTCGGCTTTTCCGGAGACATTTACGGGCGCGAGCTCACGGTCTGCTTCGTTGAGTGGCTCCGTGAGCCCCGGCGCTTCGCCTCGCTCGAAGAGCTTGAGCGCACGGTGCTCGGCAACGTCGAGTGGGTGCGTCGCTACGTGGGAGGCTCCGAGATAGGTTACTCGCGCCTACCGGGTGAGGCGGGGGAGCGTGGCGCTCTGTGATTACCGACGAGGACAAGGAGCGGGTCCGTCAGGCCACCGACATCGTGCAGCTCGTCTCGGAGACCGTGGTCCTTCGGCCTCGCGGCGGCAACGATTTCTGGGGCTGTTGTCCATTCCATCAGGAAAAGAGCCCGTCGTTTCACGTGACCCCCTCGACGGGGCTTTGGCACTGCTTTGGCTGTGGCGCCGGAGGTGACGTCTTCGACTACGTCATGAAGCGCGAGGGCCTCGACTTCCTCGATGCCGTGAGGTATCTCGCGGACCGCGCCCACATCGACATCGACGACGCACCCGCCGCCCCCGGGCAGAGGCGCGGCCCCAAGCGCACGCGCCTGTTGGATGCACTGGCCGCCGCCCAAGACGCCTATGCGCTCCGGCTCATGCGCGGGCGCGGCGAGGGGCCCGATGCCGCTCGTCACTACCTCGCCGGTCGAGGCCTCAATTCCAAGGTTTGCGCAAAGTGGCACCTCGGCTATGCCGATGGCAACGCGCCGGTGGCCTGCTCCCTCGAGCAGGCGGGGTTCTCGCGCGACGAGCTCATTTCGGCCGACCTGGCGAATGCTCGCAACGGCAGGCTTCGCGACCAGTTCTTCAATCGCGTCATGTTTCCCATTCATGACGAGCAGGGGCGCTGCATCGGCTTTGGCGGTCGCGTCATGGGGGATGCGAAGCCAAAGTACCTCAACACGCGCGAGACAAGCGTGTTCCACAAGTCGAAGCATATGTTTGCTTTCGATTACGCCAAGGACTCGATTGCCGCCAAGGGTGTGGCCATCGTCAATGAGGGCTACATGGACGTCATCGCCATGCACGAGGCCGGCTTCACCAATACGGTTGCCGCTCTTGGAACGGCCCTCTCGCTTGACCACGTGAAGACGCTGTCGCGCTTTGCCAAGCGCATCATCTGCATGTTCGACGGCGATGCCGCTGGCCAGCATGCGGCGGAGGCCGCCGTTCGCTACATCGAGAGCACGAAGGCCTCGCTCGAGTGCGTCGTGCTGCCCGACAACCAAGACCCCGATGAGTTCCTCAAGGCCCACGGGGCTGAGGCCATGCAGGCCCAGCTCGATGGCGCGCGCCCCCTTCTTGACTTCGTGCTCGACAAGAAGCTCTCGACGCTTGACCTCTCGAGCCCAGGCCTCAGGCTTGCGGCGCTCGACGAGCTCGCCAAGCTGCTCGCTCCCTTTAAGGACTCGTACCTGCTCGACGGTTATGCGCAGCGTCTGTGCGTGCCATTGGGCATGTCGCTCGAAGCCGTGCGCGAGAAGATTCGGGCTACGCCCATCGAGGACCTGGAGCGCGCGGCGACAGGTTCCAGATTCACGGGTAACCGCGTCTCTTCCGGGGGTCCTTCGCATGCCGGTGGATTTGTGCGGGGCGGCTTTGGGAGAGCGGGTGACAGCGGCCGTGGTTTTGCGGGCTCGGGCAGCTCCGGCACCGCTCGGCCCATGGACGCCGGGGACGACGAGCCGCCCTACTATGGGGATGAGGGCATCGACGAGGTTCCCTATGACTACGATGATGTGCCGATAGACGTCCCCGGGCAGGACTTCTCGCCTGCGGCTTCTGCATCCTCTACCGGGGCCGATGTGCCGCTCTCTGCCCTCTCGAGCGAGGAACGCACCCAGCTCACTGCAGAGCGCAACCTGCTCACCATGCTCTCCGAGAAGCCCGACCTCTTTCGGCCTTATGCCGAGCGAATCGGGAGCTTCGTGTGGGCAGATGCCCGACACGAGGCCATCGCGTGGGCGATTCTCGCCACGCCCCAAGGTACGACGCCGGCAGAGGCTGTCCAGGCCGCCACGAGAGCCTGCCCGGATGCGCCTCGAATCCTCTCGTCGGGCGGCTTTGCCTTTACGAGTGCCTGGAGCGACGAGAAGAACGTCGAGTTCGTCGTGAACGAGGCCGAGATCCGCTCGCTTGACCGCCGTGTGAGCCTCCTAGCGGCGAAGATCTCTGCTGTCGGGTCTGGTGCGGACTCCCTCGAGTCCCTCAAGGAGCTGAGCGAGCTGAGGCATCGCCGTTCTGAGCTGCGTGCGGCCCAGCCGCTTGAATAGCTGGATTTCTGCTGCATTCCGTTAGATATTATGGGAAAAGCGGGTAATATAGCAACATCTGTGCATCGGCGCTACGTCGAGAGGAACTACGTGGCAAGCAAGAATACTGCAAAGAACGATTCGAAGCTGTCCCCTGAGCTCGAGGGCGCGCTTGGCCAGCTGGTCGAGTCTGCCAAGTCCATGGGAAGCGTCAGCGAGGACGACATCCAGGTTGCCCTGCGCGAGATTGATGTTGACGACGATGAGCTCGAGGATCTCTACGGTGCTCTCCGTGACAAGGGCGTAGACGTCGTGTCCTCGGAAGACGGGGCCGGTGGCGACGACACCGACGATGACGATTCCGATAACGGGGATGCCTCGAGCGAGATTTCCTCCCTTGCCGACGACGATGATCCCGACTCCATGCCCGTGGAGAAGATTCCCGCTATTCCCGCGGCCCCGAAGCGCTCCAAGAAGGGTTCGAGCCTGAAGGCTCGCCGTCGTCAGGATGCCGCGACTGTCATGCTCACGGGTGACCCCGTTCGCATGTATCTCAAGGAGATCGGCAAGGTTGACCTTCTGACTGCCGCTGAGGAGGTCCACCTCGCCATGAAGATCGAGGCGGGCACCGAGGCAGCCGAGAAGCTCGAGGCCCACGAGAATGGCGAGCTCGAGCTCTCACGCGTGCAGCTTCGTCGTCTCACGCGTGTTGAGCAGGTGGGCCTCGAGGCCAAGCAAGCGCTGATTAGCGCTAACCTCCGCCTCGTCGTCTCCATCGCCAAGCGCTATGTGGGTCGCGGCATGCTCTTCCTGGACCTTATTCAGGAGGGCAACCTCGGTCTCATTCGTGCCGTCGAGAAGTTTGATTACACCAAGGGCTTCAAGTTCTCCACCTATGCCACCTGGTGGATTCGTCAGGCCATCACGCGCGCCATCGCCGACCAGGCCCGCACCATCCGCATCCCTGTGCACATGGTGGAGACCATCAACAAGCTCGTGCGCGTTCAGCGTCAGCTGCTCCAGGACCTCGGTCGCGACCCGACCCCGGAGGAGATTGGCGAGGAGATGGGCATGAGTGCGGAGCGCGTGCGCGAGATTCAGAAGATCTCGCAGGAGCCCGTGTCTCTCGAGACGCCGATTGGCGAGGAGGAGGACTCCCAGCTGGGCGACTTTATCGAGGACGCCCAGGCCGTAGCGCCTCCCGAGGCGGCGAGCGACTCCATGCTCCGCGAGCAACTTGATCAGGTGCTCGACGGTCTTGCCGATCGCGAGCGTAAGGTTATCAAGCTGCGCTTTGGCCTCGAGGACGGTCATCCGCGCACGCTCGAGGAAGTTGGCCGGGAGTTTGGCGTCACACGCGAGCGCATTCGCCAGATTGAGTCCAAGACGTTGGCAAAGCTCCGTCATCCGAGCCGCTCCGGCAAGCTCAAGGACTACATGGACGACTAGCGTTTTTCATAAAGGCGCAGGTAGATGGCTTTTACTACACTGAATTCGTGTAAGTACTGCTTACGATAAGCTCTTGATTGTCACTTGTGCAAGCTTGTCTCATGAACCGTCGCAGAATCTCTCTGCGGCGGTTTTTATTTGGCTCGATTCTCTGTTTCACTGCTGAGGGCAACGAAGCGCCATCTGTCGAGTCCCATTGTTTCTCTGTAATCGTGGCGGAAATAGGTGGCTCGCGCGTACGCCATTGCTGGCGCATCCGTACCATTCGCGTCCCATGTGCGATCGAAGATGTCGTCGCTGCCTCCTTGGATGTGGATGCGTGAGCCGTCCGAGGTCACGCGCGTCCACGGCCTTGATCATTCACCATCGTTGATGATCTCGGGGGCGGAGGGGTCCGCGCTGGCGGTGAATCCCCCCGTATACCAGGAGTCCCACACGGGCGTCTCTGTCGAATGGCGCATAGCGTCCCGTGCGGCCCCGATGGTGAATTCGTCGCCGTTGATGCGTGTGATCTGCGCGATCTCGTAGTGGACGTCCAGCCCGTCTTTCCGCATGGCGGTGATGAACGCTGATGCGAATGTGGCGAATCGCTCACGGTCCGTCACGGTTTCCGGGGAGATGTAGAGCTCTATGCTGCCAACAAAATACGAGGCGAGATCATCGACGGCGGCGGACGGCGTCAACCGCCATTGGGTCTCGTTCTTCGGACCGGTGGGGTCGCTGATCCGGTAGACGCAGTCGAGATCGGGATGCGCCGCAAGGAACCGGTCGATCCGTTCCGTAAGATGACCGTTGTAGTCGTCCCGGCGCAGCGCCGTGAAATACGTGTCCGCGACATATGGACAGAGATCGTTCCCGTCGGCACCATTGCCTTCCACATAATCCACTTCGAACACGTCGCCTTGCAACGGCCCCGATGCGGGCGTCACATTGATCCACCATGTCGGGTCAAGTAGTTCCGGACGGTGAAATCCTCCTGATGCGCGGAATTCCACGCCATACCGTTCCGACATCTGGTCAAGCAGCGTCTCCGCCAGCGTGACCAGACGGAAGAGTTGCGAATCGGGCCAACCGTCCTTCATACCGGCGACGTTCGCGTCCCGCTCCTGTCGATCGTTCAGCAGCGCCTTTGCTATCGAGATCTGCCTCGCTGTGGGTGTGACATCTATGTCGTATCTTTTCTTCGCGTATGGTGGCCAGTCCGAAAACGTCTCATTTCCGGTACCGCTGGCGCTCGCCTCGTTCGCATCCGCATCGGCGTGATGCGTGAGCCATACGGGAGGAGGGCATCCGGTGAGCCCCGCAGCGATGGCGACGAGTGCCGCCAATGCCGCGGCGCATGCCGCCAGCCGTCGTCTACCCGCCCAACTCATCGATCTTCCCCGCCCCCTCGGCATCCGACCGTTGGAACCGTTGCGACGATTCTACAGCGATAGGCATCGAACGATTCGGCAGGTCGGCGGGCGCTATCATGTTTTTCTCAGCAAGTAATCGCCATGGATATCGCTTATATGCGCTCCCGCTACGTATATGCACCGTAGCGCGGATCGGACGGCAACGGGAACCGCGGATCGCATTGATTCAGCCACGAGACGGGCCCGCATACGGATTCGGCAGCTCAAACCGCAACTGCTCGTAATACACGCGATACGCCTTGAACAGTTCAAGCTCCAACGTCGCAGGCACGCCGCCAATGGCGTAACAGAAATCATCGTTCGCATCCGGCAGTTGTTTCCAATACGGGGAGTTCACCCACACATGCAGATACCCGTTCCATACGATCCAACCCGGCTTCAAGCGGAACGAGTTCATCAACCGCATCATCGCCTGTGACGGATTGCCATTGTAGGGCGGCATGAACGGTGGGTCGTCGGTATGGCCAAGCGAGCATGTGGAAAGCGATGTGAGGCCGGTGTCTTCGGTGATGGAGAACGGGGAGCGAAGAACGCTGACGTCCATACGCCTGCTGCTGTTCCCCTTGTCGCCGATCTGTCTGGGGAATGGCCGCACCGGAGCGCAATACCAACAAGACACGGTGCTTGCCGAATGATTGTTGAACGCATAACTGGACGCGCATGCCACGATCCAATAGTCACGTCATGCATAGGTCGTCGGACGCGATGCCTTTTCGAACTATCCGATGGGATTCGTCAACGTACTGCCATCGTCCGGAAGCGTCGGATGATCACGCCCCGACGCGCACGTGAACAGCAATGCAATCGGTAGGTCGAATGCCTCGTGTTTGGCATCGAAATGATCGATGCTTGCATCCCAGCCGCGGTTCCTCCAATGCATCCTACTCCAGCCCGGACGGTTCGCCCGCATATATGCCAGATAGCCCATCGCACGACCTCCGGTTCCATAGACTAAACTCTGTGTAGCTACAGGATTGGACATGCGTCCTCGTCATGCCAAAGCTGGCATGACAGGGCCAAAAGATAACCCCGCCATCGCTGACGGGGTGAAAAAACTGGCTCCTCGGGTAGGGCTCGAACCTACAACAGCTCGGTTAACAGCCGAGTGCTCTACCATTGAGCTACCGAGGAATGAAAACCCCGTCTAAGACAGGGGGAAAATCTGGCTCCTCGGGTAGGGCTCGAACCTACAACAGCTCGGTTAACAGCCGAGTGCTCTACCATTGAGCTACCGAGGAATTTGTCAAAACTGCGTTCCTTCGCTCGCAGCGCGAAAGCTAGTATACAGAAGCTGTGTGAGCGTGCAAGTAGAAATTTGAAAATAATTGCTGTGATAGACTGATTCTCCGTGACCGTACTGCAGACAACAACTTGGAGTCGCCCGTGTCCACCACAGAGTCAGCGTTTGCGCCAACTCAGCGCGCCAAGGATTTTTTCATTCTCAAGCAGCTCGTGACGAAGGACTTTAAGCTCAAGTACCGTCGCAGCGTGCTTGGCGTTGTGTGGAGCGTCCTCAATCCGCTTCTCATGATGATCGTCATGTCGTTCGTCTTCTCGTTCTTCCTGCGCTACGACAGCATCCAGCACTACCCGCTGTACCTCATCGTGGGCAACGTCACGTGGGGCGTCTTCAGCGAGTCCACGAGCGCGGGTCTTACGGCCATTCTGGGTGCGGCGCCCCTGCTCAAGAAGGTCAAGGTCAACAAGTTCGTT
This sequence comes from Olsenella uli, assembly GCF_901212655.1. Taxonomy (GTDB): domain Bacteria; phylum Actinomycetota; class Coriobacteriia; order Coriobacteriales; family Atopobiaceae; genus Parolsenella; species Parolsenella uli_A. The sequence continues at coordinate 69,598 of NZ_CAAKON010000002.1, read as the reverse complement.
TTCCCGGCGGAGCGCGTGCTGTTCGCTCTCGTGAACTTCGCGTTCTCGCTTATTGCCGTCGTGATCGTCATGTTGTGGGAAGGCGTCATGCCCACGCCGTACCTGTTGCTTCTTCCAGTGTGCCTGCTGCTTCTCACGGTGTTCTGCTTTGGCGTGAGCCTGCTGCTCTCGTCTCTCACGGTCTTCTTCCGTGACGTCATTCACCTGTGGAGCGTGCTTCTGCTTGCGTGGAACTACGCGACGCCCATCTTCTGGCCCATCTCTATGATCCAGCAGGTGCCGTACCACTTCGTTCGCATGCTCATGTGGGCGAACCCCCTTTTCAACTACGTGCAGTTCATGCGTTCGATCTTCATCGATGCTGCCCTGCCGAGCACGCTTGTGCTTGAGCTCTGTGTGTTTTGGGCCGTCATCGCCCTTGTCATCGGCGTCTTCGCGTTCCGCAAGACCGAGCACAATTTCATTCTGTATATCTAGGCTATCGACTACGCGTGCGCGGCGCCGTTCGGCATGGACGGAGCGACGTGCGGAGCGGACATATACGACGCGATAGACATGGCGGCCGATTGTCTCCGCATCCACGTTCTTGATTGTCTGGCCAAGGGCAAGGAGTCCCCAGGGGCGCACTTGGTAACAGCCGTCTCATGGCAAGCTTCGTCCGAGGATCATTTAGGCCCCGCAGCATTTGAGCTGTGGGGCTTTTCCTGTTTGCGCCCCCATCAAAAACCGTGGCACTCCTGGGCTCTGACAGGAACCGGGTTTTGCTGCTAAACGTAGTCCGTGCACACGCACGACGATGACCCGCCCACCCATGGCACCACGGCCACGGGATGGCGGATATCTTGCTAATCGCCGCATAGACCGGCCGGGGACTACGAGCCACAGAACTGCTGTTGGGTATCGCTGGCGGGGCAGCAGCGCAACAAGCCCAAGGAGACGGCATGCGCGAGGCAATGAGGCGCCTGGAACCGTCCCGCGTGCTCCTTTACGGCAAGAAGATAGGCTTCGACTTCGGCGGCTGCGAGGTCGTGGAGTACAAGGCGGGTGGATTCCATGGGCGGTAGGGAAGCAAGCAGCGAGATGGGCCGGGTGGCATTGTCCGTGTTGCGTGGCCGGTCGATAGAGCTTGAGAACGAGCGGCACACGTCGAGCTGCAACATGTGGAAGTTCAACATCCTCGAGGCGCGGGCCGACGGCACCAAGGTCGTGCTGTCCTACGCCACGCCTACGGCCTACGAGCACCCGAACCGCAACACCACCGTGGCGAAGTACAAACTCAAGTCCGGCATATACACCGGCCAGAACGGGAACCGCACGGCAAAGACGCACAATCTCGACCTCTCGAAGGCAACCGAGTTGACCGGCCAGACCTACAGCGCGGGACCATTGCTGAAGGAAGCCGGACTCAAGTGGGACTCCGCCGGGAAGAAGCGGGTGAGGCGCTAATGGGCGGTCGCGGCGCGTCGAGCGGGACCAGCCATTATGTGAACCGAAAGACCGGAACAGTCACCAAGCGTCTCTATGGTTCGCAGTACCGCACGCTCTTGCAGTCGGGAAACATTATTTTCGTCAGGAAGAGCGATGGAGCGGTGGAGCCATTGATAGAGACCATAACCAGAGGGCGCGTCTATGTGAGGGTGGACGGAAACGGCTCACTCCGGGGGGTCGTCTATTTCGATAGTAATAACAAGCGGACGAAGCAGATTGACCTCGTCCACCAACATAAGGGTGTCTCGCCTCACACTCATCACGGCTACGAGCACAACGAGAACGACTCGGCGAAGTGGTTTGCGAGACCCACTTCCGCAGAGACGAAGATGGTTGAAAGGGTGCGCTCCATCTGGGAGAATCGGTATAAGCGATAGTGGTGCAGTTAGTGAGCACGCCTTAGATGAGGAAGCCCCCGTTGAAATCGGGGCTACCGCTTAATCACGATGGCAGATGATGGTGTCAGCCTGGGAGCACGCCTTGTCTGAGGAGGAGCCGGTTCAAATCCGGCGATTCTGCCTTATCAGGCCCCGTTAGGGGCCTTTTTCATGCCGCGAGGAGGTGGGCGCATGCCCCTGACTAAGCCACCCGGGATAGCCCGCGACGCCTTCAAGTCGGCCAAGTGGGATGAGCTGACGCAGGGCCGTAACTTCACCACGTCCGACATGCCAGTGCTGGCGCTCCTCGTGCAGTGGTACGCGGTGGTGCAGCGTTGCATAGATGACATGGGCGACGCGGGCGGGCAGGTCGCGTACCAGAACGACATGGGTGACCTCAAGGCGCTGCCGCAGATAGGCATCATGAAGCAGGCGAGCGCCGAGATTCGGCAGCTCAACAAGCAGCTCGGCATCAACGACGAGGCAGGCCGAGGGCCGCCGCTGGCGGCAAGGCCGAGCTCCTCACCTTCGTGACGGGCGAATTCGTGGAGGAACTAGGTCCCCTCCCGACTTTGATTAGCTCGTCGAACGCGAGAATTATGCCCGCGGCATAGAGAACCGCGAAGCCGCCTGATGAAGCGAAGCACTTGCGTCTCACTTGCCGCGTCACTCGTCAAGGCGCGGCTGGGCATCTAACCCGGCACAAGCAGGCGCGAACCATCCAAGCCGCCCCCGAGCGGCTTTTTTCATGTCGAAACTGGCCCCGCATGGGGCCTCTTTCATATCTGTACAACGTCCCGCGAGGACGAACGGCGGACCGGGCGGATCGCACGGCCAGAGGAAGGAGAAGCCGCCGTGGCGGAGGAGAACGGCAGGGCCGAGACCAGCGAGCAGGAGGGCATCGACACCCAGCGGGCGACCGAGCCCGACTACAAGGCCCTCTACGAGCAAGCCAAGTCCCACTCTCGCGAGCGGGAGCGCAAGGCCAAGGCCTTCAAGGCCGCCACCACAGACGCGCCCTGGATTGAGGTCAAGGAGTAACGACACGGCACAATGTGAGCTAGCCTACTATCGGCGGCACGCCCAATGACGAACTCCCTGCCTCGCGCGGGGAGGGGAAATTTGCATTTATGCATAAGGCGTGCGACGTGACCCAAGCGTGACCCTAATTCAGTAAAATAGAGATTCCTAATACCGTTGCATTCCGAATAGGTGCAGGAAAATGACGTTGGTTCCGCTTCGCTCCGCTTCCCGCTCCTTTCTGTATAACTAGGCCAAAGGACGCATACCATGACCGACACCCAAATGAAGGCTGCCGATAAGGCCGAGGCGACTATGGCAGATGACACGAGCTCGAAGACATCCGTCTCTGCCGAGGGCAAGCAGGGTAAGAAGGACTCAAAGAAGTCCAAGAAAGACGAAGCCAAGCACATCCTCGGGCGCATTGACGCCCCCGACGCGGACGCTCCCGTCGTCATTGACGTCGATGACGTCTCGATGATCTTTAACATCGCCTCTGAGCAGCTCAACTCGCTCAAGGAGTACTTTATCCACATTGCGCGCCACGACCTGTTCTTCAAGGAGTTCCGCGCGCTCGACCACGTGAGCTTCCAGGTTCGTCGCGGTGAGGCGTTTGGCCTTGTGGGCACCAATGGCTCCGGCAAGTCCACGATGCTCAAGATCATCGCCGGCGTGCTCGAGGCCTCTGAGGGAACGTGCACCGTGAGGGGCACCATCGCGCCGCTCATTGAGCTGGGCGCTGGCTTTGACATGGAGCTCACCGCCATCGAGAACATCTACCTCAACGGTGCGCTGCTCGGCTACACCAAGGAGTTCATTGACGAGAACTTCGACCGCATCATCGACTTCGCCGAGATTCGCGATTTCATGGAGATGCCGCTCAAGAACTACTCCAGCGGCATGGTGGCCCGCATCGCCTTTGCCATTGCCACTATCACTGAGCCCGACATCCTCATCGTTGACGAGACGCTCTCCGTGGGCGACTTCCTCTTCCAGCAGAAGTGCGAGCGCCGCATCAAGGAGCTCGTGGATTCCAACAACGTCACGGTGCTTCTCGTGAGCCACGAGATCAGCCTCGTTGAGCGCATCTGCAACCGCGTTTGCTGGATCGAGAAGGGCAAGGAGAAGATGGTTGGCCCCACCGACGAAGTGTGCGAGGCCTATAAGCACTATCACAGGTAGGACGGGTAGGGGCGAGATGACGGTTTTTGACGAGACGGGGGAGAGTCGCGGCGTGGTTTCCAATATCGATGTGACGGTCGTGGTTCCGTGCTACAACACCGAGAAGTTCCTCGACCAGGCCCTGTCCTCCATCGAGCAAAACGACCGCTGCTCGCTTGAGGTCATCGTCGTGAACGACGGCTCCACCGACGACTCGCTTGCCATCATGCGGTCGCACGAGGCCACCGACGATCGCATTCGCGTGATCGACAAGCCCAACGGGGGTTACGGCTCTGCCGTGAACAGGGGCTTTTCCGAGGCGCGCGGCACCTACCTCGCCATCCTCGAGCCGGACGACTGGGCCGAGCCCCATATGTATGACGATCTCATCGACTACGCGCGAACCTTCTCGCTGACCCTCGGTGATGATGCCCCCGATATCGTCAAGAGCCCGTACTGGCGCATCTGGATGCCGACGACTCCCCAGGAGCGGCGCTATCAGTGCTCCTACAAGGGTCGTATTGCCGTTGGTGTGCCCCAGCCCTTCACGCTTTCGCAGGAGCCCAGGCTCGTCCAGCATCATCCCTCCATCTGGAGTGCCTTGTACCGTAGGGCATTCATCGAGGGTAGGGGCATCCGCATGAAGGAGGTTCCGGGCGCTGGCTGGGTCGACAACCCCTTCCTGTTCGAGACCATGTGCCAGGCCGAGCGCATCGTCTATCTCGATCGGCCGTACTACTGCTATCGCGAGGACCTTCCCGGGTCGAGTTCCGTCAAGCGCGTGGCGTCGCTCTCCTTTGAGCGTTGGGGCGACATGGCGGATGTCGTCGATCGCCTGGGCATTACGGACAAGGGAATCCTGCGGTCCCTCTACACGATTGGCTTTCGCTATATCGGCGGGTCTCTTGGCGAGAACGCCATGGAGGACCCCAAGCTCGTAGAGATGATTCGCGTGATGTGCAGGCGGATGGATCCAAGCATCGTGAGGGCGTGCGGCAACGTTTCGCCAAAGATGCGTGCCTTCGTGCTCGACATGGCGGGGCAACCCTCAGATCGCCTCTCGAAGGCCTCTTACTGCGATGCTCTGGTGCGTGAGTTCTTCTATAGCGTTCGCAACAATGGCCTTGGATTTGCACTCAGCCGTGTCGGCATCTTTTTGCGCCGTCATGCGGCCGAGCACGGCCTTGTTGACCCAACGTCTACGAGGTCGGCGTCCATCTAGGGACCCCTCGGTCTCGTTTTGCCGCGATCCCATGCCCTCGCCGGGGCGATGGGGCACTAGGGCACTGCATGCCGGGCGCTCCTTGTCGCTGTGTTCTAGGTGTCGGCCGCCTGGTGGCTTCGAGTGTTTCGGCCACCCAAGTCCCACTTTCCTCGCTCGTGGATTTTCGCGGCGCATGGTTGCCCGTGTCCGTGTACTATGTTTAAGGCCTTTAAATCGGCGCGGGACGCCGGCAAGGATCAAATACACCATCGGGCTTGTGCCCACAACGTAGAGGTCTCTTTCAGCGTCCCGCTGCCATCTGGCAGGGGGCGTTTTTTCATGGCGCCTCCGTCAGTTGTCCGTACGCACGCAGAGCCGAAGGGAGCCGTATGGAACAGCTTGGACCCAAGGCGGTCATTATGGACGAGGCGGCGATGGCACGAGCCCTCACCCGCATTGCCCACGAGGTCATCGAGAACAACGAGGGTGCCTCCAATCTTGCGCTCGTTGGCATCGTCCGTCGTGGCGTTGACGTAGCCGAGGAGCTTGCAGCCGAGATCGAGCACATTGAGGGAATCCGTCCTCCCGTGGGAAAGCTCGACATCAGCTTCTACCGCGATGACGTGACGCGCCGCGTTGCCCCTGTGCTCCACAAGACCGAGATTCCGTTTGACGTGGACGGCAAGGACATCGTCCTCGTTGATGATGTGCTCTTCTCTGGCCGCACGGTGCGCTCCGCACTCGATGCCCTCATGGACTTTGGACGTCCGGCCACGATCCAGCTTGCGGTCATGGTCGACCGCGGCCATCGCGAGCTTCCCATTCGTGCCGACTACGTTGGCAAGAACGTGCCGAGCTCCCACGAGGAGGATGTCCGCGTCTTCGTGAAGTCACTTGACGGTCGTGACTCCGTGGAGATCTGGGACATCGAGGCCGAGAAGCGCGCCATCGCCAACAAGGAGGTCAGTGCCTAAATGCTATCCGTTCGCCATCTCATCAACACCACCGACCTCACGGCCGATGACATCACTCAGATCCTCGATACGGCTCGCACCTTCGAGGAGGTCAATCAGCGCACCATCAAGAAGGTTCCGGCGCTCCGCGGTCGCACCATCGTGAACCTATTCCTCGAGGCCTCCACGCGCACGCGCTCGAGCTTCGAGATTGCCGAGAAGCGCCTTTCCGCCGACTCTCTGAATGTCCAGGGCTCCAGTTCCAGCGTTTCCAAGGGCGAATGCCTCGAGGACACCATCAAGACGCTTTCCTCCTACGGCATTGACATGTTCGTTTGCCGTGCCCGCAACGCCGGCACGCCGCACCTCATCACGCAATACACGGATGCCCACGTCATCAACGCCGGCGATGGCAAGCACGCGCACCCCACGCAGGCCCTGCTCGACCTCTACACGATGCGCGAGAAGTTTGGCCACCTCGACGGCCTCAAGGTTGCCATCGTGGGTGACCTGCTGCACAGCCGTGTCGTGGGCTCGCTGGCACCCGCTCTGCGCACTATGGGCGCCAAGGTCACGCTCGTAGGGCCTCCCACCTTCCAGCTGCCCGACCCTGAGGTCTTTGGCTGCGAGGAGACCTATGACTTCGACTCCGTCATCGAGGACGCGGACGTCGTCTACATGCTTCGTGTGCAGCTCGAGCGCATGGAGGGTGCCACGATTCCGTCTCGTCGCGAGTACAACCGCCTGTGGGGCCTCAGCGCCGGGCGCCATGCCCGCATGAAGGATGGCTCCATCGTCATGCACCCGGGCCCGATGAACCGCGGCATGGAGATCGACGCCATTCCGGCCGATGCCGACAACTCGTTCGTTACGACGCAGGTGGCCTCGGGCCTCTATGTCCGCATGGCTGCCATGTACCTGCTGCTTGGAGGAGAAGAGAATGCTGCTCATTAAGGGAGCTCACGTCGTCGACCCGCAGGTGGGCCTCGACGAGGTCACAGACGTTGCCATTAACGGGCCGCTCGTTGCTCAGGTTGCCGACTCCATCGAGCCGATGGAGGGCTGCGAGGTCATCGACGGCTCCGGCAAGTACCTCATCCCCGGCCTCGTTGATATCCACGTGCACTTCCGCGACCCGGGCTACGAGTACAAGGAGACCATCGCCACCGGCTCTCGCGCCGCTGCGGTGGGCGGCTTCACCGATGTCGCCCCCATGCCCAACACCGACCCCGTGGTCGACACGGGCGAGGGCGTGCGCTATCAGCTCGCCAAGGGCGAGGAGGCCGGTCTCGTCCACATTCGCCCAATCGGTGCGTGCACCAAGGGCGAGAAGGGCGAGCAGCTTGCCGAGATCGGCGACATGGTCCACGAGGGCGCCTGCCTCTTCTCCGACGACGGACACGGCGTCCAGAGCGCCGGCATGCTTCGCACCGTCATGGACTACGTGCGCCAGTTCGACAAGGTGGTTGCCTGCCACTGCGAGGTCTCTTCGCTCTCCAACCACGGGCAGGTCAATGAGGGCACGTGCTCCACGCGCCTGGGCCTCGCTGGCTGGCCGGCCGCGGGCGAGGAGGTCGAGATCGCTCGTGACATCGAGCTCTGCCGTCTGACGGGTTGCGCGCTGCACATCTGCCACATTTCCACGGCCCACGGTGCCGAGCTCGTGCGCCAGGCCAAGGCCGAGGGCCTGCCGGTGACGGCCGAGGTGTGCCCGCACCACCTGTTCCTCTGCGAGGACGACATTGATGACACCTACAACACCAACCTCAAGATGAACCCGCCCCTGCGCACGGCCGAGGACGCGGCGGCTCTCCGCGAGGCGCTCCTCGACGGCACGATCGACTGCGTCGTGACCGACCACGCGCCCCACGCCCAGCACGAGAAGGAGTGCGAGTTCGAGATCGCTCCGTTTGGCGTCGTGGGCCTGGAGACGAGCCTTCCGCTCTTGCTCACCAAGATGGTCGCCACCGGCGAGATGAGCTGGCAGCGTCTCGTCGAGTCCATGTGCGTAAACCCGCGCAAGGTGGCTCGCCTGGAGCCCGTCCGCGTGGAGGCTGGCTCCGTCGCTGACCTCACGCTCGTCGATCCGGCCGTCAAGTTCACGGTGACGCCCGAGCTCTTTGCTGGCAAGCAGCACAACTCCGCCTTCCTGGGCGCCGAGCTCGAAGGTCGCGCCACGGACACCTTCGTGGCCGGCAAGCACGTCCTCGCGGACTGCAAGCTTTCCTAGGCCCGTGACCTGCCGGCCGGGGAGCCGGCAGGTCCTTTGGGGCCACGCGTCCCGTCGTATAGAGAGAGGAGCGACATGCCCATTCCCACGCCTCCAGCGGCTCGCGTGCACGACTTCACGGTCGTTGCCAACGAGCCCGTTGCGGATGGGGTCTATCGCCTCACGATTGAGGCCCCCCGCCTGGCCGCCGCCATCAGGCCGGGACAGTTCATGAGCTTTGCCGTGCCCGGTGATGCCACGCAGCTCATTCGCATTCCGGTGTCCTATTCCGCGGCTGATGCCGTTTCAGGCACGATTGACACCTATTACGCCGTCGTTGGCGACGGCACCCGCCGCCTCTCGCAGATGGCACCCGGCTCTGGCTCGACCGTTCTCGGTCCTGGCGGAAACGGCTGGCACATTCCCGAGGGCACGAATCGCACGCTCGTGGTTGCCGGTGGCATCGGAATCACGCCCATCGTGGCCGCGGCTGCCATGCTTGACGAGGCCGGCGTCGCCCACGACGCCGTCGTGGGCGCCCTCACCGAGGGAAAGATCTGCGCCGTCGGCGAGCTCGAGGCCAACGGCTGCGGCGAGGTCCGCGTCACCACCGATGACGGCTCCGCCGGCACCAAGGGCTTTGTGACCACCGAGGTCGAGCCCATGCTCGCAACTGGCTCCTATGACCTGGTTCTCACCTGTGGCCCTGAGCCCATGATGCGCGCTGTGGCCAAGCTCGCGGAGGCCGCGGGCGTTGCCTGCCAGGTTTCCGTCGAGCGCATGATGACGTGCGGCTTCGGGGCGTGCAACACCTGCAACGTCGAGACGACGTCTGGCATGGTGGGCGCCTGCACGTCTGGCCCCGTCTTCGACTCTGGAAGGATGGTCTGGTGAACGGCGTGAACATGGCCGTCGATCTTGGCGGCATCAAGATGAAGAACCCCATCAACACTGCGAGCGGCACGTATGGCTTTGGCTGGCAGTACGAGGGTTTCTATGACGTGAGCCAGCTCGGCGCCATCACCACGAAGGGCTGCGCCGCCGAGCCATGGCCCGGCAACCCCGCCCCTCGCATGACCGAGATCACGAGCGGCATGATGAACTCCGTGGGCCTTCAGAACCCTGGCGTTCGCGGGCTCGTCGAGAGCTCGGGCGAGTATCTGCAGCAGCTCCGCGACAAGGGCTGCCAGGTCATCTGCCAGGTTGCGGGCCACTCCGTGGAGGAGTACGTTGCCGCCGTCGAGCTCTTCGAGGAAATCGCGCCGTTTGCCTCCGGCCTCGAGATCAACATCAGCTGTCCCAATATCGCCGCCGGGGGCTGCGCCATGGGCTCCACGCCCGAAGGCGCGGCCGGTGTCATTCGCGCGGTTCGCCCGCGCACCAACAAGCCTCTGCTTGTGAAGATGGCACCAGCCCGCGTGGTAGAGGTTGCCCAGGCGCTCGAGGCCGAGGGCGCCGATGCCCTCTCGGTCATCAACTCGATTCCCGCCATGGCTATCAACGTGCACACGCGCAGGAGTCGACTCTCCCGTCCCACGGGCGGCATGAGTGGCCCCGCACTTCACCACATCGCCGTACGCATGGTGTGGGAGGTCCATAATGCCGTCAAGCTGCCAATCAACGGTGTTGGCGGCGTCATGACCGGCGAGGACGCTGCCGAGTTCATCCTGGCCGGCGCCACGAGCGTTGCTGTCGGCATGGCCAACCTCGTTGAGCCCGCCGCCGCCCCTCGCATTCTGGGCGAGCTCGAGGCCTGGGCCGAGGAACAGGGTGTCAAGGACATCAACGAGCTCGTTGGCGCGTTTGAAGGGTAGGGGACTATGGGTCGATTCGATACGCTCTCCGCGCGCGACCGCGTGATGGTGGCTCTCGACTGCTCACCCGAGGAGGCCCGCGAACTTGCGGACAAGCTCGAGGGGCATGCCACGTGGCTCAAGGTTGGCATCACGCTCATCTACGACGGCGGCCTTCCGCTCGTGGAGGAACTCAAGTCCCGCGGCTTCAAGGTCTTCGTCGACGCGAAGTTCCATGACATTCCCCACCAGGTGCGAGGTGCCGTGAAGAGCGCGGCGCACACGGGCGCCGACCTCGTGACCGCTCACGGTTGCGGCGGTGCCGCCATGCTCGCCGCGTGCCACGAGGGCGCGCAGGAGACCCGCGAGGTCTATGGCCACGCACCGTACGTCATCGCCATCACGGTGCTCACGAGCATGGACTCCGACGAGCTTAGGCTCATAGGCGTCGAGCGTCCGATTCCAGAGCAGGCGGCTGCCCTCGCGAAGCTTGCCGTTGACAACGGGCTCGATGGTATCGTGTGCTCGCCGCAGGAGGCTCATGAGATGCGCGAGCTTCTGGGCCCGGACGCCCTCATCGTGACACCGGGCGTTCGTCCTGCCGGGGCCGCGCTGGGAGACCAGAGCCGCGTGGCCACCCCGGCTGCCGCCATCAAGGCTGGCGCGAGCCACATCGTGGTCGGTAGGCCCATCACCCAGGCCCCAGACCCAGTCGCGGCGCTTGAGTCGATAGTTGACGAAATCGAGACGGGCTGCTAGTCGAAAAAGCTCTCAGGTCGTGTACCTGCACTTTATTGAAGGCCCCCGACAATGGTTTGTTGGGGGCCTTCCTATGCCCTGACGTGGCAAACGCCGGGAAAATCAACCAAAAGGGTTGCAAACCCGCCGGTAAATCGCCATAGTCTCTTACAGCCAATTGCGCGGGTAGATGATTTGCGCGATTTATTTCGAAAGCACCTTACGTTTGGAGGAAACATGGCTCTCCCTCAGCTTTCCGAGGAGCAGCGTGCTGCCAACCTGAAGAAGGCCGCAGAGGCCCGTCACGCTCGTGCCGAGCTTCGCGAGAAGATCAAGACGGGGAAGGTCTCCCTCGAGTCCGTTCTGAACTCTGACGACCCGGCTGCCACGCGTATGCCCGTTCGCGCCCTCATCGAGTCCCTACCTGGCTACGGCAAGGCCAAGGCCGCCAAGATCATGGACGAGCTCGAGATTTCGCCGAAGCGTCGCGTCCAGGGCCTTGGTGCCCGTCAGCGTGAGGCTCTCATCGAGATTCTCTCCAAGTAGTGGCGCGCGCACCTAGGCTGTTCGTTGTTTCCGGGCCGTCAGGAGTGGGGAAGGGCACGCTGGTCTCTCGCGTACGCGAGATCAGGTCCGACCTCGGCCTGACGGTCTCGGCCACTACAAGGCAGCCGCGTCCGGGCGAGGTCGACGGGGTTTCGTATCACTTCCTCACCGACGAGGACTTCGACCGCAAGGTTGAGGCGGGGGAGTTCCTCGAGTGGGCAAATGTCCATGGCCACAAGTATGGAACGCTTCGCTCCGAGGCGGAGCGCAATCTTGCTGCCGGGCATTCCGTAATCCTCGAAATTGACGTTCAGGGCGCCCTCAATGTTCGCACGGTCTTTCCCGACGCAGTGCTCATCTTCATCGAGCCCCCTTCGATGGAGGTGCTCGAGGCCCGGCTTCGCGGCCGCGCCACTGAGGATGAGGCGAGCCTGAAGCTGCGGCTCGCGGATGCTGCCGGCGAGATGGCCTTGGCGGAGAAGTACGACGAGCACGTGGTCAACGATGACCTTGAGGCGTCTGCGCGAAGGCTTTGCGCGGTCCTTGACGCTCATGAGATGAATTGAGGTTCCTAAGCTATGTCTGTAATCAAGCCCGAGATTGACGAGCTGCTTGCCGAGACCGAGCACAATCCCTTCCTGCTCTGCTCCGTGGCCTCCAAGCGCGCCTGCGACATCAACAACATGCTTCGCGGCCAGCACCTGCGCGTCATGAGCATCCAGGATGTCGACGACATCACGACGGTCGTCTCCGGTCAGGATGCCACCTCCATCGCCATGGACGAGATTGCCAACGGCACGCTCAGCTATGTCCAGGAGGACTTCGACGAGGCCATCAAGGACACGAATGTCCCCGTCGGCGAGTAGGGCCATGACCCCGCGCGTCTGCCTCGTTCACTATCACGAGATTGGCCTCAAGGGCAAGAATCGCTCCACCTTCGAGCGTCAGCTCATCATCAACCTCAAGCGCGCCCTCAAAGGGCGGGCTGCTCAGGTTGAGCGCATGAGTGGGTATGTTCGCGTCTCTTTCGAGGACGGTCAGGTTCCCGAGGACGTTCCCTCACTCGTTGCCAAGGTGCCCGGCGTGGCTCGCGTGTCGCTTGCCTGGCGCTGCGGGTTTGACGCTGAGGATTATGAGGCGGCTGCTGTGGAGAGCCTGCGCTCCTGCGGCGATTTCCAGACCTTCAAGGTTCACGGCCGTCGTTCCTGCACCGATTTCCCCATTCATAGCATCGACCTCAACCGCCAGGTAGGCTCGGTGCTGTGCGAGGCGTTTCCGGGCAAGCGCGTGCAGATGCACCATCCCGACGTGCAGGTTAACGTGCATGTGGTGCAGGGTGACGTCTATGTCTATGCCGACGCTGCCTCCATGCGCGGCGCGGGTGGTCTTCCTGTGGGCACGGCCGGTAAGGTCGTGACGCTGCTTTCCAGTGGATTTGACTCTCCCGTTGCCACGTGGATGGTGGGTCGTCGAGGCGCCACCTGCGTTCCGGTCCACTTCTCCGGTCGTCCCATGACGAGCGACCAAAGCGAGTGGCTCACGCAGGATATTGTTCGCGCTCTCGAGCCCGCTGGCATCGTCGGACGTCTGTACGTGGTGCCCTTTGGCGAATGCCAGCGTGAGATCTCCCTCAAGGCCCCACAGGCCCTGCGCGTCATCATGTACCGAAGGCTCATGTTTAGCGTGGCCGAGCGCGTGGCCGAGCTTGAAGGCGCGAAGGCGCTCGTCACGGGCGAGTCCTTGGGTCAGGTTGCCTCGCAGACGCTCGAGAACATCAACGCGACCAACGAGGTTGTGAAGATGCCGGTCTTTCGTCCGCTCATCGGTAGCGATAAGACCGAGATCATCGAGCGCTCTCGGCAGATTGGCACGTATGAGATCAGTTGTCAGGACTCGCCTGACTGCTGCACCCTCTTCATGCCAAGGCGTCCAGAGACCCACGCGCGCATGCCGCAGGTTCACGAGGCGTGGGACACATTCGACCACGACGCCATGGTCGAGGAGCTCATGAGGAACGTCGAGTACATCGACTTTGACTCGTGTCCTTCGTATAGGCCACCCCGCGAGCTTCGCAAATGGCACCATGAGCTGGCTCCCGCTGAATGGGAGGTAGTGGAATAACGTTCCATTATTTGGAACTGTTGGGGCGGGTGACGGTTGTCGCCCGCCCTTTTTTGGTCAATTCGCAGGTTTTCGGTCGTTGCTTGTTTGGTGTCAGTTTGATTTGCGTTTGCGCCAGGCGGAGTTTCCAGGATTTCTCGTCTGCCGGCATTGCCTCCTTTGCAGGATGGGGTGAGGGGACTTCGGCCAACGGTTGTTGGTCGCCCTGTGCCCACTGCGTCTGGGAGGAGATGGCATGGCTCAAGTTGGCAAGGCACGGCGGTCTGAGAGCGGACTTGGCGGCTTGCTGCGCAAGTTTTGCGGCGCGTCACGGTCGAATGGCCTGTCTCGCGCGCCTTCTCGTGCGCCTGGGCGCGTGCTTTCTCGATTGCCATTGCTCGTGCTGGGCATGCTCGCGGCAGTCGCGCTCGTCGTCGGTGCGATCGCTTCGCGCGGGTGCACCAGACCGGGTGGCGTCGTGCTTGTGCGTGCGGCTACGACGGAGGCCGTCTCGTCGTTGTCTCCCGAGGCTTCGGACGAGCCTGAGGCTTCGACTGGCGAGGCCTCTGGGGGAGGCTCGGGGGATCAACGCGTCGAGGCCATGGCGAGCCGCATAGTCGTGCACGTGGACGGAGCCATCATGGACCCCGGGGTCTATGAGCTCGACGTTTCTGAGCCTCGCGTGAACGATGCCGTCTTGGCTGCCGGCGGCCTTGCCGCTGACGCCGACACCTCCTCCGTGAACCTTGCCGGGTCTGTCGCCGACGGTGACAAGGTCCATATTCCTCGTGCCGGGGAGGCCGTCGCTCAAGACCCCGCCGCGCTGGCGAATGGGTCTGGGGGCGAAGGTTCCGGTTTGTCGCCCGAAGGTGGGGCCTCGCTCACCACTCGCCTCGTCAACATAAATACGGCTACGGCCGAGGAGCTCGATTGCCTGCCTGGCGTGGGTCCCTCAACGGCGCAGGCCATCCTCGAAGACCGAAAAAGCAACGGGCCCTTCACATCGGTCGAAGACCTCATGCGCGTGAGCGGCATCGGAGAAAAGAAGTTCGCCAAGCTGCGAGGGAGCATCTGTGTCTGAGGCGCGGCCGTATCCCCCAAGGCCGTTCGTTCCGCCTGTGCTCGCGGGGCTCGCCGCCCTCATGGTGACGGGAAATCTAGTCTTGAGGGGCTTCGCATCACCCTTGGCGACGGGCCTGGCGTGCGCGCTCCCCATGGTGGCGGCGCTCGCGTGCGCCCTGAAGGTCAAGGAGCGCCGCGCGTTCCTGTATTGCTCGTTTGTGGCCGCCGGCATGCTCGTCGCATCCGTCCAGGGGAGTCTTGTGCTGTCTAACCTTGAGGCGGCGGCTGATAGCCTCTCGTCTGCCCCCGTCTCTTCGCTAAGCCTGTATGTGGAAGGGGACGCCGCGCAAACGGCGTCTGGTTGGTTTGTGCGCGCTTCCGTACGAGGAGGGGAGACTCAGGCATCTGTTTGGCTTACGTTGCCCGAGCGACCAAACTACGGTGACACGCTCAAGGTCATCGGTAGGTTTGAGGGCAATGCCGATGACGACTGGGGCCGTTCGAGTCGCGCTCGTGGTGTCTGCGGCCGCATTCGTGCTGTCCGCGTCGTCTCGGCAGACGCCGCCGGTGGGCCCGTTGGTCTGTTGATGAGTCTCCGCCGGGCCGTCATAGCGCTCATAAAGCCCGAGAGGAGCGCGGGGCGGGCGCTCATGGCCGGAGTGCTCGTTTCTGACAGGACCGAGCTCAAGTCCCAAGACCTCGAGGACCCCTTCGCTCGCGCGGGCCTTTCACATTTGATCGCCGTCTCCGGAAGCCATCTGGTGGTTGTTGGGTCCGTCCTCGAGGCGATGCTGTCTGGCCTTGGCACAAGGCCGCGCACCCGCATGGTTGGGACGAGCGTCATCACGGGAGGCTACGTGGTGCTCTGCGCCTGCCCGCCCTCTGCCGTGAGGTCGTGGGTGATGCTCGTTGCGGGAATGCTTGGCAGGGAGCTTGGCAGGCGCGCCCACGCCCCGTCTGGCGTTGCCCTCGCAGGGCTTGGTATGTGCCTTCTCGACCCAACCTGTGCATGTGACCTCGGCTTTGTTCTCTCTGTCCTTTCGGTCTGCGCCCTTGCGCTCTTTTCCGGGCATGTCGAGGTGCTGTTCGAGAGGCTCTTGCCGCCATTTCAGATGTGGGTGCGGGCGAGGAAGGCACTCTTTCGCAGGGCCCCGGCTCTGGCCGGCAAGTTGGATGGGGCACTCCGTGGCCTTCGGTCTGCCTTTGCTGCCACGCTGGTCTGTCAGGCGGCAACCCTGCCGGCATGCGCGGCAACGTTCGGAACCGCGTCGCTCGTCGCCCCTCTTGCCAACGTGCTCGTTGGCCCGCTCTTTGGACCCATCGTCTCGTTTGGCATGGTTGCCTGCTTCTTTGGTGGGCTCCCTTTTGCGGGTCCCATGCTCATAGGGTGCTGTGGCTTGTTGTGTGAGCTTGCGGTATGCCTTGCCAAGGCCATGGCCACGCTGCCATTTGCGGCGGTTCCGGTTAGCCTGGGAGCCGCATGGGAGCTTGCTCCGCTCATTGCTGCCGTCATGTACCTAGTCGTTTGGCCGCGTCCAACCAGAAGGTGCCTGCTTTTGGCGCTGTCTGCCCTCATTTCTGCCGTAGCGGCGGCATGTATCTCTATGTATGTCCTGGTGAGCCCTCGCCTTGTGGTGCTCGACGTGGGGCAGGGTGATGCCATACTCATCCGGAGGGGCACCCAGGCAATACTTGTTGACACGGGACCAGGTGACGCAGTCCTCGAGGCGCTTGCTCGCCAGCATGTGCTCTCGATTGACGCCGTCATCATTACGCATTGGCACGAAGACCATTATGGCGGGCTGGAGGAGCTCGTACGCACCTATGACGTTGGCGCCGTGCATGTTGCCGAGGGAGCCTCAATCTCGTCGCCTCTTGACGAGGAGATCAATTCGATTGCGGGGAACCTGACGGAGGTCAGACGGGGAGACGTCTTTGAGTTTTCTGGGTTTCGACTCGAGTGCCTTTGGCCGCAGGAGAGCGTCAGCGGTACCGAGAACGAGGACTCCCTGTGTCTCAAGGTGTCGTTCGCGGAGGGCGATGCTTGCCTTGACGCTTTGTTGACCGGGGATGCTGAGTCCTCGGTGCTTGCGGAGATCCTTCCCGATGTTGGGGACATCGATCTTCTGAAGGTCGGTCATCATGGCTCGGCCGCCTCTATAACCGAGGACGAGGCCGCGATGCTCTCGGCGGAGGTGGCTGTCGCGAGCGCCGGCGAGGGTAACAGGTACGGACATCCCACGGATGAGTGTGTCGAGAGCCTCGAGCGTGCCGGTACGCAGTTCCTTTGCACGAAGGACGTTGGGGACGTGACGATTGAGCCAGGACAGATGGGCCCTGTGGTCTCAACGCAGAGGTAAGCAATCGGCTCGCTCCGCCTTCTCCGACCCAAGGAGGCCTCATACGTGCTTGGTCACTTCCCGCTTTTATGGCGGGCGAGGACGTATGACAGGTAAAATCGTTCGACAGACAAAGGGGGAGATGTTACATGGCGCACGATTCCGCAGCGGGGCTGCTTCCAGCCTATCTTGTTGTAGGGGCTGACGAACTCAAACGCCATCGCGTGATCGAGCGGCTCAAGGGGCACGTCACCGGCGACCTCGCCGAGTTCAACCTCGATGAGGTCGAGGGCTCCTCTATTGAGGATCCAGCCCAGCTTGTTACGTCGCTGCAGACCATGCCCTTTGGCGCGGATGTCCGCGTTGTCGTGTTACACGGTGCTGGCTCTCTCGCCAAGGCCATCTCCGAGGCGCTTGTTTCCTATCTTAAGGATCCCAATCCCTCTTGCGTGCTTTGCCTTGACGCCGAGAAGCTCGCTAAGAACACGAGGCTCTATAAGGCGGTTGCGAAGATTGGCTCCAAGGCGGTCATTGACTGTGCGCCTCAGAAGCGCTGGGAGCTGCCGCCCTACGTCCAGAAGCTGGCAGCTGCTCGCGGCGCTCGAATCTCTGCCGACGCGGCGGACGAGCTCGTCAACAGATGCGGCGAGTCTACCGTCATGCTGGACAACCAAGTGGCCACGCTCGTTGACCTTGTGGCTCCCCGCACGGATATCTCCCTTGTGGACGTCGAGGCCAATGTGGCGCAGGTGGCCGAGGTCAGCCCCTGGGCCTTTGCCGACTCCGTGTGCGAGCGAAGGGCCGCAAAGGCCATGCGGCTTCTCAGGCTCATGGATAATCCCTCGCTCGTATTCCTTCACACCGTTCTTGTGGGTAGGCTTCGGGAACTCATCTGCGCTCAGTCGCTTGCCGCGCGCGGCGCTTCCCGCAGTCTTGCCTCCGAACTTGGGCGCGCTCCATGGCAGGTCAAGAATCACATGCGCTGGGCTCAGCGCTTTGGTGTGCAGGAGCTCGTTGAGCTCTTGCGCGAAGCCGCTGCTTGCGAGCGTGCCCTTAAGGGTTCCAACGATTCAAGCGTGGCCTTTGAACGCTTTGTTCTTGCAATCTGCTGTGGCCCCGTAGCGTCACGTGAGCACGCGTGACCTGTCCTTTTCGTTCCGGCACTACCTCGGAATCATGGTGAAGAGGCCCATGGATC
Organism: Olsenella uli; assembly: GCF_901212655.1. Classification (GTDB taxonomy): domain Bacteria; phylum Actinomycetota; class Coriobacteriia; order Coriobacteriales; family Atopobiaceae; genus Parolsenella; species Parolsenella uli_A. The sequence goes on along the minus strand of NZ_CAAKON010000002.1, from coordinate 51,410 downwards.
TTTGGTCACTGGGCCCACTCGGCCTCAAAGAGTCGTCTTTACAAAAAAGCCCGCTACGACCAGCACGTCGTAGCGGGCTCAAACAAGCTATAAGGCAGAAGCTACTTGATGGTGTTGACGAGCTTCTGAACGCCGCTCTTACGCTGAGCGGCCTGGTTCTTGTGAATGATGCCCTTGGAGGCAGCCTTGTCGAGGAGCTTGCCGGCCTTGTTGGCGGCAGCCTGAGCGGTCTCGACGTCCTTGGCCTCAACGGCGGCGCGAACATGCTTCACGGCCGTCTTGAGCTCGGAGCGGACGGCCTTGTTGCGCTGGCGGGCCTTCTCAGCGGTGATGATGCGCTTCTTCTGAGACTTGATGTTAGCCACGTGCGGTTTTCCTTTCAAAACTTCTCTGTAGTGAGGCCTCTTGACCGAGACACGGGGAGGTCAACGCCGCGAGTATAGCAGAAGGTTTGGGACATGCACCAGCAAATGTGGCACTATTGCCTGCGTGCCCCCACTATTTGTGCATGAGGTGTGGACACGGGCAGATTACAAGAGGCCTTGCGGCTGTGCCTTCCTGTCAGCCTACGCTAGAATCTGATCCATGACTACTACAGACACCTCCCACATCAGGAACTTCTCGATAGTCGCCCACATCGACCACGGGAAGTCCACCATCTCAGACCGCATCCTCGAGCTCACGCGCACCGTTCAGGAGCGCGACATGGAGGCCCAGCTGCTGGACACCATGGACATCGAGCGCGAGCGCGGCATCACCATCAAGTCCAACGCGGTCCGTGTCATGTACGACGCGGACGACGGCGAGGTCTACCAGTTCAACCTCATTGACACGCCGGGCCACGTCGACTTCACCTATGAGGTCTCGCGTTCGCTTGCCGCGTGCGAGGGCGCCGTGCTCGTCGTGGACGCCACCCAGGGCGTCGAGGCACAGACGGTCTCCAACGCCAACCTTGCCATGAACGCGAACCTCGACATCGTTCCGGCCATCAACAAGATTGACCTGCCGAGCGCGCATCCCGAGGAGGTCAAGCAGGAGATCGAGGATGACCTTGCCATCTCGGCCGAGGACGCCGTCTGCGTCTCCGGCAAGACGGGCGAGGGCATCCACGACCTGCTCGAGGCCATCGTCTTTCTCGTCTCGCCTCCCAAGGGCGATGCCACCGCGCCGCTCAAGGCCCTCATCCTCGACTCGTACTTTGACGAGTACCGCGGTGTCGTGGCCACCGTCCGTGTGCTCGACGGCCACATCCGCAAGGGCGAGCAGCTCCGCATGATGCAGAAGGGCGAGGACTTCCTTGCCGACGGCGTCGGTGTGAAGCGCCCGGCCGAGACGCTTGTTGACGAGCTTTCGGTTGGCGAGGTTGGCTTCGTGGTGACGGGCCTCAAGGACCCGGAGAGCGTGCGCGTGGGCGACACCATCACCTGGGCCGAGCGCCCCTGCACGGAGCCCCTCTCGGGCTACCGCGAGGCCAAGCCCATGGTCTACACCGGACTTTTCCCGGTGGACAACAAGGAGTACGAGAACCTTCGCGACGCCCTCAACAAACTCCACGTGAACGACCCGTCGCTTACGTGGACTCCCGAGACGTCCGTGGCCCTCGGGTTCGGCTTCCGTGTGGGCTTCTTGGGCCTGCTGCACATGGAGGTCGTGAAGGAGCGCCTCGAGCGAGAGTTCAACCTCGACCTTATTGCCACGAGCCCGAGTGTTGACTACCACGTCTACAAGACCGACGGCGAGATGGTTGACGTCCGCAGTCCGCAGGACCTGCCGGACGTCACCTGCATCGACCACATCGAGGAACCCTACCTCAAGGCCAAGATCATCTGCCCGCCCGAATACACGGGCGCGGTCATGCAGCTTGCCATCGAGCACCGCGGCATCACCACGGACATGATCCACCTCACGCAGAAGTCCGTGGAGATGCACTTCGACATGCCGCTCGCCGAGCTCATCCTGGACTTCTTCGATCAGCTCAAGAGCCGTACCAAGGGTTACGCCTCCCTCGACTACGAGTTCAGCGACTATCGTGCGAGCGACCTCGTGAAGCTCGACATCCTGCTGTCTGGCGACGAGGTGGACGCGCTCTCCTTCATCGTGCACAAGGACAAGGCGTACGACCTGGCGCGAGGCCTCTGTGACAAGCTCAAGACGATCATTCCCCAGCAGCTGTTCGAGGTGCCCATCCAGGGCGCCATCGGCAACAAGATCATCGCTCGCTCCACGGTGCGCGCCCGCCGCAAGGACGTGCTGGCCAAGTGCTACGGCGGTGACATCTCGCGCAAGCGCAAGCTGCTGGAGAAGCAGAAGGAGGGCAAGAGGCGCATGAAGGCCATCGGCTCGGTCGAGGTTCCGCAGGAGGCCTTCATGGCCATCCTTAAGGTGGACGAGTAGCGAAGCTCGGGGCTTTTGTTTGCGGCAAGGATTTGGAGCGGAGACGCATGCGAGGACCAAGGCGCACGGAGGAGATGCATGAGGCGCAACGGAGGGCGGCCGTAAGCGACGCGGCAGGTCTCGTGCTGGCCGAGGGCGCCTCTGCGGCGGGGCTCTCGTGGCCGCTGTCTGCCTGGCCGCATGAGGGTTCGCTTGGAGAGAGGCTTATGCGGGCGCCCTTCCTTATGGCCCCGATGGCGGGCGTCACGGATGCGGCCTATCGGCTCATGGCGCGTGCGGGTGGGGCCGCACTCGCCTACAGCGAGATGGTCTCCGTGGCCGGCATTCACTACAAGAGCGAGAAGACTTGGGAGCTCGTGGACCCCAACCCCGCGGAGCCGGAGCTTGCGGTTCAGCTCTTTGGCTCGGACGTCGAGCATTTTCGCGAGGCCGTGCCCCTCGTGGTGGGGCGTCTTGGCAAGAAGCTTGCGCTCATTGACGTGAACATGGCGTGCCCCGTGCCCAAGGTCACGAAGTCCGGCGCCGGCTCGGCGCTGTTGGATGATCCCGAGCTTGCCGGGGACATCATTCGCGTCGTACGCGAAGAGCTGGATGCGTGCGGCAGAACAAGCCTGCCGGTTACAGCCAAGATTCGCATCGGCCGCAGGACGGGCGAGGTCGTGGGCCCCGAGTTTGCCCGGCGCATGGAGGCTGCCGGTGCCTCTGCCGTTGCGGTGCACGGTCGCTTTGCCTCCCAGATGTATCGCGGTGAGAGCAATGCGCTCGAGGTACGCCGCGTCGTGGAGTCCGTCAAGGTGCCGGTCATTGCGTCCGGTGACGCCCTTTCTCCCGAGCGTGCGGCCGCCCTTATGGCCGAGACCGGCGCCAGCGGCAGCTTTGTGGCTCCCGGGAGCTACGGGAACCCGTGGATCTTCGGGAATGCCGAGCTGTGCCTCAGCGGGAAGGCGCCGAGGCCCGTGGAGGCAGGCATGCGGCTTGCCGCCTTCCGCCTGCACGTACGCCTGCTCGAGGCAACGGGAGCCCATATCGCCAGGGCACGCAGCCTTGCCGGCTGGTATCTGCGCGGCGTGCCCGAGGCTGCCGCATGGCGCGAGCGCGCGATGCACTGCGTCACGCCGGGAGACTACCTCGCCCTCGCCGACGAGCTTGAGGCGACGCTGGCGTGATTGGGTCGCTTTATCTGCATGTCCCATTTTGCCTTCGCCGCTGTCGGTACTGCGACTTTTCCTCGGCGGCCACGGGCCACGGAGATGCGCTTATGGCCTCCTATGGGGAGGCGCTTGAGCGACTGGTCGCCGGGGCGTATGGGGCCGGCCTTCTGGACCTAAAGACCGCCTATCTTGGCGGGGGCACGCCCACGATGCTGGGCCCCCAGGAGCTTGCGAACCTCATTGCATGCGTTCATGGTTGTGGCCAGCCAGGTGAGCTGACGTTCGAGGCCAATCCCGAGTCTCTGTATGATGAGACTATTGCCGCTGCAGTGGACGCAGGTGCGACGCGCGTCTCGATTGGCGTCCAGAGCTTCAACGACCGAGAGCTGAGGGCTCTTGGGCGCGTCCACGACTCGGTGCTTGCCCGAGACCGAGTCTCGGCTGCGGTCGTCTCCGGACTTCGCGTCTCGCTCGACCTCATGTGCGGCATCCCTTATCAGACAGAAGAGACGTGGAGGCCATCCCTTGAGACGGCCGTCTCGCTTGGCGTCGGACACGTGAGCTGCTATCCGCTCATGATCGAGCCCGGAACCGCCATGGAGCGCATGTGCGAGGCGGGCGAGCTGCCTTGGCCCTCGGATGACACCGAGGCGGACGACATGGAGACGGCCGCTCTCGTACTGGGCGCGGCTGGGCTCTCGCGCTATGAGGTCGCGAGCTATGCGCAGCCTGGCGAGCGTTGTCGTCACAACATCGCGTACTGGACGGGCGTGGAGTATCTGGGGCTTGGCACGTCGGCGGCAAGCATGCTGGGCCGCGGGTCCTACGTCCGTCTCCACGAGCTTGTGCCCTCGTTGCCAGACCTTGCCGATGATACGGAACGCGCCCGCCTCACGATTACTTCGTCGACGCGCGAGATAGTGGAAGCCACCTCGCTTGCTCGCCTGCGCTTCGAAGTCGAGGAGCTGAACGCGCGCGAGGCCGTGGCGGAGGATCTCATGCTTGCCGCTCGCATGGCGGATGGCATTGGGGAGAGGCTTCTCGCACGTGCTCGACGTGTCCTTGGAGCCGTTGCGGTTGACGAGAGAATAGCCAAGCTCGTGAAGCTCGGCTTTCTTGAGAGGGCTGAGTCTGCCTATGCTCCCACGAAGCAGGGTTGGCTCCTTGGAAACGAGCTCTACGGTCCGCTCTGGGATCTCGCGTCTGAATAGCACCGTCCGTTCTTCGTATTTGGAAACCTGAGTCTCCCATGCTCTCGCCAGGTGTACCATGAACGCGCTCTACAACCGCATAACAGGGGAGCCAGCGAGGCGCTGTGGCGCCGCGGCGGCTGAGAGGGGGCACGCCATTGTCCCGACCCTTGAACCTGATGTGGGTAATGCCAACGAAGGGAGTCTTCCATGACGCAGATGGACGCCGCGCGCGCGGGAATCATCACAGTTCAGATTCGCCAGGTTGCCGAGGACGAGGGGCGGAGCCCCGAGTTTGTCCTCGACGGAGTGGCGCAGGGACGCATCGCCATTCCGGCGAACGTTCGTCACGTCGACCTTGGCCTTCACGCCTGCGGCGTGGGTGCGGGCCTTAAGACAAAGGTGAACGTCAACCTCGGGATCTCTGGCGACATCCAGAACGCTCCCCAGGAGTGGGAGAAGGTCGCCGTTGCCGAGAAGTACGGCGCTGACGCCATCATGGACCTCTCCAACTCCGGTAAGACGCGGCCGTTTCGGCAGCAGCTCATTGCCAAGACGCCTCTCATGGTGGGTACGGTGCCCATGTACGACGCCATCGGCTACCTCGATAAGCCACTCGTGAAGCTGACGGGTGACGACATCCTGCGCGTCATCAAGGCCCATGCCGAGGACGGCGTCGACTTCATGACCATCCACGCCGGCTTCAATCGTCGCGTGCTCGACACCTTCCTCGAGACCAAGCGCCTCACCAATATCGTGAGCCGCGGAGGCAGCCTCATCTTTGGCCTCATGATGACGACGGGCTGCGAGAACCCCTTCTACGAGCGCTTCGATGACATCCTTGAGATTCTGCACGAGTACGACGTGACCATCTCGCTGGGCGATGCCATGCGCGGTGGTTGCACGTATGACGCAACGGATGCGAGCGAGGTTGCCGAGCTCGTGGAACTTGGCAAGCTCACGAAGCGCGCCTGGGACGCCGGCGTCCAGGTGGTTGTCGAGGGGCCGGGGCACATGGCCCTTGATGAGGTTGCCGCGAACATGAAGCTCGAGAAGCGCCTTTGCCACGATGCGCCATTCTACGTGCTGGGTCCGCTCGTGACGGACATCGGCGTTGGGTACGACCATATCACCGCTGCTATCGGCGGTGCCACGGCTGCCATGAGCGGAGCCGATTGGCTCTGTTACGTGACGCCAGCCGAACACCTGAAGCTTCCTGATGTCAACGACGTGCGTGAGGGCCTCATTGCCACCAAGATCGCGGCACACGCCGGCGACATCGCGAAGGGGATTCCCGGCGCGCGCGACATCGACAACAGGATGAGCGACGCGCGCAGGCGCGTGAACTGGGATGACATGTTTGCCTGTGCCCTCGACCCAGAGCGTGCGAAGGAAATCTTGGCACTCGCGCCGCCCGAGGAGGACGGCACCTGCACCATGTGCGGCAAGATGTGCGCCGCCCGTACGGTCAACCGCATCATGGAGGGCCTCACGGTGGACCTTGGCGATGACCTTCCCGGGGCTGACCTTGCCGAGGATGACGAGGCCCCCAGCGGCGCGGTCGTCACCGAGGCCGAAGAGTGAGCGAGCCGGGCGCTCTGCCTTCTACGCTCACGCTCGACGACGGCAAGCTTCCCGTGGTGCTGACCATTGCCGGGAGCGACTCCTCGGGTGGCGCCGGCATCCAGGCGGACCTTAAGACCATCGAGGCCCTCGGACTCTATGGGGCGAGTGCCATCACGGCCGTCACCGCTCAGAACACGATGGGCGTGAGCGTTGTTCACGCGATACCCGCGGAGGTGATCGAGGCTCAGGTTGACGCCGTCTTTGATGACATGAGCCCCGTAGCTGTGAAGATTGGGATGGTTGGGTCGGCGGAGGCCGTCCATGCCATTACCCGCGCGTTGCGGCGGCATGGCGCCGGCGAGCCTCTCGGCTGCGCCGTCGTTCTGGACCCGGTGATGGTTGCCTCGAGCGGGGCCTCGCTCACAGGTAGTCCTGCGATCGAGGCCCTCGTGGGCGAGCTCTTTCCACTGGCGACGCTCCTCACTCCCAACATTCCCGAGGCGGAGGCCCTCTCTGGGATACGGATTCTTGGCGAGTTGGATGAGCGTGCGGCGATGGCTTGTGCCGCGGATGCGCTGGCGGCCCTCGTGCCCCAGGGCGCGGTGCTCGTGAAGGGTGGCCATGCCCATGGCGCGCCCGCTGACCTGCTGAGGTCTGCGGAGGGCTCGAGCCTGTGGCTCGAGGCGCCGCGAGTCGAGGCGAGCAACTCGCACGGCACGGGCTGCACGCTCTCGAGCGCCGCCGCCTGCGGGCTTGCGCGTGGGCTCTCGCTCGAGGACGCGGTGCGCGAGGCCAAGTCGTATCTGACCGGAGCCCTCAGGGCGGGCCTCGACCTTGGTCGCGGCTCGGGGCCCCTCGACCATATGTGGGCCCTTCGCGGCTGAGGGGCATGGGTGGTCGGCTCAGCCGGCATCGTGGCCCGCACTGTCGCGGAAACTGGTCCGTCCGCTGGGAGCCCTGCAACAAGGTGGGAGCCTCGCCCCCAGTAAGGGATGGCGAGGCTCCCACTTTGTAGGGTTGAAGCAATTTACTTACGTGATGCGTCGTCGGCGATCTGGCTTCGCATCGCGGGCCAAGGGCGCTGCGACTAAGGATTGCCTAGTCGCGCGTGAGCTTGCGGTGGATGCGGTGGGGCTTTGAGGCCTCCTCGCCCAGGCGCGCCACGCGGTCCCTCTGGTAGTCATCGAAGTTGCCCTCGAACCAGTGCCAGGTTCCGGGGGCGTCATCGGTGCCCTCCCAGGCCAGAATGTGCGTGGCCACGCGGTCGAGGAACCAGCGGTCGTGCGAGGTGATGACCGAGCAGCCGGGGAAGGCCAGCAGCGCCTCCTCGAGGCTCTCGAGGGTCTCGGTGTCGAGGTCGTTGGTGGGCTCGTCCAGAAGCAGGAGGTTTCCGCCCTGCTTGAGCGTGAGCGCAAGGTTCAGGCGGTTGCGCTCGCCGCCGGAGAGCACGCCTGCCGGCTTCTGCTGGTCGGAGCCCTTGAACCCGAAGGCCGCCACGTAGGCGCGGCTGTTGATTTCCTGCTTGCCTACGACGATGAAGTCATTGCCACCGGAGACCACCTCCCAGACGTTCTTGTTCGCGTCGAGGCCGGCGCGCATCTGGTCAACATAGGAGAGCTGCACCGTCTCTCCGAGGATGATCGAGCCGCTCGTGGGCTCCTCGGTGACGGCGTTGGCCAGCGCCGGGGAGTTGCCGGCAGCCTTCGCTGCGCCCACGATCATCTTGAACAGGGTGGACTTGCCCACGCCGTTGGGGCCGATGACGCCCACGATGCCGTTGCGGGGCAGCTCAAAGGACAGGTCGTCGATGAGTACGCGGTCGCCGAAGCTTTTCGAGAGGTGCTCGGCCACGAGGACCTTCGAACCCAGACGCGGGCCCACCGGAATCTTGATGTCGGTGACGTCGACGCCGCGTCCGGCCTGGGCCTCGGACTCCATCTGCTCGTAGCGCTCGAGGCGCGCCTTGTTCTTGGCCTGGCGGGCCTTGGGGCTGGAGCGCACCCACTCAAGCTCGTTGCGCAGGCGCTTGGCGAGCCTGGCCTCCTTCTGGCCCTGGGCCTCGAGGCGGGCGGCCTTGGTGTCGAGGTAGGTGGAGTAGTTGCCCTTGTAGGGGTAGAGGTGGCCGCGGTCGACCTCGCAGATCCACTCGGCTACGTTGTCGAGGAAGTAACGGTCGTGCGTGACGGCGAGCACGGCGCCCTCGTAGTTGTGGAGGAACTGCTCCAACCACAGGACGCTCTCGGCATCCAGGTGGTTCGTGGGCTCGTCGAGCAGCAGCAGGTCGGGCGCCTCGAGAAGCAGGCGGCAGAGGGCCACGCGCCTGCGCTCGCCACCCGAGAGCACGTTCACGGGCGTGTCAGGGTCGGGGCACTGGAGGGCGTCCATGGCCTGGGAGAGCTGGGAGTCCAGGTCCCATCCGCCTACCGCGTCAATCTCGTCCTGGAGCTTGCCCATCTCGGCCATGAGGGCGTCGAAGTCCGCGTCGGGGTCGGCCATCTCAGCGGAGATGGCATTGAAGCGGTCCACCTTGGCAAGCACGTCGCCAAAGGCCATGCGAACGTTCTCGATGACGGTCTTGTCGTCGTCCAGCGGGGGCTCCTGCTCGAGCAGGCCCACGGTGTAGCCCGGCGTGAGGCGCGCGTCGCCGTTGGTGACCTCCTCCTTGCCGGCCATGATCTTGAGCAACGTGGACTTGCCCATGCCGTTGGGGCCAACCACGCCGATCTTTGCGCCGGGGAAGAAGCTCAGGGTGACGTCATCGAGGATGACCTTGTCACCATGGCTCTTGCGCGCCTGGAACATCTGGTAGATGAACTCCGCCATTCACATCTCCTTGGGATTGGGCGAGAAATCGCCTGCCTCGGTTGTCAATCTTCAACAGCCTATCAGAGGCCGCGGCGCATCCCCCGGCCACCTCCGCCTGCGCATGCATTTCTCATGGGAGGGCCGATGACGAGCTGCGCCTTTGGGTAGAATGACGGACGTTTATGCGCACCCGGGCTTCGCCCAAGGCCAACAGACAGGAGTTCCCACACCCATGGCCTCGATGAACGATAAGGATTACTACGCCATCCTCGAGGTGGAGCACGATGCCACCACAGAGGAGATTCGCAAGGCCTTCCAGAAAAAGGCCCGCAAGCTTCACCCGGACGTCAACAAGGCCCCGGACGCCGAGGAGCGCTTCAAGGAGGTCTCCGAGGCCTATGCGGTGCTCTCCGATGACGACAAGCGCCGCCGCTATGACGCCATGCGCTCGGGCAACCCCTTTGCCGGCGCCTCGTACGGCTCTCCGAGCCAGCCTCAGGGAGACCCCTTTGCCGGCATGGGCGCAGATCCCTTTGGGTGGGGCTTCCCGTTTGGCGGTGTGGGCGCCTACGGCACCCAGCGCAGCGCGCGCAGGAGCCGCTCGTACAACCCCCAGGCCGGAGGCGACGTGGTCTACCAGCTCGAGCTTGACGCCGAGCAGGCCAAGAAGGGCTGCCGCAGGGGCGTCACCTACCAGCGCTACGTCTCGTGCGACGTTTGCCACGGCGCCGGCTCCGTGCATGCGGACCACGCAAAGACCTGTCCCACGTGCGGCGGCTCCGGTCACATCTCCGTTGACCTCGCGAGCCTCTTCGGCATCGGCGTCATGAACATGGTCTGCCCCGAGTGCGAGGGCACGGGCAAGGTCGTGGCAGACCCCTGCGACTCCTGCGGGGGCACCGGTCGCGTGCTGAGTGCGAGCGAGATCGTGGTGGACGTACCCGCCGGAAGTCACGATGGCGACACGGTGCGCGTAAAGGGCATGGGCAACGCCGGCACGAACGGCTCCTCGTCCGGGGACTTCGTCTGCCGAGTGGGCGTGTCCACCGAGCGGCTAGGGCCACGCCAGGCACAGGGCTTCCAGATGATTGGCTTTGCCCTGCCGTTTCTGATTCTTGGCCTTATTCTGAATGTCCTGGCGCAGCTAGCCGTCATCATCCTGGCGCCGCTCGCCCTGGGCGTGTGGCTCGTCGTCTCCGACGGAGGCGTGCTTGGGCGCGGCGCCGTGTGGTGGAAGAACGCGGCGCGCTACCTTGGCAACGGCGTCATGAACGGCGCCACGGTGGCCGTGTTCGTAGCCCTCATGGTCTCCTGCATGTCTGGGTTCGGCTCCTCCGGCTATGGGACGGGATCGGGCGACGTGCGCGCCTAGCAGGTACTTGCCTGCCATGGGCATCTGGTTCGTTGTGAGCGCGACCGCATGGGCGGCCGAAAGAAGGAAGCGAGTACTACGAGCGTGGAAGCGAAGATCGACTATTACGAGGTTCTCGGCGTTGAGCGCGACGCCGATGCGAAGACCATCAAGCGTGCATTCCTGAAGAAGGCGCGCAAGCTCCACCCGGACGTCTCCGACGCCCCGGATGCCGAGGAGCGCTTCAAGGAGGTCAACGAGGCCTACTCAGTGCTCTCCGACGAGCGCAAGCGTGCCAACTATGACCGCTACGGCGATCCCGACGGCCCCCAGGGGTTTGGCGGCGCCGGAGTCGACGTGTCCGACATCTTTGGCGGCGGCTTTGGCATGGACGACATCTTCTCCACGTTCTTTGGCGGGGGAGCTGGCGGCGCCCAGGCGCGCGCGGCCCGCACGAGCGGCCGCGACATGGGCATCTCGCTTCGCGTGACCCTCGCCGAGGCCGCTGCGGGCTGCACCAAGACAATCGCCTACGACCGCCTGGCTCCCTGCGATGACTGCCACGGCACCGGCGCGGCCGAGGGCGGGCATGTGGTGAGCTGCTCTCGCTGTCACGGCACCGGTCGCATCGTGACCGTGCAGCGGACCATCCTTGGCCAGATGCAGTCCCAGAGCGTCTGTCCAGACTGCCACGGACAGGGCAAGGTCATCGACAAGCCCTGCCACACCTGCGAGGGTCAGGGCCGCACGCCCAGCCACGAGACGGTGAAGGTCACCGTGCCCGGAGGCGTCCACTCCGGCCAGACCATCAAGCTCGACGGCTACGGCGAGGCGGGCGTGCGCGGGAACCGCTCGGGCGACCTCATCGTGCGCATCGACATCGCCGACGATGAGCGGTTCCAGCGCCAGGGCGACGACCTGTTCTGCGTTGAGGACGTGAGCACGCTCGAAGCGATGCTCGGCTGCGAGCTCGAGGTCGAGGGCATCCTCGACGGCGAGCACGTGACGGTTGAGGTTCCTGCCGGCTGTCAGCATGGGCAGCAGGTTGAAGTTGAGGGCCACGGCATGCCACGCATGAATTCCAAGGCGCGCGGCAAGCTCGTCGTGGTTGTGAACATCACGGTGCCCGACAACCTGACGCCCAGCCAGGAGGAGCGTCTGCGCGAGGTTGCCGTTGAGCGCGGCGAGCGCGTGGCCGCAGAGCCGCACAAGAAGCACGAGGGCTTCTTTGGCAAGCGTGCGGGCAGGGCCGCATCCGCTAAGCCCGCCGGTAACGGAAGGCATGGCAAGTGACGAGGTCTGGGCACCCGAGGGTGGCGCTCGCCAACCTCGGGTGCCGCGTAAACCGCGTCGAGCTCGACGTAATCGCCCGCAAGCTCGAGCTTGCGGGCTGCGAGGTGGTCGACGAGCGAGACGCGGACCTCGTTGTGGTGAATACGTGCGCCGTTACGGGCGAGGCCGAAGCAAAGGCCAGAAAGGCCGTGCGGCACGCGGCGTCTCTTCCTCAGGGCCCACTCGTCCTCGCAACTGGATGCGTGGCAAGTCTATTTGCGTCTGAGCTCGAGGCCCTCCATTCCCGTGTAGCCGTTGAGCCAAACAAGGGCCATGTGCCCAAGCGTGCCCTCGAACTGCTGGGTATCGACGCATCCGTCCTCGCCCTGCCTTCTCCGGGCGCCTCCATCGCGGTGCCCGACCACGCCGTGACACCCACGGGGCGCATGCGGCCCGGACTCAAGATTCAGGACGGCTGCGACCATCGTTGCACCTACTGCATCGTGTGGAAGGCTCGCGGCAAGGCCACGTCCGTCTCGGCCGAGGAGGTCCTCGACGGCGTTCGCTCGCTCGTGGCTTATGGCGCCCGTGAGGTGGTGCTCACCGGCATCGACCTTGGGCGCTACGAGAGCGCGGGCCTCGACCTTGCTGGCATGCTTGGCCGCATCCTCGAGGAGACCAAGGTGGGGCGCGTCAGGCTTTCTTCGGTGGAGCCAGCCGGCGTCACCGGCGAGCTTCTCGAGCTCATGGCGGCATCCGAGGGGCGAATTGCCCCCTTCCTTCACATTCCTTTGCAAAGCGGCTGCGACGAGACGCTCAGGCGCATGGGTAGGCCCTACGATTCCGCCTCCTACCTTGAAGTTGTTCAAAGGGCGAAGCGTGACGTTGCGGGCCTTGCCGTTGCCTGCGACCTCATCGTCGGGTTCCCAGGCGAGACCGACGCGGAATTTGCCAAGTCATACGAGACCTGCCAGGCAGCCGCCTTCTCGAAGATGCACGTCTTTCGCTATTCGAGGAGACCGGGCACGCCGGCGGCCGAGATGCCGAACCAGGTTCCCCCCGAGGTGAGCGCCGAGCGGAGCCGTCTCATGCGCGAGCTCTCCTCTGCGTCGAGGCGCACCTATGTGCGGTCGCTCGTGGGTACCGAGCAGCTCGTCCTCGTCGAGCGCGGGGACCGCGGCGTCTCGGGCGGCCTCGCGGACGTCCTCGTCGACCCGGGCGAGCGCGGGAGGCTTGTGCGCTGCGTGCCGCATGCGATGACCGAAGCCGGCGCGCTCGACGCTCGGTCGATATGACGGCATGCCGGCCCCGCAATAACCAACACCGGCATGTGACCCCATGGGCCCTCGTGTCGTATCATCGTTGGAAGCAGGGGAGCGCGACTCTCGACGCACGCTTGGAGGAACATGGAGCCAGCACAGGTACGTCTCACCATTCCTGATTCCGTGGACATGACGGCACTGATGGGTCCCGCAGACGCCCTTCTGAGGCGCGTCGAGGCGGCAACCGACGCGGCCATCACGGTCCGCGGCAACCAGGTGGCTGTCACGGGAGAGCCAATCGAGGCCAACCGGATTGTCACCGTCTTCTCGCGGCTCATCCAGATGGTCTCGAGGGGGGACTCTCCAACCTCTGACGATGTCGATTTGCTCCTCGAGCAGTCCAAGCGAGGGGGCGTCCCGGAGGCGTCGCTCTCTGACGACATCCTGCTTACCTATCGCGGGCGGGCTCTTCGCCCCAAGACCTCTGGCCAGTGCCGCTACATCGAGGCCGTTCGCAACAACACCGTCACCTTCGCGCTCGGCCCTGCCGGCACAGGCAAGACCTACCTCGCCATGGCGATGGCCGTGGCCGCGCTCAAGCGGCGCGAGGTGGGGCGCATCGTGCTTTGTCGCCCGGTGGTTGAGGCAGGCGAGTCGCTCGGTTACCTGCCGGGCACGCTTCAGGAGAAGCTCGACCCGTACGTGCGGCCGCTCTACGACGCCCTCTTCGACATGACGGACATGGAGAAGGGTAACGCCCTCATCGAGCAGGGCGTCATCGAGATTGCGCCATTGGCCTACATGCGCGGCCGCACGCTGAACGACGCGTTCGTGATACTCGACGAGGCCCAGAACACCACACCCGAGCAGATGAAGATGTTTCTGACGCGCCTGGGCTTCAGGAGCAAGTTCATCATCACGGGCGATGGGTCCCAGCGCGACCTCACCGGCCCCTCGGGCCTCAAGGACGCCCGCCGCGCGCTCGAGGGCGTCGATGACATCGCGTTCGTTGACCTCGGTCGGGCCGACATCGTGCGCCACGCGCTCGTTGCTCGCATCGTCGAGGCCTACGACGCCGAGCGCGCCCACGGCATGGCGGAGGAGATGTCATGAGCGCAGAGATGTCCCTCGAATGCGAGGGCGCCGCAAAGCTCGCTCTCTCCGATGTCGAGCTCTCGCGCGTCTTTGACCTCGTTCTTGCCGAGGAGGGCGTCGAGCGCATCTGTTGCGTCTCGGTGAGCGTCGTGAGCCCCAAGAGCATGCAGGAGCTCAATCGCGAGTGGCGCGGCGTGGATGCCCCCACGGACGTTATCTCGCTCGAGTGCGAGCGTCCGGATGACCCCGACCTCGCGCCCGGCGAGCCCTGCGAGCTTGGTGACATTGCCATGGCGCCCGAGGTTCTCGCCGCGCAGGCTGAGCGTTTTGGAACCACGGCCGAGGACGAGACCCGCCTCATGGCAATTCACTCCCTGCTGCACCTCCTCGGCTACGACCACATCAAGGAGGACGAGGCCCGCGTCATGGAGGCGCGCGAGGACGAGCTGCTCGCCCTTGCCTGCGGCGGAGACCTCGGGCACGTCGAGCTGACGCGCCATCGCGATGACGCGCCACTTCCGGGCGCATGTGCACCCTCCGAGGTGGCGTCATGATTCCCGGGTCCAACAGCAACCACCCCACCTTCTGGCGGAGCTTCGGCTTTGCGGTCCAGGGGTTCCGCTTCGTGCTGAGGACCGAGCGCAACATCAAGGTCATGCTCGGCGGCTTTGCCTTTGCGGTGGCCGTGGGGCTCTTCTTGGGACTCAGCCCGACGCAGTGGGGACTCATACTTCTGTGCTGCGGCGCGGTTCTCTGCGCTGAGCTTCTGAACACTGCCGTCGAGACCGTCGTGGACCTCGTCTCTCCCGAGTACCACCCGCTTGCGGGCCGTGCCAAGGACATTGCCGCCGCGGCGGTCTGGGTGCTCTGCGTGTTCGTGGGTGTCGTTGGCCTCGTCGTTTTTGGGTCTGTCATTCTCGACAAGTTCTTCTAGCGCCTGGCCTCATGAACCGGGGCTCCAGCTACGTACCTCACCGAAGGGATTAACGTGTCGGATTCTTCCAAGATTTCAGGCGGTCCATTCCGCAGCGGCTTCGTTGCGCTCGTGGGAAGGCCCAATGCCGGCAAGTCGACTCTGCTCAACGCGTGCTGCGGTCAGCGGCTCGCCATCACGAGCCCGGTTGCCCAGACCACGCGCAAGCGCTTGCGCGCCGTCGTAAACGGTCCAAATAGCCAGCTCGTCATCGTCGACACGCCAGGCCTCCATAAGCCAAAGGACGCCCTGGGCAAGGAGCTCAACCGAGCCGCCCTCGGCGAGCTCGCAAACGTGGACGTCGTTGCCATGCTCGTTGATGCCACGAAGCCCGTGGGCACCGGCGACGAGTGGGTGGGCGCCCACGTGGACAAGGCACACGCGCCCAAGATCCTCGTGCTCACGAAGCTCGACCTCGCCAAGCCGGACGGGGTTTCCGCCCAGGTCGAGGGTGCCCAGGCGCTCGCGCACTTCGACGACGTGATCGTCACGAGTGCCACGGAGGGCTTCAACGTAGACTCCTTCGTATCCCTCGTGAGCAAGTACCTGCCCGAGGGTCCGAAGTGGTTCCCCGACGACATGAGCTCCGACGCCACGGAGGAGGAGCTCATCTCCGAGTTCGTTCGCGAGAAGGTGCTGCTCAACTGCCGCGACGAGGTTCCGCACTCGGTGGCGGTCACCTGCGACGAGGTGCGTTGGGCAAAGGATGGCCACGCGAGCGTCTCGTGCACGATCCTTGTGGAGCGCGAGGGCCAGAAGGGCATCATCGTTGGCCGCGGTGGTTCGATGGTGAAGAAGATCGGCTCCGCGGCACGCAAGGACGTCGAGCGCCTGCTGGGGGCCAGGGTGTTCCTCGAGCTGCGCGTGCAAGTGCGTCCGCAGTGGCGGCGAGATCAGAACGAGATTCGCCGCCTTGGCTTCGAGGCGGGGGAGTAGCGAGGCTATGGGCTGCACTCACGAGTAACGTAAGAGCACGCTTCATGGTGCCCGCCCGTCTTTAGAACGCGGGCGGGCATCGTCTCAAGGGGGGGGCTTGAGCCTATGGCGCGCGGGCGAACGAGACATACGAAGGCCGTTGTGGTCGACCGGACGAAGCTGGGGGAGAGCGACCTCATCCTTACGCTTCTCGAGGCCGACGGCACCCAGGGGCGCGCCGTTGCCAAGGGGGCGCGCAAGCCAGGAGGCAAGCTCGCGGCCCGCGTCCAGCTCTTCTGCGAGCTGGACCTACTGCTTGCCGTTGGCCGTTCGCTCGATGTGGTTGCCGAGGCCCAGCTGCTGGAACCCCATGCGGGACTTCGCGGAGACCTGGAGCGCGTGAGCGCGGCAAGCGTGGTGTGCGAGGTGGCGCGCCTCACGTGCTTTGAGGGGGCATCGGACCCGTTCCTCTTCCCGATCTGCCTTCGAGCCTTGCTTGCCTGCGAACAGGCGGGCGACCAGGCTCACCTGGACGTTGTTGTTGCCGCCTATGTGCTCAAGGTTCTCTCCCACCAGGGCTGGCGGCCCGTCATCGACTCGTGCGTTGCCTGCGGCGAGTCGTCCGTGACGCGCTTTTCCGCGCTGGCCGGCGGCGGCCTCTGCGAGAGCTGCGCGCGCGAGGTTGCGGGGGCCGAGCCCATCGACCCCGTCACGCTTGGGTGGCTCGAGGCCCTAGTGTGCCTCACCTTCGACGAGTTGCTTGCCGCCCCTGTCGACACCCACACGGCAGCCTTGCTTCTTGCGCTTGTCCACACGTGGGCGGCCACGCACCTTGACGCCCGTCTGCGGGCGTTCGAGTTCGCCCTAAGCGTCTAGTCGCCTTCCAAACTCGCCGAGGCGCACGTCAAGATCCGCGTCGTGCGCTGAGTACGGTTCGCGCATCGCATTGAGCGTGTGAGCAGTCATTCATTTGTCATGGTCGCTATAGTGGTTGAGCTGTCAAAGCCTAGTCATCTATAGGAGTTACCAGACCATGGAGTTGCTTCTCGACATCCTTGCCGACGCGGTGAAGGATACGCTCGTTCTCGTTCCGTTCCTGTTCGTGACCTATGTTGTGCTCGAGACCCTCGAGCACACCGCCGGCGCGCGCGTGAACGCGCTCGTCCGCAAGGCTGGCCCTGCCGGCCCCGTCGTGGGCGCCATCCTCGGCATCGTGCCGCAGTGTGGCTTCTCTGCCATGGGGGCCACCCTCTACGCCGGCAGGGTCGTGACGCTTGGCACGCTCGTGGCCGTGTTTCTGTCTACCTCCGATGAGATGCTGCCGATCCTGCTCGCCGAGCACCCTGACCCTGTGGTCATTGCGAGCATCCTCGCGTCCAAGGCGCTCATCGGCCTCATGACGGGCGTGCTCATCGATTGCGCGCTCCGCGTGATTCGCACGCGCCCCAAGGCCCATGCGGCCCTGCGCCGTGGCATCCTCGGCTCCGCCACCCCCGTCGTGGACGACCTGGCGTCTGCGGGTTCCGACGCCACCCACATCCGCGAGCTCTGCGAACGCGCCCACTGCGGCTGCGAGGAGGAGGTCGACGGCCGCGACTGCCACTCATGCTCCGAAGAGGCGCCGACGTGCGACTGCTGCGGCCACGAGTTTACGGCCGAAGAAATTGCGGCCCACCAAGCCGCTTCCCTCGCCTGCCACGAGCATGAAGGGCGCCACGACGCCGATGCCTCGCATGGGCACGCTGGTTGTGGCTGCGGCCACGACCATGGTGGCCATGCCCACGCGCATGGAAAGGGGCTCCTCGGGCACGTTGTGCGCGGTGCCGTCTCTCACACGGTCCAGGTGACGGTCTTCATCTTCCTTGTGTCGCTTGTGCTCTCGGGCGTCCTGGATACGGTGGGGGAGGAGGCCCTTGCCGCCGTGCTTTCGAGCAACGAGGTTGGGGCAACGTTCCTCTCGGCGCTCATCGGGCTCATCCCCAACTGTGCCGCGAGCATCGTTATCACGCAGCTGTACCTCGAGGGCGCGCTCTCCCTTGGTCCCATGATGGCCGGTTCTCTCGTTGCCGCCGGCGCGGGCTTCCTCGTGCTGTTCCGCACCAATAACAACGTGCGCGAGAACCTTGCCATCCTCGCGGTGCTGTACGTCATAGCCGTCTTCTTTGGCCTGGTTATCGGCCTTGCAATGTAGTCAAATCCCCTTGCTGTCGTATTTTTTGCCTAACGCACAAAGGACTTGCCCCACGGCATATCGTGGGGCAAGTCCTTCGCGTCTAGCGGCGCACCACGGCAAGTCCTTCGCGCCTAGTGGTGCACCACGTCGGCGGTGGCCTTGATGCGGGCAATCACCGGCTCGGCCTCAGGCGAGTTCAGGTAGGCGAATGTGGTTGGCGGCACGAGGCCCCGAACCCCCTCGAGGTCGCCGGCCTTGATGAACTCGCGGACGGTGCTCGCGCTCACGGGAGCCTCGCCCTCCTCGTCGGCGTTGCCGCCGTCTGCCGCGATGCGCGGCACCACGGTGAGCTCGATGCCGGCCTTTGGCAGCTCGCGGGCGAGTGCCTCGTTGTAGGCCGCCGTGACCTTGCTCGAGCGCTCCTCTCCCACGAAGCGCCGCGTCACGCCCAGGGCTGCCGCAATCTTGCAGAACACGGCGGCATCGAGCTCGGCATGGCCGGTGGCCACGTTGAGGTCGTCTCCGAGGAAGTAACTCGGGAAGGTTGCGCTGCTGATGATATAGGGGCCGGAGTCGTGGATGACCACGTTGCCAAGGCCTGCCACGCCCTCCTCGATAAGGCGCTTTCGCACCTTGAACGGGAAGAGGCTCGCGTCCTCGCTGACCACGAAGAGGTGTACCACGTCGGAGGCCTCCGAGGCCGTCTTGACCAGGTGCAGGTGGCCGTTCGTAAAGGGATTTGCGTTCATCACGATGGCTGAGCTCGCGGCATCTTCGCGTCTCGTCTTCGCAAGCGCAGAAAGATAGCTCGAGAACCCGTTCTTCCGGTTCTCCATGAGAACTGCCGTGCCATCCGCTCGCGCCACCTCGTAGAACCCGAGGCTGCCGAAGAACTTCGTCGTGGAGCACTTCGTGTAGAGGAAGAGCCTGAAGCAGCCACGTTCGGCCTCCACCTCCATGAGGTGCGTCACGATCTCGTTCATGAGCATCTCGCCCTGGTGGGCCGAGGACACCGCCATGCAGCGCAGGGTGTTACCAAAGCAGCTGCCCGTGGCAATGGCACGCCCCTCGTCATCGAACATCGCGCAGGTGTAGTCCAGGTGTCCGTCGCGCCTGATTCCCTCGGCTTCGAGCAGGGCCTCGACAGCCGCGATGCGACGGGTGTCGGAATCGTAGACGCGTGTGATCGGATACGTGGACATGCAGACTCCTCCAAGAATTATCGAACTTGAACATAGCAGATGAGCAGCGGTTCATTGCCGGCGAACCGTTTACCTGGCCGTGGATGCCAGAAACACCGAACGAACACGGGGCGCCATGGGGCCGAGATTACCATGTGCAGCGAAATGGGGGTCAGGCTGCGCCTGCGGGCGCGGGTGTCTCTTTGGCATCTTGCCAGGCCCACCTGTCTGCAAGCGGTTGGGAAAGGAGTGGTGTGATGCAATCCAGCATCCAGACCACGGCGATGGCCGGGACGCTCGAGTCGAGCGATGCCCAGGTCACCGTCGAGCCGGGCTCGGGCACCGTGGAGCTCTCCATTGAGAGCAGCGTCATGAACCAGTACGGTCGCCAGATTGAGGCCTGCGCCACCGAGACGCTCGAGCGCCTCGGCATCACCGACGGTAAGGTCACTATCGTGGACCACGGTGCGCTCGACTGCACGCTCAAGGCCCGCATCGAGGCCGCGGTGCTTCGCAGCGCCGGAGAGTCTGACAAGAACGTCGACTGGGGAGGAGTGATCCGCTAATGATTCCGCGCCCCAAGCCCGAGAGGTTCCGCCTGCGCCGCACCATGATGTTCATGAACGCGCAGAAG
Source organism: Olsenella uli (assembly GCF_901212655.1). Classification (GTDB taxonomy): domain Bacteria; phylum Actinomycetota; class Coriobacteriia; order Coriobacteriales; family Atopobiaceae; genus Parolsenella; species Parolsenella uli_A. Next base: position 31,448 of record NZ_CAAKON010000002.1, on the reverse strand, counting down.
CCCGGTCTCATCAAGGACGCCTACATCTATGGCGTCGACTCCATCATGCTCGATCTCGAGGACGCCGTCGCCGAGAACCAGAAGGACGCCGCCCGCTTCTCGCTGTATCACACGCTCAAGACCATCGACTACGGTGACACCGAGGTCATCGTGCGCATCAACGGCCTCGACACGCCGCACTGGCAGGAGGACATCCGCGTCTGCGTCGCCGGTGGCGCCGATGGCATCCGCATCGCCAAGTGCGAGAGCGCCCAGGACGTCCACACCGTCGAGGCCGCCGTCGAGGCTGCCGAGAGGGAGTTTGGGGTCGAGGTTGGCCGCACCCTGCTGATGGCCGCGCTCGAGAGCCCCAAGGGCATCCTCAACGCCTACGAGATCTGCGCTGCCTCCGACCGCATGTTTGGCGTCGCCATCTCCGGCGGCGACTTCCGCAAGTGCATGCAGACCAAGTTCACGCCGAGCGGCATCGACATGCTCGCCGCCCGCGGCCAAATGCTCGTTGCCGCACGCGCGGCCGGCATCCAGTGCTTCGACACCGTCTTCACCGACCTGGATGACGAGGAAGGCTTCAGGGCCGAGGTCATGCAGAACAAGGAGATGGGCTTCGACGGCAAGAGCCTCATCAACCCGAAGCAGATTCGCCTCGTCCACGAGGTCTTCGCGCCCACGGAGAAGGAGGTTCTCCAGGCCGAGGCCATGGTGAGGGCCTTCCGCGAGGCTGCCGCCGCCGGCATTGGCGTGTTCACCGTGAACGGCAAGATGGTTGACGTGGCCTTCATCCCCGGTGCGGAGCGTACGCTTCGTCTGGCCAAGGCCTGCGGTATGTATGAGGGGGATCTTGTATGATTAACGCTGTAGGCCGCGACATTCCCGACGAGCTCCTCGTCAATGGCAAGGAGGTCTACCAGGGCAAGAACTACATGGACGGCAAGTACCTCCAGAAGGCTGCCCCGTGCACCCGCCGTTACGAGAAGCCGCAGGAGAGCAAGGTCGTCGAGACCATCGCAGACGCCCTCAGGCAGTGCGGCGCCAAAGACGGCATGACGTTCTCCTTCCACCATCACCTCCGCAACGGCGACTACGTGGCCAACATGGTCATGAAGGCCGCCATCGAGGAGCTTGGCCTCAAGGACCTCACACTCGCCGCCACGTCCCTCGGCTCCGCCCATGATCCCATCGCCGACTACATCGAGCAGGGCAAGGTCATCGGCATCCAGACCTCTGGCATCCGTGGCCGCATGGGCGAGGTCGTCTCGGCTGGCAAGCTCAAGACCCCGGCCATCATCCGCTCCCACGGTGGCCGCCCCCGTGCCATCGAAGCCGGCGAGGTCCACATCGACATTGCCTTCGTGGCCGCCCCGACCTCCGATAACTGCGGCAACTGCCGTGGCATCGGCGGCAAGAGCAACTGCGGCTCCATGGGTTATGCCATGACTGACGCCCAGTACGCCGACCATGTGGTCGTCGTCACTGACACGCTCGTCGACTTCCCGAACTATCCGGCCTCCGTCGAGGCCATCGACGTTGACGCCGTCGTTGTCGTCGACTCCATCGGCGACCCGAAGAAGATCGCCTCCGCCGCCGCGCGCATCAGCCAGAACCCGCGCGACCTCATGATGGCCGAGAACGTGGCCAAGGTCATTGCCTCTACGCCGTACTTCAAAGATGGCTTCTCCTTCCAGACCGGCGTTGGCGGCCCGTCGCTCGCCGCGAACCTCTTCCTCGAGCAGTACATGGACGAGCGTGACATCAAGATGGGCTGGGCCATCGGCGGCATCTGCGGCCCCATGGTCGAGCTGCTCAAGAAGGGCAAGGTCGGCAAGGTCATCGACGTCCAGGACTTCGACCTCGACGCGGTGAACTCGATCAACCAGACCCCGGGTCACTACGAGATGAGCGCCTCCCAGTACGCCAACCCCGCCAACAAGGGCGCGTTCGTGAACAAGCTCGACTTCGTGGTGCTCGCCGCCCTCGAGATTGACACGGGCTTCAACGTGAACGTCCTCACGGGCTCTGACGGCGTGCTCCGCGGCGCCCCCGGCGGACACCCCGACACGGCCGCCGGCTCCAAGTGCTGCATCATCGTCACGCCGCTCACCCGTGGTCGCATGGCCACCGTCTGCGAGCACGTCGTGACGGTCACGACGCCGGGCGACTGCGTCGACGTCCTCGTCACGGATTACGGCATCGCCGTAAACCCGCTGCGCCAGGACCTCATCGAGTGCCTGGACAACGCCGGCATCCCGCACGTCACCATCGAGGAGCTCAAGGACAAGGCCTACTCCCTGGTTGGCCGTCCGGACGACCTCGAGTGGGAGGACAAGGTCGTTGCCGTCCTTGAGGCGCGCGACGGCACCATCCTCGACGTGGTTCGCAAGATCAAGCCGCTCGAGCTGTAACTAGCAAGACGACGGGGCTGGTGGCGATGGTTGCTGCCAGCCCCAATTTGTCCCGCCGGCCGAGGGCCCGGGCATGCCCGCTTGGGAGTCACCTTGCTACGCAAAGTCCCTTACCCCCTGCGCAGACATGCCCGGGCCCTCGGCCTTTGCTGGCGATGCCGGGGTGGCGGCAAACAGGGCGCCAGGCCGTTCTTTCGGGAGGGCTCGAGCGGCTTGACGGGTTGCCGGCTTGGGTTGGGGCTCAGGCTTTGTTGGGGTCTGCTAACCCTTCTTGTTAAAGAGACCGGCCACCTTGCGGCTGAGGATGCCGGGGGCGGTGCGGCCGAAGACGTAGCAGGCCTTCGAGATGAGGCCGGGGGCGCAGACGCCGCGGTTGCGCGAGAGGGCGACGAGGCCGATGCGGGCAACCTCCTCGGGCTTGAGCATGAAGGCGTCCTTGGCGGTTGTGTCCTGGCCCGCCGCGTCCCAAAAACCGGTTCGCACGGGGCCGGGGCAGAGGGCCGTCACGCGCACACCGTAGGGCGCAAGCTCCTCGTGCACGGCCTCGGTTAGCGAGAGCACGAAGGCCTTTGACGCAAAGTACGTGCTCATGCCTGGGCCGGGCATGACCGCCGCCACCGAGGCAACGTTGAGGATGGCGCCGCTCCCAAACGCTGCCATGCGCGCGCCAAAGGCATGGGTGAGCTCCATGAGCGAAACCGCGTTGACTTGGACGAGCGCTCGCTGCCGCTCGAGGTCGCTCGCGACGAGGTGCTCTGCGTAGCCAAAGCCTGCGTTGTTGACAAGCAGGTCGATGCGGACACCAAGTGCGTCGACCTTTTCGACGAGATCTAGGGCGCCATCGGCGGAGGCCAGGTCTGCCGCCACGATGCGCACGTTGGCGCCCTGCGTCCCGAGCCTGCCGGCAAGCGCCATCAACTTCGAGGCGTCGCGGCCGTGCACGACGAGGTTCCACCCCTGAAGCGCGAGTTGCGTGGCAATCTCCCTGCCAATGCCGCCCGTCGCCCCCGTTATCAGCGCCCAGCTACCATGCTCCCCATGTCCCATGCGTCATCCCTTCTTGGGGCTCTGTAGATACGGTTCGCTTATACCCCGAGGTGAGCGAGGGTCGACCGTCGTCCTGGCCCTGGGATGGGGTGCCCTGGCCGCCCTGGGGCTGGCCCATTTCTTCTTGGTCGCCGGCATGGGTCCCCAGCCCGCCCAAGACGTCGGATCCGGCGGCCACGAGCACGCCGCCCGTACATGTGTGCTCGATTGATGTACCCACGGCGCGCGCCGAGGGATGTGCTACCATACCGACCTGTTGGTACCTCGCACTTGGTTCGTCGAATCACCGACGACCTACCCAGTTCGAGGTGAATCTGAGCGCCAAACGGCGCCTATCGAAAGGTGGTCAGCATGACTGTCTCCAAGGAGCGCAAGGCCGAGCTCATCAAGACCTTCGGCAAGGACGAGAAGGACTCCGGCTCCGCCCGCGTCCAGGTCGCCCTCCTCACCGAGCGCATTCGTGAGCTCACCGAGCACATGAAGTCCCACAAGAAGGACTTCCACACCCGTCGTGGCCTGCTGATGCTCGTTGGTCAGCGTCGTCGTCTTCTCTCTTACATCAAGAAGAACGACATCAACGAGTATCGTGAGCTTATCGCTCAGCTCGGCATCCGCGACAACATCCAGTAACAACCTGGACCTACGGGGCGCTGCGGCGCCCCTTTTCATAACGTGTGCCCAACGGTCATGGGCACGGCGGGGTTGCGCGACGCGCACGAGAGCTGCGATAGCGCCAGACCAAGCGGGGAGCCAAGGGGCACCCGGACCTCGTAAGACGGCCCGCCTGCAAAGGGGCAGGCGGAGATAAGGGAAAAGATATGGCAAAGGTTACCCACGAGTTCGACCTCTTCGGCAAGCACTACGCGCTGGAGACCGGCGAGCTCGCCAAGCAGGCTACGGGCGCGGTCCTCGTCAAGCAGGGCGACTCCACGGTGCTCGTCACGGCCGTCGTCTCGAAGGAGCGCAAGGACTACGACTTCTTCCCGCTCACGGTCGACTTCATCGAGAAGATGTACGCCGTGGGTCGCATCCCCGGTGGCTACCTCAAGCGTGAGGCCCGTCCCTCGGAGAAGGCAACGCTCACGGCCCGCATGATTGACCGTCCGCTGCGCCCGAGCTTCCCGGCTGGCTTCCGCAACGAGGTCCAGGTTGTCGCCACGTCTCTCGTGGCCGACCAGGTCAACCCCGTCGATGTGATCTGCGTCATGGCCGCAAGCTCTGCCCTCACCGTCGGCGGCGTGCCCTTCGAGGGTCCGCTTGCCTGCGTGCGCATCGGCCGCAACCCCGAGAACGGCGAGTTCATCGTGAACCCCACCTACGAGGAGCGCGACCTCTCCGACCTCGACCTCGAGCTCGCCGGCACGCCCGACTTCATCTCCATGCTCGAGGCCTCCGCTGACGAGATCAGCGAGGAGGACATGCTCGCAGCCATGGCCTTTGGCCAGGAGGCCATCGCCGCCTTCTGCGAGGAGCAGAAGAAGTTCTTCGCCAAGGTGGAGGAGACCAACGGCCCCATTCAGCAGCGCGAGTACGTCTACGACGAGCCCATTCCCGCCGTCCACGACCGCGTCTTTGCCCACTACGACGAGATGAGCGCCGCCCTCAAGGACGCCGACAAGCTGTCTCGCATCGGCAAGGTGGAGCTGCTCAAGGCCGCCATCAAGGACGAGTTCACCCCGGAGGAGCAGGCCGAGTGGAGCCGCGAGATTCCCGTCGAGCTCAAGGCCCTCGAGAAGCACGCCATGCGCTGCATGGTCGTGGAGACGGGCGAGCGCGTTGACGGCCGTCGCGCCGACGAGATTCGCCCGCTTATGGTCAAGCCCGACTACCTGCCGCTCGTTCACGGCTCCGGCCTCTTCCAGCGCGGCCAGACCCAGGTGCTCTCCGTGTGCACCCTGGGCATGCTCAACGAGTGGCAGCGCCTCGACACCATCGAGCCGGTTGACGGCAAGCGCTACATCCACCACTACAACTTCCCGCCGTACTGCACCGGCGAGACGGGTCGCATGGGCTCGCCCAAGCGCCGCGAGATCGGCCACGGCAACCTGGCCGAGCGCGCCCTTCTGCCGGTGATTCCGAGCGAGGACGAGTTCCCCTACACCATCCGCGTGGTCTCCGAGGTCATGGAGTCCAACGGCTCCAGCTCGATGGCCTCCACCTGCGGCTCCACGCTGGCTCTCATGGACGCCGGCGTGCCCCTCAAGCGTCCCGTTTCCGGCATCGCCATGGGCCTCATCCAGGAGGAGGGCAAGACCGTCGTCCTGTCCGACATCCAGGGTCTCGAGGACTTCCTCGGCGACATGGACTTCAAGGTGACCGGCACCGAGCGCGGCATCACGGCCATGCAGATGGACAACAAGGCCACCGGCCTTACGCCCGAAATCCTCGCCCAGGCCCTGCACCAGGCGCACGAGGGCCGCACGTTCATCCTGAGCACGATGCTTGAGGCCATCCCGCACTACCGCGAGCAGCCGAAGGACACCGCGCCGCAGATCATCACCATCCAGATTCCCACCGACAAGATCCGCGACGTGATCGGCTCCGGCGGCAAGGTCATCCGCGGCATACAGGACGACACGGGCGCCACGATTGACATCCAGGAGGACGGCAACGTCTTCATCGCCGGTACCGCCGGCGCCGGCGAGGAGGCCGCCGCTCGCATCAAGGCCATCGTCAAGGTGCCCGAGGTGGGCGAGGAGTACACCGGCCGCGTCGTGGGCATCCAGCCCTTTGGCGCCTTCGTGGAGCTGCTGCCCGGCAAGGACGGCCTGCTGCACATCAGCCGCGTCGCCCAAGGCCGCGTCGATAAGGTTGAGGATGTCCTCAACGTTGGCGACGAGGTCAAGGTCAAGGTCCTCGAGGTCGACGAGAAGGGCAAGATCAGCCTCGACCGTCTCGACAAGCCTGAGGTTCCCGGCGGCTCCAAGCCGGCGCACCGCGAGGGCGAGCGCCGCGAGCGTGCTCCGCGTCGCGGCCGTGACGAGCGTCCGGGCCGCGCTGAGCGCGAGGCCGAAGGCGAGCGCAGGCCGCGCCGTCACCCCGGCGATAATGGCAACGTGGGTCGCGCGCCCCGTCGTCACCACGAGGGCTAGTGTCTGCTAGCATCTCCTTGACTCTTTGAGCCAACATCTTGGGGAGGACCCGCTCGTCGGGCCCTCCCCATAGCGCGTTACCCAGATAAGAAGGCGGCCTTGCCGCCACACATACCTATTGGCCACAACTAGGAGGTTTGCCGCTCACATGGCAAAGACACCCACGCTCAGGATCATCCCGCTGGGAGGCTTGGACGGCATCGGCAAGAACATGACGGCGTTTGAGTGCGACGGTGACATGGTGCTCATCGACGCCGGCCTCATGTTCCCCGACGACGACCAGCCCGGCATCGACCTGGTGCTGCCGGACTACACCTACGTTCTCGAGAACGAGGAGAAGCTCCGCGGCATCATCATCACCCATGGCCACGAGGACCACACGGGCGCACTTCCGTACCTGCTCATGGATCTCACGCACAAGGTGCCCATCTTCGCCAGCGACCTCACCCTCGGCTTCATCGAGGGCAAGCTCGCCGAGCACAACATCAAGCAGCCGAAGTTCCGTGAGGTGCATGACGGCTCCAACATCAACCTGGGCTGCTTCTCGGTGCACTTCATCAACATGACGCACTCCATCCCGGGGGCGTTCAGCATCTTCATGAAGACGCCCGCCGGCACCGTGTTCCACACCGGCGACTTCAAGCTCGACCAGACGCCCATCGACGGCGTGCGCCCCAACTACCAGTCCATCTGCAAGTTCGCACGCCAGGGCATCGACCTTCTGCTCATGGACTCCACCAACGCCACCAAGCCCGGCTACACGCCGAGCGAGGCCACGGTGGGACCGTCTTTGCGCCACATCATCAAGAACGCACCGGGCCGCGTCTTCGTCGCGAGCTTCTCGAGCCAGATTCACCGCCTGCAGCAGGTCTGCGACGCCGCCACGGCCGTAGGCCGCAAGGTGGTCGTGACCGGCCGCTCCATGGTCACCAATACCCGGATCGCACGCGAGCTCGGCTATCTCAAGATCGCCGAGGAGGACATCCTCGACGCCTACGAGCTCAAGGACATCCCCGACGAGAAGATTGTCGTGCTGTGCACCGGCTCCCAGGGCGAGCCGCTCTCGGCGCTCTCCCGCATGGCCAACGGCGAGCACCGCAGCCTCTCCATCCACGAGGGTGACACGGTGATCATCTCCGCCACGCCGGTCCCCGGCAACGAGAAGAGCGTCCAGGGCATCATCAACTCGCTCGCCAAGATAGGCTGCGAGATCTTCAGCAAGGACAACGCAACCGTGCATGTCTCCGGCCACGCCAGGCAGGAGGAGCTCAAGCTCATGCTCGGTCTGACCAACCCGCGCTACTTCATGCCGGTTCACGGCGAGGCCGTGCACCTGCGCGCCAACGCAAAGCTCGGCGAGGCCATGGGCATTCCCAGAAGCCATATCTTCATCGAGGACAACGGCGACTCCCTGCAGATGCGCGATGGCAAGGTCTCCCTGGGTCCGAGCTATGACTCCGGCATCATCTACGTCGACGGCCTGCGCATCGGCGACACCGACCCGGCCGTGCTTCGCGACCGCCAGAAGCTCTCCCAGGACGGCATCGTGACGTGCGTCGTCACCACGAGCAGCCGCTCGCACCGCGTGTCCGACGTCGATGTCTCGAGCTGCGGCGTCTCGTTCTCGAGCGACGACGAGCTGCTCGCCGGCATCGAGGACCTTGTGCGCACCACCATCGACAAGACCCGCCAGGGCAGTCCCTCGGTGGACGCGCAGCGCAAGGCCATCAGAAACGCGCTCTCCAACTTCCTGTGGAGCAAGACGCACACGCGCCCGATGATCATTCCGGTTGTCATGGAGGTCTAGCACCAGATGCCCGCAAAGCGCAGTTCAAACGCAAAAAGGGGAGGGTCGCGCGCAGCGACCGACACCCCGGGCATCGCCAACGACCTTCTCGGCATCGCCCTCGCCGTCATCGCCATCGCGATGGCGGCATCGCTGCTCATGCCGAGCAACGCCCCGCTTACCCATGCGATGGCCGAGGGCCTGAGGCTTGGGTTTGGCGAGGGCGCCCTGCTCGTGCCCATCGCTCTCGTCCTGTTTGCCGTGACGATGTTTCTCCCTACCGACAACGCGCTGGTGGGGCGCATCGCCTTGGGCATCGGGCTCGTGGTGCTCTCCGTGCTGTCAATGCTCTCGATCATGGTGCCCGGCGCCGAGGCCACCCCTGACCTCGTGCTCGAGCCCGGCGTGGTCGAGGCGTCCGGCGGCTACGTTGGCGCCGGCGTGGCATGGGTGCTGCTGTCCTACACCGGCCAGGTGGTTGGCGCCGTGGTGCTGGTGGGGCTTGCCCTCGCAGGCATCGTTGTGTGCGGCTTCTCGTTCTCCAACCTCGCCCTGCGCATCAAGGGCGGCATGGGCGCTGCGGCAGGTCGCATCGCCGCCGCGCGTGAGCTCAGCTCGGAGCGACGCAGCCAGCGCCGCCATGCAATCGAGAACGAGTGGGTAGGCGAAGAGCCCGAGACCACCGTCATGGACGAGCCCGCCACGACGCTCGTTGCCCCCGAGCCCGCCAAGACCAACTTCATCGGCACGCGCAAGTCGTCCGTCATCCGCAGGCGCTCGCAGGCGGCCTCCGGCGTCGACCACGAGACGGCGACGATGCCACTCGAGGGCCTGGGCTCCGCCGAGCCCCTGGCAACCCCCGGCTCCAAGCGCCACCCGAGGCTCAAGATCAAGGACGAGCGCCCCGCGGGCGACCTTCCAGAGGGCGCCGTCGGCGAACCCCATGCCAAGGGAGGGCTCGCCTCGCTCTTTGACCGTGTGGCCGAGGTGGCCGGGCCAAAGAAGAAGGATGCCGTCGTCGCGGACGAGCCGGAGGACGAGGTGCCGTTCGACGACTCCGTGCCGGTGGCAGGCCCCACGGCGCGTCGCGGCAACAGGGCCGTCACGGCCACCCCTGATGCGGCCGATGCGTCCGGCGCGTCGGCCGAGCCCGCCGTCCCCGAGTTCCTCCTGGCCTCCGCCCAGGCCTCAGGGTCTGGCAAGGGCCCTCGCTCCTCTGCGGGCGGCGAGAAGGCTCGTCCCGGCCGCGGATCGCGCGCCAAGCTTGCGCCTGCCCCCTCGGTGACGACGCGCCCGGGCGACGGCTCCGACGACTTCACGCTGCCACCCCTCTCGTTGCTCACGAGCAACCCGAACTCCGCGAGCTCTGCCTCCTCTGACTCCGAACTCGAGCGTACGGCCAGGAGGCTGCAGTCCACGCTCGAGGAGTTTGGCCTCACGAGCCGCGTCGCTGGCTGGACGGCCGGCCCGCTCGTCACCACCTTCAAGATCGAGATGGGCGAGGGCGAGCGCGTCAACAAGATCACGAACCTGCAGGATGACATCCAGCTGTCGCTCGCGTCCGAGTCGGTCCGCATTTTCGCGCCCATCCCGGGCACGTCGCTCGTGGGCATCGAGATTCCCAACAAGCAGCGCCAAAACGTCTGCCTCGGCGACGTTTTGCCTTATGCGAAGGGCGGACCGCTGGAGTTCGCCATCGGGCGAGACTCCGAGGGCGCCCCGGTCGTCGCCGACCTCGCGCGCATGCCCCACATGCTCGTTGCCGGCACGACAGGCTCGGGCAAGTCCGTACTCATCAACGCGATCATCATGTCGCTGATCATGAGGACGACGCCCGAGCAAGTCCGCCTCATCCTCGTGGACCCCAAGCGCGTCGAGTTCAGCTGCTATGCGGGGCTGCCTCACCTCTACGTGCCGGTGGTCACCGAGCCCAGGCAGGCGGCGAGCGCCCTGCAGTGGGCGGTCACGGAGATGGACCGGAGGCTCAAGGTCTTCGAGCGCGCGGGCGCCAGGGACGTCAAGGTCTACAACAAGATGGTGGAGGACGGAAAGTTCGACGACCAGGAGAACCCGCCCAAGCCCATGCCGTACCTCGTCATCGTCATCGACGAGCTATCCGACCTCATGATGGTTGCGGGCAAGGACGTCGAGGCCTCGATCGTGCGCATCGCCCAGCTGGCGCGCGCGGCCGGCATCCACCTCGTGCTTGCCACGCAGCGGCCCTCGGCAGACGTCGTCACGGGCCTCATCAAGTCCAACGTCGACACGCGTGTGGCGCTCAAGGTCTCGAGCTCCATCGACAGCCGCGTCATCCTCGACCAGACGGGCGCCGAGCGTCTCATGGGCAGGGGAGACATGCTCTTCCGCAAGGCGGGCGGCGTGCTCAGGCGCGTCCTGGGCGCCTACGCAAGCGACGCCGAGATCGAGTCCGTGGTGACCTTCATCAGAGATCAACGCGAGCCCGACTACCATGACGAGATTCTCTCCGCCGTGGTGCCGGGCCAGCCCGGCGCTGCCACCTCGAGCGATATGGCCGAGGACGACGACCCGCTCGTCTGGGAGGCAGCCCAGGTCGTTGTGGACTCTCAGCTAGGTTCCACCTCCGGCCTGCAGCGAAGGCTCAAGGTGGGGTACGCTAGGGCAGGAAGGATCATGGACATGCTCGAGCAGAAGGGCGTGGTTGGCCCTCCCGACGGGTCGAAGCCGCGCGAGGTACTGCTCGATTCCGACGGCCTTGAGGAGCTCAGGGCGGCAGACATGGCATACAGGGAGGTGTAGGCGCAGATGGCAAGGACGAGGTTCGCAAAGATTCTCTCGGATCGACGCAAGCAGCTGCGTCTTTCCATCCCGCAGGCAGCCAAGGTGCTGCGCATGCGCGAGACCGTGCTTGAGGCCTTCGAGGAGGGCGACTTCGACCACCTCCCCGCGCTTGGGTACGCCCAGGGCATGGTGGCGAGCTATGCGCGCTACCTCGGTCTCGACTCCCGCATGGTCACCGAGCTCTACGAGCGGGAGCACGAGGAGTACGTGAGCGAGGTCACCGGGCGCGACACCTTTGGTCTCGCGCGCCTCGCCGACGAACCCGCGAACAGGGGCCCTGCGTCGGCCGCCTCCGCCCCTCGTCCCTCCAGGGCACTCCCCGCCGCCCGCGGCGGCGGGGTGAACCTGCCCTCGGAAGGTTATGCCTCGCGCCCCAGCGGCGCGGCGGCTGCTATTCCCACATATGCCACGCCGTATCGCTCGGAGGGCCCCGTGCCCTACAGCGAGCAGGGTGGAAGCTATCGGCAGCGAGGTGAATCCGTGCGATCGAGCCGTGATGACGGGCGCCCCTATGGCGGGCGCCAGGGCGAGCGACGCTACACGACGCGCGTCCCAGAGAGCGACGAGGCCGCGCGCAGGCGCCAGGCCGCCTCTGCCAGGAGGGCGCGCTCCGCAGACGAGGGCTATGGCTCCCGTGGCCGCGTCGACCGCTACGGTCAGGGGCCCGACGACGTCACGACGAGGCGCGTAAGCTCCGGGCAGTACCGCGATGACATGCGCTATGACGATGGCGTGCGCCCCTACCGGCCCTCCTCGACGAGGGCGGGCCGCCAGGGTGGACGCGGGGCCCAGCCGCCCGAGCGCCCGAACGTGAGGCGCCGCCAGGCACCGCCTGCCGAGCGCGACCCGCGGGCACGCTCCCGACGCCGTGAGCCCCAGCGCTCAGGCATCGCAGGTGTGGCCCAGTCGCTGAGCTCCAATCCTCGCAACGTCATGATCTTGATTGGCGTGCTGCTTGCGGTCGTCCTCGTGCTGATTCTCGTGCTCTCGATTCGCTCCTGTGCCTCGAATGCCGGCGAGAAGAATGCCGTTCCAGTCGTCACGGCGAGCACGGCCACGACCCCTGCCGCCACGACCGCCTCGGCAGCAGAGCAACGGGCGCTTTCAGACGCGGCCGCCCGCGCCGCCGCTTCGAGCGCGGCGGCCGCGAGCCAGGAGACTGTCGTGAAGGTCTCCGTTGCAGACGGAGCGACCTCGTGGGTCGAGATCACCTCGGACGGGCAGCAGGAGGTTGCCGAGAGCGTGACCGGTGCATGGGAGCAGGAGTACACCGTAAAGAAGTCGATCAGCATCTCGGCGGCGGATGCGAGCGTCGTCACGGTTGAGAAGAACGGCCAGCGCGTGCAGCTCTCCAAGACCTCGGGCGGCCTCGCGAGCGTGACGATCGAGGGGACGGACCCCTCGGCCAGCACGGCCTCAACCGATGAGGCCACGGCCTCTGGCGACAGCGACTCGGCCAACAGCTCGAGCTCCAATTCGAAGGGCTCCTCCAGCTCCAAGAGTTCCTCCAGCTCCAAGAGCTCCGACTCGTCTGGCTCGTCTGGGAGTTCCTCCAAATCGAACTCCGGCTCCTCGAGCTCCTCGTCAGGTTCCAAGAGCTCGAGCTCCAAGAGCTCCAACTAGCCGCTCGAACGACACAGGGAATTCGGTCGCGCCGCCCAGACGATGCCGCCTGGGCGGCGCGACCGCTGACTAACGAAGGGAACGAGCATGGCCAAGGACTCAAGCTTCGACGTCGTGTCCACCGTGGACATGCAGGAGGTCGACAACGCCTACCAGCAGACCGCCCGCGAGCTCACGCAGCGCTACGACCTCAAGGGCTCCGGCGCCACGATCGAGCTCTCCAAGGGCGACGGCACCATCACCGTCAACGCACCCGCAGACTTTGTGGCCAAGCAAGTCATCGACGTGCTCAACGGCAGGCTCGTCAAGCGCAAGGTCGACCTCAAGAGCGTGAGCTGGGACGCGCCCCAGGCTGCCTCCGGCGGCTCGGTCCGCGTCATTGGTCACATCGTCCAAGGCATCGACAAGGAGTGCGCCAAGAAGATCTCCAAGGACATCCGGGACCTCAAACTAAAGGTCAAGGCGTCCGTCGACGATGACAAGCTGCGCGTCACCTCGGCCTCCAAGGACGCGCTCCAGCAGGTCATCTCATTCCTGCGCGACCAGGACTACGGCATTCCCCTGCAGTTCACGAACTATCGTTAGGCCGGCCTGCCACGCAGCCATAATCCGGACCTGCGACCACAGGTGCGCGAGCCCATCACCTCACCCCACAGAAAGGCACCACCAACCCATGTCCCAGGTTTCAGCAGACATGACCCCCTCGGTCCTCTTCGTCACCCTTGGCTGCGCCAAGAACGAGGTTGACACAGACCGCATGAGGAGCCTGCTCCTTCGAGCTGGCTATCAGGAGGCAACCGAGGTCGAGGACGCGAGTGCCGTCCTCGTCAACACCTGCTCGTTCCTCGCGAGCGCAACCTCGGAGAGCATCGAGCGCACCCTCGAGCTCGCCGAGGCCGCACGGGAGGGCGTGCGCGAGCTGCCGATCGTGATGTGCGGCTGCGTGCCCTCACGCTACGGCTTCGACCTTCCGGACGAGCTTCCCGAGGTCGCCTCCTTCGTCCGCACCGACGAGGAGGACGGCATCGTGGGCGTACTCGACGGCGTCCTCGGGCGCACGTCGGTCGTTCCCAGTGCGGACGGTGCGGCCGCTGGTCCGCTTGCCGCCCCGCTGCGCACGGTTCAGGGCGCCAGCGCCTACGTCAAGATCTCGGACGGCTGCGACCGATTCTGCTCGTTCTGCGCGATCCCCTACATTCGCGGCCGCTATGCGTCTCGCCCGTACCGTGAGATCGAGCGCGAGGTCAAGGCCCTGGCAGAGCAAGGTGTTCGCGAGTTCGTCCTCATCGGCCAGGACACGGGAATCTGGGGCGAGGACCTGGGCGCGCAAGACACCCTCGCGAGCCTCCTCGTGCGCCTTGCGGAGGTTGTGCGTCCCTATCGCGCCTGGCTCCGCGTGCTGTACCTTCAGCCCGAGGGCATGACCGACGAGCTCGTCTCCGCCATTCGCGACACGCCGGAGGTGCTGCCTTACATCGACATCCCCATCCAGCACTGCGACGCCAAGGTCCTGAGTGACATGAACCGCTCGGGGTCCGCCGAAGAGTTCTCCGAGCTCTTCGCACGGCTTCGTCGCGAGATTCCCGGCATGGTGCTGCGCACCACGGGTCTCGTGGGATTCCCGGGCGAGACGGATGAGCAGTTCGAGGACCTGCTGCAGTTCGTGGCCGGCGAAGGGTTTGACTACACGAGCGTTTTCACCTACTCGCCCGAGGAAGGCACCCGTGGCGCCGAGATGGGCAACCAGGTCCCAGACGACGTGAAGCTCGAGCGCACCCAGCGCCTCATGGACACGGCCGAGCAGCTTGGCTTCGACGCCACTGCAAGCCACGTGGGTGAGGTCGTTGACGTTATCATCGACGGCGTCGACACCGACGGCGATGCGCCCGAGCTCATCGGGCACACCTGGTTCCAGGCGCCCGACTGCGACGGCGCCGTGCACATTGCCGAGGGCGAGGCGTCCGTGGGCGACGTGGTCCGCGTTCGACTGACGGAGGCATTCTGCTACGAGCTCGAGGGCGAGCTCGTGGGCGGCAGCGCCGACTCGGGGGAGGCGGCCTAATGGCCGAGGGCAAACGAGCGGGTCATGGCATCTGGACGCCCGCGAATATCGTTACCTCTATTCGCGTCGTCTTCGTCCCGGCGTGGCTTCTCGCCGCGTGGGTGGCGGGCATCCCCTCGCACGAGGGCACGGGGGTGTCCTGGCCGCACCTGGTCGTCGCCCTCCTGTTCATCTTGTTGTCGCTGACCGACAAGCTGGATGGCTACCTTGCCCGTAGCAGGGGAGAGGTCACCACCTTTGGAAAGTTCCTCGACCCTATTGCCGACAAGCTCGTCGTCGTCTGTTCGATGCTCGTGCTCATGGACTGGGACTACCTCAACTTCTGGCCTCTCGTGATCGTCGTGTCCAGGGAGTTCCTCGTGAGCGGCCTGCGCCTCGTCGTTGCCGCCGAGGGAACGGTAGTGGCCGCGAGCAATCTCGGCAAGTGGAAGACTGCAACGACGATGACCTCCATCTCCGGCTACTTTCTGCACTCCTGCCTTGGCGGGGGTGCGCTCGCAGGCGGCCTCTACTGGCTCTCGTTCGCGCTTATGGCGGCAGCCATCGTTCTTACGGCCTGGTCTGGCTTTGACTACTTCTGGAAGTCCAGGGACGCGCTCTTTGCGGATGAGGAGTATGAGGGCGGCTCGTCTGCCAAAGGCGGCGCCGAGGCCGCCCCGTCATGGGGCGACTGCGTGGCCCTCGCGGCCGAGGTGCTGGACGAGGCTCGCTCACGCGGCCTGACGGTCGGCACGGCAGAAAGCTGCACGGGCGGCCTCGTCGAGGGGTCCCTCACTGCCGTCCCCGGCTCGTCCGACGTGGTAAAGGGGGCCATCGGGAGCTACGCGTGCTCCGTCAAGCACGCGGTGCTCGGCGTGAGCGACGAGATCCTCGACACCGTGGGGCCCGTCTCGCCGGAGTGCGCCGCGGCAATGGCCGAGGGTGCGCGCGCCGCACTTGGGTGCGACCTCTCCGTGAGCGTCACGGGCATCGCCGGCCCAGGAGGAGCCGAGCCTGGCAAGCCGGTTGGCCTCGTCTGGTTTGGGGTCTCAAGTGGCGCCGGGACGAGGACCGAAAGCGTCGTGTTCCCAGGCGACCGTTCCGAGGTTAGGCTGAGGGCCGTGCGTCACGCGCTTCAGCTCCTGAGGGACTAGTCGCCCGCATGGCTGCTCTTGGCTGCTCTTGGCTGCGGGGGCAACCTATACAACCACCGTACCCGCTGTCAATTTGGACGCCATGTGTTTGATGTCTGTCAGACGCGTGGCGTCCTTTCTTGTTGAAAACCCTCCTGCGGCGCTTCTTCTGCCGTCCGCCGATGCGTCCAATGTTCAAAACTGCCAACAACGCGCTATCTAGCTGCGGTGTCAAACCTGCGTCAGGTTTTTGTTTGAGACGCTTCCACGCCAAGGGGCTAACCTGTGCGTAAGGGTTTGACTGCGAACAGCCGTTCGCGTATGATGCTTGCGGAAACAAAGAAGGGAACACGAATGGCCAAGTCTTCTGGACCTGCGCGCGAGGTCCACGCGCCCACCACGGGCGCAGAGCGCGACGAGATGATCGAGACCACCACCAAGGAGATCATCAAGAAGTTCGGCAAGGGCTCAATCATGCGCTACGGTGAGGAAGGCCCTCAGATGCAGGTCGAGGCCATTCCAACCGGTTCCATCGCGCTCGACAACGCCCTTGGCATCGGGGGCGTGCCCAGGGGCCGCATTGTCGAGATCTACGGTCCCGAGTCTTCCGGCAAGACCACCCTGTCGCTTGAGATCCTCGCCGAGGCGCAGGCCATGGGTGGCGTCGTGGCATTCATCGACGCGGAGCACGCGCTCGACCCCGGGTATGCCGCCCGCATCGGCGTGGACATCGACGACGTGCTCATCTCTCAGCCCGATACGGGCGAACAGGCACTCGAGATCTGCGACATGCTCGTGCGCTCGGGCGCCATCGACGTCGTCGTCGTGGACTCCGTCGCCGCCCTTGTGCCACGCGCCGAGATCGAGGGCGAGATTGGCGACACCACCGTTGGACTGCAGGCGCGCCTGATGAGCCAGGCCCTTCGAAAGCTCGCCGGCTCGCTCTCGAAGTCGAACACCACGTGCATCTTCATCAACCAGCTTCGTGAGAAGATCGGCATCATGTTCGGCAATCCCGAGACGACGCCGGGTGGCCGCGCGCTCAAGTTCTTCTCGTCCGTGCGCATGGACATTCGCCGTATCGACTCAATCAAGCAAAGCAACGAGATCATCGGCAACCGCGTGCGCGTCAAGGTTGTCAAGAACAAGGTCGCGCCTCCCTTTAAGACCGCTGAGTTCGACATCATGTACGGCACGGGCATCTCGAAGGAGGGCTCGGTCCTCGACATGGCCGTCGAGCAGGACATCGTAAACAAGGCGGGGGCCTGGTACACCTACCAGGAGGAGCGCCTCGGCCAGGGCAGGGAGGCAGCCAAGGAGTTCCTGCGTCAAAACCCAGACCTTCTTGACGAGATTGACCACAAGGTTCGCCTTGCCGTTGGGCTCGTAAAGCCTGAGGACGAAGATGGCGAGGTTTCCCCGCTCGATGACGATGCTGAGTAGCACGAGAAGGCGGGCACCAAAGACGCTGTGGGAGCATGCCTGCGCAGGAGGCTTCTCATGGAGCGTCAAGCTACCTGAACGCGGCGCGGCACTCGGGGCGCGAAAGCCCATGGCGCAGGTTCTTGTGGGGGATGGCGAATCCATTGCCATCCCCGTCGCGGTCGCACGGGCGCTCAACGCCTCCGATTCCCCCGAGCCAGAGAGTCGTGCCGAGCTTTTCTATCGAATTCGAGAGGCAGCCGATGTGTGCGCATGGGCCAGGCTCGTCGACCTTGCCTCGAGACGCGAGCATTCCTGCGCAGAGGTTCTGGGCAGGCTCCGCGACGCAGGCTACACGCCTGAGTGCGCGGAGCGCGCAGTCGAGAGGGGCAGGGACAAGCGCATCCTTAATGACATGCGCTTCGCAGATAGCTTCGCGAGGTCCAAAGCGGCGTGTGGGTGGGGGCCGCTTCGC
This sequence comes from Olsenella uli, assembly GCF_901212655.1. Taxonomy (GTDB): domain Bacteria; phylum Actinomycetota; class Coriobacteriia; order Coriobacteriales; family Atopobiaceae; genus Parolsenella; species Parolsenella uli_A. The sequence continues at coordinate 13,610 of NZ_CAAKON010000002.1, read as the reverse complement.
ATCGAACGAGAGCTTCGCAACCGTGGCGTAGAGCCGAGTGAGATGCCAGGCTGGCCTGACGAGTACCTGGGCGAGGAGCCGGCCCAAGAGCGTGCCCTGGAGCTCCTGCGAAGGAAGCGAATGCCGGAGAAGAACGCCTACGCAAAATTCGTCAGGTTTCTGGCGTCGCGGGGCTATTCGCTCGCGGTGGCGAAAGACGCCGCCCGGGCCCGCATCGACGAGGGCCAAAGGGACTGACTCGCACGACCCGCATGCGCGCTCGCTGCCATATTCGCGCCGCTAGCGCCGGCGTGATTGACGGTTGCTTGCCTTCAACTTACTATGAATAGGCCGTTTGGGTATCTCTCGTCAGTCATGCGGGGCATGACCGACGTACTTTTTTGTCCGTTGCAGTCGCGATTGTATTGTTTTCGCATAGACGCCGGGAGCCACTCGGATGGTGGGTTCTGTCCACATGGGCAGTCTCCTTAACCAGTTGACCAGCCAGTGTTCCTAGGAGTCGTAATGGATGTCGTAATCGCTGTCATCGTGGCGGTCGCCGCCCTCGCCATCGGCGCGGGCATAGCGTCAGCGGTGACCAACAGCAAGAACTCTGCAAGGGTCCAGGAGGCAAACAGGCAGGTGACCGATGCCCAGGCTCGCGCCGAGCAGGTCACCACTGACGCGCACCGAAAGGCGTCTCAGCTTACCGAGAATGCCCAGCGCCAGGCAGAGAACACCAAGAAGGAGGCCGTGCTCGCCGCGAAGGAGGAGATCCTCAAGCTTCGCCAGGCCTCAGAGGCCGATGAGAAGCAGCGCAAGAGCGAGCTGAGGTCCCTCGAGTCTCGCATTATGCAGCGCGAGGAGTCGCTCGACCGCCGCAATGACGCGCTCGACCGCCGTGAGCACCAGCTCTCCAGCCAGGCCGGCCAGCTCGACCGTCGTGAGAGCGACCTCGAGCAGCTCTATCGCCAGCAGACGAGTGAGCTCGAGCGAATCAGTGCGCTCTCCACGGACGAGGCCCACAAGGAGCTGCTCGACCGCGTCCGCAAGGACACCATCCGCGAGGAGGCCCAGATCCTGCGCGAGAGCGAGCAGCGCACCCGCGCCCAGGCAGACAAGACGGCCCGTGAGATCGTGACCACGGCCATCCAGCGCTGCGCCGCAGACCAGGCCGGCGAGGTCACTGTGACCACCGTTCACATCCCCTCCGACGACCTCAAGGGCCGCATCATAGGCCGCGAGGGTCGCAACATACGTACCTTCGAACAGGTCTCGGGCGTCTCCCTCGTCATCGATGACACCCCCGAGACCGTCCTGCTCTCCAGCTTCGAGCCCGTTCGCCGCGAGACCGCGCGCGTGGCCCTCGAGAACCTCATTGCCGACGGCCGCATTCACCCCGCCCGCATCGAGGAGATGTACAAGAAGGCCGAGACGCTCGTGCAGCAGCGCGTGCAGGAGGCTGGCGAGCAGGCCGCCTTTGACACGGGCATCCACGACCTTCACCCCGAGATCATCAAGACGCTCGGCGCCCTGCGTTACCGCACCTCGTTTGGCCAGAACGTCCTGCAGCACTCCAAGCAGGTAGCCGAGCTCTGCGCGATCATGGCGTCCGAGCTTGGCATCGACCCCACGCCCGCTAAGCGCGCCGGCCTTCTCCACGACATTGGCAAGGCCATCGACCACGAGGTCGAGGGCCCGCATGCCGTCATCGGAGCCGACCTCGCCCGTCGCTATGGCGAGCGTCCCGAGATCGTCCACGCCATTGAGGCCCACCACGCAGACATCGAGCCCAACACCATCCTCGACCAGCTCGTGATGGCAGCAGACGCCATCTCTGCCGCTCGCCCGGGCGCTCGCCGCGAGAGCGCCGAGACCTACATCAAGCGCCTCCAGAAGCTCGAGGAGATCTCCAACGCCCACGAGGGCGTCGAGCGCACGTATGCCATGCAGGCCGGTCGCGAGCTTCACGTCATGGTCCAGCCTGAGAAGATCTCCGATGCTGAGGCCACGGTGCTTGCGCACGACATCGCCAAGCAGATCGAGGACGAGATGCAATACCCCGGTCAGGTTCGCGTCGTCGTGATCCGCGAGTCGCGCGCCGTTGGCGTGGCGAAGTAGCTCCATGGCGAAGCCTCGCAGCGCCGGATCGACGAGTGGGGGCGTCATGCCCTCGCTCGTCGACTTCGTGGCATCCGTATCGGGCGACACCGCGGTTCGCGTCGAGGAGAGCTACGGAGACGGGTTCGTACGGCTTCGAGTCGGTGAGGCCGAGCGGCGTCAGGCGAAGCACGATATCCGTTGTGCGGAGGACGTCGTCATCGAGATGCTGCGCAACTCGCGCGACGCCAACTCTCGAACGATCATCGTAGCCACGACGCGAGAGGGAGACGCCCGCTCCATAGTCATGGTTGACGACGGCTCGGGCGTGCCCGCCTCTATGCGCGACCGTATCTTTGACGCTCGCGTCACCTCAAAGCTCGACTCAGTGCACATGGACCGCTGGGGCGTGCACGGCAGGGGCATGGCCCTCTTCTCCATCAAGGAGAACGCGAAGTCCGCAAAAGTGATGGCGTCAAACCCAGGGCTCGGCTCCTCGATTCGCATCGACGTCGACGCCAAGGCCCTCGGCGAGCGAAAGGACCAGTCCACCTGGCCAACCGTCGGAAAGGGCGACGAGGGTGAGCAGGTACTCCGGGGGCCGCACAACATAGTGAGGACCTGCTGCGAGTTTGCGCTCGAGGAGCGGGCTGACTGCGCAGTCTACCTCGGGTCCCCCGCAGAGGCGCTGGCTACCATGAGGGCCCTCGCGCAGGTAGCGCCGGACGGGTCGAGCCTGCTTTTCGTGGACGACCCTGAAACTGTTCCTGTGATCAGGCGGCCCGCAATAGCCGGAGACGCCCAGGAGCTCGTCTCCATCGCGTCCTCGCTTGGCCTAGACATCTCCGAGCGAACGGCACATAGGATTTTGGCAAGGCAGATCAAGCCGCTCCGCCCCATCACCTCCAAGCTTCAGCACCACTCGGGCTTGCCCGGGCCCAAGGAGGTCGACCTCATGCGCGACCGGCGCGGCCTCAGGGTCTCAAGTGACGACGCAAGCGAGTTCTCACGGGTCATGGAGCGAGATTTCGAGTTCCTTGCCGAGCGCTATTACCTCGCACTTGCCTCGGAACCTCGCGTCCACGTCTCCAAAGATCGGATAACCGTCACGTTTGACCTCGAAAAAGGCGACTAAAGCTAGGAACGAGCACGCACAAACTGTAGAATCGAAAAAATAATTACCGCAGCATCAGATGCAGCCCAATACAGCAGGAGCTATTAGTACATGAATTACCTGAAGGTCTCGAGCAAGTCTTCGCCGGCATCCGTCGCCGGCGCCATTGCCGGCATGGTCAAGGACGGCGCCCCCGTGAACATGCAGGCCGTTGGCGCAGGCGCCGTCAACCAGGCCATCAAGGCCATTGCCATTGCGCGAGGCTTCCTCATTCCGGTCGGTCTCGACATCTCGTGTGCCCCGACGTTCTCCGACATCGCCATCGATGGGCAGAGCCGCACGGCCATTCGCATTGCCGTCTACGTCCACAGGCTCAACCCGTCCGACGCCTCGGCCCAGGTTGTCGTCCCGACGCCGGCGGTGTCCTAGTGCTGGCACATCCGGCCCTCGAGGGGCTGACATACCACGTAAAGACCTTTGGATGCCAGATGAACCTTCACGACTCCGAGCGCGTCTCTGGCGTGCTCGGTGCTTGCGGGTGCGTCGAGGTGGGCACTCCGGAGGAGGCAGACATCGTCGTTTACATGACGTGCTGCGTCCGCGAGAAGGCCGACACCCATCTGTATGGGCAGGTCTCTGCCATGGTGAGTGCCCCCAAGCCACCAAGCGGGCGGAGAATTGTGGCGGTTGGGGGCTGCATCGCCCAGCGAGACGGCGGTGACATCCGGGAGCACATGCCGAACGTGGATGTGGTCTTTGGCACTCGGGCCGTTGGCAGCCTCCCCGAGCTTATCGAAGACGCCCTGAGGGGCAATGGGACCCTTGCAACCGACACGAGCGAGGATGACCCTCGCTTCTCCACCGATTTGCCGAGCCGCCGTGAGGCAAGCTGGCACGCCTGGGTGCCCATCATGACGGGCTGCAACAACTTCTGCAGCTACTGCATCGTGCCCTATGTGCGTGGTCGCGAGCGCGACCGTCGCTTCGAGGACATCGTGTCTGAGGTCGAGCGCCTCAAGGCCGATGGTGTCCGTGAGGTCTGCCTGCTAGGCCAGAACGTTAATTCGTTCGGTCGCCAGCGCTACGGCGCGCCTCGATTCGCCGAGCTGCTCCGCGCCGTGGGGGAGACGGGCATCGAGCGCATCCGCTTCACGAGCTCGCATCCCAAGGACCTCTCCGACGAGACCATCGCCGCCATGGCCGAGACCGATGCGGTGATGCCGCAGCTGCACCTTGCCGTTCAGAGCGGGTCTACCAAGGTGCTCAAGGCTATGAACCGCCATTACACGCGCGAGGACTTCATCTCCCTTGCGGGGAGGATCAAGGACGCCAACCCGGGCATCGCCCTCTCCACGGACATCATCGTGGGCTTTCCGGGGGAGACTGAGGAGGACTTCGAGCAGACGCTCTCCCTCGTTCGCGAGGTGGGCTTCGCTTCCGCGTTCACGTTCATCTACTCCAAACGACCCGGCACTCCGGCGGCAAAGATTGACGACCCAACGCCGCGCGAGGTCATCCAGGGCCGCTTTGACCGCTTGGCAGAGCTCGTGGCAGACCTCGCGTACGAGGCCAACCAGAGCGAGCTTGGGGCTACGGTCGAGGCGCTCGTCGAGGGTCCGTCAAAGCGCAACCCGAACGTCCTCGTTGGCCACAGCCCCAAGAACAAGACCGTGCTCTTCGATGTGCCCGACGGCCGTGAGGCGTCCGAACTCGTGGGAAAGCTCGTGGATGTGCGTGCAGACGAGGCCAAGACCTGGTACCTGCGTGGGCCCATGGTCGGCGAGCCCCGATAATGAACGAATCTCGCAATGATGGTCGGGCCCCCGGCGCAGGCAATGCCGTGAGGGGGCCCGTCGTCTGCATCTGCGGGCCAACCGCCTCTGGCAAGAGCGCGCTCGCCGACGCCGTCGCCCTCGAGATTGGCTCGGACGTCATCTCCGTCGATGCTATGCAGGTCTATAGGGGCATGGACATCGGAACGGCCAAGACTCCGGAAAGCGAGCGAATCGTTCCCTTGAGAATGGTCGATGTCGCCGAGCCTTCCGAGGACTATTCGGTAGCCCTGTTCCAGCATGACGCCCGGGCTCTTGTGGACGAGCGCCTTGATGGGGGTATCACGCCCGTTCTCTGCGGCGGGACTGGGCTTTACCTGGACGCCGTCATTGACGAGATGGACTTCCCATCAGGCGAGACTGGGGGGACCGCTCGCTCCGCATACGAGTCCCTCGCAGCGGACAAGGGGGTCGAGGCGCTTTGGGAACTGCTGCGCACGCGAGACCCAGACAGCGCGGAGGAGATCCATCCGAACAACGTCCGCAGGGTTGTCAGGGCGCTCGAGCTGCTAGACGAGGGCACGAGCTACGCAGCACAGCACAAGGGGCTCAAGACGCGAAAGCCCCACTACCGAGCACTCATGTGGGCCATCAAGCGAGATCGCGCTCGGCTCTATGAGCGCATCGACCGGAGAGTCGACCTCATGGTTGATACAGGCCTCGTCGAAGAGGTGCAGGGCCTGCGGGAGCGAGGCCTCCTGGCGTCTCATACGGCCTCCCAGGCCATTGGCTACAAGGAGATTGTGGAGGCCTTGGATGGTCAGACCACCCTCGAGGAGGCAGTAGAGCTCATTAAGCGACGCTCCCGACGCTACGCGAAGCGTCAGCTTTCGTGGCTCCGGAGGGACGGCCGCGTTCGGTGGCTCGACATCGAGGCGCTCGGCCTGGACGGGGCCCGTGATATGGTCGTGGGCGAGATGCGCACCCAGGCCGAATTGACGGAATCCTAAATCGGCCGGGCGCATGCCTGGCTCTGTGTAGTGGGAAGCAGGGCGTTATGGCAAGGTTCAAGCACATCGAGACGGCACCGGTTCCCGAGCGAGCGCTCATTGTTGGCGTTGACACTGGTCGAAGCGACTGGCCCATGGACGAGTCTCTGGACGAGCTTGAGCGGCTCGTCGAGACGGCCGACGGTGTCGTGGTCGCCCGCGAGACCCAGAAGCTCGACGCACCAATCCCAAAGACATACGTGGGCTCCGGCAAGGCAGAGGAGCTTGCCGGCATCGTCCGACGCATGGATATCGACGTTGTGGTCTTCGACGAGGAGCTCAGTCCCTCGCAGCAGTCCAACCTCGAGCGCATTTTTGGCGAACCGGTCAAGGTCATCGACCGCACGGCCCTCATCCTCGACATTTTTGGCAGACACGCGAGCACCCGCGAAGGGCGTCTTCAGGTTCAGCTCGCTCAGCTCCAATACGTCTTGCCCAGGCTCAGGGGCATGTGGAGCCACCTTATGGGCGAGCAGACACGCGGAGGCATCGGCAGCAGGTTCGGACAGGGTGAGAGCCAGCTTGAGGTGGACCGTCGCCTCGTGCGCGACCGCATCGCCGCCCTCAGAAAGGAACTCGCTCGACTCGAGACCCGGCGAGCAACCCAGAGCAAGGCGCGATGGGACTCTGGCATCTACCGGGTGGCGCTTGCCGGATACACGAACGCGGGCAAATCGACCCTCTTAAACGCGCTTACTGATTCAGGGGTCTACGCAAAGGACGAGCTCTTTGCAACACTCGACCCCACCACGAGGTCAATCGACCTGGCCGAGGGACGAAAGATCACCCTTACCGATACCGTAGGCTTCATCCAGAAGCTACCTACCACCCTGGTCGAGAGCTTCAAGTCTACGCTCGCCGAGGTGCGCGTGGCAGACCTCGTCCTCGAAGTAGTTGATGCCAATGACGTGAATTGGGAGAAGAAGGCCCAGACCGTCGAGGACATCCTCACGCAAATCGAGGCCGGATCCATCCGACGAGTCATGGTGTTCAACAAGTGTGACCTCATGGCAGAGGAGGACATCCAGAGCCTTCGCTCGCAAAATCCAGACGCAGTCTTTGTTTCGGCACAAGAGGGAAAGGGCCTCACCGCGCTTCTTCACCGCATCGCGCGAGAGGCGAGTGCCGGCGACGTTACGCTTACGGCCCTTGTGCCCTACGAGAAGGGCCTCCTTATCAAGATGGTCCACGAGCGCTGCCAGGTCATTCGCGAGCAGTACGTAGAAGAAGGGCTGCTTGTCACCTGCAAGGCCGCAGAGCGCATGGCCAAGACGCTCGAGCCCTACCGACAGAACGACTAAGCATCTCTAAACCGAGCGTCACTTGCGTCTTCCCCTCGTTCTCGCCCTACCGACAGGGCGCCTAAGCATCCCTAAACCTGGTAGGAGCCCAGGGCGCCAAAATGCTTAGGACTATACGGCAGAGCATGCGTTAAGGCTCAAAGGGCGTGCGGGTTGATGGCCGGATGGTCACCAGCGAGCGTCAGAAGCTTATATCAGCAGGGTGATTGCGAGAAGGATGGGCTGGTGCAGGACATAGACGGGCAGGGCATGTCTGCCAACCCATTCAATTGGACGGCAGGAGAGCCTCCGCAACCATCTGGGAGTTCCGATTGACCTGAATAAGCGCCCCAGAGACACGCCGGAAAGATAGAGCAGCGAAAAGGGAAGGGGAGGGTAGTAGTCCCCCGAGCTGAAATGAGGCCCAGGAAATCCCAGCCAGCTCAAGAACCCAGAATCGTAGGGAACGCGAGTAAGCCTCAAAAAGGGGCCTCCGAACGGCGCAAATCCAATAGTCCCCGAGGGCACGCCCAAGCAGAGAACAAAGAGCATGGCGAACACGAGGGCACCGAGGGCCAGCCCTCGGGGTCCTCTCGGAAAGGCCCCGACGCTATCGAGTGCCCAGGCGCACAGTGTGCTCGCCCCCATGCAATAGATGATTCCAAAGCTAATGGGTGTGTCGACAGCAGCGATGGTGGTCACCGCGAAGATCACGAGAGCAAGGACAAGGTATCGGACGCCCCTTCGCAGATTGCTTCGCGAATAACTGCACATAACGCCAGCAACGATGAGGAACGTCCACGATATGCTTGCGCGCCAGACATCCTGAAAGGGTGGTCTGAACCAGGGAATCGAAGCGCCCTTGAGCGTGGCGAGGTCATAGCAGAAGTGAAAGCCAACCATCGAGATGACGGCAAGACCCCGAATGACGTCATAGCCATGGACTCGCGAGGACACTCGCAACGAAGCTTGGCTGCCGCTGGCCCCGGAATCCCGTACCCGCCCTGTCACCGCTCGATTCCGAATCATGCCGTCTAGAGGGACCGGAACAAACCGGTCACACGTCCCAGAATCGTCGGATTGTGGACATAGATGGGCGCCATGGAGTCATTCTCGGGCTGCAGACGAATCCTGTCCGCCTCACGATAGAACGTCTTGACCGTCGCGGAGTCCTCAATGAGCGCGACGACAATCTCGCCGTTATGCGCGTCATGCTGTTCCTTCACGACGATATAGTCGCCATCGAGGATGCCCGCATTGATCATTGACTCACCGCGAACCTTCAAGACGAAGGAGCTCGCATCCCCCACGATGCTGGTGGGCAGGGTCATGACCTCTTCGACATTTTGCTCGGCAAGGATTGGGCCCCCCGCCGCAACACGGCCCACCAACGGCAGGGTGATCGTGTTGCCGTCAAGATCTTGCTCCACCTTCGCAAGTTCACTCTGGGACGGCTGCTCCCACCCGGGACCACATATCTCGATGGTACGGGGCTTGTTTGGGTCCCTGCGTATATAGCCGGCGTCCTCAAGTTTATGCAGGTGCGAGTGCACCGTAGAGGGTGATGAGAGGCCAATCGCCCCACCAATCTCCCTTACCGAAGGGGGATAGCCATGCGCTTTCGTGAATGAGCAGATGAAGTCATACGCCTGCTGCTGACGCTTTGAGATTCCCGAACGTGCCATGGCTCCTCCTTAGTTTCTTGAAAGTATCATACACCCGTTCGTACTGTAGTTTCAAACAAATGTTCTCATTTCCCTTGACACGAACAACCGTACGTAGATACTACAAGTAGCACAAGTGTTCGTAACCTATTTATTGTCCGCAAGCGCCGTTATACCTTGGCTATCAGATGACGAGCAGAGGAAACACCATGACGTATCAAGTTTGCCCAGGGTATGATGTCGATGGCACGTCGGCGCTGAAGATTTCCGCGCGCGCTCACCTTCGCGTCATCGAGGGCGGAGCTCAGCATAGTAAGAAGATGTCGAACGCGAGAGTTTCTGAGCTGGCGCCTCGACAGGTCAGCAGACCAGAAGCGGCAACGGCTATCGTTTCCATTCTCTTCTGTCTTGTACTTGTCTTCGCAGCCTGGGGCTTCTCGCATGTCGAAGCGGCGCAGGCCTATGCCGCCGCAACGTCAGACGTTCAAGAGCAGCTCATGACAGTAGCCGCTGGCGACACCCTGCTCGGGATTTCCGGGAATCACCCCATAGACAACCTCGACGCGCGGCAGACCGCTCACTGGATTTCGGAGCGCAACGGCCTCGACACGTCTATGCTCACTCCGGGCCAGCAGCTCGTGGTTCCAAGATAGGTACGGCGAATTGCCACATTACGACCACCATATCCAAGACCTTGGGTACGAGAACTCAATACGCCCCTCATATGGTATCTTAATTACCATACGTGCGTAGAGGGGAGACCATGCGCTGTCCAAAGTGTGGCTGCGAAGAATCCAAGGTAGTCGACTCGCGTCCTGCAGAGAACAACGATTCAATTCGTCGACGTCGTGAATGCGTCTCTTGTGGCTTCCGATTCACAACCTACGAGCGTCGTGAGGAGCTGCCGCTCGTTGTTCGAAAGCACGACGGCTCCAAGGAGCCGTTTGATAGGCAAAAGCTCATGCGCGGCCTCGTCAGGGCCACGGTCAAGCGCGATGTCCCCATCGATGCCCTCAATGCGCTTATAGCCGACATTGAATCCGAACTCAGGGATCACGGGAAAACCGAGGTCACGTCGAGCGAGCTGGGCGAAATGGTTCTTCACAGGCTTCTTTCCATCGACAAGGTTGCCTATGTACGGTTTGCGTCCGTTTACCGTGACTTCAAAGACATAGACGAGTTCTCAGACGAGCTGAGGAGACTATCCAGTGAATAGCGACGCCATCTCACTGCCCATCAAACGCCTAGACCCAACCGTCGAGCTGCCCAGCTATGCTTACTCAGGTGACGCGGGCCTAGACCTGAGAGCCAATGAGGATGTTACGCTTCGGCCATTGGAGCGCCGGCTCGTATCCACGGGCCTTGCGATTGCCATTCCGGAGGGCTACGCGGGGTTCGTGCAGCCTCGAAGCGGCCTCGCTCTGCGCGAGGGCCTTTCCATGGCCAACACGCCAGGGCTTATTGATGCCCACTACCGTGGCGAGCTCAAGGTTTGCGCAATCAACCTCGATTCCAACAAGGAGATTCATATCGAGCGGGGCGAACGCATTGCGCAACTGGTCATTCAGAAGATTCCCGTCGTCAGGCTGGTGGAAGTAGACGAGCTTGAAGAGACAGACCGTGGAGCCGGTGGATTTGGATCCAGCGGCGTCCAGTAGCACCTGGCACAAAAGGGACCCATGGGTCCCTTTTGCTGTATTTGGCGGCGAATCGAATGGCATCGGATTCGGATTCATCTCCTACGTAGTCTTTGCCCTTGTGACGGGCAAGGCCGAGAAGCTTCGCCCGCTTATGTGGGTCGCAACGATAGCGCACCTCGTGTGCTTCCCGCTTGCCTATAGGCTTTGAGACCAGCGGTTATTGGGTAAGCTCAAAAGACGATGTTCAAGGGCGGGCTCAGGGCATCCTGGCCCGCCCTTCATACGCGACGAATATATGCGTTCGGCTGAAGGCATCGCATTCATCTCGACACGCTCGAGCGCGGAACACTCAGAAAGGATTCGACCATGAGCGAAACCACCCACGACCTGCTCATCATTGGCGGCGGCCCCGCAGGCCTCTCCGCCGCCATCTACGCAACAAGGGCCGGCCTTGACTCCTTGACCATAGAGCAGGGAGCTTTTGGCGGTCAGATCACGACGACCGACGAGGTGGACAACTACCCTGGCATCGAGGGCGTCAATGGCGGCGAACTCGGGACCAGGCTGCAGGAGCATGCCGAGCACCTTGGCGCTGCCTTTGCCTACGATACCATCGAGGACGTGACGCGAAACGAGGATGGGACCTTTACCGCATCGGGCTACGATGGCACCTATACCGCAAAGACCCTCATCTACGCTGCGGGAGCCACGCCACGTAAAGCCGGCTTTGCGGGGGAGGACGAGTTTCGCGGCAGGGGAGTCTCATACTGCGCGACCTGCGACGGCATGTTCTACACCGGCAAGCGCATCTTCGTCATTGGCGGAGGTAACTCAGCATGCGAGGAGGCCGTCTTCCTGTCGAGATTTGCCTCTGAGGTAACGCTCATCGTGCGCAAGGACCACCTGCGAGCCGTCAACTCGGTCGTGAAGCAGGTCGAGACGAACGAGAAGATTGAGGTTAGGTACCTAACTACACTTACAGGTGTTTCCGGGGAAACTCTGCCAACCACCCTGACATTCAGGGATAACGGAACCGGTGACACCCACGAGGAGACCTATGAGCCAGGCTCCTTCGGCATCTTTGTATCAGTTGGCCATGAGCCCCAGACCAAGCTTGTCGAAGGCCTTGTGGACCTCGCGAACGATAGGTCAATCGTCACGAAGGATGACATGAGCACCAAGACCCCAGGTCTCTTCGTGGCGGGAGACGTGCGGAAAAAGCCCTTGCGCCAGGTCATCACGGCAGCAGCCGACGGCGCCGTTGCCGCAACAAGCGCGGCCCTCTATCTAGGCGAGCTCGTTATCTAACTGAGCTGTCTCGTCAGCAAGGACAACACACGCACTCGTCAGGAATGTCGTTGACGCGCCCATCGGCCAATTCAAGGCAAATGCCGTAAGCGCTCGCGAATACACCACAGAGATCACGGAAGCCGGTCCCTCGTCATTGTATTCGCGAGCGCATCTCGTCTCTATTCGAGAATAGATATCGCGAGCACATCTCGTCTCGTTCCGAGAAGATCTCGAAATCAGATTCGCGCTCCATCCGAATAAGGCTCAAGCGCCTTATTTGATGAGGCAAACAAACCAACTTCGATTGGAAGGACCCTTAACCCAAGCCTCGTCTCAAATGCTCCTTCGCAAGCACCCCGCGCCCACAATCTCATCGAACATCTGGTCAAGTTTTCAAATGTTACGTTGTCTTCGACTCCCCTGCGGCATTTCATTCCATTTCGGATAATATATCTTATGTAAAGTAATGGTTTTTTAGGCAATCGCCTTGCCAATCAGCCTGCCATAGCACCCGCGCTTTTCCGATTCCGTTCGGAGTCGTCATGGGTCCTACCCTTTTCACTGGCGCTTCGGGCCAAGTAGACAAAGCCGCTAAAGAACAGCTCAAGAAGATGGGCCGGTTCGACGTGTTGCTTATCCTGAGCTGGATCGAGAGGAACAAAGAGGGCTGCGTCGACCCCCACGCGTTCGGCAAGGGTCTCACGGCGAGCCGCACTGGAGGATGGCGTTACCGAGTTGGGTCGTGCCGCGTGCTCGCCGTAATCGAGGATGATCGCCTCGTCATCGAGGTGTTCAAGGTGGGTCACACGAGCACGGTCTGCAACTAATCTAGAATTAAATAACAAGAAGAAGAGGCGGGCAATTGCCTGACTCTTCCCATATCGCCAGTTTGAACACGGCGCGGACCATCCAGACGAAAAAGTCCAACGTGACCTTCAGCGCCGCTATGAGTCAAGATCCACTATTTACCGTAGTCCAACCGAGAAAGGTTGAAAGAATGAACGACGAGGAGCTCGGCCTGCCAAGGCCGGAGAAATACGAGGGCGAGCAATTCACCGTCGAAGACTACAAGACGGAAGAATACGCAGAGGCGCGGACACTCGAGGAGGCCATCGCCATCCGGGGTGTCAAGGCTTTCCTCAGGGATGTGACCCCGGATGATTTTCTGGACGACGCCCCACTGGGCGTAGAGAAGATTGGAATTGCGGACCTTTGGTCTGACTCTACTTGGAAGGAAGGCGAAACCGAGCGCGACGTGGACCTCGAGAGGTCGGCAGCCTCCCTCAAGGAGGGCGACCTGCTCGAGGTGCGTCCGTGCTCGAAAGACATCAGCGAATGGGGCTACAGATACCACCTGGCCGATGGATCAACGGTGCCCTACACGCCCTACCACGATTACGATGACCAGCTTTTCCAGGGTGCTCTCGAGAACCTGCGCAGCGACGAATGGCTTGCTTGCCGTGTTAGAGAGCTATCCTGCTTCGGAGAAGATGGCATCGACGACGACCCTGGCATCTGCTGGCGAGTTTACTCATGCAAGGTCACGGTGTATCGCGGCGGTTCACCGAAGGCATAAGCCCCGGATCAGCGCCGCGACATCCCGAAGAGGTCATCGCTGTAGTTCCTCTCACGCTCGCGCAGGGCCTGGACATCGGCCGCTCCCCTATTCCCAGTGCCGCCGCGTGCCGTCGCGTTATAATC
>NZ_CAAKON010000001.1 GCF_901212655.1 Olsenella uli | reverse complement strand
CGGCCGGGGCGGGCCCCCTCTGCTTGCGCGGCCCCCCGGCGGGGCCGGTCCCCGGCAAGGGGACGCAGGCACGCCTGAGACTCGCGGGCGGCCCTCCGATGCCTTTGCGTGCTTACTTGTTGCGGCACTTAATGTCCGGATACGCTGCTACACTTCCTTTCAGTTAGCCCGCGAGTGCTTCTTGCTTGCCTTTTGAAAGGTTGCCCTATGGCTGTTTTCGATAGTCCCAAGCCCCTTCATGGCGTCAATCTTTCCGGCTGGCTTGTCCTTGAGCCTTGGGTTACCCCCTCTTTGTTTACAGGTACGGGTGCGTTTGATGAGCTGTCGCTCTCAACTTCGCTCGAGGCGTCCAAGTTCAATCAGCTTGTATCCACTCATCGCGACAGCTTTATCGGCAAGGTCGATTTCGAGCGTATCGCCTCTCGAGGGTTCGACTCAGTTCGGCTCCAGGTCCCTTGGTTTGTTTTTGGCGCCGACGGCCCCATGCCTGGACCTTCTGCGGGTTGCATCGAATATGTTGACCAGGCGTTTGACTGGGCCGAGGAGTACAACATCAACGTGCTCCTCGTCATTGCCAGCGCTCCGGGTGATGACCCCAGCTCGCCAGCTAGTTTCTTTGGCGAGGTCGATTCCTTTAGGCGTGCGATGCTGGATGTCCTTGGCGCTCTGTGCTCGCGGTATGAGAGTCGTTCCAATTTCCTCGGCATTTCTCCCATCGACTCCATTCAGGGTCGTTCGCGTCATGGGTTCTCGGTTTCTGAGGGTGTTTCCCCTCACTTGCTGAGGAACTTCTATCGTGATGCGTATGAGGTCGTGCGCGCTTCCGCCGGGCCCGAGCCCGCCTTTGTTGTGCATGACGCTGGCGTTCCCTCTTCGTGGCGTGCCTTCATGGCGCCGAAGCGCTATGAGAACGTCTGGCTCGACTGCCATCTCTATCACTATGCCGAGTCTATGAATGCCGCGGGCCCCATGGGCGTGCGAACCCTCGTGAACGAGACGGCCTCGTATCTCAAGAAGGCCAAAAAGAGCGGGCTTCCCGTCATGGTGGGCGAGTGGTCCGCCGCGCTTCCCCTTGCGGACGCCGGCATGACCCCCGAGGGGCGCATCGCCCTTGAGCGCGTGTACACCGCTGGCCAGATGGCCTCGTTCTCTGGTTCAGTTGGCTGGTTCTTCCAGACCTGGAAGACCGAGGGCAAGCTGTCGAGTTGGGACGCGCGGATCGCACTATCGAGTTTCGAGAAGGGCATGTTCGACTAATGACTGAGTCTTTCGACCGCGGAGGGATGCTCTCTCTCGTTGGCACGCCCATTGGCAATCTCTCAGATGCTTCTCCGCGCGTGATCGAGACGCTTCGCTCCGCGGATGTGCTTCTCTGTGAGGACACGCGGGTTACCTCCAAGCTTCTTGCCCGGTTTGACGTTCACGTTCCTCTCGAGCGTTGTGACGAGAATGTCATCGAGGGCCGTGTTGACGAGGTCCTTGCGCGCGTGGGCTCGGGAAGACGCGTGGCGTTTGTCTCAGACGCCGGCATGCCGGGCGTGAGCGACCCGGGGCAGAAGCTTGTTGACGCGGCGCTCGATGAAGGTCTTCCCGTTGAGGTCATTCCTGGACCCAGTGCGGTCACCTGTGCGCTCGTGGTCTCGGGGCTTGCCATGGACCACTTCTTCTTTGAGGGCTTTCTGCCGCGCAAGGTGGGGGAGCGGGCGCGAAGGCTCGCCTTGCTGGCCTCGGTGCCTGGCGCTCTGGTCTTCTATGAGTCTCCGCATCGCGTCGCCGCAAGCCTCGACTCGATTGCCGAGGCCTTCCCCTCGAGGAGGGTGGCTCTCGTTCGCGAGCTTACCAAGGTGCACGAGGAATGCGTGAGGGACCTCGCGCCTGTCCTCGCGTCAGAGGTGAGGGCTCGGGAGGGCATCAAGGGGGAGTGCGTCATCGTCGTGGAGGGCCCCTCAGACGCAGAGCTGGCGGAGCGGGAGAAGCGTCTCCTCCAGGTGGAGCTGGCCTCCTTGGGGTCAACGGGCTTCGTGTCCGATTCTTCGGGCGAGGCGGAGTCCTCGGACGTCGCGCCATCCCTTGACGATGCGATTCGGGCTGGCTTGGCGGTGGGAACCGCAAAGAGCGCCCTCGCAAAGAGGGTCGCGCGAGCCTATGGCGTCTCGCGCTCCGAAGCGTACGACCGCGTTGTTGCCATCGCAGGCGAATAGGAATCCCTTGCGCAGCGCCACGCGGCGCGTCACGCCGCGCATCACGCAGCATCGTGTCATGTTGGGCAGTGCGGCGCCGCACAGCGTGGCGTCGTGGCGATTGCGTGCGAATACTCCCCCGGGCGGCGCGGGAGCTGTGAGGGGCCGTGGGGCCTCGGCACCGCATGTTCCCGACGCGGTGGCCTTGCGAGCGATTGGCGCGTAGATCCGTCGCGCTACAATGACCGACGGCTCATTCGCCTGCGCCGGCATCATTGGCCGCGCACGATTCAAGAAGAGGTAAGCATGGCAGACAAGCCCTCGTTCTACATCACCACGCCCATCTACTACGTGAACGCCGCCCCGCACCTGGGAACGGCGTACTCCACGATCCTTGCCGACGTCCAGGCGCGCTTCCGTCGCTCCATGGGCTACGACGTCAAGTTCCTCACCGGCCTTGACGAGCACGGCGAGAAGGTCGCCCAGTCTGCCGCCGCACACGACATGACGCCCCAGGCCTGGTGCGACTCGCTCGTTCCCGCCTTCAAGGACCTCTGGGGCGAGCTCGAGATCACCAACGACGACTTTATCCGCACGACGCAGGACCGCCAGACGCGTGCCGTACAACACCTCTGGGAGGTGCTGAAGGACAAGGGCTACATCTACAAGGGCAGCTATGACGGCTGGTACTGCGTGCCCGACGAGACCTACTTCACCGAG
This sequence comes from Olsenella uli, assembly GCF_901212655.1. GTDB lineage: Bacteria > Actinomycetota > Coriobacteriia > Coriobacteriales > Atopobiaceae > Parolsenella > Parolsenella uli_A. Next base: position 24,027 of record NZ_CAAKON010000001.1, on the reverse strand, counting down.
ACCCAGGTGCGCCACGAGGACGAGGAGAACCACACCGAGGGTCAGCACCTCTGCCCGGACTGCCACCGTCCGCTCGAGCGCGTGAAGGAGGAGAGCTGGTTCTTCAAGCTCTCCGCATTCCAGGAGCCACTGCTCAAGCTCTATCGCGAGCACCCCGAGTTCGTTGAGCCGGAGATCCGCCGTAACGAGGTCGTGTCCTTCGTCGAGGGCGGCCTCAACGACCTCTCCATCTCGCGCACGAGCTTTGACTGGGGCATTCCCCTGCCGTTCGACGAGAAGCACGTCACCTACGTGTGGTTCGACGCGCTCATCAACTACCTCACTGCCGTGGGCTATGGCCAGCCCGGCGAGGAGGCGGCGGCCGAGTTTGCCAAGCGTTGGCCCGCGCAGGTGCACATCGTGGGCAAGGACATCATCCGCTTCCACTGCGTCATCTGGCCCGCGATGCTCATGGCCGCCGGCCTGCCCGTGACGGAGCGCGTGTTTGCCCATGGCTTCCTCATGGTCAAGAACGAGGAGACCGGCCAGGGCGAGAAGATGTCCAAGAGCCGCGGCAATGCCATTGCCCCGCGCGAGGTCATCGACATGCTGGGCGTCGAGGGCTACCGCTACTACTTCATGAGCGACGTGACCCCCGGCACCGACGGCGCCATCTCCTTTGGCCGCATGGAGCAGGTCTACAACACGGACCTTGCCAACAGCTGGGGCAACCTCGTCTCCCGCTCCCTCAACATGAGCGCCAAGTACTTCGACGGCAAGGTTCCCACCGTCCCCGCCAGTTGGGCGGAGCGCGAGAACCCCCTGCGCTCCGTTGCCGACGGCATCGTGGACCGCTATGCCGCGAAGATGGGGGAGTTTGCCTATCACGAGGCGACGGCCGAGGTCATGGAGCTCGTGCATGCCGCCAACCACTACATTGAGGACACCGAGCCCTGGGCGCTCGCCAAGGACCCGGCAAAGCACGATGAGCTTGCCGCCGTCATCTGCGACCTCATCGAGTCCATCCGCATCACGGCGCACCTGCTCATGCCCTTCATGCCCGAGACGAGCGCGGAGGCTCTGCGCCGCATCTCCTGCGAGGGCGAGGTCTCGACCGATGACCTGGCCGGGATTTGCGCCTGGGGCCAGCTTGCGGGTGATGTGCCCGTGACCAAGGGCGACCCGCTGTTCCCGCGCCTGGAGACCTCCAGGTAGCGAGTTGTTTGCTTGCCGCCCGGGGTCCTGCCCGGGCGGCTTTGGTTTTCTCGGTTGCCCAACGAGTGTCCGAAAGGAGCCGCATGCCTGCGTCACCTCTTGCGAACCCCACGGCCACGCGCCAGATGCTCGAGCGCTTTGGCCTTGCCACCAAGCATCGCCTTGGGCAGAACTTCCTGGTAGATGACCACGTCATTGCCAATATCCTCGACCTTGCCAGGCTTGATGGCGCCAGTCGGGTGCTTGAGGTGGGCCCGGGCATCGGCACGCTGACGCTTGGCATGCTGCCGCATGCGGGCAGCGTCGTATCCATCGAGGCAGACCAGACGCTCGAGCCCGTGCTGGCAGACCTGGCGCATGAGTTCCCTAGCTTCTCCTATGTGATGGGAGACGCGCTCAAGGTCTCATGGGACGAGGTCTGCGGCGTCGCCTGCTTGCCCGACGGCTCCGAGCCGAACATGCTCGTGGCGAACCTCCCGTACAACGTGGCCGCCACAATCATCCTCAAGTACCTGGCGGAGCACCCCTCGCTCCAGGCGGCTGTCGTGATGGTCCAGGCAGAGGTTGCCGACCGCATCTGTGCCGTCCCCGGGACGAAGGCCTATGGCGCCTACACGGCGAAGCTCGCCCTTCGCGGCAAGGCGACCGGCCGCTTCGAGGTGCCGCCCACGTGCTTCATGCCGGCTCCCCACGTGAACTCCGCGGTGGTGAGGATCGAGCGCCAGGCTGCCGTTGACGAGGGTTCGGGCATCGAGCTCACCGAGGCGCAGATCGCGGAGACGTCGAGAGCCATTGACGCGGCCTTTGCCCAGCGCCGCAAGACCATCCGCAACTCCATGTCCTCTAACGGCTACGAGAAGGCTGCCCTCGACGCTGCCTTTGAGCGAGCGGGCATCTCGCCTACGGCGCGAGCCGAGTCCCTGGCCCCGCAGGACTTCGTGCGGCTCGCCTCGTGCCTTGGCGACGCCACTCGGCCTGAGGGGGCCTAGGTGATGGAGCAGCCTGCGGCCGTGCTTGCCGATGTCGAGGAGGACCTCTCCTTGGCGGACGGCGAGCTCTTCCACACTCGCAAGGGCAAGGCGAGGGAGTGGCCCCGGCCGCTGGCCCCATTGGCGGACACGCACGGCCACCTCACGGCCTTCTGGGGTCATGACCCGGCGCGGGCCATCGTTCGCGCGGCGCTTGCCGGCGTGAGGCTGCTCGTGGTTCCGCTCGATGCCCTTACGGACTGCGTGCCCGGCGCCGGTGCGGACCCCGACATGGGCGCCGAGCCGGCGGCTCCGGCGCGCAGCGCCGCCGAGCTCCTTACCTTCGTCGAGGACGCCATCTCCCGCGCGCGCCTGCTGCTACCGCGCTATGCCGAGGCCGGCCTTGCCCCGCGCGAGTTCCCCGGCCATCCGATGACCGCCGGCGTGACGCGCGAGCTTCCCATAGACGTGCGGATCGTCGCCGGCGTGCACCCCTACGGCGCCGCCGAGTTCGATGACGCGTGCCGAGGCCGCATGGGGGAGCTGCTGACGAGCGCGCGCTGCGTAGGCGTGGGCGAGATTGGCCTCGACTACACCTGCGACGTTCCGCACGACATCCAGCTGGCCTGCTTTCGCGAGCAGCTGGCCATTGCCGCCGCCCGCGACCTTCCGGCAGAGCTGCACATTCGAGACGCCAGGGACGACGAGGCCTGCGAGGCGCATGCCGACGCCCTGGCGCTGCTGCGCGAGGTGGGTGTCCCGCCGTGTGGCTGCGACCTGCATTGCTACACGGGAAATGCGGAGACCCTGCTCCCGTTTGCCGAGATCGGATGCCACGTTGCCTTTGGCGGCGCGGTGACCTTCAAGCGCAGCGACGACATCCGAGAGGCTGCGGCGGCCTGCCCGGAAGACCTGCTGCTGAGCGAGACGGACTGTCCCTACATGGCGCCCGTGCCGCTTAGGGGCGAGGAATGCGAGCCCGGCATGGTGGCCCTTTCCGCTGCCTGCGTGGCCGACGTGCGCGAGGAGGCGGGACTCTCGGCGAGGCGGGAGACCTACGATGCACTGTGGAGCAATGCCCTCGCGTTCTTTGGGTTGCGAGGCCGGTGCTCGAATGGCCCTGCTTGCTGAGGGGCGCCGGGCGGGCCCTTCGCGAGTCCAGACCTCGGCGTCACGGTTCTGATGTGCGAAAGTCCCGTGGTCCTGTTGATGCTGTCGGCCTCGTGACGCCCGCCGGGACCGCGCCGGCTCCTGCTAGGATGGTGTGACGTGATTGATGGCCCTGCCGTACGGGCGGCGGGGCGCTGAGTTCCGCGCGCACGCGCGGCCATAAAAGGAGCATCCATGAGTCAGAACCTTCGCGTTGCGGTGCTGTTCGGAGGCACCTCGTCTGAGCACGACATTTCCCTGCGCTCCGCCACGAACGTCCTGTCCGAGCTCTCGGGCCTCGACTACGAGCTCGAGCTTATCGGCATCACGCGTGAGGGCACGTGGCTCCACTACACCGGTGACGTCGCGGACGTGTGCGAGGGCGACGCCTGGGCGGCGCACGACGTGGTGCCCGTCGTGGTGGTTCCGGGCGAGGAGGGTGGCCTGTTCCGTCACGAGTCCGACGGCACGCTGCGCCGCGTGGCCGTGGACGTTGCCCTTCCTGTGCTCCACGGCCAGGGCGGCGAGGACGGCATCACCCAGGCGCTGCTCGAGAGTGCCCGCGTGCCCTATGTGGGCTGCGGCGTCCTCTCGAGCGCGGTGTGCATGGACAAGGACGCCTCGCACCGCCTTGCCAGTGCCTCCGGCATCCGCGTGCCCTCGTGCGAGGTCCTCTATCGCGGCTGCTCGGCAGATGACGTCTCGGCGGCGGTCGAGGCCTGCGGTGGCTACCCGGTCTTTGTGAAGCCCGCCCGCGGCGGCTCCTCGTATGGCGTCTCCAAGGTCTCCGATTCCGGCGAGATGGGCCGTGCGCTCGAGATTGCCTTCGCCCTCGACCCCAAGGTCTCCGTGGAGGAGGCCATCGTGGGCACCGAGGTTGGCTGTGCCATCATCGGCGACGCGTCGGGCGAGCTCGAGATGGGCGTCGTTGACGAGACGGTCGTCACGGACGGCGGCTTCTTCCACATCCACCAGGACCAGACGGCCGGTGCCGACGCAAGCACGATGAACTCGTCGCTGAGGTGCCCCGCCCAGATCTCGGACGAGGAGATGGCACGCGTGCGAGAGACGGGCTTCGCCGTCTACCGCGCACTCTACTGCTCGGGCTTCGCGCGCGTCGACCTCTTCGTGACTCCCGAGGGCGAGGTCATCCTCAACGAGGTCAACACGATTCCGGGCCTTACGCGCTACTCGCGCTTCCCCGAGATGATGAAGGCCGCCGGTCGCGACCTCGCGGGTGTGCTTGATCAGCTCATCCTGGCCGCCGTTGCCGGAACCGACCGCTAGCGTTCCTGCTACAATCTCGTCAATCCGAGGCCCCCTTCGCGCCCATCTGTGGCGTGAAGGGGGCTTTTGTGTCGATATTGAGACCTTTGGCGGAAGAGCTGATTGAGCCTGTGGCCGAGGGGTTGCTCGAGCTGGCGTGGCCAACCCGCTGCGTGTGCTGCGACAAGCCAGGCGAGCTTCTGTGCCTGGAGTGCAGGGGGCGCCTGCCGTGGCTGTGCCAGCGGTGGGCCTGCCCCAACTGCGGCGCCCCAAACGGATGGGTCACCTGCACGGAGTGCGACGCCCCACGCGGCGAGCCGTGGGAGACGCGCGCCTGCGTCTGCGCGCTGCCGCTCGAGGGGCCGGGCAGGTCCCTCGCCATTGCCCACAAGGATGGTGGCGAGCGCAGGCTCGCGCCCGTTATCGCGGCCATCATGGCATGTGCGCTCGACGAGGCCTCGCTCTGGCCCGCGGCGGACGGGGCCGCGCGGTTCTCTGAGGACGAGGTCGACGCGGTCTGCTTTGTGCCGGCAACCACGGCTGCCTACCGGCGCCGCGGCTTCGACCACATGGAGCCGGTCTCCGCGGTCCTCGCCATCATGATGGGCCTTCCCGTGGCAGACGTGCTCGCACGCCCACGGGCGAGGGACCAGCGCCGGTTGGGAAGGAGCGAGCGCCAGGCCAACGCGCGCGGGGCGGTGGAGGTCGTGGCGGACGTGTCTGGGCTCTCGCTGTTGCTGGTAGACGACGTGGTGACCACGGGGGCGTCGATGTGCGCGTGCGCCGCCGCCCTTCGCGAGGCCGGGGCGGAGTCCGTGACGGCCTGTGCCCTCGCGCGAACGTGGTAGTTCCGCGCTTACCATCAATGACCTGCTATAATTCGAAAGTCTTGTTCAGGTCTGTGGTTGCGGGAGGACAAGACGCCGAGCGCGGCGGAGGCCAAGGGGCCAAGTCCGCGCGCGGCCGAGCCGTGGGCGCCGCCCGCGACAGCCTCCCAAGTCCATGCCAGACGAGGGCAAAGGGATCCACGTAAGTCCGGACGCGCGCGTTCGGGCGAGCATGGCTCGTCCTAGAGGTAAGCCGCACCGCCCGTACACAAACCTGGGGTATCCTGCCCCGCGGGCGAGAGGGTCAGTAGTGGAGGGGGCCACGGTCTCCAAAGCGGCCGCCCCAGTGCGCGAGTGTGGGGTCAAATACCAGGTCAGCTGAACGAGACGACCTGATGGGCGGGTCCTCGGACGCGCCACGAGGCGGCAGGGGCCTGCCTGTCACCGCATGGGAGATGCACGGGGCGCCAGGCGTCCCTGGGAGCGAGGAGACTCGATGACACGCATGAGAGCGGCCCGGCGCATTGGCGTGGTGCTGGTTGCGTCTGCAGTGACGCTTGGCCTTTCTGCCTGCTCTGCCACGGAGGCTCGAGACACCGCCCTCCAGCTTCCCGGCAAGGCCGCCCAAGCGCTGGACGCGGGCTTGGGCAAGGCGCTCTCCGCCATCTCTGCCCCCACCATCGAGGAGGCCAAGGCCGGCACCAAGCTGTCGCCGAAGGTCACCTCCCCAGACATCCATGAGAACGGCGTGCTCACCGTGGGCCTCGAGTCCTCGGCCTCCGTGCCGATGCTCGTGAGCTCTTCCGACGGTGGCCATGCCGGCTACAACGTCGACGTTGCCTATGCCCTCGCGGACGAGCTCGGCCTCACCGTCTCCTTCGTCTCTGTGGGCGACGCCTCCCAGGCAGATTCCGCCGGCTGCGATATCGTCATGGGCGCCGAGGCGGGCAACTCAGGGAGCATGACCGTGGTGGGCTCCTACGCGGAGGCGGCCACGGCCTTCTTCCACAAGGGCGCCGAGGGCACGGTCGAGCGCGGCGCCATCATGGGCAAGACCGTGGGCCTGCAGGAGAGCTCGCTCTCGCAGCAGCTGCTCAAGCGCAGTGACCTTCAGGCCGCGGCGAAGACCTACTCGAACCTCAACGACGCCTTCGCCGCGCTCGAGTCCGGGTCTGTCGACTACGTGCTCTGCGACGCCTATTCCGGCGCCTATCTCCAGGCGGGCTACCCTGACATCGCGCTCGCGGGTTCCGTCGACGCGCCGGTTTCCGTGGGCGTTGCCGTGAACCCCTCCAATGCCGTCCTGCGGGAGCAGGTCACCGAGGCGTTTGACGCCATGAGCACTAACGGCGTGCTCGACGTGCTCCGCGCAAAGTGGCTCGGCGGCATGTGCCCGCTCACGCCGGACACGCAGGTGCAGGGCGTCACCATGTCCTCCGTGACCCCGGCGGACACCGCGGTGGGGAGTGGCGCGGAGGCGGTGATGGGTGCCACGGGCGGCCAGGACGGCTCCACGGCGGGCGCCAACGCGGTGAACATCGCCGGGTAGTCAGCTTCCCGACAGCTTCGTGCCGCTCATCCGACGAGTTGGAAATCAAGGACACTAATCGGCCGGAGTTGGGTACCAGAAGCAATACGAGGTTCCGCCCTATCGGAATCGCGGGGAGGCGTCTGACGGGAGGGTCTCCCTGGCACGTGCACTGCAGGTCCGACGAACGGAGGCACGATGGACATCAAGGTTTCTGGGCGCAAGGTTACGGTCACGGACGCCCTGCACGACTACGTTGACGAAAAGATCGGCGACGCCCTCAAGGTGTTCGACATTCAGCCGATGACGTGCGACGTGGTGCTCCGCGTGGAGAAGAACCGCTCCAACCCCGAGGCCGCGATCTGCGAGGTCACCGTTCGCGTCCGCGACAACGTGGTTCGCGTCGAGTCCGCAGACCCCGACATGTACGCCGCCATCGACATCGCGGCGGACAAGGTGACCCGCCAGCTGCGCAAGTTCAAGACCAAGGTCATCGACCACCGCCAGCGCGTCACCGCCGCCCAGCCCAAGCTCGTCCACGAGGACCTCGCAGACCTCATCGAGCCGCTGCCCGAGGAGGACGACGAGCTTGTGCGCGAGAAGGTCATCGACATGCCGCCGATGAGCGAGGAAGAGGCCCTTGTCCAGACCGACCTCATCGGTCACGACTTCTATGTGTTCACCAACTCCACGACCGGCCTGGTGAACGTCATCTATCGCCGCAAGAACGGTGGCTACGGCATCATCAAGCCCAAGATCGAGGAGCCAGATGAGTAACGACACGACTGTCGACTCTAACATTGAGGCCGCGACCCCCATGGGGGCCGCGGCCGCGGCGTCTGTGGAGGCGGTCTCTTCCGAGCCGGTACAGGGCTCGGGGGAGGTCGCCCCTGCGGCGTTTGCGCGCGAGGTGGGTGCAAGCTACCGGCGCGATGGCCAGTGCCGCATCATCGTGGACTCGTGCGCGGACTTTGCGCCCGAGGTTGCCCGTGCGCTCGGCGTGGAGGTCGTCAGCTTCCCGTTCGTCATGGCGGACGGCGAGCACGCCGATGACCTCTGGCAGTCCATGGACCCGCACGAGTTCTACGAGCGCATGCGTAAGGGCGAGCACGTCACCACCTCCGCGGTGACGCCGGGCCACTACATGGAGGTCTTCGAGCGGGTGGCTGCGTCTGGCGTGCCCGCCGTGTACCTCTCGTTCACGAGAGGGCTCTCCTCGAGCGTCGACGCCGCGCGCCAAGCGGCTGAGATGGTAAGGGAGGCGCACCCCGGCTACGAGCTCTACGTGGTGGACAACCTCTGCCCGAGCGCGGCGGCCGAGCTGCTTGCCATCGAGGCGGTGCGCCAGGTGGGCAATGGCCTTACCGCCAAGGAGCTCGTGGAGTGGGCGGAGGAGGCCCGTTTCTACATCCAGGGCTACTTCACGCTCGACTCCTTCGACTCCCTGGCCCGCGGCGGCCGCATCCCGCCCGCTGCCGCGCAGGTTGGCGGCAAGCTCGACATCAAGCCCGAGCTCTCTTATGACCTCAACGGCACCCTCACGCTGCGGGGCATGTGCCGCGGCCGCAAGAAGGCCCTGCGTGCCATCCTCGCGGACTTCAAGGCCAACTACATCGGCTCCGAGGGCGTCATCACGCACATGCCCATCGGCATTGTGTCCTCGGACGCGGAGAAGGACGCCCAGTGGCTTGCCGACCAGGTTCGCAAGGAGCCCGGCTGCTCGGACATCCCCATCATCTTCAGCACCGTGTCGCCGGTGATTGGCGCGCACGTGGGGCCGGGCATGGTGGCCTGCGTCTTCTGGGGCAAGGACCGCAGGGAGACGCTCTCGTTTACCGACAAGCTCGCACGTCGTGTGCGTGGGGCGCGGGGCTAGGCAGGCAAGCGGGCCCCGTGGCCCCGGGCCCTGCCTCGCATGGGCCCCGTTCCCGGCTGGCCGGGCAGGTGGGGCGCCCACGGTTCGGGCCCATGCGGCGGAGTTGCCGCCTGTGGGCAAGCCGTTGCCGGGCCAAACGACGTGAGCCGGCCATACATACAGCATCGCCATTCCGCCGCGGGCGCCCAAGCGCCCGCGGCGTGTTCTCGAAGGGAAGAGCATGACCAACAGCAAGCCAAAGATCGCCTTCGTAGGCACCGGCATCATGGGTGCGCCCATCGCCGGCCACATCCTCGACGCCGGCTACGAGGTCACGGTCTACAACCGTACAAAGTCCAAGGCAGACGCGCTCGTTGCCAAGGGAGCCGCCTGGGCCGACTCTCCCGCCAAGGCTGCCGCGGACGCCGACATCGTCTTCACGATGCTGGGTTACCCCTCAGACGTCGAGGACGTCTACCTGGCAAGCGAGGGCCTGGTTCGTGCCGCCAAGAAGGGCGCCTGGCTCGTGGACCTCACCACCTCCTCGCCCCAGCTTGCCCGCGACATCCACGACGCGGCCGAGGTGGAGGACAAGCATGCCGTGGACTGCCCGGTCACGGGCGGTGAGGGTGGTGCCATCGCCGGCACGCTGACCCTGATCCTTGGCTGCACCGAGCAGGACGCGGCGCCGATCCTGCCCGTGCTCGAGACCTTTGGCGACAAGGTCTTCTACTTTGGTGGCGCGGGCAAGGGCCAGACGGCCAAGCTCTGCAACCAGGTCTCGCTTGCGAGCTGCATGGTGGGCATGGCCGACGCCGTGGCGCTGGCCGAGCAGGGCGGGCTCGATCCCAAGCTCATGCTGGATATGGTGGGCACGGGCATGGGCTCCTCGGTGGCCCTCACCAACCTTGGCCCCAAGGTGCTCGAGGGCGACTGGAAGCCGGGCTTTCTGGTGGAGCACTTCCGCAAGGACATCGGGCTCGCCATCAGCCAGTCCGAGGACCTCGAGATCACCCTGCCGGGCTGCGAGACCGCCTACACCCTCTATGACATGCTCTGCCAGATTGGCGGCAAGCGCCTGGGCACGCAGGCCATCGCGCTGCTCTATGCCGAGCAGGCCGATGCGGCGGCCGCTGGCCTGGACTGGTCCAAGCTCGACACGAGCCAGTTCGAGGACGAGGGCTGCGACCACCACGAGTGTGGTTGCGGTGGCCACGACGAGGGCCACGAGTGCTGCGGCGGCCATGGCGACGGCTGCGGCTGCGGACACGACCACGCCTAGGACGCGTCGCGGCAGATGACAACAATGGGGGAGTTACCCCGGAAGGAAGGACTATGGCCGAAAAGACCGTGCAGGAGAAGGCCGGCGCCCGCTTTGGCGCCGGCACCGTGACGATGTTGGACCGCCTCATGAGCGAGCTCGCGGGCCCCAACCGCCGCATTAGGCAGGACGCCTCGCATATGCTCGCCGAGATGGCGCGCGACCACCAGGACCAGTTCGAGGGCAAGCTCGACGCCGTGGTGCCGGCGCTTGCCGACGCGCTGTTCCGCCCCGAGGCGCAGACGCGCTGGGAGTCGCTGGACGCCCTCTACGAGCTTGCCACCGCGCGCCCGGACGTCGTGGTCCAGGCCTATGACGGCGCCGAGGCATCGCTCTTTGACGAGACCTCCTCGCGCGTGCGCATCGCGTCGTTCAGGCTGCTCGCCCGCCTGGGCTCCAAGTCTGCCGAGCTCTCCGACAAGGTCTGGCCGCTGCTCGACGAGGCCATCCAGTGCTTCCACGGCGACCCGGGCTACCGCGACATGCTCGCCTCCATGCTCGAGTTCGTCCAGGGCGAGGCCTCTGCCGAGTCCAAGGCCGCGCTCGTGGACCGCATCAGCTTCGATGCTGAAAATGGCCGAGGGTATGTGAAGGTCCAGTCGGCAGAGATCGTTAAGGCTGCCGAGGGGAAGTAGAATCTTCCCGGTAGTTTCGCGGCCCCTGGGAGGGGCCAGTTTCCTGAGGAGTCTTACATGGCAAGAACTGACAGCGCCCGTGCGGGCCGCGGTGCCAACGGCATCGTCGTCACCGTCGCCTGCGCCATCATCGCGCTCGTCGTGGGCGTGCTCGTGGGTCACTTCGTCCTGGGCGGAGGCAGTGCGTCTGCCACCTTCTCCGGTCAGACCACCGTGGCCGAGGGCGACCTGGACAAGACCATCGCCACCTACACCTACGACGGCAAGACCGAGAACGTGAGCGTCAAGGACGCCATCGAGTCCCAGACCTCCCTCGACGCCGCCAAGACCGATGACGGCTCGTACACCCTGCCCTCCGCCGACACGGCGCTCTCCGTTGCGCGCAATCGCATCCTCGCCAAGGAGGCCGAGGCCAAGGGCATCTCCGTCTCCGATGACGAGCTCTCCTCCTATGCCGAGCAGATGACCGGTACCTCTGACTTCTCCTCCATTGCCTCGAGCTATAACCTCACCGAGGACCAGGCCAAGGAGATCGTGCGCGAGAGCGCGGTCATGAAGAAGCTCAAGAGCCAGGTTGTGAGCACCGACGCCGGCACCGCCCCCACCGCGCCGGAGACCCCGGCTGAGGGCACCGAGGACCAGGCCAACAGCACCTACGGCGCCTACATCGTCGGCCTGCTCGGTGACGAGTGGGACAGCGCCAACAACACGTGGGCCCGCACGGACGGCCCGTACTACGAGGCCCTCTCCAGCGAGACCTTCTCGGCCGACTCCGCCACCTACGCCCAGGCCCAGAAGGCCTACTACGTGGCCTACCAGCAGTACGCAACCAGCTCCAGCACGGCTAGCTCCGAATGGACGAGCTACGTGAACGGCCTGCTCTCCGCCGCGACGATCCAGCTCTACACCTTGGGCTCGTAAGGGATCCGTGGACATTCTCGTCAGCAGATGCCTGTTGGGCGAGCGGTGCCGCTACGACGGCGCCGCTCGCCCTTCTTGTTGCGTGCGGGCGCTTGCCGAGCGCGTGCGCGCGGCGGGCGGGCGCGTCGTGGGCGTGTGCCCGGAGATGGACGGTGGCCTGCCGTGCCCAAGGCCCGCCGCCGAGCGCGTGGGGGAGCGTGTGCTGACGCGCGGGGGCGCGGACGTGACGCGTGCCTACGAGGCCGGGGCGCGGGCGGCGCTCGACCGCGCACGGGACTTGTCCCGGCCGCTCGCCGTCCTGAAGGCGAAGAGCCCGGCCTGCGGCTCCGGCGAGGTCTACGATGGGAGCTTCACTGGCAGACTCGTGAGAGGCTCGGGCGTTGCCGCCGAGCTGCTCGAGAGGGAGGGGATCCTTGTGGTTGACGAGAAGGTTGTCGAGGGGTGCCGTGCGAGCGTGGAGCATCCGGTGGCCATCGTGCTGGGCAGCGGCCTCGGGGCGCTGGCGGCGCTGGTGAAACCCGTGCGACGCATCCCGTATGCGGACATCGAGGGCTTCCCCTCGGGCGCGCAGCCCGTGGCGGGGCACAAGTTCGAGGTCATGATTGGCACGCTGGACGAGGTACCCGTGGTGGTCTACCCCGGCCGCGTTCACCTCTACCAGGGCTACACGCCCGCGCAGGTGAGCTCGCTCGTGCGCCACGCCCACAAGCTTGGCTGCCGCGACATCATCTTCGCCTGCTCCACGGGTGCGGTGGCGGGGCGCGCCCGCGTGGGCTTGGGCCTCGTGACGGACCACATCAACCTCACGGGCATGAACCCGCTCATCGAGCGCGAGGACCTCTCCGTGGTGGACTCGCCCTTTGTGGACATGACGGACACCTACACGCCCTACCTGCGCGGCCTTGCCGCCCGCGTGGCGGCCGAGCAAGGCATTGACCTGCAGCAGGGCATCTACGCCGGGCAGCTTGGCCCCAGCTTCGAGACGGCCGCCGAGGTGGCCATGCTGGGCGTGCTGGGCGCGTCGTTCGCGGGCATGTCGCTCGTGTGCGAGGCCACGATGGCGCACGCGCTCGGCATGAACGTGCTCGGCCTCACGCTCGCGGCCAACAAGGCGGGCGAGGCGGGCGTCACCCACGAGAGCGTGCTCGAGGTGGCGCGCGGCTATGACGCGGACTTCGAGGCGCTCGTCCGCGGCGTCATCAAGCTGCTGGCCTAGGCGCCCTCCGGGGAGCGGGTCGTGCGCAGGCCCGCTCCCCGAGTCCGTTTTGAGTCAGCCTGCCGTCCGGTGAGTCAGCCTGCCGTCTACTTTGACTCATTTCGGCATGAGTCAGCCTGCCAGCCAGATTTGCCCATGCCAAGATTGTCGATATTTCTGCTTGCGCGAGCGCACGTAGTTCCGCTATAGTGTGAACCCGCGCTGGACGAGAGTTCGGCCCACATGGAGTTGCCAGCTTAGCTCAGTTGGTAGAGCACCGCTCTCGTAAAGCGGGGGTCACCAGTTCAAGTCTGGTAGCTGGCTCCAGTGAACTTGAGAGGCCAGGGGCATTTGCCTCTGGCCTTTTTCGTATTCCGGCGGTGCGTTGCCGGAATGCGTGAGCCTGGCTCGCCTCGGCTTCTCTCTGCCCGGTCTGCCAGCCTCGCCCGTATCGACCTTCGTGAGCCCGCAGGGCCCTGCGGGCGGAGAGGGGGCAGCCGTGGCTCGTCCCTCGCACATCGAGTGCGTCCTGTTCGACTGCGATGGCGTCATCGTGGACTCCGAGCCCCTTGCGGCCCGGCGCAACATGCGCATCTTCCACGAGCTTGGCGCTCCGGTGACCTATGAGGACTGCCTGGGCCTGGCGGGCGTGAGCGGGCACAGGGAAATCCCCGCCCTCTTTGCCAAGTACGGGGTGGAGCACAGCTTCGAGGAGTTCAACTCCGTGCGCACGGACCCTGCCGAGACGCCCGAGACCTACCTCGACCCAGACCTGCGCGTCTACGACGGCCTGCGCGAGCTGCTCGCGAGCCTGCGAGCGGCGGGCGTGCAGCTCGGCCTCGTCTCCACGACGGTGAGCGCCCGCATCCTCACCCTGCTCGACCGCTTCCGGCTTGTGAGTGCGTTCGACGTCATTGTCACGGGCGACATGGTTGCAAGGCACAAGCCCGACCCCGAGCCCTACCAGAAGGCGATGAGCCTCTTTGGCGTGGAGCCCGAGGGCGTAGTGGTGTTCGAGGACTCGACGGTGGGCATCGCCGCCGGCAAGGCCTCCGGGGCCTACGTCGTGGGCGTGCAGGCGTCCGTCGTGAAGCAGGACGTCTCCGCGGCAGACGAGCTGCTGGATTCCTACGTGGGATTCGACCTGCTTGGGAGCCGTTCGTGAGCGGGGCCGGGGTGGCGCCCGCGCCCGGTCGCGGCCTGCTTGACGCCGACTGGTTCAACAAGCTGCTGATAGTTGCCTGCGCGCTCGCCTGGGGCTTCTCGTTCTTCGTCATGAAGGACGTCACGGCCGAGTTCCCGGTGTTCTGGCTGCTGCTCATTCGCTTTGGCCTCTCGAGCCTCATCATGCTCGCGGTGTTCTGGAGGCGGATTCGCGCCAACCTGAGCGCGCCGGTGGTGCGGACGGGCGTGGTGCTCGGCATCTTCTACGGGCTGGCGTACGTGTTCCAGACCTTTGGCATCGTCCACACCACGCCGGGCAAGAACGCCTTCCTCACGGGTGTCTACTGCGTGCTGGTGCCGTTCTGCGCCTGGGCTATGGGGAAGGGCCGGCCGCGGCGCACGAGCGTCATCGCCGCGGCGGTGAGCCTGGTGGGCATGGGCCTCGTGATGCTCGACAACGGCCTTCCCCTCAACGTGGGCGACCTGCTCACGCTCGTGGGCGCCGTGTTCTACGCGCTTGAGATGGTCATCGTTGCGGCCGAGGGGCGGGACAAAGACGTCTGGGCGCTCACCTTCTGGCAGTTCGTGACCATCGCGGCGATCGTGGCCGTGGGCGCGCTGCTCACGGAGCGGCCGCCGGCGCCCGAGCTCTTCAGCGCGGGCAACGTGGTCTCGCTCGCGTTCCTCGTGGTGGTGTGCTCGTTTGGCACGCTCGCGCTGCTCAACTACGCGCTCACGAAGGTGGACCCCACGGCGGGCGCCCTGCTCTCCTCGCTCGAGAGCCCGTCGGGCGTGGCGTTCTCCGTGGCCTTTGGCTACGAGCTGCTGACGCCGAAGCTGTTGGTGGGGTTCGTGCTGATCTTCTGCGGCATAGTGTTCTCCGAGGCGGGAGACAAGCTGGTGGAGCGCCTCCGGTAGGGCCCGCGCTTTGTGTTCGCCAGCTGCCCCGGCGGCATGGTCCGCGAGGCTCAGGTCACTTCGCTGCGCGAAGTCTCTCAGCCTTCGCCTTCACGGACCGTGCCGCCGGGGCGCTTCGTACTCGTGGGCGCGACCCCTGCCGGAGGCGCGCTTGGCTCGCCTCTTGAGGGGGCTTGTTGTGTGGCGCCCGGGGCGCCTCGGGCTAGAGGGTCTGGGCGAAGGCGAGGAGGTCGTCGACGTCTGCCTGGGTGGTGGCCCAGGAGGTGACGAAGCGAATGACCTTGCGGCCGTCGTCGAGGGTGTAGAAGGTCTCGCAGCCGGCTGCCTCGGAGAGCTTCTCGGCGCGCTCGGGGTCCACCGCGAAGAAGCGCTGGTTGCTCGTGGAGTTGCCGTAGGGCTCGAGGCCCGCGGCCTCAAGGCCGGCGGCAAGGCGCGCCGCGCACTCGTTGGCCGAGCGGGCCTGGCGCCAGTAGAGCTCCTCGCCCTCCTCGCACGCCCAGGCGTTCCCCTCGGCATCCACGCCCTCGCGGGCAAAGAGGGTCTCGAACTGGGCACCCAGCAGGTAGCCCTTGGCAAGCAGGCCGCCGCGCTCCTTCACGAGGTAGGGGAAGGCCTCGCGCAGGCGCTGGGCGTGCGGGCCCTTGCCGCTAATGACCACGGCCTCGCCCATGAGCAGGCCGTTCTTGGTGCCGCCGATGTAGAGCGCGTCCACGCGGCTCGCGATGTGGCGAAGCGACAGGTCGTTGCCCTCGGCGGTGAGGGCGCTGCCCAGCCGTGCGCCGTCCAGGAAGATGCCCAGGCCGTGGCCCTCGGCCCAGTCGCAGATGGCGTCGAAGCGCTCACGCGTCCACACGCCGCCAAGCTCGGTGGTGTTGGTGATGTAGATGGCGGCGGGGATGGTCATGTGGCGCCCGGTCGAGGTCTGGAACTGCCAGACGTGCTCGGCGGCCTCGGGCGTGAGGAAGCCGTCGCGGTCTTGCGTGGGCAGCGCCGTGAGCCCGCAGGCGGCGAGCGCGCCGGTCTCGTGCACCACGATGTGGGCGTCCGGCGTGCAGATCACGCCCTCCCAGGGGCGGAGCATGCCGTTCAGGCAGATGACGTTGGTGCTCGTGCCGCCGATGCAGAACTCCACCTGGGCATCTGGCTGACCGCACATGGTGCGGATAAGCTGGCGCGCGTGGTCGCAGTGCGCGTCGCCCTCGGTGTAGCCCACGTTCTGCTCCTGGCTCACGCGGGCGATGGCGGCGAGCACCTCGGGCGCCGCGCCCTCGGAATAGTCGTTGCGAAACTCTCGCATGGAACCCCCTCCATATCGGTTGGGCACCGCACGAGTTGGGCGGTGCCCGTGGCCTTGCCATTGCTCGCGCGTCATTATGCCCTTTGGTGCGCCTTGGGACATCCGGGCGCCGCGATATACTAAGAGGTTGTGAATTCATAAGGCTTTAGCGGAGGGACCCCAGCATGGCACACAAGGCAGAGGGCACCGAGGACCTGTACGGCGCGCACATGCGCGCATGGGAGCGCATGCAGGCGGTGGCCCGCGAGACGTTTGCGCCCTATGGCTTCGACGCGATTGAGACACCGGCGATGGAGCAGGTCGCCACGTTCGTCCACGGCATCGGCGAGTCCACGGACGTCGTGCGCAAGGAGATGTTCCGCGTCTTCTCCGGTGCCCTGCTGGACCGTATCTTCGAGGCAGGCGGAGAGGGCGGCCTCAAGCCCAAGCAGCGCCTGGCCATGCGCCCCGAGGGCACGGCCGGCGTGGTGCGCGCAGCGGTGGAGAACAACTTCGTGCCGCAGGGTGGCGCGCCGGTGAAGCTCTGGTACGCCGAGCCGATGTTCCGCGGCGAGCGTCCGCAGAAGGGCCGCCTGCGCCAGTTCCACCAGGTGGGCATCGAGTGGCTGGGCGCGCCCGACCCCGCGGCCGATGCTGAGTGCATCATCATCCTCATGGACTTCTACAAGCGCCTGGGCCTGGCGCCCGAGCACCTGCACCTCGCCATCAACAGCATGGGCGACGCCGCGTGCCGTCCGGCCTATCGCGAGAAGGTGCGCCAATTCATCCTCGACCATGCCAACGAGATGTGCGACGAGTGCCGCGAGCGTGCCGAGATCAACCCGCTGCGCGCCTTCGACTGCAAGAACGACCACTGCCGCGAGGTCATGAAGGCGGCACCGCTGGCCCACGACAACCTGTGCGAGGAGTGCGCGGCCCACTACGAGCAGGTCAAGCGCTACCTGGACGAGGCAGGCGTGGCTTACACCGAGGACCCGACGCTCGTGCGCGGCCTGGATTACTACACGCGCACGGTCTTTGAGGTGGACTACGCGCCCGACTCCGCGATTGGCGCCATTGGCGGCGGCGGTCGCTATGACGGCCTCATGGAGCTCGAGGGCGGCAAGCCCACGCCGGGCATCGGCTTTGCCGTGGGCTTCGAGCGCATCATGCTGGCGCTCGAGGCGGAGGGCGTGGACCTGGCCGGCGAGGAGCCGGGCTGCGTCTACGTGGCCGGCACCGAGGCCGAGCTGCGCCCGAACGTGTTCTCCACCACGCTGGCGCTGCGCCGCGCGGGCATCCGCACCGAGGCCGACTACCAGGGCCGTTCGCTCAAGGCCCAGTTCAAGCAGGCCGACAAGCACCGCGCGAGTCTGTGCGTGGTTATCGGCCCGGACGAGGTTGCCGCCGGCGTGGCGACCGTCCGCGACATGAAGACCCACGAGCAGGCCACCGTGCCGGCAGGCCAGCTTGCCGCCCGCGTGACCGAGCTCCTGGGCTAAGGGATCTGGCTCTGCGCCCCGTCCGCGCCCGTGCGGCGTGAGCGGGGTGTGTCATGTGAAAGGGGGCCTGCGTGCGCAAGCTCATCAAGCAGTTCCTGAAGTTTGGCGTCGTTGGCACGATGGCGTTTTTCATCGACTACGGCGTGCTCATGCTTCTGTCGCAGGGGCTTGGCTGGGACCCGGTGGTCTCGGCGGGCATCTCGTTCTGCGTGAGCGTGGTGTTCAACTACGTGGCGTCAATGCGCTACGTGTTCACGCACCGCGATGACATGAGCCTCCAGCGCGAGTTTGTCATCTTCATCGTGCTCTCGGCCATTGGTCTTATCATCAATGAGCTTTGCATGCTTGCGGGTGTGGCTGCGCTTGGCGACTCTGCCCTTGCCGTGACGGCAACGAAGGTCTTTGCCACGGCTGTCGTGATGGTGTGGAACTTCGTCTCTCGCAAGAAGTGGCTCGACGCGGGGGAGTGAGCTGGCGGGCGAATGGCCAGCGAACTCTTTAGGGAATCGCGGTTCGCTACTTGTGGTTGGCACATTCGGAAGGCCGGCGGGCGCGCGGGTGGCGCTCCGTCGGCCTTTTCGTTATTGGACCGGTGCCTTGCATGATGGCCCTACTCGAGCGGTCTTAACGCGATCATCGCGTTCTCGTACTCCATGAGTTCGGCTGGGTCCCAGCTACGAGCGGTGTTCGCCGGCGAGTTGGGGTCGTGGATGCTGAGCGTGCCGTCTGCGTTGAGACCCACCACGAGCACCCAGTGCCCGCCGCTCGCGAGCGTGTTGGGCTTCACGGAGAGGGCCACGAGCGCGCCCGAGCCGGCGGCGTCCGCCAGTGCCGTCACGTTGTCGCGCAGACGCGTGCCGTCCATGCCGGTCGTCGCCTCGAACTCGGGGTTGGTGAAGAGCGTCGAGTTGGTGCCGCCCTTGGCCTCGCCCAGGCGCGTGGCCAGCGCGGCCATGCCCGCAGGCGTGATGTCCGTGCGGCCGGTGATGCCCATGTAGGCCATGGACGCCACGGTAACGCCGCAGCCGGTGAGGCCCAAGGGGTCGCCGCAGTAGTCCGTATAGCCCCAGCGCTCGTCCCACTGGAAGAGGATGGGTGCAGACCCCGCCGCAAAGCCGCCGGTGTAGGGAAGCCCCGTGCCAAGGCCCGTCTGCAAAAGCGGCAGCTCATTCGATGTGTCTCCCGCGAGCAGCGCCGCCGGCAGGTGCCGCACGTAGCCCACGGCGCCCGAGATGCGCGTGCTGAGTGCCAGCGCATGGTAGCTCTGCCACGAGCTCAGCGCCGCATAGTCCCAGGGCGAGGTGCTGTGCGCACCGATCCACGCCATGTCCTCGGCGTGGTCCACGTAGGCGGAGGCCCGCATCTGAAGAGAGCCGAGCGACTCGCGCGCGAGCGCCGGCTCCGTCTGCGTGAGCGAGCGCATGGCGAGCGTCTTGGCAAGCGCATCCGGCGAGCCCGGGGCCATGGGCGTCTCTGCCGGGGCGCATCCCGCCAGCAAAAGGGAGGCGAGCGCCACCGCGGCGCCCGCCCCAACCTTGCGAAGCCCGTATGTCAGGCGATCGCGCAAGCCCTACGCCTCCGTGGGCTCCACGCCCAGCTCGGCGCGGATGACGTCGAACGCGGCCGCCACGGCCTTGTCCATGTCGTAGTACTTGTAGCCGCCCAGACGGCCTGCGAACACGACCTTGCCCTCCTGCTTGGCGAGCTCGGCGTACTGCTCGTAGAGCGCGGTGTTGCGCGCGTCGTTGACGGGGTAGTACGGCTCGTCGCCGGGCTTCCAGTCGGCCGGGTACTCGCGGGTGATGATCGTCTTCTCCTGCGTGCCAAACTCGAAGTGCTTGTGCTCGATGATGCGCGTGTAGGGCACCTCGCGCTCGGTGTAGTTCACCACGGCCACGCCCTGGTGGTTCTGCTCGTCAAGCGTCTCGGACTCAAAGCGGAGGCTCCGGTACTCGAGCGTGCCCAGCTTGTAGTCATAGAAGGCGTCGATGGGGCCGCAGTAGATGACGCGGTCGGCGATGTCGGGCTGCTCGGCGACGAGCTCCTTGTACTCCACGCCGCAGCGCACCTCGGTGCCCTCGAGCATGCGCTCGATCATGGCCGTGTAGCCGCCCATGGGGATGCCCTGGAAGCGGTCGTTGAAGTAGTTGTTGTCGTAGGTGAGGCGCACCGGCAGGCGCTTGATGATGCTCGCGGGCAGGTCGGCGCAGTCGCGGCCCCACTGCTTCTCGGTGTAGCCCTTGATGAGGATCTCGAAGATGTCGCGGCCAATGAGGGAGAGGGCCTGCTCCTCGAGGTTCTTGGGCTCGGTGATGCCCTCGGCGGCAACCTGCTCGTCAATCTTGGCACGCGCCTGGGCCGGCGTCGCGACGCCCGGCCAGATCTTGGCGAAGGTGTTCATGTTGAAGGGAAGGTTGTAGACCTGGCCCTTGTAGTAGGCAACGGGGGAGTTCACGTAGTTGTTGAACTCGGCGAAGCGGTTGACGTAGTCCCAGACGTCTCGCATGGAGGTGTGGAAGATGTGCGCGCCGTAGACGTGCACGTTGATGCCCTCGACATCCTTGGTGTAGATGTTGCCGGCCACGTGGTCGCGGCGGTCGATGACGAGGCACGTCTTGCCGGCGCGCTTGGCCTCATGGGCAAAGACGGCGCCCGTGATACCGGCGCCGACGACGAGGTAATCGTACTGGGACATGGGGTCTCCTGTTCTGTTGGGTGGGGCATGGTGCCAGGAACGGGGCCGCGTGAGGCTTAGCACGTACCGGATCCTCGGCGTCTGGCCATGTCGGCTGCCCGAGCCAAGGGGTATCTTGCCGGTTGCCAAGTCTCTCATATATCGGCGGAGAAATGGCCGCTGTTGCGCAACAAGCTATCAGAACGATGGCGTCTATCTCGAATCTTCCATTATTGCGCCTGGAAATCGACTCGGGAATTGGCCCCACGGAGCAGCATGGCTAAACGTGAGCTGAACTCATCTGCAACCATGAAGGGACTATTTTGATGAGGGAGAATAGATTCAAGGCGGGATACGGTGCCCTTGTGGCCACGGCGGGCCTTGGGCTGGCCCTCGCTGCTGCGCCACACGCCGCAGTTGCTCAGGAGCTTGCTGCCGTTGAGGCCGCAGCCGCTGCGGCGCCTTCTGCCGGCATTCAGGATGCCTCTGATACTCAGGTGGAAGACTCCACGGCAAACGTCTCTTCCGAGAGTGTGGGAACCGAGGATTCCTCTGATTCGGCCGGCATCACCAAGGCTGACGCGGAGAATGCCGCCACGGGCGAGGAGAATTCCTCGAGCCCCTCTGACAAGGTTGCCGACGAGTCCGAGACGGCTGGCAACTCCGAGGCTGCTGACAAGCTCGCAGCTGCCGATAAGGCCGCGAACGCCACGACGCTCCCCACCATAGACTCGCTTGAGGACGCCTCGTCGAGCGCCGTCTCCGCTCCGAAGCACATGGCTGCTGTGAAGGTGGACGGTCCGACGGGCTGGACGTCTGACAATCGCTACATCACCGGATATGACAGCAACGGTGCCGCTCAGTATCTCAAGAGTTCGTGGGTCGTTGATGGCCACAGCGGCGACGGCCTTCAGCGCTACTGGATTGGTGCCGATGGCAAGCTCGCTGTGGGCCGCCTTGTTGGCGACAACGGTGAGGCCGCCAAGTCCGGCTACTGGGCCTACGCACTCGACAACGGTTACATTCTTCGCGGAAAGCTGACGCTGGGCGACCTTATCTACCTCGCCGACAACGACGGAAGGCTTCTCCAGACCGGATGGACCGTCACCGGCGCCTTCGACAACGGCAATCTGCAGCGTTACTACGTCGAGAGTGACCACGCCATCCATGTTGGCTACTCCAAGAGCGGCTGGGACCACTACTCAACCGACAAGGGATATGTTGCTCGCGGCAAGTATGTGGCGTCTGTCGGCAAGACGTATCTTGCCGACAACGACGGTAAGGCTGCCGTTTCGCGTTGGGCCGTGACTGACCAGCTTGGCGGCGGTCTCCAGCGCTACTGGTTCAAGGCCGATGCGTCCATGGCAACCAACGAGCTCGTGAATCCCGCCGATGGCTCTGGCTGGTGGGCCTATGCCAAGGCCGATGGCTCCGTTGTTCGCGGCAAGTACGACAACGGCCAGGGTCGCGTCTTCCTTGCTGACAACGACGGCCGCCTTGCCTCTGGCGATGGCTGGCTCGTAACAGGCGCCTATGACGGCGGTGCTCTGCAGCGCTATTACATGAACGCAAAGGACCATGCCGCCATGAGCGGGTTCTTCGTGGCGAGCGACGGTACCCACAGCTTTGGCATGGGCGGCGCGGGCTACGTCCTTCGTGGCAAGCTCTCCTGGGGCTCCTTCGTCTTGCTCTCCAACAACGACGGCAAGCTCGAGTCGAATGGCGGCTGGCTTGTGACGGGCGCCTATGATGGAGGCTCTCTCCAGCGTTACTGGCTTGCCGAGGTCGATGACCAAAAGGGCTTCTACGGCGCCAAGACCGGTCTATTCACCCTGGATGACGGCAGCACCCACTATGGCATCGTGGGCGCCGGCTACCTCGAGCGCAACGTGCACAACTGGCACGGCGAGACGTATTACTCCGCAAACAACGACGGTGTGCTCATCGTTCTGGACAACGACTATTCCCGCACCGTGAACGCGTACATCAAGTTCATGGTCGACATGGCGAATGACGACTCCCACGGCTACGACCAGACGTATCGCTGGGGCGAGCGCGGCGACTATGATTGCTCATCGTTCGTGATTACGGCGCTTCGCTCGGCGGGCATCAACACGCATGGCGCCTCGTACACCGGCAACATGCGCTCGCAGATTCTCCGTGGTCACTTCGTGTGGATCACCGACCTCAGCCAGCGTCGTCGTGGTGACATCTTGCTAAACGAGAGTCATCACACCGCGGTGTACATGGGTGACGAGAAGCTCGTCCATGCCTCTGCTAATGAGTTTGGCAGCGCCACCGGTGGCAAACCTGGTGACCAGACGGGTAAGGAAATCTATATCCGCGGCTATTACGACAGGCCGTGGAACGGAATCCTGAGGTATATCGAGGATTAGGATTTCGCCGGACTGCCGGACTGCCGGACTGCCGGACTGCCGGACTGCCGGCACGCAGGACGTCGGCAATGGGCTTTACTGCTCATGAGGAAGGGGATGGGGACGCATCGTGTCCCCACTCCTTTCATGTTGAAGGGCGGACGGCCGCGGGCGGGCGCGCTCGTTACGCTAAGCTAGGCCTTTAGTTATGTGGGAAAACCCAAGCCATGGCTTCACGGCTGCTGGGGGGAGAAAGGAAAGACATGAAGGGCATCATCCTCGCCGGCGGGTCCGGCACCCGCCTCTACCCGCTGACGCTCGTCACGAGCAAGCAGCTGTTGCCGGTCTACGACAAGCCCATGGTCTACTACCCGCTCTCCACCCTCATGCTCGCGGGCATCCGCGACATCCTGGTCATCTCCACCCCGCAGGACCTCCCCAACTTCGAGCGCCTGCTCGGCGACGGCTCGCGCTACGGCGTGAACCTCTCCTACGCCGTCCAGCCCTCGCCGGACGGCCTCGCCCAGGCCTTCATCATCGGCGAGGAGTTCATCGCCGGCGAGCCCTGCGCGCTCGTGCTGGGCGACAACATCTTCTACGGCAACGGGCTCTCCCGCCACCTGCGCCGCGCCGTCGGGCGCGCCGAGCGCGAGGGCGGCGCCACGGTCTTCGGCTACCACGTCGATGACCCGGAGCGCTTCGGCGTGGTGGAGTTCGACGAGGACCACAACGCCGTCTCCATCGAGGAGAAGCCGGCCGAGCCCAAGAGCTCCTACGCCGTCACGGGCCTGTACTTCTACGACGGCCGCGTCTGCGAGATGGCCAAGAGGGTGAAGCCGAGCGCCCGCGGCGAGCTCGAGATCACCGCCCTCAACCAGATGTACCTCGAGGACGGTAGCCTCTCCGTGGTGACGCTCGGCCGCGGCTACGCGTGGCTGGACACCGGCACCATGGAGAGCCTCTACGAGGCCGGCGAGTTCGTGCGCTCGGTGGAGCGCGCGCAGGACCTGCCCGTCTCCGTGCCCGAGGAGATCGCCTGGGAGAACGGCTGGATCGACACCGAGGCGTTGCGTGAGGCCGCGGAGGCCTACGGCAAGTCCGTCTACGGCGCCCACCTGCGCAAGGTGGCCGACGGCGAGATCTCGATCAGGAATAACGACTAGCGGCCCCGGGCCGGCGCGCGGCCCCGGGCCGGCGCCTGCGCCAGGACCACGAGAGGGGACAGACCTTGGCAGACACCTTCGAGCCCAAGAACATCA